>JAEUGY010000124.1 GCA_016794625.1 Opitutaceae bacterium
GCACGACGGCGTCCCCTACTGCGAACAACACTATCTCGACGCCCTCAAACGCCGCGGCTCTCCGCTCGCCGCCGATCTCGCCGCCGCCTAAAAAAGCTTGATTGGAACACCTCAGCATTTGGCTTCGTGTTGGCAATGCTCGGCAAAGGCAGGATCCAGCCAACAAGGCGCATCCGCCCCCAGACCTCGTTTCGCTCCGCTGAGGGGAAGCGGGTCTGGACGTCTGATCCAGTTGAAGCCTCGGGATCGCCCACTCAGCAGGGTGGGGCGCCGTGCAAAGGGAGTCGGGAAACAGGGCGGGACCGAGGGTCCCGTCGCGGCCTCAGTGAGGCCGCCTACAGCGAGCGCTCATTCTGATGGAGCTGGCCTCGCGGAGGCCGGGGGAATCGCTACGCCGATCGCACCGCTGCTCGGCGTAGCCGCCTACACGACGGACGCGTGGCGTGGCGGGACTGCGGATCCCGCGGGTGTCACCTACTTCCGCCGCACGGCGAGCGACCAGTCGCGACCGGAGTCGATCTGGTAGGTGTTGGCGAAGTTGCCTTGATTGACGGCCATGGCGACGAAGCCGCTGCTGTTGATGAACAGGAGGTTCTTGCCGACCGGGACGTCTCCGAAGGTGCGGACGTACGGCACGGTGTCTTCCCAGACCACCTTGTCGCCCTTGCGGATGGTGACGACGACCGACTGCCCTTCCTTGACGCCGAGGCGCTCGAAGGTGTGGCGATCGATCAGGCAGGTCGTATTGCCGAGCAGTCCGCGGGAGGAGTCGATCATGCCGGTGACCGTGCCATCCTTGAGCACCGGTTTGGGATACTCGAGCATGACCACCTTGGGCGGGAGCAACGGTCCGACCTGTTCGAAGGTGATCACGTTGCCCGCGAGGCGCCCGGCGGTGTACGCGTAGACATCGCGCCCATGAAACGTGTGCGACCACTCGGTGCCGGGCCGGCGGTTGATCTTTTCATCGATTTCGCGCACCGCCTCAATCCCCAACTCCTTGGCCACATGCGTGAGCGTGCCGTTGTCCGGTCCGACGAAGTAGTGGCCGCTCTTGGTTTTGAGCACGACCGATTTGCGCTGGGTGCCGACCCCGGGGTCGACGACCGAGATGAAGACCGTGCCGGCGGGCCAGACCGGTGCGGTGTAGACCAGATTGCGGGAGGCCGCGTCGATATTGTAGAGCTCGATCAACGGCTGGATCGTGAAGATCGGGATGTCGCGATTGACGCTGTACACCACCCCCGGCATGACGGCGCCGCCGAAGTCGGCCTGGATCACCACCGCATTGCGCTCGGTGGCGGCGAACGAGGCGAACGTGGAAACGAGCAGGAGAGTAAGGAGGATCGGGAGACGCATGGGACCCTCAGAAAACCGAGCGAACCGGTTTTGGCGAAAAGAAACGGGCTCCCGCGGGAGGGAACGGGCGAATGACACCTTTCTGTTGTAGGCGGGGTCGCCGACCCCGCGGGTTGGGCGTTGCGAACACGTAGCGGATGGATGGAGGCGGGACCCGGGGGTCCCGTCGCGGCCTCGGCGAGGCCGCCTACAACGGGAGGGCTGGAATTTGGGGCGGTT
The DNA here is from genome assembly GCA_016794625.1 of Opitutaceae bacterium. GTDB lineage: Bacteria > Verrucomicrobiota > Verrucomicrobiia > Opitutales > Opitutaceae > UBA6669. The sequence continues at coordinate 1,579 of JAEUGY010000124.1, forward strand.
ATCTCGTTGGGCGGAGGGTGTTGAGTCCGTCGAGCGCGCCGGGGTGGTCGGGATTGAGCGCGAGGGCTTCCTGAAACTGGGTCATGGCCTCACTGCGTTTTCCCAGTTCCATCAGCGCGCGACCGTAAGCGTGCCGCATGTCGGGATGGTCTGGTTGAAGCTCGACGGCGCGGGCGAGGTGGGGAAGCGCCTCGCGTATCCGCGCGTGCCGGGCGTAGGTCAGGCCCCATTTGAATTCGGCATCGGCCAGGTTGGGTTGCTGGCGGAGGGCCTGCTCATAGTGGACGATGGACTCGGCGACCTGGCCTTGGTTGGCCAACGCCCAGCCAAGGTTGACGCGGACCAGGACGTGGTCGGGCTGCAGTTCGAGTGAGCGCTTGAGCGCGGCGACGCCCTCGTCTCCGCGTCCGTTCGCGAGCAGCGCAATGCCAAGCGTATTGTAAGCCACCGCAAATCGGGGTTGCAGTTGCACGGCGCGCTGCAGCAAGGGGAGCGCGTCCTGCGGACGGTTGAGGCGGTTCAGGGCGTCGCCAAGGCTGTTGAGTACCTCCGCGGAATTGGGCTTCAGCTCCAGGGCCCGGCGGAGGTGCGGGAGGCTTTCGTGCAGGCGACCCGCGTCGGCCAGGGTGGTGCCGAGGTTGAGCCGCGCCACCCAGCTGTCCGGATTCCGTGCGAGGGTGGTCTCGTAGAGCGTGGTGGGATTGCGGTACATGCCACTCTGTCGCCAGGTGAGGGTGCCGAGCACGAGAAGCACGATGACCGCCATCGTGGGCGCGCCCCAGCGTGGACCGGGCAGCCGGGCGGTCGCCTTCGTCGCGGCCGCGGTGAGGAAGGCGATCATGCCGAGGCTGGCGAGGTATTGGAAGTGGTCCGCCACATACGAGAACACAAACGGATACACATTCACGAATCCCAACACCGGCACCAGCGTGCCGCCAAAGAAGAGGGCCGCGGCGAGCGGGGCGCGGTTGCGTCGGCTCCAGACGAAAAAGGCGGTCAGCACGCCGAGTGCGGCCACGGGATAGATCCATTGCCAGGCGTCCGCCGCGTCGATCGTCCAGCGCGGGTAGAAGAAGATCAACTCCGCCGGCCAGACGAGTTTGCCGAGGTAGAACCAGATGACCCGGCCGGCGAGCAGGCCGCGTTCGAGGAGGCTGAGGGTGAAGTCGTCGCCTTTCGCTCCGATCTGCTCGGACTCGAACCACACGGTGCCAAGTCCGGCCGCGACGCCGAGCACGAGCCAGAGCGCCAGCGGAGCGACATCGTTGCGCCAGGACAGCCGGCCGCGACGCCACCACGCCACAACGAGCAACGCCGCCGGAAGCGTCGCCGTGACGGACTTGGTCAGCAGCGCCGCTACGAACCACACCGTGGCGATCGCGTAGCGCGATGGTCGTCGGTCGTCCTCGAAACGAAGCCAGGCCAGCGCGGCCGCGAGATAGAAGACGGTTGAAAGCGTGTTCTTCTGCTCCGAAATCCAGGCCACGGACTCCACGCAGACCGGGTGCAGGGCGAAGACAAAGGCCGCCAGCAGCGCGCCGCGCAGGGCGAGCCGGCGGAGCAACGTGGCAAGCAGGCAGGCGGCGGTGGCGTGCCACAGGACATTGACCAGGTGATACCCGAGCGTGGCGTCACCCCAGATCGCATGCTCGATCCAAAAGGCCGTATGCAGCAGCGGATAGTACTGCTGCGTGGCGCCCACCTCGAACCAGATGCGAGCCAGACCTGACCACGACTGCAATTCGGGCAGAGTAACGTGACCTTCATCGTCCCAGAGCAGCTCCCCGGTCAGGGCGGGGTAGTAGGCGGTCAGGCAGACGACCAGCAGGAGGAAAAAGATCAGACTGACCGGCCAGGGTTTCGATTCGGGGGGCGATACAGCAACCGCGGGGGGGGAGACGGAACGATTCGGTCGCATCTTCGGGGTGAGGCAGCGAACCAGTCGAGGCCGGTCCGATCAAGCCTGCTGAGGACGGTGGGTGGGTGGGGATGCGACGCCGATGCCTGCGGCCTCAGCGAGGCCACCTCCAACGGCAGCCCTACAGGGGAACGTTGAACGCTGAACGCTTAATTTTTCTGTATGAGAACGGATCTCTGATCACGGACCTCTCGCCTTTTATGCTCATCGGGGCGGGGGATTCTTAGGATCTGGGCGAAAGTCGGGTGAAGGCGAGGGGGACCGGGGTGATTTTCTTCTGCTAACGTGATGCGCCCCTTCTTGCGCGCACCCCGGGTGGATGGACTGCCCCACAACGCCTGGTGTCGCCGCGCCTTCACCGTTCGCCGTCCCCGTTCCACCATGCCCCCGTTTCGTCACGTCCTGCCACTGGTCGCCTTCCTTGCCGGCGTCGTTCACACCGGAGTTGCGCAGACGCCCTGGAGTCATGGCCCGCTGCGCGCCACGGCGGATGGCCGGCTGTTTGAGCACGCCGATGGCACGCCGTTTTTCTGGCTGGCGGACACCGCGTGGCTGATCACGCAGAAACTCAATCGCGAGGAGGTGAAGACCTATTTCGAGGATCGACGCGCCAAGGGTTTCAATGTCGTCCAGTGCTGCGTGGTTCAGTTTCCGCACGACAAGAGCTTCAACGGCAGTCCGGCCTTGGTCGGCAACGACATTTCCAGACTGAACCTGACACCCGGAAGCGATCCCGCGGATCCGACGCAGTATGACTATTGGGATCACGTCGACTTCGTCATCGCAACGGCGGCCTCCCACGGCCTCTACGTCGCCATGGCCCCCGTCTGGAGCCACATGGTCCGACGCACGCCGCTCACGGCCGACAAGGTCGCGGTCTATGTCGACCAGCTGGCCGCCCGCTACCGCGACCGTCCGAACGTCGTCTGGATCAATGGCGGATCGGCGCGTGGCCACGAAAACACGGATGTCTGGCAGGTCATCGGCCAGACGCTAAAGCGGCGGGCTCCTGCGCAGCTGGTGACATTTCACACCTTTGGCCGCACCCAGTCGTCGACCTGGTTTCAGGACGCGCCGTGGCTCGACTTCAATCTCTTCACCTCGGGTCATCGCCGCTACGATCAAGACGTCGATGGCAAACGCTACGGCGAAGACAACTGGCGCTACGTGCTTGATGATCTTGCGCAGACACCCCGCAAACCGACGCTCGACGGTGAACCGGCCTACGAAAACACACCCCAGGGCCTGCATGACCCGTCGCAACCCTACTGGACCGCCGCGGATGCCCGACGCTCCGCGTGGTGGTCGGTCTTTGCCGGTGCGGCGGGCCACACGTTCGGCGAAAACTCGGTCCGGCAGGTGTACCTCCCGACGGATACAAAGCCCGCCAGCGGTGCGAAAGGGTACTTTCTCGAGCGACTTGATTCCGAAGGAGCGCGGCAGATGCAGCACCTCAAACACTTCATTCTGGCGCGTCCGTTCCATGGCCGCGTGAACGCCCAGTCGCTGGCCGCCGGAGACGAAGGGGAAAGGTACGAACGCATTTTGGTGACCCGCGGTGAACGCTGGATTGCGGCCTACACCTACACGGGCCGCGATTTCACGTTGATGCTGGACGGGGCCGCCGGCCCTCGCCTGGCGGCCTCCTGGTTCAATCCCCGGACCGGCGAAACCCAGGCCGCCGGCACCGCGCCCGGCGCCGGTGCGGCCACGTTTCATCCGCCCGGTGAACCCGCTCCGGGACACGACTGGGTGCTCTTGCTCGCCGGCGACCCTGCGCCCGGCCGCTGATCGACGCCAACCTTGAACCGCGGAGTGAGAAAGCGATGCGCTGCGCGCGTGCCGAGCGACTCTGGGCAACGGACCCGCGATTGAAACGATCGAGGCTCAGGGTTGAAGGCGTTGCTTGATGGCGCGTTTGCGCGCAGAGAAGATCTCCCAGCGTCCGAGCAACCCCGCTTCGATCCGACGGATCACTTCGCTGCTGCACGGATACTCCTGCATGGCCCGGCTCAGGCCGGTGCCGACGTTCGCGTAGCTGACCGGGCTGCCCGCCTGACCGATGAGGACTTCGAATACCACCCGGTTGTCCGGATCGGCGATGCCAAGGTCCTCGACGGCGGCGGCGTGGCGGCGGTTCACGAGATGGGTCACCGTCGTGGTGCCGGCGGGAATCGTGCGCACCATCAGCCCCAGACCGTTGCGGACTTTCGTTTCCCGCTGGATGAGCACCTTGAAGGGCACGGGATCGGGGTCCATGCACGCTGGATAGACGTGCTCGTAGTCGAAGGCGAAGGCCACGAGCAGGCCGCTTGCGAGAGTGGCCTGCTCCAGGAGGGCGCGCCGCAACCGTCGGTAGCGATCGGCTGAATGCGCACCACCGGTGACTTTCTCGACCAAGTCCGGCGTATAATCGACCTGCTCGAGCAGGGTCAGCTGGGCGAGGAAGGGTTCGCGGTAGCGACGATCCAGTTCTTCGAGCGCCGGCTGGTCATTGCGCCACAGGGCATTGAGGTAGAGCGCGCCTGGAAAATCGGGACCAAAAGGTCCGCCGCCCGTGCGGGCGATGAAGTCGCGGCGCTCCATGGCCGCTACCTTGGCTCGACGCTGGGCATCGAGTTCCTTCCAGACCGGCGAGTCGACCTTGTCGGAAAACAGTTCAAAGGCGAAGCCGTAGGCCGTCGCGGCCGGCACGGTGTCGAGCGCGGCGATTTCACGGGCGAAGCGATCCCGTTCGGCGGTGTACGAAGCGGCACGGGCGGCGGCGAACTCCTGCTGGAAGCGATCCGCCGGAGGACGTCCCCGCAGTGCGCCGAGGACCTGGCCGTTGGCGGCGAACCAGGCCTTGCCGACCATCAGGTGGTCCAGACCGGGCGGAAGCGAGAGCACCTCACGGCGGGCGCCGTCAAAAAAGGCGGTGATGCTCCCTGTCAGCACCTCCGGATGGCGCTGATCGAAGGGCGTGCGGTCGGCGGCGGAGAGCCGGGCCGCGTCGGCGTAGGCCGGAAGTCGCAGCAGACGTTCCAGCGCTTCGGCGCTGCCGGCGGCGGCGGCGCGACCGAGTCCTTCGAGTTCGGCGAGCAGGCGGCGACCGTGGTTGCGGCTCTTGAGTGCGGCGAGCTGCTGTCGCGTCTCCTCCTGTTCGCGGGGCAAGAGGTGCGCGATGAGCTGGCTCGACTTGGTCTCAAAGTCAGCGACCCGGGCCGCGTCGAGTTCGGAACCGAGGTCGCGCACCGAGCGCAGGTTCCAGTCGGCGATCACTTCCAGGGCCAGACCCCCGAGGCCCGCGTCGACTGACGTGTAGCCGGGCGTGTCCTGGAAGACGCTGAGCAGGGCGGCACTCGCGCTGCCGTTTCCGAACGGGGTGCCGTCGCGCAGGCACCGGCTCTGCAGGTCGCGGGCGACCTCGGCGCGTTCGCGCGGCGTCAGCGCGGCGAATGGACGGCCGAAGTGTGGAACGAACAGGCGCGGACGGAAGAGATTGGCGAGGGCGATGTTTCCTTCAAAATGCGCCACGGAGGCGCCGTAGGTGTCGAGTTGTGACACCCAGGCGACCAGGTGTTTCGGGCAGGGGCCGGCTCCGGATCCGGCGGATGGCGTGAGGGTGGGCGGGGTCGAGGCGGCGCGCCGCTGGGCTGCGGCCTCCGCCCGCAACGCCTGCGTCTCTTTCTGCAGCCGCTTGATTTCGTCGACATCGCGTCGACTGGCGGCTTCCTGCATTTGCCGCTGCAGGGACAGCAGCTCGGCGGTCACGTCCCTCGAGCCGGAGGCCGCGGCCGGGGCGGTGGAGGCCGGAGGACTGCCGGGCGTCGCGGCCGGGCCTCGCCGGGCCTCCTCGATCAAGGCTTGGGCGCGGGCGTAGTCGCCGGTCGCGAATGCGGCGGCGACCGCCCGGGCGAACTCGCCTGGATCGGGCCGGCCGGCGGGTCGCTCCATGCCGGCCGCCTCCTGGGAGGAGAGCCCGACCAGCGCGAGCAGTTCGGGTGCCGGGCTGTCTCCACGCCGCGCGCAGAAGGGAATTATGTTCTTGAGACCGCCCGCATAGACACCGGCGAGCGAGGTCAGGCCGGCGTCGAAAACCAAGAGGCAGTCATAACCCGGACCGCCGCGTTCCGGACGGCGTGTCAGCCGCAGGATGCCCGCTTCGACGGCGTAGGTGGCCTCGACCCTTTCGACAACCGGAGCCGGCTGCGCACCGCGACGGGCCCGGGCCACGGGCCGTGCCGTCCAGGTGCCGGAGAGCCGTCCGCCACCGGCTCCTTCCGTGCCCATCGACAAGACGAGCGTGAACAGCCGCGGACCGCCACCGTTGGCTGCCAGCTCAAGTCCGCTCCAGGTGCCTGCGAGCTCGGCGCTGGCCGGCTGGGCTTGGAGCAGGGTCGTGGGCAGCGGCAGGCAGAATAGCGTCCACAAGAGGATCCAGCTCGAAGCGGACCGGAAAAAACGGGAGCAGCGCACCGGCGCGGGTCTGGTGGCGCGTGGGGTCGGGGAAACCGTCAGTGGAGTTTGGGTCATGGCCGCGAGGATCTTGTTGGCGCGGACGGCAGCTGGCTCAGGAGCCTTGGACGAATGAGTGAGGCCGGGCAACCGTGGAGTGGCTGTTTTTGTAGGAACAGAGGTTCTCGCGCCAGGTGACGGAGTCACGCGTTTGTTGCGCGACCGTCATGGGTTCGGAACAGCCCTTCGCTAACGTCTCCCAATGGTGTGTCGTCTCTTTGCGCGTGGGGTGTTCTTGGTGACGTTGGGGAATGCGGTTTCGCTGTCGGTTGCGGCGGTTGATCCGGCCGCTGCGGCGTGGAGCGCGTTCCAATCTCGCTCCGCCCATACGCTGCTCGAAGCCCATCGACTTCCGCTTGTGGTGTCGCCGCTCCCCGGTGGCGTGGAAGAACTGTCGTTCAAGGATTTCTTCGAGCCGGTCGTGGGCGATCGTGGGCTCAACTACACCGACCGGCTGCGCGCGCTGGGCGGCAAACGCGTCCGCGTCATCGGCCACATGGTGCGTGAACCGGTTCGGTCCCGTGGGGTGTTCCTGCTTACGCCGTGGCCCGTGCGGGTGGAAAACGACGGCTACTGCATCACCGAAACGCTGCCTCCGGCCACGCTGCATGTGGTCATGCCCGGAGTCGAAGGCTCACGGCCGACGCCGTATGTGCCGGGACCTTTGATCCTCTCCGGTGTGCTGGAAGTGGGGATCGTGCAGACAGCCGATGGGCGCAACTCCGCTGTGCGCCTCTTGCTCGATCCGCCTGTGACCCAGACCGCGGATGCGGCCTCGGGTCCTTCTTCACTTCGCTCGTCCCTCAACTGATTCCGTTCCTATGTCCTGTCTTCGTCCTCCCTGCCATCCGGCCTTCGCCGGGATGGCCGCCTTGGCCCTCGCGGGTCTCGTCGCCGTCTCCACCGCCGCGCCCACCGTTTCCCGGCTCACTCCTCCGAGCGAGCTCTTTTCCTTTGGGGATCCGAATCCGCCGATTATTTCCCGGTTTCTGCCGGGACAGCGTTTTGATCTACAGGCGACGATTCGCCCCGACGCTGGCCAGACCATCACTCAGGTGGAATTCTTGATTGATGGCTCGGTGGTGGCGGGACGGGTGACGCTGACCTCCGCAACGGCCACGGGTCTACCGGCGGGCACGCAGATCGCCACCCAGCGCGCCTTCCAGCTGGCCACTCCGGGAATCCACATCCTTTCGGTGCGGGCGCTGCAAAGCGACGGGCAGTATGCCATTGCCCAGGGAAATTTTGAGATCGTCGGCTTGAATACGACTGGGAATCTGACGAAGGCCAAAAACGTGATCTTCCTGATTGGCGACGGCATGGGCATCGCCCATCGCACGGCGGCGCGCATCATGCTCAATGGGGTTTCCCAGGGCAAATCGCTCGCACCCCTGGCCATGGATCAGTTCCCGGTCACCGGGTTGATTCAAACCGCGTCCTTGAACTCGATCATCACGGACTCCTCACCTGGCGCCGCGATCTACTCGACCGGCAACAAAGGGAATAACAACCAGCAGGGCGTCTTTCCGGACGACACCACGGACGCGTTTGACAATCCGCGCGTGGAAATGATCGGCGAGTACCTGTCGCGCACCCAGGGCAAGTCGCTCGGTATCGTCACGACCTCCGACATTTTCGACGCCACGCCGGGCGCGTTTGGCACGCACACGTCCAACCGCGGAGCCGGCACGGGCATCTGCGATCAGTACCTCGACGAGACCGCAGTCAAAGGCGGGCTCCGGGTGCTTATGGGCGGCGGCCGCCGGTGGTTTCTCCCCAACACCACGCCGGGTTCGTCGCGATCGGCCGGCAGTGACTACCAGCTGCCCTCCGAACTGGCCGACGCCTGGGGCGTCGCCCGGGGTGCTTCGGATCCCGGCCGCGATTTGCTGACTGATTTCCAGAAGGCTGGCTTCACCTACGCCGCGACGTCGACCCAGCTCAAGGAGGTGCCGGCCACGACGGACCGTCTACTCGGTCTGTTTAACCTTTCGAACATGACCGTGGCCCTCGACAAGATCGACGGACGTCGCGGCCGGTCCAACATCGCCGCCGACTATGGCTTTCCCGACCAGCCGATGCTGGACGAAATGACGGATACGGCGCTCAAGGTGCTGCAGCGCAATCCGGCGGGTTTTGTGCTTATGGTGGAGGCTGCTTCAATCGACAAACAGGCCCACAATATGGATACCGAGCGCTGGATCCTGGAGACGATCGAGTTCGACCGCGCGATTGAACGGGTGCGCCAGTTCGTCCTCGCCAACCCGGACACCCTGGCCATCGTCACCGCCGACCACGAGTGCGCCGGCGTCAACATCATTGGTGCCAGCCGCGTGACCGATGCGGATCTGGCCACGCGCGCCGCGGCCAACGGGGGCGTTGCCCAACTGCGCACGCCCGTGGTTGGACTCTACGAACAGGCAGGTTTTCCGCTCTATGAAATCCTGGCGGATGGTTATCCGAGCAGCACCAATGTGGACCGTCGTATGTTGATCGGCTACGCGGGCAACGCGGACCGCAACGAAGACTGGCGCACCAACGCACAGCCGATTCAGGACAGCCAGCAACCGTTTGCCGGACAGGCGCCCCTCAATACGTATCCTGCCGACCCCACCAAGCGGGACGTGGCTGGCGGGTACCTCGTGACCGGGCAGGTTCCTGGCACGTCTGCGGTCCACACGGCGTCCGATATTCCGGTTTCCGCGATGGGTGTCGGTGCCGGCCTCTTCAGCGGTTCGTACGACAACACGGACGTGTTCTTCCGCGCCATGCAGGCTGTGGTCGGTGGGGCGCCTTCGGCGATCCAACCCCCGTCGGTTGGGCAGCGCACGGCGTCCGACCGTTTGATCAATGTTTCGAACCGGGGACTGGTTGGCACGGGCGCCGCCGTTCTCGTGACCGGGTTTGTCATCGATGGCCAGCAGCCCCGCACCCTGCTCATCCGCGCCGCCGGGCCTTCGCTCGGTCGTTTCGGGCTCGCGTCGTCCGCGCTGGCCGACCCGGTGCTCCGCCTGACCAATGCGGCGGGCGGATTGATCGGCGCGAATGACAGCTGGGAGCAAAATTCCAACCTCAACGCGCTGCAGAGCGTGACTCAGCTGACCGGTGCGTTCGCCCTGAATCCCGGGAGCAAGGATGCGGCGATCCTGGTCACCCTGCCTCCGGGCGGGTACACCGTTCAGGTATCGGGAGCAGGAGACACCACCGGGATTGCCTTGGTGGAAATTTACGAGGCTCCGTGATCGTTCCTATGGGTCGTGGGCGCTTGGTCCACGACCCGCAGGGTCCCGCGAGCGAAGTCTTGTGCGCTGCGGATGACCCTTCGGACTTCACAGATACAGATACTGCGCATCTGCCAGAGGTTCGCTGGGTTTTCGTCCCCGGTGAATCCGCTACCGGCCTGAGTCTGGCGGTTCACGGCAATTCATAGACCTCGACCAGGGCTTCGCCGGTACCTCCATTGGAGCCCGCGACCTGGACGGTGTAGCCTCCGGGAGCCAGGGTAAGGAGAAGCGCGGCGTCAGTTGACCCTGGATTCAAGGCAAACGCGCCAACGCTGGCAAAGTGCGATGCGGTTGCGGCGGAGTAGGTGTCGTTGTCTGCGACCTTGACCGGGCCCGAATACACTTCGAGACGCGGATCGCTGAGTGCGCCCGAAACTCCGAAGCCCGCGAGAGTCGGTCCGACAGCCCGGACCAGGATCCGCCGGGTCCCATTTCCGACCAAAGTAAAGCCGGCAATGAGCCGGTCATCCCCAGTCCCGACGCGATTGCGGGCCGACACATTGACCAACCTCGAGGGGGCCGATGCTTCGGCGTCATACACTTCAACCAGCACGATGCCGCTTCCCGCGCTGTAAACCTGCACGGTGCGACCGCCACTGACCGAGCCCTGCAACGCGGCGTCGAGCGAAAAGGCATCGAGCGCAAAGGCGCCGACGCGGGCGAACGCGGTGATCAACGCCGTTGTCCCGCCCCATTGGTCGTTCTGGTCGATCCGCACCGCGTCCTGATAGAGCTCCAGTTGTGGATCCGCCATGGACCCGGTGACGCCAAAGGCGGCGAGTCCCGGACCCACCGCGCGCATCACCACGGGCTTCACTCCGCCCTGCGTGACAAACCCCACCACCAGCCGCTGAGAGGCCGCCAAGGAGGTGCGGACGGAGAGATTGGTGATCCGCGAGTCGGACGGCAGCACGGTGAGAGTCGCTGCTGCGGATATCACCGACCCGGCTGCATTGCTTACGACCACATCGTAGCTCCCTCCGTCTTGTTCGCTGGGCGCGCTCAGGATCAGGTTGGATGACGTGGCGCCTTCGAGGGGAATGCCGTTCCGCCGCCACTGATAGGTGAAAGGGGCGGTTCCGCTGACCACCACAGAGAAGTTGGCCGGCGATCCGGGATAGACCGTGACCGGTGCAGGGGAGGAGGTCACCGTGACGGGTTGCGGATTTGAAGGCACGATGCCAAAGCGGGCGGTGCGGTGCTGAAGTGCCGGGGTGGTGCCGGAGCGTTCCAGCCAGAACACATCCAGCGTGTTCGAGCCAAGCACCAAGCCGGCCTGAGTGCGGGCAGTGGCGGTGGCGGACCCGGGCATGGCGGACGGGCGGTCGAATCCGGCTCCCCGGTCGAGCGAAAGGGAGAGTCCCACCGTCTTCTTACTATCGTCGAAAAGACTGCCGGTGAATTGCTCCCACGCCATTGCGATCACCCCGGATGCCGAGGCGGCGGTGTGGGCAAACAACCCTGAACCTTGGGCTCCAAGGTCGCTGAAGCCGGCGGTCAGGGAGGTCGACGTGCGAAGGTAAACGGTGTTGATCCGCTGGTATCCAAGATAGAACGTACCGCCGGGCAGGGCGACGAGCGAAGGATCGCCGCCGCTTAGGATCGTTCCTCCCGGAGAGGAGCGGACCGCCTGTTCTGCCGTCCACGTCACACCGAAGTCCGTCGATTGGGTCAAATAGAGCTGATCATTGCCGCTGCGCGTGTCCTCCCAGATCGTATAGACCGTGCTGCCGTCGCTGGTGACACACGGATCGCGGGTGGGACTTGCGGTGGTGGCGAGCGCAACCGGGGTTGTGAAATCGGAGGCCGCCCACGTTGTACCGCGCCAGGCGCATGCCTGGACCTTCTCGGTCGATTGTGTGACCCACACAAGGACCACAGCCGGGGTGCCGTTGGGACGGGTCAGCGCGGTCAGACTGAGAACGCTGCTGTTGCCCGTTGTGACCTGAATCGGAGGACTCCATGTCACGCCCAGGTCGGTCGAGCGACAGAGGACGACGCTGGCTCCCTCGCTCCAAGCGGCGAAGAGGTGCGAGCCGGCGCGCGACAGCGTGGGCTTGGTGATCGATCCGGTAACTGAGAATCGTGGCAGCGCGCTGACGGTCCAGACCGTGGTGATCGCGGAGAGGCGGCCATGGCGGGTCTGGTTGCCCTGGACCCAGACCGCATGCAAAGTACCCGCATCGTCGCGTGTGCCGAGCTGGGTATTGTTGAAACAGAGGCCGAGGGTGGCATCGGTTGCGATTGTGGTAGACGAGGCGTCCCATGTGACCGCCATCGGCTGGGCGGTTCCCATGGAGACACAGAAGATTGCTGCCAGCAGCGAACACCAACATGGGGCCGGAGAGAACGCTTGGAATCGCTGCATCTAGCAGGTATCGGCCCGAGGAATGCAGACCTGAACGACTTGCGAAAACTCCGGACCTGGTCTGGACGGAGATCGCGGTCGCACCCGGCCGCGGATGACGATTCCTCGCCGAGTCAGTCACGCTGGGTTGATCAAGTTGTAAAGAGTTGGTTTGGATTTACTTGAGGCCTTCAATCGCCTTGCGACCTGGGCGGTGGAGGGGCAGTCTATTTGGATGATCGTTCTGGTTTCAGGCAAGGAAGGGCCGCGTCCCAGTGCGAGCACGGTCGATGTACTGCGTGGCTCGTTCGGGCTGGTGTTTGCCATGGCTCTGATGGGTCTCGGTGTCTGGATTTTTGTCAGTTATTCGCTGCCCAACCTGGATCGGGTAAAGCGCTCGCTGACCTGGCCCGAGGTGCCTTGTCGTATCGTCTATTCCGGTACCAAGAGGTCCGGCAGCTCCGATGACCCCACGTACCGTGCGGATATTCACTACACTTACCGCGTGGGCGACCGGACGTACACCTCGACGATGGTCGATTTTCTTTATGCCCCGACGGGCACCCAGTCGGAGGCCGCGCTTCTGGCGAGTCAGTATCCCGTGAACTCGGAGCACGTTTGTTTTGTAGATCCCGAGAACCCGTCGGTCGTTACCCTGCGCCGGGGCTACCGCCCCGAGCACGCCGCCGCGTACATGCCTCTCCTCCTCGTGCTGATGGGGGGCGCGGTGTTTGTGGGCGTCGTCGTGTGGCTGGTCCGCCAGCACCGGGCGGCGGTGGCGG
>JAEUGY010000006.1 GCA_016794625.1 Opitutaceae bacterium
CGCCCGGGTCGGTCTGGGCATTGCCAACCTCGAGGACCAGGAACCGCCCTTCTACAACAACATCTACGGATTCAACGCCGGCCTCCACGGCCGCTGGGTCTACGGTCGCACCTACGAGTTCTCGGTCATCCTGCCGTTCTAGGGCTCCGTCGGAGCAGGCACCCGGAATCGCGACGCGCCTGGTCTTCCACGGTCCTCACGGGCCTGGGTTGCCAGGCGCGTGGGTCACTCGCTCCGCTCCGCCGGTGAGGATCCGCGTCGGTAGAGGCCGGAGAGCGCGGACCAGCGGTATTGGAAGCCGGTGCCGAAAGTCTTGGCTTCCTGCGGAACGCGGAAAGCGGAAGAAAACACGCCGGTCCCCTGGCTCTGCCACTCGCCCTGGGCTGGGAGGTGATGATGGCCGAAGTACGTGATGACCCAGAAGTATCCCGCCTGGTCGCCGGAAAAAGGCACCGACATGAAGCCCGGTTCAGGCGCACGGCGGCGGACCGGTTCTCCGCTGCATCGGACGTCGGCCGAAACCACCTCGTCGGGCAGCACCAGTCGCAAGCGCCAGACGCGCGGCACCACTTCCGTCACTTGCAGGTCTGTGAATTGAGCCATGGGATCCGTCGCGAGGATGTTTGCGCGCTCCGCCAAGAGGTCGCGCGCGTACCAACTCCCGAGCTGAACCCATTGGGATTTCCCCTGCATGCGCGCATCGCGGGGTCCCTCCGCCCGCGCCCACCAAAAGGCCATGGGCGTGGGGCCGGGAGGATGTACCCGCACCCCGTCCACCGTGAATGCGCCCACCGCCATGAAACACAGGCTGCCGATCGCATGGCGCGAAAAATCCGGATTCGCTTTCAAGAATTCCGCCACGGCCGGATCGTCCTTCGCCAGCTCAGCCGCGGTGATGAGGCGGTGACCGGGCGGCAGGCGCCCGGCCACGGCGGACGGATCAAAGAGCAGATCCCGACAGATTTCCGCGGAAACCTCGGAGACCTCGGAAACACTGAGCGGGCCGGGCGGCAAGGTCCCATAGGGTTTCCCGGCGGCCCAAACCGATGCGCACAGCGTCATGACGAGGAAAAGGTATCCCAAACACGGCATCCTTCGCATGAGAACGTGTACTGACGGGTCGGCGATCCCAGGTCCACCCTCGAAGCGCCGTGGGCAAAGGTCAGCCCTTGAGCGGCAGAAAAATGTCAACCTTTCGATCCGTCGGAGCGGCGCCCTTTACGAGGGGGCGGTAAAGCTCAAAGGCCCCGGCGTTGCTTTGTTTCAACTTGTGGTGACGCGCGAGCTGGTTGGCGACACTCCAGCCATTGCCGAGGTGATGATACGCCCCCTCGAACTCGACTCGAAATGCCCGGACCGCCGGCAGACGCCATTCGCACAGGTCCGTTCCCTTCGGCAGCGTCGCCGAGTCCGGCACCACGCGGCCGATGATGAAATCGAGCATGCCCGTCTTCACCGCCAGGTGGTGGTACACCGCGATCCCCTCGCCCGTCACCGGCAGTCCATGCTGCCGGAAAAGCTGCTGTGAGCGCTCCATCGCGGGCGGGCCGACCGTGCCCACCGTTTCCAGATGCGCGCTCGCGCGCACCCCGAACATGCGCAGTGGTCCGACCGGTGTGACCCCATGAGAGGTGGTTTTCGAATCGATACGCCCGGTCTCGATCCAGTCCTTCAGCATCAGCAGTCCACGATGATAATCCAGCCCCACAAACGTCTTCAGCATCGGGATCATCCAGAAGAGGAACCACGGCAGGCTTCCGCTCATGCGCCAGGTCAGCAAGGTGCCCGCGGGGTTCGCCTGCAGCTCGAAGACGACCTCCGCCCTCGACTTGAAGGGCCGCAAGAACCGGAGTTCGATCTCCAGGCGCCGGCCGCGCTCCACCTTGCGGAGCTCCATGTCCCCGGCCCCCGTCACCTCGCCCGACCAGGAGTAGCCCGATCCCACGCTCCCGGGCTCGCCCGAGACACGCACCGTGGCCCCGGGGTCGGCGATGAGCCAGGGTGACCAGCTGGACCACGTGTTGAAATCCGACACCACCGCGAACACCCCGGAGGGCGGAACCGAGACCAGAATGGACCGCTCAATCTGATACGCTGGCATGGGCCAAGGTCTGAACAACCGGAGGAATGGAGTCGAGCCGAACCCCGGGCGGCATCCCACGCAAGGGGCGCTCCTGAAACCAAGGCCCCAGGGTGCACCTTCGACCGGTCTCCGGACCCTGTCTGCCCAAGAACCCGGCGAAGGCACGGACGGTCGTCACCGTTCCGTGCAACGACTTAACCGAACCGTCACTGCTTCGTCATAAAATCGCTCTGAATCGGGCCCAAGCTCCTGGACGGCGTTTTGCCCACACCATGAACTTCACTCCCATTCCCCATCTGCCTCTTTCGTGGCGCTTCTGGCTGCTCGCGGCGTCCTTCATCGCCTGCGTGCTCAGTCTGCAGGCGCAGTCCGCCACGGGTTCACTCACCGGGCGTGTCTCGGACGCCGCCACCGGCAAATCGCTGCAAGGCGCGATCGTCAAAGTGCTGGGCACCCCCGCCCTCGACTACACCGACGCCGAAGGGCGCTTCTCCCTGCCCGGTCTTCCGGTTGGCACCTACCGGGTCGAGGTCGACTACGTCGGCCTCGACTCCGCGATCCAAGAGGTCACGGTGGCGGCCGATCGCTCCGCGACGCTCGCCTTCGGTCTGAAGAGTGAAGCGCTCCGCTTGGAGGCCTTTACCGTGGCCGAACAGGCCCGGGGCCAGGCCCTCGCGGTCAACCAGCAGAAAACATCCTCCGGCATCATCAACATCGTGTCGGAAGAGACCTTCGGCTCCATGGTCGGTGGCAACATCGGCTACGCCCTGCAGCGTCTGCCCGGCCTGACGGTGAGCGAGGACGAGGACGGTTCGCCCTCCGGCGTCAACATTCGCGGCCTGGAATCGAAATACAATGCGTTCCAAATCGATGGCAATCGGCTGCCCACCTCGGGCAACACCCGTTCGTTTGCCACGGGCCAGCTGACGGCCGACGGCATCAGCAACATCGAGGTGATCAAGGCTCCCACGCCGGACCGGGACGGAGACGCCCTCGGCGGCATCATCAATGTGACCACACGCTCGGCGTTCGAACGCGAGGGACGCAGTGTTCGCCTGACCGCCAGCGGGGAATACTACGACAAAAATGAAACCTGGGGTCACAACGCCGGCGTGACCTACAGCGACGTGCTCAGCCTGGGTCGGGGCGAAAACAACTTCGGCGTCAGCCTGACCGCCACCTCGTACTCGATTTCTCGTGACTACGACAACCTCGACAAGGACTACGCCTACCTGCGCCCCCAAAACGAGCCGGCGCTCGCGCTGAGCCAGCCGTTTTACTTCCACACCAACGGAACGCCGCAGACCAACTACCGGGATACCGAAGCCTTCGGTTTCAACCTGTCCCTCGACTATCGGCTGCACGAGCGCGCCACCTTCTATCTGCGGCCGTTCTACTCCCACAACACGGTGGAAACGGAGAAACCGCGCACGCGCTATTACATCAACAGCAACCACAATTTCAACGGGGCGACCGGCACGAAATCGATCGCCGCCGCCACCCCGAACACGGGACGCAGCACCGCCAACACGCTCACCGAAATCCGCTACCAGAACGAAGAGTCGACGACCGACAATGACGCCTACGGCGCCTCCTTCGGCGGCCGCCATCAGCTGGAAACGCTGGTTTTCAGCTACGATGGCTTTCTCTCCACCAACGAGTCCAATCGGGATCGCAGTCTCTCCTACGTCATCCGCAATCAGGGTTATCAGATCGCCTACGACCAGTCGAACCGCACCGAGCCGATCTACACCATCACCAATGGCAAGGATCCCTATGATATCACCGCGATCAATCGCGGCGACCTGACCCTGGCACCGCGCGATGCATCGGAACAGGCGTTCAGCCTGAAGGGAGACGTCGAGAAGCGATTCATCGGCTCCGAAATCAGCGGCTCCTTCAAGGCCGGGCTGAAGTACCGCGAAAACACCAAGGAACAGGACCAGTCTTCAATCGTCTACCGCACCGGCAGCAACGCCAGCGGCTTTCCGTACGCCTCGCTGTTGGAACGCAGCAACTACACCGCGTTCGGCATTCCCCTGCTGTTGCAGCCCGACATAGGCCGGACGGAAGCGCTGCTCCGGTCCTCTCCCTCGCTCTTCGCCCTCCAGGCGAATGACACGCTGCTCAATCAGGTGATCAACGACTACCAGGCCACCGAGGAGATCGCCGCCGGCTACGTCATGGGTACCCTCAAGGTTGGACGCACCACGGTCGTGGCCGGCTTGCGCGCGGAGAACAACACCTTCTCGTCGGAGACGTTCCGCTACAACAGCAACGCCCCGGCCGCGCCCACGCGCATCCGGCGCGAGCGCGACTACACCGTCTACCTGCCTGGGCTCCATCTCCGGCATGAGCTGAGGAAGAATCTGATCCTGCGCGAGAGTTACAACCGCAGCTACAGCCGGCCCGACGTCGACCGCCTCGTGGCGGGTCTCAATCTCGATACCAACACCGGCAACATCTCCGGGGGCAATCCAGACCTGAAGGAGACCACGTCGCACAATTTCGATGTCCAGCTCGAATACTACACCCAGCGCAGCGGGCTCTACTCGGTCGGACTGTTCTACAAGGATCTGAAGGGGTTTTACTATGACAGTTCAGTCCGCTTCAACACGACGGACGCCGACGGCTTTCCCATCCCGGCCGCCAATGGCACCTACACCTTCACCACGACCCAGAATGCCCAGGGAGCGGAAAACTACGGACTCGAGTTGATCGCCCGCCAGGGACTTTACTTCCTCCCCGGTCCACTCAAGGGATTCGCCGTCTCGCTGTCGGCCACCTTCACGGAAAGCGACGGCAAGTACCCAGGCCGCGAGGCCGAGAAGCTGCCGACCTACGGGTTCTCGGACACCATCTACTACGGCGCCCTCGAGTACACCGCGGGCAATTTCCGGGCGCAGATCAGCTATCGCTACCGGTCGGAGTACCTGGAAGGGCTCGATGTGGACAATACCTTCGATGACTACTTCGGCGCCACGGAGGCCGTGGATTTCGAGTCGAGCTACCAGGTGAACCAGAACCTGCGCCTCTTCCTCAATATCAACAATCTGAACGATGAACCCCAGGTCTCCTACCAAGGGTTCGGCCAGACCGGAAATCCCGAAGACACCACACGCTACGGATTCCGGGCTTCGCTCGGGGCCAACTACACGTTCTAAACGCGTCCGGCGCCGACGGAGCGGCGCCCTCCAGGGGCCGGATTTGCCTCGGCGAGGCTGCCGACAAATGCCACCCGCAGGGTACACGGATGGAGGGCGTCGCTCCGTCGACGCCGCGGTTCGTGTTTCAGGCGGAATCGGCACGTGCGCGTACCCAAGGCTCGCCTCACCCCATCCTTTTCGTCCAGTCTGCACGACAACCCCCATCCGACCCCGCCTACGCACCGCCGTCTGCTTTTCCGCCATGCCGCCTCTCCGTTGCCACCTGCCCGCCGCTCTCCTGTCACTCCTGGCGATCGTCCTGACCAGCGCGACCCAAGCCGCCGCCGAGGCCGGGTCGACCGCACCGCGCTGGTGGAAGGGCAATCTGCACACCCATTCGCTCTGGAGCGACGGCGACGACTACCCGGAGATGATCGCCGACTGGTATAAGAACAAAGGATACGACTTCCTCGCGCTTTCCGATCACAATGTCATGCAGGAGGGCCAACGCTGGCTGGAGCTGAAGGCGCCGGTCTCGATCGGCGGGTCCGTGCAGCTGCGCGGTGGCGGCGCGGTGATCGAGGCCTACCTCCGTCGGTTTGGGCCGGACTGGGTGGAATTCCGCGAGAGCGACGGCCAGCGCTCCGTGCGACTAAAGCCGCTGGCGGAATACCGCTCCCTGCTGGAGGAGCCCGGACGGTTCCTGCTCATTCCGAGCGAAGAGGTCACCGCCTCGTGGAAGCGTCCGAAGACCGCCACCACGCCCGAGCTGTCCGGCCCGGTCCACATCAATGTCACCAATCCGCGCGATCTCCTGCGTCCGGTCGAAAGCGAGCGCGCGGCCGACATCATGCAGCGCACCCTCGACGCCGTGCGCGCCCAGCGGGAAAAGACCGGACAGGCGATGATCGCCCACATTAACCATCCGAACTTCCGCTGGGGCATCACGCCGGAGGAACTGATGGAGCTGAAGGGCGACCTCTTCTTCGAAGTCTACAACGGCCACCCCCAGGTGGAGAACGCGGGCGACGCCCACCACCTGAGCATGGACGCGCTCTGGGACGCTGTGCTCACCCGGCGCATCGCCGAGCTCAAGCTGGAGCCGATGTTCGGCGTCGCGGTCGACGACTCCCACAACTACCACACCTCGGATCCCACCAAGAGCCGGCCCGGCCTCGGCTGGATCATGGTGCGCGCACGCCACCTCACGGCGGAGTCCATCATCCGCGCGTTGGAGGCGGGAGACTTCTACGCGACGTCAGGCGTGGTGCTGTCCGAGGTTGCGCGCTCCGGCAACCGGCTCTCCCTCTCCATCCAGGCCGAGCCCGGCGTGAGCTACCGCACCGTCTTCATCGGCACCCGCCGGAACTATCCCCCGGGCAGCGTCGAGCTCACCCCTCCGGTCGATCCGGCTGCACCGCGTCGCACCCTGCCCCATCGCCGCTATCCCGCGGAGATCGGCGCCGTGCTTGCTGAAAGCACCGGCCCCACCGCGAGCTACACCCTGCGCGGCGACGAGCTTTACGTGCGGGCCAAGATCATCTCTTCAAAACCCAAACGTGACGGCAGCGCACCCGGCGAGTGGGAAACCGCCTGGACCCAGCCGCTGCTGGCCGCGCGCCCCTGATCGCCTCAACCCTGCGGATACGCGACGGGTTCGTCGGGCGATGAAATAGCGATGATATAGGCCCCAAAGAATGGGCTTGCGACCGATTTGGGCCGTTCTTCAGAACAAGCCGGGGACTGCTCCACTCCGTTCCCGTTCATGAACCGAGCTACCGCCACAGGCTGGGCCACAACGAGGAAGCTCACGAGGACGCTTTCATCCAGCAATCGCTTGGGGAGCTGCTGGCTTGTGATCCTCGTCTTGCTGCATGCCGAGGCCGCGGCCGCCCAGACGGTCGCCCTCTGGCTGTTTGACGAGCCGCTCGGACTCTATCCAAGCACCCCCCTCGAGTCGGCCGACGGCATCGACGCCCCACTGGTGCTCGGTCTCGGCGGCCGCGTGATCCAAGGTAAATTCGGCCAGGCGCTTTCCACCGATCCGTATCCACCGGTAACTGTACCGACGTCGGGCGAGGAGACGGCCGCATTGCACCGGTTTCCTGTCCCGCCGGGTCGAACCCAGGAGCCGATGAGCTGGCACAACGCCCAGTTTGCCGCACTCATGACCCGGGGTGAGAATCACATTCGCAAGGAAGTGAGCTTCGCCCGTGTCACCCGCACCGACCTCAATCTGGGTGATTTTGACTGGACGGTGGAATTTTGGTTTCTCGCCCGCGAGGCGGCCGGCTCTGGAGTCGTGCTGGAACTGGGGACGGGGCCGCGGGCGGAGAACGAAATCGTGACCCGCCTGTCGCTCGATACGGCCGCCGGTTGCTTCTGGCTGGAGAACCAAGCCGCGAGCGTGCGAGCGAACATCCCAACGCACGGCGCGTCGCTGGGCGACTCCCTCCACTGGCACCACTACGCCTTTGTCTACCGATCGTCCGAGCGACACCTCCTCCACTTCGTGGATGGACGCCGCCAGGGCGGGGCCCTTCCCCTGCACCTGAAGCGTTTGCCGCCCGGGGAGGAAGACTATCTCTCCATCGGACGCGACGGACGCTGGGGACGACCCTTGCCCGGGGCGATCGACGAGTTGCGCATCTCGCGCGGAGCCCTCTACGAGGCCGATTTCACTCCTCCCGGTAGTTTCGCACCTGCTTCCACCCTGCACCCGCCGCGACCCGCTCAACCACTGTTGTTCTCGTCGGATACGCCCCGGACCGGGGTGGTACCGTTGCAAGGACGGAAGCACCTCTTCCTCGACGACGCGCTGTTCGCGCGGAGCGAGCACATCTCGTTCTCCGCCCATCCCCCCCGGCGGATCGAGCGGGTGATGGACGGAATTGAGGGACCCTTTCGCAAGCACCTCACCGTCGTCGAGGACCAAGACGGCCTGATCCGCCTCTACAACGGGGGCCCCGACGACTACCTGATGGTCCACGTCTCGCGCGACGGGAAGAGCTTTACCGCGCCGGACACCGGGCTGCACCACGGAAACCGGAAGAACATCGTCATCGCAGAACCGGCGCCGCTGGGCCGGCCGATCATCGACCCCAACGGCCCGCCGGAACACCGCTGGAAATACATCAGTGGGCTCGAGGGTCGCGGTGTCTATCTCTACACTTCAGCAGATGGCTGGAAATGGACGCGCCACCGTCAGGCGGTGTTGTCCTTCCGCTCCGGCTCTCAATCGAGCCTCTTCTACGACGATCAACGGGGCGTCTACGTCGGCTATCACCGCACCGGTTTTCCGCGGAGCGAAGGCGGGGGCACGCGCCGCGAATTTGTCCTCGCCGAAACGACGGACGTGGGCCGACCCTGGCCGGTGCGGCTGAAAACCCAGGCCGAGGTGCAGCAGATCGGGAAGGTGCGCTCCCTGCGCTCGCCGCAGCCCTGGTGGCTGGACAACGGGCCCCTCACTCCCGGCGACTTTGGCATTGAACTGCCGACCGTGTTCCAACCCGATCCGAAGATCGATCCTCCCGGTAGCGGCGTCTACGTCCCCAAGGCCGACAAGTATCCATGGGCGCCGGATGCCTATGTGGCGTTTCCTGTGATGTATTTTGACTACGAGGAACCGCGACAACCCGCCACCCGTCGGGTGCTCTACGAGGAGCGCTCGCGCGGTCTTGGTTCCGGGCTGGTCGAGACGCAGTTGGCGGTAAGCCGCAACGGGGTTTCGTGGAGACGCTTCCCGTCACCGGCCTACCTGCCGATTGGAACCTATGAAGGCACTCCGCTGCATCAGATCTACCTGGCGGAGGGCATGGTCCGGCGCGGTGACGAGCTCTGGCAGTACTTTTACGGGCAGCAGGACTATCACTCACCCGCCCGTCGCCGACCGGAAGGCAACGCCGTGTATCGCGCGGTGCAACGACTGGACGGCTTCGTGTCGGCGGATGCGCCCTATGACCGGATGGGCACGATTGTGACCCGGCCGATTGTCTTTTCCGGCCGCCGTCTGGTCCTGAACATCAACACGGGAGGACTCGGATACGCGCAGGTGGGATTTGAAGACGATCAAGGCCGGCCAATCCCCGGCTTTTCCGTCGACGACTGTGTGTTCATCAACGGCAATTTCGTGCACCACACGGTGGAATGGCTCGGGCGAGGCACGGACCTCTCGGAACTGGCGGGCCGACCCGTGCGCCTCATCATCACCCTGCGCGGAACCTCGTTGTTCGCCCTGCAGTTTGTTCCCTGAGCGTGAGTCGCGGCCGTTCGGTTGGAACTTGAGACTGCCCGTCACTTCCGCCGCACTCGGAGCATGGAATCCCAAGCCGTTGTTTTCACCGGCCCCAACACGGTGAAATTTCAGCCCATCACCAGCGCCGATCCCGGGCCGGACGATGTGGTGGTGGAGGTGCATCACTCCTGGATCAGCAATGGCACGGAGGGTTCGTTTTTGCGGGGAGAACGTCTCTCGGGTGACGTGGCCTGGAAGCCGGGCGACCCCGCGCCGTTTCCGCGCGTCGCCGGCTATCAGAAGGTGGGAAGGGTGCGAGAGGTCGGATCCGCCGTGTCCCGCTTCAAGCCGGGCGACTG
Organism: Opitutaceae bacterium; assembly: GCA_016794625.1. GTDB lineage: Bacteria > Verrucomicrobiota > Verrucomicrobiia > Opitutales > Opitutaceae > UBA6669. Next base: position 9,823 of record JAEUGY010000006.1, read on the forward strand.
GGTCTTTGCCTCGATGAGCCGGGTCACCGGCACGATCGAAAATCAATTCGCCGGCCACGTCTCCCCCGCCGTCTGCAGCCAGGGAGCCGTGATGTTGCTCCCGGCCGGGCTCGATCCCGTCGCCTACGCGGGACTGGTGCTCACGCAGGTCGGCTTCAACTGCGGCTCGCGCTCTCCGGTGACTCCCGGGAGCACGGCGGTGGTCATCGGCGACGGGCTGGTCGGACAATGGGCCGGTCAGACGCTCGTGCAGCGGGGCGCCCGTGTCGTGATGGTGGGACGACATCCGGACCGCCTGGCCCGCTTCTCACACTACGGGGAAACGGTGCTGGCCCGGGAGGATCTGGGCGTGGCGGGGGTGCGCGCCGCCGTGAAGGCGCCCGTGCACATCCTGGTCGAAACCGTGGGCAGCGCCGACACGCTGCGCGCGCACCTGCCTCAGATGGCGCGGGGCGGGCACATGGTCATCGCCGGGTTTTACCGTCCCGCGGGATCGGTCAACCTCCAGTCCGCACTGGAGTGCTTCCGCAACTACGAAATCTCCTTCGATCTTGTGTCCGGGGCCACCGCCGCCCGGCTGGAGGAGACCCTCGCCTGGGTGGCAGCGGGCCGGCTCGACACGCTGGGTTGCATCACGCACCGCTTTCCGGTGGAGCGCGCCGCCGAGGCCTGGGACCTGATCCACACAAAGCGCGAGGCCGTGCTCGGCGTGGTACTCGACTGGCCCGCCGCCCGCCACCTCTCCTGAACCGACGAGTGACGACGCGTTCCATCGCCCCCCCCATGACCTCTTCCTCCTCCATGAAGATCCTGCAACTCGAGGCCCCGGGCCGCGCCGCGTGGAAGGACGCGCCCCGCCCGACTCCGGCGTCCGGCGAGGTGCTGCTTCGCGTCGAGGCCGTCGCCACCTGCCCGCATTGGGACCTGCACCTGTTCGGGGGTAAACCGATGTTCCCCGGCATGACCCTCACCTATCCGTACCTGGCCGGGCAGCCGGGACACGAGGCCGTGGGCGAGGTCGTCGCGCTTGGTCCGGGCGTTTCGCGCCTGCGAGTGGGCGATCGCGTGGCGCCTTGGCGCGACACCGGACGTCCCCGTCAGGGATTCTACGCGCAGTACAACACCTTTCACGAAGACGATCTGCTGATCGTTCCCCGCACCCTCGCCGCCGCCGACCTCGCGTCGCTGGAGCTGGCCATGTGCGTGGAGGTCTCGTTCCAGCAACTCCAGGTCCTCGGCGGCGTGGCGGGACGCAGCCTCGGTTTGTCGGGACTCGGTCCGGCCGGTTTGGTCGCGGTCCAGCTGGCCCGGTTTCACGGGGCGTCCGACGTGGTGGGACTCGACCCCGTCGCCTCGCGACGCGCGCTGGCCGAACACCTGGGCGCACATCGCACCCTCGCGCCGGACGCCTCCACGTGGCCCGCCTCCCGGCGGGCCGGTGCGCTCGACGACGCCATCGACCTCACGGGCGTGCCCGCATCGATCGAATTTCTCATGGACCGCACCCGCCGCTGTGTGGCGCTGTTCGGCGTCTTGCGCGAGGAGGTGCGCTTCGGCAGCCGGCATCTCTTCGGCCCCGGACTTCATCTGATGGGTTACGGCGACCACAACCGACAGGCGGCGGAGACCGCATTGCGCGCCATCACGGAAGGTCACCTCCGACTCGCTCCGCTCATCACCCACACCCTTCCGCTCTCGCGCTACGCAGAAGGAGTTGACCTGTTGCGAACCAAGGCGGCGATCAAGGTGCTGTTTGTTCCGACCGACGACTGACCGAAGTCAGCGTTTCAGACCAACGCGACGGCCCATGTCGCTCGCAGGCGGGCGGCATATGCAAACCGGAGACGATTTGCTTTGCGTGAAGCCAGGGGAACCCCGAGTTTCCCCCGTGTCAGGCAAGGTGTTCTAAAATCCTATCCCTACAATGAACGCTTGGCTGGAGCAACTCTGTGGCGTCGGGTTCATGCCACATGGTCAATGCTACTTGTGGACCCCGGGGCTGGTGTGGCTCCACGCAATCTCCGACGGCCTCATCGCCCTCGCTTACTATTCCATTCCGCTGACGCTGCTCTATCTGGTGCGGCGGCGCAAGGACCTGCCCTTCAGCCGGCTGTTTCTCCTGTTTGCGGTGTTCATCGTCGCCTGCGGCACCACCCATGCACTCGAAGTATGGACCATCTGGCACGGCCACTACTATCTGACCGGAGGGGTCAAAGCGTTCACCGCAGTGGCTTCCATCGCGACGGCCATCCTCTTGGTTCGCTTCGTCCCAGCCGTGCTGCAGCTGGCGAGTCCCGCCGAACTGCGCCGTCTGAATGAATCCCTGGAAGAGCGAGTCCATGTCCGCACCGCCGATCTGGAAGCAGCCAACGAGGCGCTTCGGCTGAAGATGCAGGAATACACGGCCAGCCAGGCCGAAGTGACGCGGCTCAACGCGGAGCTGTCGCGGCGCCTCGAGGAAATGCGCACGCTCTTCGATGTGCTGCCGGTCGGCGTGGGCATCGCCGAGGATCCGGCCTGTCGGTCGATCCGCATGAACGACGCGCTCGCGCGCATCCTCGGCCTGCCCCGCGACGCCAACGCCTCGCTGTCCGCCGCACCGGAGGTGGCGCCCACGACCTTTCAGGTCCGCCACCAGGACCGCGTCCTCGACGCCGACGAACTCCCCATGCAAGTCTGCACGAGGGAGGGCCGGGCGGTGCTCGATTTTGAGGAGGTCGTCGAGCGGTCCGATGGCACCCAGGTCCATGTGCTCGCCAATGCGGTGCCGCTCCGGGACACCGAGGGCCGCGTCGCGGGCTGCGTCGCGACCTTCCAAGACGTGACTCCGCTCCGGCTGGCTCTCGCCGCCAACGCGCGCTACGCCGCGATCGTCGCCCACTCGGAGGATGCGATCATCGGCAAGACCCTCGACGGCCGGGTGACCGAATGGAATCATGGGGCGGAACGACTCTTTGGATACACCGCCGCGGAGATGATCGGCCGCCCGGTCAGCGTGCTTTACGAGGACGGACGGCAGGGCGAGGAGGCCGCCGCCCACGAGCGCGTCTGCCGCGGCGAGCTTGTGCCCCAGTTCGAGACGGTCCGGCGCCACAAGGATGGCCGGTCGGTCGATGTCTCGATCATGATCTCGCCCATCCGCGATCCCGACGGGCGGGTGATCGGCGTCTCCAAATGCGCACGCGATATCTCCGCCCGGAAACGGGCCGAGGCGCGGCAGGCGGAACTGGACCGCAAAATCCAGGAGACCCAGAAACTGGAAAGCCTGGGCGTGCTCGCCGGCGGAATCGCCCACGACTTCAACAACCTGCTTACCGGGGTCCTGGGCAGCGCTTCGCTGGCGCGTATCAGCCTGGCTCCGACATCACCGGTCCATGCGAGTCTGGAGCTGATCGAGTCCTCGGCGCACCGCGCGGCCGAGCTCTGCCGCCAGATGCTCGCCTACGCCGGCCGGGGACAATTCATCATCCAGCGGATCGACCTCAACCAGCTGGTCGCGGACACGACCCAGCTGCTCCAGCTCTCCATTCCCAAGACGTGCCTGCTCCGGTTCGAACTCACCCGCGACTCCACCGCGGTACGCGGGGACCCCACCCAGCTGCGACAGGTCATCATGAACCTGGTGATCAACGCCTCCGAGGCCATCGGCGCACGCACGGGTGTCATTTCCCTCGTCACCGGCCGGACCCGGCTCGACTCCGATTACCTGCAGTCCCTGCGGCTGGCCGATCTCGCTCCGGGTGACTTCGTGTTTCTCGAGGTGACCGACAATGGTTGTGGCATGGACGCAGCCACGCTGGAGCGCATCTTCGAGCCTTTCTTCACCACGAAGTTCACCGGCCGCGGGCTCGGGCTCGCCGCCGTGCTCGGCATCGCCCGCAGTCACCACGGCGGCCTCAAGGTCTACAGTGAACCAGGCCGCGGCACCACGTTCCGCCTGTACCTGCCCCGGGACGAAGAAGCAAGCCGACCGGTCGATACACCCCCGGCCGAGCCGGCGCCCGCCTGGCGCGGATCAGGGCGGATCCTGGTCATCGACGACGAAGACTCCGTGCGGGGGGTCGCGAGCCGGTTGCTGGAGTCGCTTGGTTTCCACGTCGACGTCACCCCGGACGGTCAGTCCGGTCTGGACCGGTTTCGGGCCGACCCGGGCGCCTACACGCTGGTCCTGCTCGATCTGACCATGCCCCACCCGGATGGAGAAGAGACGTTCCGTCAGCTTCGCGTGATTCAACCGACGGTACGGGTCATTCTCATGAGCGGGTTCACCCAGAGCGATGTCGTGAACCGGTTCGCCGGCAAGGGTCTCGCGGGGTTTGTCCAGAAGCCTTTCAACCGAGACGCCCTGGCCGCCGCCGTCCGGGCCGCGCTCGATACCCCCGCATCCTGAACCTTGCGCCCGCCCGTTGGCCCCGCCTCAGCGGGCGGGCCGGAGCACCGAATCGAACAGCTGGTAAGCGATCTCCCGCATGGCATCGGGGAAGTCATGATCGCTGTCGGGATGTTCGACCCGAAGAAGATCTCCGACCCCGTGCAAGCGATACACCTCCCGGGCCGCGGCCGCCACGCGGTCGACGGACTGCCACTGGAAGTTGCCGTCGCGGAGGGGAGCGGACACGAACACCGGACGCGGGGCCAGTGCGGCGATCATCTCGTGAAAGTCGAACGGGATCTCGTCCAGCCGTCCGGCATACTCCGCCAGCCGGGGCATGTATCGGTCCTGGCACCACCCTTTGCCGTGTTTCCACACCTCGGGACGACCGCCATAATAGTCCAGATAGGAGTCGAGTCCGCAGCTTGAGACCACCGCGACCAGCCGGGGTTCGAAGACGGCGGTGTAGACCGCGTTGTGACCGCCCAGCGAGTGTCCGATGACACCGAAACCACCCCGCCGCACGTACGGCAGCGTCTCAAGCAGATCGAGGGCGCGCTGGTTGTCGCGGATGGCCTTCATCGTGCCGCTGGCGTAGCCCAGACCGAAGATGTCGGGAGCGTAGTCGGCGAGGTGCGGATAGCCGGGCGCAATCGTCACATAACCCCGCGCCGCGAGTTCGCTCGCATAGGACCGGTTCGGACGAGGCCCCAGCCCCACCACCACGCCCGCACCCACGACCGTGTCGGTCGGGTGAAGGCAGAGCACCGCCGGCGCCTGCGTGCCGTCTTGGGCCAGCAGCACCGCCTTGGGAATGCACAGGTAGGCGGGCACCCGGTTGCCGCGCTCGCTCTGATAGGTCAGCCGCCGTCGCACGTACGTGCCGCAGTCCACCTCCTCCACCACACGAGGATCGAGCGACTCCTGGATCAGCGGCCGGGGCAGAGGACCCATCACCGACTCCATGCCCCGCACAATCTCCGCCCGCCGGCGCGGCCAGTCCGCAGGGGAGCGCACCGGGGTGACCTCACCGCGAGCGTCGCGGGCGAGCAGAAGCTGGTCGCGGGGCAGTCGCGGTTCCGCCGCCAGCGAGGCCAGCCCGCAACCGAAAAGGAGGATCAGCCAGGGTTTCATGGAGCGAGCAACGAGGGGAGTTCCAAGGGGGCGGGGTTCCGTGAGGGCGCTAGAGAGCCCGCGCCCACCCGCCTTGACAAGCCTCTTCCCCTGCCGTCCGGAACCCCACGGACGCGCGGTCAACACCCCGGCCGGCCTACGGAATCGACCGGGCCGGGATGTAACGCCTCCTCCCTTACATTTGGGACGCCGGCACGTCCGGCCGCTTTGGACTGGACCCGGCCGGCCCGGTCGTTCGTCTTCATGGCGACGCCATGGCCCTTGTTCCCGATCCCCGCCCCCTCGACACCTGCGTCTGGCAAAGTCTGACCGGGGCCCACCGCGCGTTTTCCGTGGGCACGGACACCGTCCGCCGCTACGCCCCAGGCTTCTCCCCGATCATTGGTTTCGCCAACCCGGAAGAGCCCGACTGGGAGGCCCTGGCCACCCTGTGTGCCCCCGGCGAACACCTGTACACCGGAGCCTGGGCGGGCCCGGTTCCGCCGGGGTGGACGCTCGACCTCGACTCCGCCGCCTGGCAAATGGTCTGGCAGGGAGGCCTGCCGGAGCCGGACCCCGAGGCGCCGTTCGTCCCATTGACCGCCAGCCATGCCCCTCAGATGGTGGATCTGGCGGCGCGGTTGCGACCCGGCCCGTTCGGCCTGCGCACGCTCGAGTTGGGCGATTACCTCGGCTACCTGGAGCAGGGCCAACTCATTGCCATGGCCGGGGAACGATTCCAAGCCGGACCGTTTCGCGAAGTGAGCGGCGTCTGCACCGAGCCCTCCCATCAAGGCCGCGGGCTGGCCCGGCGCCTCATGCTCGCGCTGATCCGACGCCAATGCCAACGTGGCCAGGTCCCTTTCCTGCATGTGATGCGCGACAATGCCCGGGCTCGACAGATCTATGAACGCATGGGTTTCGTCGCGTACCGGGAGATGATTGTTCGTGTCATCTCGCGCGCCCAGCCGATCCACGATTCCACGTCCCCCTCCACCCCATGATCCCAGCTCCTCGTCGCTTCCCCCTGTTCCTCGCGGTTTGCGCCGCGCTCTTGCTCGCCCTGCCCGCCCGTGCGGCAGGTCCGATTTCTCTCTTCGATGGCAAATCGCTCGCCGGCTGGGAAGGCGACGCCCGCTGGTGGCGGGTCGAGGAGGGTCGCATCCTCGGGGGCTCCAAAACCGAGAAGATCCCGCACAACTTCTTCCTCGCGACCACCCGCTCGTTTCGGAACTTCGACCTGCGACTGAAAATCCGACTGAGCGGCGTGCCCGGCACCGGCATGATCAACAGCGGAGTCCAGATCCGCAGCGTGCGCGTGCCCAACTCGACCGAGATGCGTGGCTACCAAGTGGACGCCGGTGACGGCTGGTGGGGCAAACTCTACGACGAGTCCCGTCGCAATAAAGTCATCGCCCAGCCCGTCGATCCGGCGGCGCTCACCGCCGCGGTCCGTCCGGGCGATTGGAACGAATACCGCATCCTCGCCGAGGAAAAACGCATCCGCACGTGGATCAATGGCGTGCCCGGACTCGACTATGTCGAAGCCGACGCGACCATCCCGCTCGACGGCCACATCGGCCTGCAGATTCATAGCGGCGGCATAGCCTGGATCGAAGCCAAGGACATCACCCTC
>JAEUGY010000007.1 GCA_016794625.1 Opitutaceae bacterium
CGCCCGGGTCGGTCTGGGCATTGCCAACCTCGAGGACCAGGAACCGCCCTTCTACAACAACATCTACGGATTCAACGCCGGCCTCCACGGCCGCTGGGTCTACGGTCGCACCTACGAGTTCTCGGTCATCCTGCCGTTCTAAGGCTCCTTGTTCTGAAGATCAGCGCCTGTCCTTCGAGTTGGATCACGCTCCAACCCGGAGGATTCGACCCACCAACGACCCACCACGTCGCTGAGGAGTTGCCGCCGCAATACGACAAGACGGTCCGAGTTCATCGAGTACTTGAAAATCGGCTTAGTGCGTAAGGGAGCACGATTCGTCTTGGGTATGACCACCTCATCTCCATGCGACTCATCCCTTCTCACGGTTGTGTTCGTCGCTTCTGCCTGGCGACGCTTTTCATGTGTTTGGCCTCGGTTAACTTTGCGGCAGACTCCGCAAAGTTCTTCGACATCGAGGCGGGCGATGCCGCCACGACCCTCAAGCAGGCAGCAACGCAAGCCGGCGTTAAGCTCGCTTTCTCCACCCAGACCGTAAGGGGCGTGCAAACGTCTGCGGTAAAGGGCGAGCTTCCCTTCATGGAGGCACTCGGCCGGATGCTCGCCGGGACCGACTTGGTTCTCAACCGGGACGACAAATCGGGCGGGTATTCCGTCGATCGCCTGACGGCGGCGACGAAAGGCGAGCCGATCCGTACTGCTGGCTCGGCGGCGGTGACGAAGGACGAACGCGGCACGGTCAAGATGCAGGAGTACTCCGTGCTCGGCACTCGAATCCGACAGGCCGATGTCGCCGGACCCTCGCCGGTCAGCACGTACGATCTGGACTACATCCGCTCATCCGGGGCGTTCACCCTCTCAGACTTCCTGCGCACGTTGCCCCAGACCTACAACGGCGTGGGAGCTGGCCGCAACAGCGCACCGGATGACCTGAACATGGCGTTCGGCCAGCGCACGGAAAATGTCTTCCCGGCCAGTCCCACTATCGGCGGCAGCCCATTCCTCGCCACAAATGCCCCGGTGCAGACCGGCGTCTCCGGTGTCAGCCTACGTGGCTTGGGCTCAGGCTCGACCCTCGTCCTGGTGGATGGTCGCCGGGTGGCGCAGGCGGGCAACGGCAACCGTGGCTCAACCTCCGGACAGGGATTCGTCGACCTGAACACCATCCCGCTCGGGCTGATCGAGCGCGTCGAAATCATCACGGATGGGGCCTCCGCCATCTACGGCGCCGATGCCGTGGCCGGGGTGATCAACATCGTCCTGAAAAAATCCTGGTCCGGCACGGAGGTAAGTGGCTCCATTAAGATGACCGAGCATGGCGGCGGACGTGAGCGCCAGTCGACCATCACCACCGGCTTTGCAGCGATGGCCGGACGTCTGCGCGGCACCATCGCACTCAACTACTACGATCGCGAACCGCTCGTCGCCTCCCAGCGTGCATTCACCAAGGACCCGGATTTCCGAACCAGGCTTGTTGGCTACAATGCCACCACCGGCGCACCGGTCTACGGAACGGATCAACGTATCCAATGGGGATATCCTGCGTCGATCCAGGCAGTGGCGGCGACCGGCTTTGTCTCCATCCCGGGAGTGCGGGTGTTGCTCGCCCCCGAGGGAAGTGCGACGACGCCACCCGTTTCCGCCTTCGAACCCCGCACGACCAATGTCCCCGGGCAGGTGGGGACAGGCATTCTCGCCCAAGGACAGCGGGTCACCAACCCGGCGCAGTGGACTCAGCTGGTCGCCGGCTCCGAGCGTTACGGCATCACGGGCAGCGCCAGCTACCAGTTCTCGCCGAAAATGGAGACCTACGGAACTTACAGCTTCACGGACTCGCGCAGCAGCGCTCGGACGCTGCCCGCCTATGTCGCCAACGTCCTGGTTTCGGCCGCCAACAATCCCTTTCGGGAGAACATCCAGTTCGGAATGATGCTTCCGCAGTGGGGTCAGGTCTCGCAGCAAACCAAGACGCAGACACATTCCGTCACGGTTGGCCTGCGCGGCGAGTTCGGCCGCACATGGCGCTGGGATAGTGGCTACCGTTGGCAGGATCAAAAATTCGGGTCGATCAACCGTTCGTTCAACCAGACAGCCTTCAATGCTCTGGCCAACAACGCCGATCCCACCCAGCGCTTCAATCCCTTCATTGATGAACGGTCGGCCGGCGCCGCCAACCAGAGCGCCCTCCTGGAGCAAACCGCGATTTATCCGAAGGTCGACGCCCGCTCTGGCATGCAGAGTTTCGACATTTCCGCCAACGGGGACCTTTTCGAGATCCCAGGTGGTCCAATTCGGATAGCGCTGGGTGGATCCTACGAACGGAGCAAGAACGACAACACGTCGTTGGCCTTCGCCGGATTTCCAGTCGTCACCACCGTCACCAACTTCATTGACGTTCGCAACACTCGCGCGGCCTTCGGCGAATTGTCGGTCCCGCTTTTCGGAAAACCCAACCGGCTTCCGCTCCTTGAGCGTCTCGAAGTCAACATGGCTGGACGGTATGAGAACATCAGCGACGCGGGGAGCAGTCGGGTGCCGAAATACGGCTTCACTTGGCAGCCGATCCGCGCGGTTCTGTTCCGGGGAAGCTACTCGGAGGGATTTCGCGCTCCCAGCCTGACCGAGGATCGTCGCCTCGGGACCTCCTCTCGGATCACCTTCTCTGATCCGTTTCGTGGCAACCAGTCCTATGCATTCGACTACGTCACCCGTCCCAATCCGAATCTCAGGCCCGAAACCTCCACCAACGAATTCTACGGTGTTGTCGTTGAGCCGCCCTTTGTGAAACGACTGTCGTTGAGTGCAAACTATTACCGGACGGAGCAAAGAGACGCCATCCAGCAACTGGGCATAGGGACCTCGGTCAACAACTCTCAGCTCTTTCCTGATTTGGTCATCCGGGGTACACCCTCCGCAGCCGACATCGCACTCAACTATCTGGGACCGATCACCACACTGTACGCCCAATCACTGAATTTCGGTCTGATTAGAAATGAGAGCCTCGACCTCGGCGTGGACTATCGCCTGCCGTGGGAGAAAATCGGAAAGTGGCGCTTGGGCGTAAATGCCGCGAAGACGCTCAAACAAACACGTGAATTGTCCCCTGGCAGTCCTCCGATCGACGATAGCGGCGACACCTACGCCAGCCCGCGCTGGAATGTTTCCTCGTCGCTCTTCTGGAACAGGGGACCTTGGTCCGCCTCGACCGCCTTTACCTACATCAGCGGCTACAATACCAACCGTGCCGGTGTGGTCGTCTCCAATTTCGGGTCTCCGTCCATGCGTCTGATCGACCTGCGCGGAAGTTACGAGTTCAAGGACGGTGTCTGGCGGGGATACGGCAAGGGCGCCCGGGTCGGTCTGGGCATTGCCAACCTCGAGGACCAGGAACCGCCCTTCTACAACAACATCTACGGATTCAACGCCGGCCTCCACGGCCGCTGGGTCTACGGTCGCACCTACGAGTTCTCGGTCATC
>JAEUGY010000039.1 GCA_016794625.1 Opitutaceae bacterium
ACAGCGTGCCCGAGCAGCTCACCGTCGAGGGCATGCGCGCCCAGGTCACCATCCAGGGCCGCCAGACCACCTACGCCTCCCGCCTGGGCCGCTGGTTCATGCGCCTGCTCGGCTTCAAGAACCACCGCGTCTAGCGGGGCAATGCAGCCGTCACCATGGCCAACTGGCGTCAACTGACGGACAGCCTCGTGGAGTTGAGCCTCCATCGCACCCTGCGCGGATTCGAGCAGGCACTGGGGCGGGTGTGGAACCTGCTCTCGGTCGATGCCTGGGCGGTGTTCCTGCCGCCGAGTTTTCAGGCCGGGGATCGGCAGCTCTTCGTCGGTCAGGCGGTGCGTCCCGCCGGTCCGTTGCTGACCAAGGCGGCCCGCGAGGGTATCGAATCTCTCACCACCGGCGGCGTGCTCGCCCCGAAGGTGCTCGAGGCGATCGCCACCGAACTCGCACCGGGCACGGACTGGCATCGTCGCGTCCTGCAGCTGGGCGACAGCGCGTCGGCCCCGCTCATCCTCTTTGCCTTCCGGCGGGGCGAACGCGGCGCCTTTTCCGCCCAGGAGCTGGAATTGCTGGCCTGGGCGGGCGGGCATGTGCGCAAGGCGTTCCTGGTTCTGGCCGAACAACAGGAGCAGGAGTTCATGGTCGGTCTCTTCCGGCTCATCAGCAATCTCCACCCCGAGGGCATCTGTGTGCTCGACCGTCAGCAGCGTCCGGTCTTCGAGAACCGCAACTTTCGGGAACACCTGCTGTTCTGGGAGCACGGCGCGGGTGCCTTGCTGAACATGAATGTTCCTCGGTCCGCCTCGATCCCGGCAGTATGGCAAAAGGCTTGCCAGGACGCGTTCCACACGTTGCGCGATCTTAAATTGCCGCCGACCGGCAGCCGAATGGTGGTGTCACAGGGTCCGGTGGTGAATCTGACCAAACCCATTTCCGACGACCAGGAGGTGGTGGGCGCGGTGCGCTACCTGGCCCTGCGCAGCACGCTGGGTCTGCGGCCGTACCTGTTGCTGACGTCCTCGGTGGCCCAGTCGCAGAAGAGTCAGGGCATGAGCATGGTCGACTTGGCCGAAAAGTTTGGCTTGTCGCGGCGCGAGGTCCAGATGGCCGATTTGATCCTGAAGGGGCATTCGGCCGATGAGATCGGGGCCAAGCTGCGGATCGCCTTGCCCACGGTAAAGACCCACATTCGCAACATCCTGCGCAAGGCGGGGACGAAAACCCGGCTGCAGTTCATCGGCCTGGTCCGCTCGACCTGATCCACGGACCGTGGAGTCAACTTGCGGATTACCGCTTGTCGGGCACCCGTATTGGATCTACCTGTCCCTTGTTCCATGCTCTGGTCTCCTCTGATCCACTTCACCCATGACTGACGGCGACCTGATGCGTACCCTGGTCCAACGCTGTGCGAGCTGGACCGCCTTGCTGGAACAGCTCCGCATTGACCATGCGAAAAATCTCGGCCGCACTCCGGAGGCGATCACCTGGATCCCGGGCGACACGCTGGGCCGCTGGTCCTGGTACGGCTACTTCTGGAATCCAGAACGGTTCTGGTTTGGGTATGGCTACCACCGGGGTGAATGGACGCCACTGATCGAGGCGGACGTGCGTAACACGCACGCGCAATCATGGCTGCAGCTCCAGATCCAGCTGCCCGGAGCCTGGGTGGTCGACATGGGGGGCTGTTACGCCCGTCTCTGGGCCGCCCTGCCTCCGAGCGCGAATCCGGAAACGCAGTTCAATTGGTTCCGCGATCGTTCGATGGAGCTGCATGAATATTCGCTGATCGAGCGCTGACGCGCTGCGCGGGAGCGCCCAAGCGGGCGGGGGGAGGGGAATTGGGTTTGCGATGATCCGGCGGGCGTGCTGTCATCCGTCGTCGTCGGTCTCCGGCTGTCGCGCCGGCGCCTGCGTCCCTGAGCACCCCAACCCTGACTCATCCGGGCCCTTCCATGAATCGTCGCTCCTTCCTGTGTTCCGCCGCCACTTTGGGCGCCGCCCTTCCTCTCGCCTCGCGTCTTGTCGCGCAGGCGCCCGCCGCCGGCACGGCGCCAGCGGTGGCTCCGGCCCCGGCTCGTCCGGCGCGAAAGCTGCGCAAGGGTTTCATGTACGGCACGCTCAACAGCGAGTCGGCCAAAAAACTCTCGCTGCTCGAACGGTTCCGGCTGCTGCGCGAGGGCGGCTTCGAGGGCGTGGAGGTGCCGAGCGCGCTGGACCAACGCGAGGTGCTCGCGGCGCGTGACGCCACCGGTCTGGAAATTCCCAGCGTGGTCGTCTCAACGCACTGGGCCCGGCCGCTCTCCGACGCGAATCCGACGGTGCGCGCCGCCGGATTGGAGGGGCTGCGCCAGGGGTTGCGCGACGCCAATGTCTTCGGTGCCAAATCGGTGCTTCTGGTGCCCGCGGTCGTGACCAAGGACGTGGGCTATGTCGACGCCTACCAGCGCTCCATCGCGGAGATCACCAAGGCGCTGCCCCTGGCCGAGTCGCTGGGCGTGACCATCGCGATCGAGAATGTCTGGAATCGATTCCTGCTCAGCCCGATCGAGGCCGCCGCGTACGTGGATGCGTTCAAGTCGCCGCTCGTGCGCTGGCATTTTGATGTCGGCAACATTGTGACCCAGGCGTGGCCGGAACAATGGATACGCACCCTCGGCTCGCGCATCGTGCAGGTGCACGTGAAGGAATTCAGTCGCAAGCTGCGTGACCAAAAAGGCCCGTTTGCCGGTTTCCAGGTCGACCTGCTTGAGGGAGACAGCGACTGGCCCGAAACGATGGCCGCCCTGGACGCGGTGGGCTACTCCGGCTGGCTCATCACCGAACAATGGCGCCCGCCGGAGATGTCCGACCCGGCCTGGCTCGCGCACCTGTCGAAAAAACTGGATCTGATCAACGCCAGCTGAGCGTGCGTTGCGACCCAGGGGCCGGGAGCGACCGCCTCACCAAGAGGGCTTCTCGTTGGAAAGTCATTTTTGCCCATGAACAACCCTGACTCCGCCTCCCCGGCGCACGCGACCCTGCCGCGCCGCAGTTTTCTCAAGTCGTCCGCCGGCCTCGCCTTGGGCGCCGCGCTGGGCACCGGTCCGACGCTCTCGGCCGCCACCGCCCGGCGCTCCGTCGGGGCCAACGATCGGATCCGCATTGGCATCATTGGCTGCGGCGAACGGGGGCGCACCGCCCACATGGAGGGCATTTACAAGCATCTCGCGGCGACCAATTTTGAAATCGTCGCCGTCTGCGACACCTGGAAGGTCGCGCGGGAGAAAGCCAACGCCAAGGTGCGCGAGTGGTTCGGCCGGGACGCCCGCCAGTGCGTGAATCACCGCCAGCTGCTGGAGCTGGAGGGGATCGACGCGGTCATGATCGCCAGCCCCGATCATCACCACACGACCCACCTCGAGGCGGCGGCCAAGGCGGGCAAACACATTTACGTGGAGAAACCGCTCGCCACCGAGATGGACAAACTCGTGCGCGCCGTCGATGCGGTCAAAGCCGCGGGCACTGTCGTGCAGGTCGGCACGCAATTGCGCAGCCTGCCCAGCATCGCGGGCGCGCGCGAGGTCGTGCAGGCCGGCAAGATCGGGAAACTGTCCCGGGTGGAGGAGTGTCGCAACGACGAGAAACCGTATTGGTACAGCTACCTCGGCCGCGACGTGAAGGCGGAGGACGTCGACTGGCAGGAGTTTCTCGGTGACCGTCCTAAGCGTCCGTTCAACGCCGAGATGTACTCCGCCTGGTACGGGCACTACGAATTCTGCCAGGGCCCGATCCCTCAGTGGGGCGCGCATTTTCTCGACATGGCGCACTTCATCACCGGGTGCTCGCTGCCCGCCTCCTGCGTCTGCACGGGCGGCATCTTCACCTGGAAGGACGAGCACCGGTTCACCACTCCGGACTGTATCCAGGCCACTTGGATCTATCCCGAGGGTTTCCTGCTCACCAGTTCGAACAATTTGGGCAACGGTTTTGGCAACAGCCGGAAATTCTTTGGGGACAAAGGCGTGCTCAAGGTCGACAACTGGAACGCTCCGACCTACAGCGCGCAGGGCGGACCCCGACGGGACGGCTCGATCCGCGGGGAGATCGCAGTGCCGCCGGTCGAGCGCCCGGACCACTTCCTCGACTGGCTGCAGTGTGTGCGCTCCGGAAACACTCCGCATGCCTCGATCGACGCGGGCTACCAGCACGCGGTCGCGTGCCTCATGGCCACCCGGTCCTACGAGACCGGCCGCCGCACGGTGTACAACGCGGCCAAGCGGAGAATCGATCTTTCCTGAGTGAGCGCCGCGCCGTTCGTGGCCGCCGGCGCGCGGGCTTCAAGGCTTCGCAGCCGCCGGTGAACCCGGAAAGTACAGGTCGAAGCGCGTGCCGGAGCCGGGCCTGGATTGCACCTCAATCCAGCCCCCGTGCTGCTGCATGACGCGGAACGCCGTGGCCAGGCCAAGTCCCGTGCCCTGGCCGACGGGTTTGGTGGTGAAGAAGGGTTCGAAAACCCGGGCCAGGTTTTCGACCGGGATGCCGCAGCCGGTGTCACTCACGGTGATGCGGGCAAACCGTCCGGACACCTTCTCGGGACGGTAGAGGGAGCGGTGCTCCTGCAGCAGCACGGACTCCACCACCACGGTCAGTGCCTTGACCGGACACTGGGCCATCGCATCGCGCGCGTTGATCGTGAGGTTGAGCAGCACCTGCTCCACCTGCATGCGGTCGCACTGCGCAAGAACAGGGGAGGCCGGCAACCGCGGAGCGAGCGTCACGCTGCGGGTTACCACCTGGTTCAGCATGGGCACGAAGTCCCTTACGACCGCGACCAGGTCGATTTCGGCAAAACCAGTCCGCTCCTGGCGGAGGAACAAGGTCAGCTGACGCACGACCTGCTGGGCGTTGGCGGCCGCCTTCTCGATCATGTGGATGCGCTCGCCCATCTTGGCCGGGGCATAGTCCTCCATCCGGGCCAGCTCCGTCATGCTGCGGATGACCATGATGATGTTGTTGAAGTCGTGCACGACCGTGGCCGCGAGGCTGCCCAGCGCCTCGAGGCGCTGGGACACGTGCAGCATTTCCTCCACGCGTTTCTTTTCCTGCTCGAGCCGTTGCTGCCGGGCCAGGGCCCAGGCGATCGCGGCGTAGAGTCCCAGGCCCGTCACGCTGGCGAAGAACGCGCCCTTCGCGTTCTGGAAGGCGACCTTGGTGTCCTCGCCGCCGGTGACCAGGGAGGCGAGGATCCAGTCGGAGGAAATGATCCAGACGCTCGCCAGAAAAGTATACGTCAATGCGATACGGGCGGCAGTCCGGTTGAAGCGGGGCAGGCGCAGGGGCGTATTGGGGGGGGCGGCCGAAGATGGAGGAAGGCCTCAAACCCCTCAACGAGGGGGCGGGTGGTGCACCGTCATGGCTGCGGCGGGGTTTCCTTCTTGCCGGTGGATCCGGCGGCCGGGGCGGCCGGTTCCGGAGGCAGCGGAGGCAGGCTCTTTCCGAGGGCCTCGAAACGCTCGCGCAGCGCGGGATCCAGGGTGACCTTCAAGCCGAGGTCGACCATCGCGGCGGCGTCCCGGGTGTATCCAAACTGAGCCTTCAGCAGGGCGGCCTGCAGCACCCACGCGGGACGCTGGTAGAAGCGGCGGACCCCTTCGTCGATCAGGCCCAGGTTGGCCGCGCTCGGGGCCACGGCGGACTGGGACCACGCGGCGGCCACCGTCTCATAGAGCTCGACCAGGGGCGGAGGCTGGTTGCGGGCGACGAACAGGGGTTTGAGCACGGCGGCGACCTGGTCGCCGCTCAGCCGGCCGTTGGCGCCGGCGGGTGCCGCCTGCGCCTCCTGCAGGCGCAGTCGGGCCAGCTCGATGTAGGCGCGGGGCCGGACCACCTCCGCCTTGGCGGCGGCCTCAAGGAATTTGCGGGCGCGGGCCTGGTCGCCCGCGGCCACCTCGTTCAGTCCGATCGCCGCGAGCAGGGCCGGTTCGCGTTCGCCCCGGATGTACGGGGCGATGAGCGCGTTCTTGGCTGCATCCGCGTTGCCGGCGAGACGCAGGGCGTCTCCCTTGATCCGACCGACCTCGGCGTCGGTGGCCTCGCGGAACTCCGGTGTGGGCGGGTCGGGCATGCGTTCGCCTTTCTTCATCCGCAGTTGCACCGCCTTGTACCGCGTGAAGTCGGCGTGCGAGCGGATCTCCAGCTGCATGTCCTTGTAGCTCTTGCCAAAACACTCCTGAAACAGCGCCTCGGTCGGCGGCTGCCCGCCCAGGCGGCGGAGGAAGGTGAGCATCGATTTCTGCAGCGCGGCATCGCCGCTGTAGAGGCACAGGTGGACAAAGGCGTAGGCCTGTTTCGCCCAGATGTTGCCGAGCGCGTTGCGCGCCGTGGGGCTGTCATGGGCGACCGACAGCAGCTGGTCCATCGGCAGGAGGGCGCGCCGACGCAGGGCGACATTGAAGTCCCGGTCTTCCACCGTGTTGGGCGTGATGGACGTGGTGTTGGGATCCTCGACCTTGCCGACCGTGATCGAGGTCGGGGAGAACTCCATGCGCATGAAAATCTGCGAGATCCCCTCCTCGAACCAGGCCGGCGAGCGTGGCTGCACCTGGGCGAGCACAAAGCGGATGTATTCACGATAAAGCTGCTCGTAGTGGGAGACCGCGAAATCCGGAATGCCCGTCAGCACGCTGGCCTCGGCATCTTCCGCCGGCGCTTCCGTCGTGGCGGCCGGCAGGGTGTCGAGCCCTTCCTGAGTGACGAGGGACAGGGTGGTGGTCTCGAGATCGATCACGATCGCGGACACCTCGCCATCGCGCAGGCTGAGGCTGATCGTGCCGGTGTCGGGCCCGTGTTCGCTGACCCGCCGGAAGGGGCCGAATGCGTTGCCCTTGCCGCAGAGGATGAGGGTCGCCGGCAGGGCTGAACGCAGGTCGGCCGGCGGCCAGACCGCCACCAGCGCCTGGTGAAAGCGCTGGAAATCGCGGATCAGACGCGTGGCATTGCGATCCGACGCATTGGACAACACTTCGAAGCCGGGAATGCGCGCGTAACGCCAGACCTCGCGCTCCGGCAACAGCCGGCTGTCTTGGACAGTAAAGACCGGAAGTTCGACAATTTCCTTCTCCGTTGCGATCTGACCCGACGCACCGGTCCCCGCGAAAAGAAGGATCCACAGACAGACCCAGGATGGGCGGTGAACCAGGGTCCGGGGAATCCACGAACCGAAGAAGTTGTTCATTTGCAGCCAGGTTGGGTGGCGGACGTTCATTGGTCGTGAGATATACCCGCAAATCTGTCACAGAATCGAGCCACTTTCATGAAGCTGCTACCTCTTCTTCTGGCGGGCTCTCTCGCGGCGAACGCCGCTTTGGTGGTCACGGTATGGCGTCAATCCCCGGTGGATCGGGCTGTGGAGGGCCGCTCCGGCGATCAACTGCGAGAAGCAGAACAACGGGTCGCCGAGGCTGGCAAGTCCGCGGCGAAATTTTCCTTGGAGAAGGCCTTCGCGAGCGAGCTGGGGGGACTGATCGAGCAATCGGATCTGAAGACCTTGGTGGAGCGGCTGCGGGCAGCGGGTTTCTCGCCGTCGATGGTGCGGTGGATTGTCACCGGAAAATTGCAGGAGCAGATGGCGGCGCGGATGCAGGCGCTCCAAGCCGATCGTTGGGACGGTCGCTACTGGTCGAACCGACGCAATCCCTTCGATTACAAAACGGTCACGGAAAGCCGGGCCGCCTGGACGGAGTACAACGACCAAATCAAGCAGCTGCTCGGCCCGGACGTTTTGATCAATCCGATGGAGTCCGCGATGATGAAGCACCGTTACGGTGACCTGCCGCCGGAAAAGTTACGGCAACTGCAGCGCGTGACCGCGGACTATGACGAGATGCGCGGTCAGATTCATGCGTCCGCCCAGGGCATGATGCTTGCCGAGGACCGCGAGAAACTGGCGTTCATCGACAAGGAACAGCAGGCGGATCTCGCGCGTCTGCTCAGCCCCGAGGAGTTTTTGAACTACGAACTCCGGTCCAGTCAGTTGTCCAGCATGCTGAAGTCGCGGATCGGGACCTTCGAAGTGAGCGAAGCCGAGTTTCGCCAGCTTTTCGCCGCGTCCAAGGCCGCCGCTGGCGGCAACTCTGGGCTGGGTTTTGGCGGATTCACGAGTACGGGCCTCAATCTGAGCGCGCGCAACAATGTGCTCCTTGAAACCGCGAAGACCATGATGACGCCGGAACGGTATGCGGAGTTCGAACTCGCGACGGATCCACAGTATTCGGCCGCCAGTCGACTGGCCGCCCGTCTCAATCTGCCGGCGGCCGCGGTTCAAACGATGGTCACCGTGCAGCGTGAAGGGCAGCAGGCGCTGAACGAGATCCGGAGCAACCGGCAGCTCACGCCCGAACAGCGCACGGCGCAGTTGGCCGCGTTAAACCAACAGGTGACCCAAAAACTGAGCACCGTGCTGGATGAACGCGGTCTGGCTGCGTATAAGGAAACGGCGGGTGCCTGGCTGCGGGGCATGACCATGCCCGCGATGTTGCCGTCGCGGACGGGTACGGGCTCGGGTGCTCCGGTCGAGATCGCCAACCCCTTGGCGCCGCGCGGCTGAAGCGGCACCGCGGCGGCGGTGCGGGCAGGAGGGTATCCGTATCCACCGCGGTCCGTGCGGCCGTGGCCCGGAGTGAATATTCAGGCGCGGCGTCGAATCCGTTGCGCTGCGCACTTGCTTCGGGCCGGGCTTTTCCTGTGGATCGCGGGCGTCCGCCTGCGTTGCCGGGCGCACCTCCCTCGCTCCTGCGGGGGGTGTGCCAGGGCCGGGCCGGCTTCCCCGCATGCATTCTTGTTCCGCCCTGGTCGCCA
>JAEUGY010000071.1 GCA_016794625.1 Opitutaceae bacterium
CTCAGCCCGGATGGCAAACGGCACGCGGTGCTGTGCCGGACCAAGGCCAACTCCCTGGTGATGGTCATCGATGGGGTGAAAGGTTCGGAGTACGCGGGCGTCGACGAAACCTCGCATGTCCCCTTCTTTTCGGCCGACTCCGCCACCTTCACTTACGTGGCCTACAATGCCGGGTTGGCGTTTGTGGTGACCAATGGCAAGGAGTCGCCGGGGTATCAGTCGGTCGCGGCCAAACCCGTCGCCTCGCCCCGCGGCGGTCGCGTGGCTTACCTCGCCATGGAAGCGCCCGGCCAGGGGGTGATCGTGGTCGATGGCACCGCGTATCGCGCGCCCCAAGGCGCGTTTGAGTCGCGCAGTCCGGTCTTTAGCGAAAGCGGGACGCGCTTTCTTTACGCGACCAGCAAGCCCGGCGAAATGGGCAGCCGCATCTCGTCGCTGTTCGTGGATGGAAAGGAATCCCCCGACCTCGAATTGTCCGGCCGGGTGTTTTCCGGCCGCATGGCACTCGGGCAGGAAGGTGCGCCCGGGCTCGTTTCCGACGACGGCCGCCATGTGGTGATGGCGGGACAGCGCCGGGGTGACCGCGCCGATCGCGGCCTTTACCTCAACGGCGAAAAAGTCGGAACCAGCGTTCGCACATCGTTCACCCGGGTCGCGTTTACGAAGGACAGCCGACACCTGACCTGGGTGGCGGAGGAGTCCCCGGCGCCCAACGCGAAAAACGAGTTTGCCCTGTACCTCGATGGCGACCGGTTGTTCCGGTTTGATCGGGAGCACCCGATGTCGCAGACGTTTACGTCCAGTGCGCTCACCTGGGACATGACGGACGATGGAGTCATCCTGCTCCTTGCGGTCAAACCCGATGGCATCGTTCGCTATCGCGTGACTCCGGATGCGACGATGGATCTGACCCAAGTCCAGGCGACGGCGGCCGCCGCCCGCGTCAAGGCCTTGGCGGAGGCGGCAGCGGCCAAAGAGGCGGCCACAGCGAAAGCGGCGGCGGATGCGGCGCAGGCCAAAGCGGACGCGGAGGCGCTTCAAGCCAAACGGAAGGCCAATTACGATGCGGCCGTGGCGGCGAAGGCCAAGGCCCGGCAGGACGCCACCGCGGCGAAGGCCAAGGCGCGTCAAGATGCGCTCGACGCAGCCAAAGCCAAGAAGCCCTGAGACTTAGATAGCCATCCCGCGAGTCGCCTCCGTTGGAGGTGGGGTCGCCGACCCCGCGGGGATTGGCTTCGCGCGAAGATATCGGAAAACGGAGGCGGGACCGTTCGGTCCCGTCGCGGCCTCAACGAGGCCACCTCCATCGGAAACGCGGGACGTTCCGTCGCCAGCCCCTATGGAATGGGCTGGCGACTCCTAGGGAACGCGCCGTCCGGTCAGCGGCCGATTTCTGCTTTTTGGGCGGCGGCGCGGCGGCGAAGATTTTCCTTTTCCGCGGAGGTGAGGAAATCGGTCAATGGGGCGTTGGGTCGGCCGGCCTGTTCCGCGCGGGCGCGCAGGGTGGCCACTTCGTTTTCCGTCAACAAGGCGCGGTAGTATGAGCCATCGGATTCGAGCTGGGAGCGTCGCAACTCTTCATTGTCCTTCTGACTGCCGACTGCGCCCCCGGCCACGCCGCCCAGAGCCGCTCCGATCGCTGCGCCCGCTCCGGCTTCCCCGGATTGGTGGCCAATGACACCGCCGATGACGGCACCGGCGACGGCTCCAATGCCGGCACCGCGCGACATATTGGGGCTGGTTTCACAGCCGCTGAGGAGCGCCGCCGCCAGCAGGCCGCCGGTGCTGATCAGAACAGGAAGGGAGAATCGTTTCATAAAGGAGAGGAGAGCGGGGGCTAGACAGGGTGAGCTCCTTCCGGGTTCCCCGCGGGGTGCCGATTGGTCGTGCGCGCGACCTTTCAAGGGCGTCAACGCAACGTAACGCCGCCGTATGTTGTTGATGGAGATTTGATTCAGATGGAGGGCGTCGCTCCGTCGACGCCGGGGGACGGTCCAGGAACCACCGCGCCCGAACGGTTTTGGGGTGTGCAACGCGCAATCGGCGCCGACGGAGCGGCGCCCACCAGGTGAGAACCCTCCGGGCGCCCCTGCTGTATGTAGGCGGCCTCGCTGAGGCCGCGACGGGACCGATCGGTCCCGCCTCGATCGTCTGGTTAGGTTGGCGACGCCGATTTTGCGGCCTCGGCGAGGCCGCCTACAATTGAGGGTGCTCGCTCTGTTGGGTCTCCGTGGGTGAAGACCCACTCGGGGCGATCAGGTCATCGAGGTAACCCTCGTCGTAGGCGATCGCGGTGAACGCGCTGTTCACCCGCGGATCCGGTGGCGTGCCGCCATAGAGTCGTTTGAGCATCCACTGGAAACCGCGGTGCATCGGAAAACCCGGTTTCCCGATTTCCGGGGCGAGTTTATTCCAGGCCGCGATGCGCTCCGGGTTCGATTGCGGTCGCGCCGTAAACCACCGGGCCATGGCTTCGTCGGTTCCTTCCGTGGCGCGCAGGGCTCCGAGAAATTCTTCCTTGGACAACTCAAAGTGAGCGAGGAATGCACCGTCGGTGGCCAGAGGATGGCAGAACGGAGTGACAAAATCCGGGTGCAGCGTGCCCGCCTCCGCGTGGCGGGCTTTGTCGATCAGACGGGGAAGCCAGACACAACCGGCGAGAGGTTCGGTGGGGCGACGCAGATTCATCGTCACGGCCTCGGCAGCAAAGCGCTCATGACCGCGCGGGTCCAGCTTCGGCCGGGCCGACCTTTCCTGAATTCAAGGCGTGGGCCAGACTGACGGCATCGAACGGCTTGGCCAGGAAGGTGATACCGGTTCCGGAATGGTGCGGGGCCTTGTGGATTTCGCTGGAATAGCCACTGACCAGCACCACGCGCAGGTCAGGCTTGCGCTGGCGCAGGGTCTCACCGAGACGAAGTCCGTTCATGCCGTTGGGCATGACCACGTCGGTGACCAGAAGGTCGAACGCTCCCTTTTGTTCCTCCCAGACGCGCAGGGCCTCCACGCCGTCGGCGGCTGGCCACACTTGGTAACCCAGCCGGGAAAGCATGCCCGTGGTGGCGCGACGCAACTCCTCCTCGTCCTCGACCAGCAGCAGACGCCCGGAGCCTCCCACCGGGGCCGGGAGCTCGGCCGCGCTGGCCGTCGAGGTGGGGGCGGGACGGCGCGAGGTCAGGGGAAGATAAACCGAAAACGTCGAACCCATTTGCGGAGCGCTCTCGACATCGATCCATCCCCGGTGCTGATGCACGATCCCATGGACGGCCGCGAGGCCCAGTCCGGTGCCCTTGCCCACATCTTTGGTGGTGAAGAAAGGCTCGAACAGGTGCTGCAAAACCTCGGGCGTCATCCCGCAACCTGTATCGCTGATCTGGAGCACGGCGAAATCCCCGAAACGGGCTTCGCTCTTCGGCGGAAGGTTCTTTTCGGTCAGGGTCACCCGGCGGGTCGCCAAGGTGAGCGTACCGCCGTCCGGCATGGCGTCGCGTGAATTGACGCACAGGTTCATCACCACCTGGTCCAACATGCCCGAGTCGGCATCGACCCATAGGTCCGGCATTTCCTGAACGGTGCGCAGCGTGATGTGCTCGCCGATGAGACGCCGGAGCATACGCAGCAGGTCCGTGACGGCCGCGGTCAACTCGACCGGCCGCATTTGCAGCGGCTGACGCCGGGCCAGAGAAAGCAACTGCGACGTCAGTCGCGCGGCGCGGGCGGTCAGCGCCTCGAGGTCGGCCACGATGTCTTCCGGGCCGGTGGACGGAGCCACTTCCCGGAGGTAGTTTAAATTCAACAACATCGCTGTGAGGATGTTGTTGAAGTCGTGGGCGACACCGCCCGCGAGTTGCCCCACGACTTCCATCTTTTGCGACTGACGCAACTGGGATTCCGTCAGCTTTCGCTCGGTGATGTCCGTCACCATGACCAAGGTGCCCGAGTGAGGCCGACCGGCCGTGTGAATGGAACTGGTGGTGATGGCGGCCCAGAGCTCGGAGCCATCGCGGCGTTGGAAACTCACGTCGTGCGAGCTGATGGGACCGGCATGGGGACCATGGACATGCCTGGCGACCAAGGCGCGCCCCGACTCGTTCAGACGGTCGAGCAGGTGAACCGAGGCCATTTCCTCGACCGTGTAGCCGAGCATTTGGGCCATGCGTGAATTGACGAACGTCGTTTGCCCATGTTCGTCGATGGTCCAGATCCCTTCGTGGGCGGTTTCGACGATCCGGCGAAAATTCTCCTCGAGTTCGCGACGCACCGCGAGGGCGCGATCCCGTTCCGCCAGATCGATGTCGATGCAGTACATCTCCGGTTCCCCCATGCTGTTCATGGTCAGGCAGTGGCTGGAGAACACCTTGACGTCGCTGCCGTTTTTGTGACGGAGCACTAATTCGGACGCGGGCGGTGCTTCCCCCGTCTTCATGGATCGCTCGATCGCAGCGATCACGCTTTCGCGCAGGGAGGAGGGGATGATCAGCTCCTCCAGCCTGCGCCCGAGCGCCTCCTCGCGGCTGAACCCGTAGAAGGTGGTGCTGGCGTTGTTCCAGAAGATGATGCGACGTTCCCGGTCGTAGCCCTGCACCGCGATGTTGGGGGTGTTCTCGAACACCTTGCGGAAACGCATTTCACTCAGGCGCAGGGTCTCGGCCTGCCGCGTGCGTTGGGCGAGCACGCTCATGCGCCACCAGACAAGTCCGGAGATCAGCGCAGCGGCGATCAGGATTTGGAGCAGGTAGGGCCGAAGATCGGCCAGTCGCAGCGGACGCGGTTCGACGGGCCCGATCCAGCGTTTGTACAGAGGGCGGTCGAGCCCCTCGGCCTGGACGGTGGCGAGGGCCTGGTTGATGCGCTCGAGGGTCACGGCATCGCCCTTGCGCACGGCAAAGTGAAACCGGTAGGTGAGATCGTCGAGGAAGGCACGCTGCAGATCCGGGCTCGGCTCCACCACGTCTCCACCCAGGGGTCGGAGGAACAGGGCGGCGTCGCACTCCTTTCGCTGCACGGCCAGCAGTGCGGCTTCGTAGGAATTGAACAGCTGAACCCGCGCGCCCCATTGCGGGTGGGTGCTCAACGTGTAGGTCGTGATGCTGCCCTCCAGCATCGCCAGGGTGCGGCCTCTGAAGGCGGTGGTGTTGTCCACGACCGGCCCGTTCTTGCGAAAATAAACGGCTGCGCGCATGCGCGCATGGCCGATCGAGTAATCATAAATGGCACGGCGCTCATCGATCATCGCCATGTTGGCGATGGCATCGATCCGACCATCCTTGAGTTGGGCGAGGAGGCTGGCCCAGTAGCCGCTGACCACGTCCACGTCGAGACCGCCCACGCGCTCCATCTCTTGAAGCAGATCCACCGAATAACCGATCGGACGACCCTCTCCGTCGAGATAAGCCAGAGGCGGAGAGTTGCTGTCCACCCCGATGCGGAGAGGTTGGGACATGGATACGGTCGCGAGGGTAAGACCAAGGACCAATGTGCAAGTGAATCGAAACATACAGGCCCGGGTTGGTAAATCCCTCGCGGAAAGACGGGGTGAATGCGCTAGAACGGGCGAAAACCCGGTCAGCGCACACCGCATCAAATGCGAGTCATGGGCGAAAGCATCGAGAATCGACGAGAATAACGCAACGAATCTCTCCGCTGCGGCGGTGGGGGGGATGGCGGTTAGGCCAAGATGGGTCTCACCACCTCGCCGTGCACATCGGTCAGCCGGAACTGGCGGCCCTGGAAACGGAAGGTCAGACGGGAGTGGTCGATACCGAGGCAATGCAGGATCGTGGCCTGCAGATCATGGATGTGCACCGGCTGGTCGATCACGTTGAAGCCGAAGTCGTCGGACGCGCCGTGAGTGATGCCGGCCTTGATGCCACCGCCTGCCATCCAGAGTGAGAAGGCTTTGCCGTGATGGTCGCGGCCGTACTTGTCGCGATTGGCCTCGCCCTGGGCGTAGGGCGTACGGCCAAACTCGCCGCCCCAGATGACCAGGGTATCGTCGAGCAATCCGCGCTGCTTCAGGTCCTTGACCAAGGCGGCGCTGGGCTGGTCGACGTCGCGCGCCATGTCCGGCAGTTTTTCATTGAGCGTCCCGTGGTGATCCCAGTCGCGGTGATACAGCTGGATGAACCGCACGCCCCGCTCGGCCAGGCGTCGCGCCAGCAGGCAATTGCGGGCGAAGGAACCGGGTTCGCTCACGTCCGGGCCGTAGCTTTCGAGCGTGGCGGCTGATTCACCCGAGAGGTCCATCAGATCCGGCACGCTGCGCTGCATGCGGTAGGCCATCTCGTACTGGGCGATGCGCGTTTCCACCTCCGGGTCGCCATTCACCGCATACTGCTGCTGGTTCAGGTCGGCGATGCCGTCGAGCATGAGCCGGCGACGCTCGCGCGTGATGCCGGGGGAGTCATTGAGGTAGAGCACGGGTTCGCCGGCGCCGCGGAATTGCACACCCTGGTGGTGACTGGGCAGGAACCCGCTGCCCCACAGGCGAGACAACAGACCCTGGCCGGCATTCTTCTTGTTGACCGAGACAAATACGACGAAGGCGGGCAGGTTCTCGCTCAGCCGTCCCAGTCCGTAGTCGATCCAGGACCCCATGCTGGGGCGCCCCGGCTGCTGGCTGCCGCTTTGAAAGAACGTGATGGCCGGGTCGTGGTTGATCGCCTCGGTGTGCATCGAGCGGATGACACAAAGGTCGTCGACGATGCCTCGCGTGTACGGAAGCAGATCGCTCACGCGCGTGCCGCTCTTCCCGCCCGCTTGGAAGGCAAACTTGCTCGGCTGCACCGCGAGACGGGCCTGCGAGGCCACCATGCCGGTGATGCGCTGCCCGCGGCGGATCGAGTCAGGCAGGTCCTCGTTGAAGCGCTGGCTGAGGATCGGTTTCTCGTCGAGCAGATCGAGATGCGACGGGCCGCCCGATTGGAAAAGACAGATCACCCGTTTGGCCTTGGGTGCAAAGTGCGGCAGACCCGGCAGGCCGCCGATCCGGGCGGCCGGTGGCAGGACGGACGCGGGCGAACCGGCGGCGGCGCCGGCGAACAAATCACGACCGAGCAGTTGCGCCAGGGCGGCGGTGCCGAGACCAAGACCGGTCTTGGCCAGAAAGTCGCGCCGCGAGTGAAGGGATTCGTAACGGTGACAGGACATGGCGGTTCAGGACTTGGTCAGGGTTTCGTCCAGGTTCAGGATCATGCTGGCGACCGCGGCGGCGGCGGCGAGGTCGGAGGCGGGCAGGGACGTATCCACCGGAGACGCACCCACCTTCAGAAAGGCGGCGGCATCCTCGGGGTGGGCGGCGAAGTCGTCGCGCAGGCGGGTCAGGGCGTGGGTCAGCACCTTCACCTCGGCCGGCTCGGGCCGCCGGCCGGTGGCGAGCCGGAAGCCGTGGGCGACCCGGGAGGCATCGGTGTCGCCCCCCTCGCGCAGCATGCGGGTGCCGAGATGCCGGGCGGCCTCGACGTAGCCGGGCTCGTTCCACAGCGCGAGGGCCTGCAGCGGCGTGTTGGTCCGGGAGCGGCGCACGGTGCAGACCTCGCGGTCCGGCGCGTCGAAGGTGATCATGGCCGGGTGGGGCACGGTGCGTTTCCAGAACGTGTACAGGCTGCGGCGGTACAGGTCCTCGCCGGTGCCCTGGGGCCATTGCGTGCCCGGGTAGTTGGCGCCGACCACGAGCCCGACATAGAGCTTGTCCGGCTGATACGGATACACGCTGGGGCCGCCGAGGCGGGGGGCGAGCAGGCCGGAGACGGCGAGCGCCTGGTCGCGCAGCAGCTCGGCGGGCAGTCGCAGCCGCGGCCCGCGCGCGAGGAGCCGGTTTTCCGGATCGCGGGCGATCAGAGCCGGAGCGGCCTGGCTGGCCTGCCGGTAGGTCGAGGAGAGCACGAGGGAGCGGAAGAACGCCTTCACGTCCCACCCCCCGTCGACAAAGTCGCGAGCCAGGCGGTCAAGCAGCTCCGGATGACTCGGCCATTCGCTTTGGGAGCCGAAGTCCTCCAGCGTTTTGACCAGTCCGGTGCCGAAGAGCTGGGCCCAGAAGCGGTTGACGACGACGCGGGCGGTCAGCGGATGCTGCGGCTGGGTCAGCCACCGGGCGAGCCCGAGACGGTTGGGCGGAGCGTCCTTGGGCCAGGGGGCGATGAGCTCCTCGGGCACGCCAGCCGTCACGGCTTCGCCGTGGGCATCGTAGTTGCCGCGCGTGAGCACGTAGGCCGGGCGCGGTTGGGGGAGCTCCACCATGACCATGGCGGTGGGGCGGGCGCGGCGAAGCGCGAGATGTTCGTCCCAGAGCGCGAAGCGCTGGGCCGAGACGGCCCGCGTCGATTCGTCGCGGGCGAGCAGCGCCTCCCGCACCCAGGCGACCGGCCCGGCCGCGGCGGCCTTTCCGGAAGCGGAGGAAGGGAGGCGATCCGGGGCGGCCAGCGCGTACGCCAGTGACTCGGAGTGGAAAACGGCGCGGACCGAGGCAGCGTCGAGGGCCTTGGTATAGGTGGCGGCACCGTCGAAGAGTCCGCGCCAGCGCGGACCGTCCTTGACGTTGTCGGCCCCGAGGAGGAATTCGCGCTTCGGGGGTTCCCCGGGCATGCCGTCGTGCAGGGTCCGGGTGGGGACCTCGACCCCATCGACGAACACCCGCACGGCCGAGGCGAGTTTGCCGCCGGCATAGGTCACCACCACGTGATGCCAGGATTCGGGCCGGATGCCGGCTCCTTCCGTGCGCACGACGATGGCGTAGACCGGCAGGCGCTCGCTCAGCCGCATCTCCAGTTCGCCCTGGATCAGCCGGAGTTCGCGACCCTTACCCCAAGACGTGTCGGCCGGGGAGCCCAGGTGGTTGAGGGACGACAATAAAGCGACATCCGCAGGGTTGTCCGCGTCGGGTCGGATCCACAACGAGAAGGAGACACCGTCCTTGCCCGTGAAATCGAGTTGCTCCGGTGTGATCTTCGCCGCGGGTTGCGCCGGGTCCGGGCGCCACGCGGAGGCGGTGATGCCCGGAACAAGACCGACGGGAGCGGCCCCGTTGGGCAGCCACGGTTGGCGGGGCAGCGCGGCCACCGCGGTGCGGGCCTCGACGAGGGCGGCTTCGACCTCCGGTTGGAGGTGATCCTTCCACGCCCAGCGGGCGCGACGTTTTTGCAGCGGGCCGTCGAGCTTGGCCAATGCGGCGACCTGCTCCGCCAGTTGCGCCTGCTGCTGGGCCGTGGGTGCCGGAATCATGGGCACGGCATTGGCTACCCGACCGTCTTCGCCGAACTCGGGCACATTGTTGAAGAAGGCGAACATCCGGTAGTAGTCCGTCTGCCGGATGGGGTCGAACTTGTGGTCGTGGCATTTGGCGCACTCCAGCGTCAGGCCCAGCCAGGCGGTGCTGGTCGTGCGCACCCGGTCGGACACGTATTCAACCCGGTACTCCTCGTCGATGATGCCGCCCTCGGAGTTGATCACATGGTTGCGACCGAACCCCGTGGCGATCTGCTGGTCGAGCGTGGGCGAGGGCAGAAGGTCGCCCGCGAGCTGCTCCGTGATGAAACGATCGTAGGGCAGGTTGGCGTTGAAGGCGGCGATGACCCAGTCGCGCCACCGCCACATCGTGCGCGAGGAGTCGTTGTTGAACCCATGGGTATCGGCGTACCGGGCGGCATCCAGCCAGTCGATGGCGAGACGCTCGCCGAAGTGAGGGGAGGCCAGCAGCCGATCGACCGCCGCTCCGTAGGCCCGCTCGCCGCGGCGGGAGACATCGGCGAGGAAGGCGTCGATGTCCGCCGGCGAAGGAGGAAGGCCGATCAGATCCAGGCTGGCCCGGCGCAACCAGGTCTCCGGTTTTGCCTCGGGAGAGGGTGACAGCCCCTCCTGCTCCAGCCGGGCGAGGACAAAGGTGTCGAACGGTTGACGCGCCCAGGCTTTGGTTTGGACCCGGGGCAGCGGAGCACGACGCGGCGGGTTGAAGGCCCAGTGCTTCTGATAGACGGCCCCCTCGGCAATCCATCGCCGCAGCAGGGCGATTTGTTCCGGCGAAACGTGCTTGTTCGACTTGGCCGGAGGCATGCGCTCCTCCTCGTCGGTCGAAATCAACCGCTGGATCAGTTCGCTGTCGTCCGGGTTGCCGGGCGTGATGGCGGCGTAACCGCCCCGGTCCCGGGTGGCGGACGCAAACTCGTCCAGACGCAGCTTGCCCTCACGGTGGTTCGCGTCCTGTCCGTGACAGTAGTAACAGTTCTCCGAAAGGATCGGCCGGATGTCGCGGTTGAACTCCAGCGGAGCCGGTTCCACGGCGCGGGCGGGCAGGACAGCCGCCAGGATCAGGGCGGCCAGGGGGGGCACGGGACAGCGGGGCATTGCGTCCAGTGTGCCACAGTGCGGGAAATGGGGCTTTGACGGGCGACGCGGGTTTTTGTATTAAACGCGCATGGAGACATCCCCGAAGCCGACCTTGACGGAGGACTTCTTTGCCCGGGTGAAGGAGCCGCAGGTGTTTACGGATCTCTTCGAGGTGCTGCCGGAGGTCTATCTCTTCGTCAAAGATCGCGAGCATCGGTTTGTGAAGGTCAATCGCAGCCTGGCGAGGATGCATGGTTGCGAGGGCGATGGCATGCTGGGCCGCACCGACTTTGATTTTCACCCCCCGGCGATGGCCGCGCAGTACGTGGAGGAGGACCGGAGGGTCATGGAGGGCCGGAAACCCATGATTAATCAGGTCTGGCTGGTGCGGGGTCGGGACGGCACGCCCCGTTGGTATGTGACGAGCAAGTTTCCGGTCATCGGGCGCAAGGGAGCCGTGGTGGGAGTGGCCGGGGTCATGCTGCCCTACGACCAGGCCGGCAGCGCGCCGGGGGATTACCAGCGGTTGACCCGGGCCTGCGAGTATGTACTGGCACACTACGGCGAGCCCATTGCGGTGGCCGACCTTGCCACGCGAACCCACCTCTCACCCAGCCAGCTCCAGCGCGAATTCCGACGCCTCTTCGGCATGAGCGTGGGTGACTACCTCCTCCGCGTGCGCCTCATCATGGCCCGCCGCCGCCTCGAGGCCACGCTCGACCCCGTCGGACAGATTGCGCTCGACTGCGGCTTCTACGACCAAAGCCACTTCACCCGCGCCTTCCGCGCCGAGACCGGTCTGCGCCCCCTCGACTACCGCCTGCGCTTTTCGCCGCGGGAGCGAGGACACGGCGGCAAATGAGCCCGGACGAAGAACGCCGATTTCTGGAGTGGAAGATTCGATGCTGACGAACTCGCGCGGGCGCGCAGACGGGAGATGTCTCCGCGCCGCCGGACAACGCTCAGGCCTTGGGGGTGGACTTGGCCGCCGGTGCACCCTTGGCGGGCGCCGCGGCGGGCGGGGGTGTGTCGGAGATGGATACCCGGATTAGTCCCCGCCACTGGCCGGCGGTGTAGTCGAGGGCTTTGTCATCGGGGTAGCGTTCCGCGAGACGGGCCTTGAGTTCGGGGGAAAGGGAATCGCTGGGTCCGTGGCAGGTCAGACACTGTGGCGCGACGGCCATCGGGCGATAGAGACGCCATTCGGGTTTTTCACCCGGTCGGTCGATGCGCTGCATGAGCAGTTTGGGCGGGTTGCCGTCCTCGATGTCGCGCTCCACTTTGCTGAGCGCCACCTTTTCGTGGGCGTCGGGGGCATTGGCCGGGTTGCGCAGCCGCAGACTGGTGCGTTTGACGGCGGTGACGCGAGGCATGCCCGCGATGATCTGGCCCGTCATGGGCAGGGCCTTCAGGTGGCAGAAGTCGACTGCCTTGTCGGCGCCGCTCTTGGCGACGGCCGCGTTGACTTCGTTGACGAGGGTCACGGCGACCCGGTTGATCGCCTTCTCGCCGATCTCGCGGATCTCGACATGCTCGGGGGCGTTGGGGTTGACGAAGACGGCGGTGGCAGCCGCGGGTTCGGCGCCGAATGCGCCATGGACGAACACGAAGGAGAGAAGCAGCGGGAGGCGCGTTTTCATGATTTTGGGGGGATGAGAGCCGGGGAAGGCGCTTGCGTTGGGGTCTAGTCGTAAGCGTAGCTGCAAAAGGGACGGGGGAGAACTTACAACCGCACCGGGACGGAGGGAAGTAGTTGTGCTGCTTTTGAAGGAAATGGCAGGTTATGGCGTCGACGGAGCGACGCCCTCCACAAGTGGACCCTGCGGGAGCCGGTTGTGTCGTTGGGTGATGGGATTCCGATCTTCGCGGGGTCGGCGACCCCACCTCCAACGGAAGGCTCATGCTCTGTTGGAGGTGGCCTCGCCGAGGCCGCGACGGGACCTTCGGTCCCGCCTGTTTCGTAGGATTTGGTGGATGCCACGCCGATCCCAGCGGCCTCAGCGAGGCCGCCTACAACCGGGGTCGAATCCGGGGGTCAGGCGGGGCGCGGGCCGAGGGTGGCGCCTTCGCGCAGGCTGCAGTCGAGCAGGATGTGCTGGGGGGCGTCGAAGCGCTTGTGCACGAGGTCGACCAGGCGTCTGCCGCCGGTCACTCCGATCTGGTGAAAGGGGATCTGCACGGTGCTCAGGAGCGGACCGCCGGCGGGGCGGGCCAGGCCGTCGAAACCGGCGATGGATACATCCTCCGGCACCTTCAGGCCACGGGCCTCCAGCCACTTGATCAGGTCGTAGGCCTGGTGGTCGGCGGCGCAGATCCAGGCCGTGACCCCCTCGCGCGTCTGGGCGAGCACCCGCTCGTAGGAGGCCTCGATCGACAGCGCCTGTCGCGGTCCCGCGTTGATGATGTCGGTTTCGCGCAGCGGCAGGCCCGCCTCCGTGATCTGCTCGACGTAGGCACCGAAGCGGCGAAGCGACCAGGTGGCTTCGACGGGATAGCGCCAGGTGAAGAAACCGATGCGCTCATGTCCCAGCGCCCGCAGCCGCTCAAACAGCCGGCCCACGCCCCGGTGGTGGTCGACATCCACGCAGTTGAGCGGGGTGCCGCCGTATTGCTCCACCAATGACACAACCGGGTACTTCAGCACCAGTTCATCGACCACCGTGCGCGGAAAGGGGTAGATCAACAGCACGCCATTCCATTTCGGGTGCCGGGAATTGCGCAGGGCCGCGTAGGAGGGACTGTCGAGATGCAGGTCCTCGGGTCGGACAAAGTGCAGGTCCAGCCGCACATTCTGTCCCCGGGCCAGATCGGACACCCCGTTGAGCAATTCCTGTCCCGGGTTGCCGTAGGCCGTGTGCTCGAAACTCGGCAGCTCCACGCACACCAGAACCCCGAAGGTGATGGACCGGCTGCCGCTACGGGCGGCCGGTTCCGCGCGCTTTTCCAAGGGCGTGTAGCCCAGCCGCGAGGCGAGGGCGAACACCTGGGCCCGGGTCTTGGGATTGATGCCCGGATGATTGGTGAAACAGCGCGAAACCGTGGCACGGGAAATCTTCAGACGGTCGGCGATGAGTTGCTGGTTGACCGGTGGCATCGAGGGATTCGGATCCCGAATGAACGGCGCGACCGACTGCCGGGCAAACACCATTTTTCTGCCGACAAGGCGCAAACACCGGGATTCCGCAGGTGTCTGATCATGATGGCGAACACGTGTGAGCGCGCAATGCAATTTAATGCACATTTTGCTTTACGCACGGTTTCGTGGATTCACGCTGGAGGGAACCGGCGTGTCCCGGGTCCCTGTCCCTCCGTTCGAATGTCGACCGCCGCATCCGATCGGGGTCAACCCAGCGGCGGCGCATCTCGCCCTTTCCCATGAATCTTCCCAGCCTTGTTCTTGTGACCGCCGCCAGTGCGGTTGCAACGGCCGCAAGCCCCGTGGTATCAGCCATTGAGGCTCCGTGGAAACTGGTCTGGTCGGACGAGTTCGCCGGCAACAGCGTGGATCCCTCTAAATGGGAGTTCGAGGTCAATGCCTGGGGTGGAGGCAACAACGAGCTGCAGTACTACACGGACCGGTCCGAGAATGCGCGGGTCGAGGGCGGAGTCTTGCGCATCATCGCCCGGCGCGAGACCTTCACCGGCCCGGAGGGCACGCGGCAGTACACGTCGGCGCGCTTGCGGACGAAGAACCGGGGAGACTGGACGTATGGGCGTTTCGAGATCCGGGCCCGGCTGCCCAAGACCCAGGGGTTGTGGCCGGCCATCTGGATGCTGCCGACCGACAATGTGTACGGTGGCTGGGCGGGGAGCGGGGAAATCGACATCATGGAACTCGTCGGCCACAAGCCGGCCGAGGTCTTTGGGACCCTGCACCACGGAGGGCCCTCGCCGCGCAATCGACACACCGGGAAAGCCTTTGTCCTGCCGAAGGGAGACTTCAGCGAGGACTTTCACGTGTTCGCACTCGAATGGGAGCCCGGGGTGTTTCGCTGGTACGTCGACGGGGTCCATTACCAGACGCAGACCGAGTGGAAAACCGAGGGCGCGCCGTATCCGGCTCCCTTCGACCGGCGTTTTCACCTGTTGCTGAACGTGGCCGTGGGAGGAAACCTGCCGCGCAATCCCGATGAGAGTTCGGTCTTTCCGCAGGAAATGACGGTGGATTACGTGCGGGTGTATTCGAGAACCGGAGCGCCCTAGGACGGAAAGGAGGGGCGTCACACCCGATGTACGGCTGCCCCTTGCGGGCACGCCTGGGGGTTGCGCGTGAGCGCGGGGTGTTCAACGCGAGGCGTGGCCGCGAGGGCCAGCCCTTCGGCGGGCTCAGGACTTAGGCATGGCCGCGAGGGCCAGCCCTACATCGGAGCGGGACGCACAAGGTGCAGGTGCGGCGGCTCAAAGTGATGCGGCCTCGGCGAGGCCGCCTCCAACGGGCACCCGGAGGGTTCTCTCCTGGAGGGCGCCGCTCCGTCGGCGCCGGTTGCGCGTCGCGTAGGCCAAAACGGTCGGGCGTGGTGGTGCGTGGAGCGTCCCCCGGCGTCGACGGAGCGACGCCCTCCATCGGAGCCCAAGCCCAGTGGACGACGGGCTCGGGGCTTGGGTAGCCCTTCGGCGGGCTCAGGGCTTAGCCCGGATGTTTCACGAACCGGATTTTGCCGGGTCATTTTTGTTTCGCGGGCTCTACTTCGTCGATTTGGCGCAGGTGTAGGGGGCTGGGAGCGGGGATTCTATGCGCAATGAGACACTGCCCCCAATCCCCCATTGTATAA
>JAEUGY010000079.1 GCA_016794625.1 Opitutaceae bacterium
TTTTGGCATAGCCCCGCCAGCCTTGCCCACCCCCGCCCGCCCCCTCCATACTCGATCCACGATCATGTCTCTCCGTCGCTCCCCCCTACAACCCCGCGCGCACAACGCCGCGCCAGCGGCTTAGTTCAACCAAGCGCTACAACCAATGGCCTTGATGGGCCGTGGCTGATCTCAAACGCGGTTCGGCAGATAACAATGGGAATATTTTCACAGATCTTCGGCGGTGATCGATCCGACGGGCAATTCAGGTCGGCGATGCAACATCTCTCCAATCGGGTGGACCAATCTGAGAGGAATTCCGGCCGCATACAGGTTCTACGGAATAGCGGGGTGTCGGAGCGGGACAGAAGGTCACTGAAGGTCTACTTCATCACAAATTCCCGGGAGAAGGCGAAGGCCTTGATCGTTGAGCTGTCAGCGCTTGGACACCGGTGCGAATGGAGCCCGCCCTCTGGTCGAGACAACGAATTCATCGTTTCCGGGGTGACCTGCGACCTGTCGATGAATGATGAACAGATCATGAAGTGGACTGACGAGATGTGCGATCTCGCGGCGGGTCTAGACTGCGAGTTTGAACACTGGACGCTCCAGTGAAGAGGAAGCCGAGACAACCAGTCCAGCGAATGCGACCGCGCGGTATTGCTGACTTGAAACGATTGGCAAAGAGGACCTCGTGATGAATCCTATGATCGTAATCCATCTGGTCGCAGCAATCCTCGCCATCGCGGCATCGATGCCGTTGATTCGAAGGAAGGTGAAGATGAATCATTGGTATGGTATGCGGATCCCAGCTGCCTTCGAATCAGAAGACGCGTGGTTTGACATCAATCAATACGGTGGACGTCTCTTTCTTGTCTGGGGGCTCGTTATCGCCGCCACGGCGATCGTCGGGGCGTTTGTCGAAAAGAAGAATTGGGTTACTTACGATTGGGCTGCGCTCGTTGTCGTCGTGGTCGGTCTGGCCATTGTCGTCATGAAGGTCTCCTCGTATGCGCGAAGAAGAAGAGGAGCCTAACAACTCGCCCAGCCAACGTCGCTTCGCGCCTTGGCTGACGGGATATGTTCTGCAATCATGGTAAGGCCTAAAATCGATCAGGAGCCTGGGCGAGAGGCTGCTTTTCTTTTTGCGTTTCTCGCAGGCGGAGTGGCGATCGTTTCGGCCGTGGATTGGCTTCGCAGCTCGATGCACCATTCGCGCGCAGAGGTAGCAGCGGTGAGTTGGACGTCGTTACCCGCTAAGCTGACAAAGTTGAATTCATTCGTTCGGCGATCCGCATCATTTTACCGAATAAGCATCTCCTACCGCTGGCGTGAAGAAGACAGGGTGTTTTCCGAATCGTGGATTCCTTACGATTGGTGGAATGAAGGGGGTGGTGCTGCATCGGTTGGCGATGCCGTGACTCTCTGGATCGATCCAGCGTCGCCGGAAAGAGCGATTTGGAATCCCCGGTTTCAAGCGGGCAGATATCGCGAGCGAAGTCTTGCGGCTCAGTCATATTTCTGGGCAGGCTTGGCTGGTTGCGTTGCGTTTTCGATTGCCGGAAAACTTATCGCAAGAAGGCCGAACCAATCGCCGGGCGGAATGCCGCCAAGCGGCTTCGGTCAGCTCTGAACGTTCGGCGCAGACGTCGTCACATGAGTTACCGCATCACCTCCCAACGAGAGTACATATCGGCAATGGGAATCGTATGTTCCTTGGTCCTGAACGCGTTTGCCGTAACCTCGCTGTTCGTAGGGATGTTTGAAGTGCACCTACGGGACATCGGAGCTTGGACGTTTCGGAAGGAAGAAGAGCCGATCGGTTTCTGGTTGCTAGTCGGTACCATCGTGGTCGTCGGATCCATTGGCATGTCTATGTCTGTTCGCGCATTCGCGAGGGCCCGTCGTGCGGCAAGGACTCCGGTACCGAACACTACGGTGCAGAGTACAGCGGCTTCGCCGCGGCCATTGTCCTGAAGCGTTCGGTATCAAAACGGTGTCGTCGAGCAACCAAGGGATATCTGTGAAGCATCCTCATCAGCATTGGGTGTTCGCGACAACACTCACCCTCATTTTCACTTTCGTGAATGGCTGCGCGAGTACCGGGCTCGCTCAAAGCGAGCGCAGCTGGGCTACGAATGTTGCGGCGTTCGAACGCGAGATCCGAGAGCTTCAGTCCGCGCTGGAAATTCCCGGCCTTGCCTATGTGATCGTCAACGACGACGCCCCCGTTGCTTCGAATGCTTTCGGCACGATGCAGGGAGCGCCTTCGGAGGCGTTCACTCCGCGAACGCCCCTGCGCATCGCATCGGTGACAAAGGCCCTCACCGCGGTTATTGCCTTGCAGCTCGTTGAAGAGGGACGGCTGAACCTAGATGCACCCGCACGCCACTACGTCCCGGATCTGAAGCTACCGGACAATGTGCTGGTCAGGCACCTGTTGACGCATACGTCTGAAGGCAGGATCGGAGAGGAGTACGTTTACAGCACCACGCGTTACGCGATGCTCGGCCCCATCATCGAGGCAATCGCCGGGCACAACTTCGACCAGACGCTGCGCGAGCGCGTGTTGGAACGCGCGGGAATGCAGGCGTACCCGTCCCCGGCGTTGGGTGCTCATGCCGGCTTGGTATCGACGGCTGCCGATATGGGCGCCTTTCTCACCTCATTCGGCAGCAACCGGCTGTTGAAATCGTCGTCGCTGGAACGACTCGCCCTGCCATCCCGTTCAACGAGCGGCGACCCGCTTCCGGTAAGTCTGGGCTTCTTCACGCAGACCGTGCAGGGCCAGCACGTCATGTGGAGCTTTGGCCAGGACGATCCTGAGCACTCGGGCGCCTTGCTCGTTCATCTGCCGGAGCGTGGTCTCTCGCTCTTTGTGCTCGCGAACGCCAATGTGCTGAGTGACCCCTTCCGTTTGCTGATGGGTGATGTCTCGAAATCGCCCTTCGCGATGAGCTTCCTGCGATTGTTTGCCTTTTCCGGTCCCGGCGACGCACGGTTGCGTCCCGAGCGCGATGCGGTCGAGTTGTCGCAGGAGCTGACAGATCTGGAGGAGCGTACGGCGTACAGGTACCGGGATGAACTGATAGGGTGGGCGTTGATCGACCTCTGGACCGGGCGTGTTGCCGCTGCTCAGTGCAAGTTTGACATGGCTGCGTCTCGCTACCCCAACCCCCAACGTCCCGATCCCGTTGTTCACTTCGCCGCACTTCGGCTTCCTGAAGAGCAGACTAAGGAAGCGGCGATAAGGATCGGCGAGCAGCTGCTGAGCCGGCATCCCGGGAATCGCTGGATGCTTTTGGTTCAGGGCTACTTGCTGCAGCAACGAGCGCAATTCGAGAAGTCCTCGGCCCACTTCCACCGGATTCTCGACCTGCCAAATCAAGAGCCTGATTTCATGGATCGCCTGTTCAAGGCGTGGAGTTGGATGGCGCTTGCCCAAATGAGCGAAGGGCACGATCCCAATCAGGCGCGACGCTATCTTCAGCAAATCATCGCCAGCGGGATAACGGGTAACACACTCGAGGAGGCGAAGCGTAGGTTGGACCATCTTAAGCAGACAACGACCAACGGGGAAAGATGATGTCCAACAGTTCATTCAAACCGCGCTGGTTCGCGGCGCGGCTCCATTCAGACGCTAGACAAAGAAAGATGAAAACCATATTCACGGCGTTTCTCGTGTGGGTGTTCGTGTCCCAGGCCTTCGCGGCGGTCAACAGGCGCTTAGTCCACGTACTGGAACAACTGCGACAGTGCACGTTCACATTGAGAGAAGAGCTGCCGGCGGTAGGTGGACCGGCAATGGGTGTGACCAACCAGGATCATGAGTTCTATCTGCTTTACCCCTACGTTCACACGGTGGCGAATAGGGAAGATTTAAAAGAAATGCTTCGGGACCCAAACCCGGTTGTCCGGATCATGGGTGCAAAATGCCTAGTGAACAACGATGATCCCAAGCTTCGGGAGACCGTCACCGCCTTGCAGGCCGATAAGGCTGCCGTGTATGTCGCACCGTATGGTTGCACGATTTACAAATCGACGGTCGCCGAAGTCATAGCAGCGTTGCGCGCGGATCCAAACTTCCTCGGTGATCCAACGTTGCCGAACCGGACGGAGCAGCGAATGGGCGCAGACGCCCGTCGCTGACCAGGGGCGTTGATCTGGGCAAGGCATGAAGAAGGCTATCCTCGGCAACTCCGGTTCGGGAAAGACGACGCTGGCACGTTTGCTCGCGGCTGGCAGTTCGACCGCGGTTCTAGATCTTGATCTGGTTTTCTGGAATGCCGGGCCCGTCGAGCGGCCTAGCGCTGAACGAGTGGCCGAGGTGCAGCGATTCTGCCGCGATCACGACTCATGGATCATCGAAGGCTGCTACGCGGATCTCATCGAAGCGTCATTCCCATGGAATCCCGAGCTGATTTTCATGGATCCGGGTCGAGAGGTTTGCCTTTCGAACTGCCGCCATCGCCCGCCCGAGCCGCACAAGTATCGAACCAAGGAGGAACAGGACCAAAACCTGGACTTCCTGATCAGATGGGTTGCCGACTATTACGAGCGTGATGGATTGATGTCCTATCGAGCGCACAACGATCTCTTTGGTCGTTACCAAGGACCGAAGCGGAGAGTCGACGAGCAAACGGCAGCCCAACCCGGTGCTCAGAAAGCGCCGGCTACGCCGCCGTTTCTGACCTGAAGTGTTTGGCAAAGAAAATGACCAACGAAGACACCGAGAAATTCATGAGGTACGGAAGTCTCGCCGCTTATGTCGCTGCGGGGCTTGCCGGATTGACAGTCACCTAAACCGAATCTCCGCCACCATGTTCAATCGTATAAAGACGTTATTTGGAGCCACGAAGGGAAAGCCTTCCGAAGGCGAGACAGCGAAACTCGCCGAGGAGTGGAATGATCGGAAATCGAAGCTCATGGAAGCGGTTCTGGGGCGTGAGCACGACGTGGTCATGCACGCGATCATTCCGTATGCCGTCGGCGGAGCACTCGATCTGTATTACTTTCCTCATTCCATTCCAGGGACGGCCATTGCGACCAAGGAACTTTCGGTCCTACCCGAGCAAGGTTCCTCGAACCGGGTTTTCTCGTGCTACGAACTCGCGATGTTCACGCGGCACCCGTTGGACTTGGATACTGCCAAAGACGACTCGACTCCATTTGGACGAGCGCACTCCAACATCAATCGCATCCTTAACCGCATTGCTCCTTACAGCGCATCGGCCACTCTCAACCCAAATGAGACGTGCGAGTTTCCTGCCAAGATGGAGCACGTCGGAGGCAAATGTTTGATCTTTGACGCTTACGGGTCACCGAGCTCCGAGCAGAAACGCAGTTTCGGAGTCCTTGCGATCATTGAGATTCATCGCTCCGAGATGGACTTTGCGCGCTCCGCCGGAGGCGCCGAGCTCATCCAGCGACTCAAAGCAGGCGGGCACTATCCCTACTCTGACCTAGACCGTGATCCCGTCGCATAGTGCGGCATACCCATGCGCTGCAGCGTACCCGACCACCGCGCTCCGTCCGCAATCCACGCGTCTCGCGGGCCGGGTCGCTTAGCTTGGATCGTCAGTCAAAAAATGAAGCGCTCACTCCAGTTTGCTGCCTTCTCGCTGCTGCTTCCTTCGGTCGCGTTCGCTCACGGCCAGCAAGTTCTAGGATTACCAGTCGGGCAGATGGCCGCGATGTTGGTGGTGATTCTCGTCGTTTTGCTGCTTCGCATCGCGTGGAGCCAACGAGCCGTCGCAGTCTTGTCAGCACTTGGATCCGCCATCGTCACCTGGTTCATTCCTACTTGGGGTTTCATCGGCATGAACTTCGGTTATGGCATGACTCCATGGTTTGTTCTCGGAATTGCGCCGCCACTCTTCGTTGGTACTGGCGTAGGTATCCTTTTTGTTCTCCGTCGCCTGTCATCTCACGCGAACCGTGAAAAGTAGCTTAGTTTCAAGATTGAGCACAGTGAAGCAGCGCCAGGGTTGAATCAGGTTTTCACGGTTGCCGCGTGAGTCACTGGGGTACGAGAAAAGCCCGGGTGGTTTTGGCTGCACTCCAGCGCATAGGATGGCGCGTAGATCGACAGACCGGATCTCATCGAACGCTAGAGCGTGAGGTGGACCCCGAAAACTGGACAGGACGGATCGTTAGACCAAACTCAGGAGAACGATTCCAATGTCGAAGAAGAGACGAGTACACAGTGCCCAGTTTAAAGCCCAAGTTGGGCTTGATGCTCTGAAGGGCGTCGAGCCG
>JAEUGY010000009.1 GCA_016794625.1 Opitutaceae bacterium
CAATTTTGATCCCTCGTGGACCACCCTCGCCCGGCTCGGACACCGCGAGGAACTCGCCGAGTGGAGCGCCCGCGGCGGCCCTCCGGTCACCCGCCCGCGCAGCGACCTCACCCGCATCGGCGACTGGGACCTGACCTACCAAACACCCGGGTGAACGACCTGCTGGCGTAGTCTATCGCCTCGAGGACCTCCCATCGCTTCTTTCATCCCCCCTGTGCATCCAACCCAGTGTCACCCCGCGTCGCGGGGACTTTGCGCGGCACGGGACACCCCTCCACTCGCCCACCCTCCATTCCCGCAACCCTTCGCCCTCCCATAGCTTATGAGACTGTTCGTCCGTTCCCTCCACCGCTGCCTGGCGCCTAGCTTGATTGCCGGCTGCCTTCTTTCCTCTCTCCATGCCGCTGAAGCGGTGAACATTGGAAGCCGACGGGAGCTGTTTGTTGACCAGGCGCTCGTCGAACGGCTGTCGGGCAAGGCGGAACTCAGGCTCCACCGGCCGGTGTCCCGCGAGATCAGCCTCGTCCACGACGCGCTCTGGGAAGGCAGCGGCAGTGGCTATCACAGCGTATTCCAAGACGGCGACAAGTACCGGATGTACTACAAGGCTTGGGACATCGCTCTCCCGCACCAGGCGGATACGGAAAGGAGCAAACAAGTACACCCCCTCTTTTGCGCGTATGCCGAGAGTGACGATGGCATCCATTGGCGCAAACCCTCCCTCGGCCTTCACGAATTCAACGGGTCGAAGGCGAACAGTATCGTCATGGTCAGTGGTCCCATCGGCACACTTGACGTCGACGCGGGGCACCCGGCCGTGTTCAAGGACACCAATCCCAACGCGGCCCCCGATGCCCGTTACAAGGCGATCCTTCGTTCCGGGAAACCGCTCGGCTTGCTCGCGTTCAAGTCGCCGGACGGCCTGCATTGGACGCCGATGAAGGATGGGCCCATCATCACCGACGGTGCGTTTGATTCACAGAACCTCGCCTTCTGGGACGCCGCCCGCGGCGAGTACCGCGCCTACTGGCGTTTTTTTGACCGCGGTACCCCCGACAAACCCTATGTGGGCGTACGCTCGATCCGCACCGCCACCTCCAAGGACTTCCTGAACTGGGAGAACTACGCCGACCTGAAGTATCCCGACGCACCGCCGACCCACCTCTACACCAACCAGATCAAGCCCTACCACCGTGCGCCTCACCTGCTGATCGGATTTCCCGCCCGCTACGTGGAACGGGAGCAAAAGGGCACCATGGAAGATTCCCGCGGCAAAGCCACACCCGAGAAGACGAAACAGTGGTCGCCCTCGATGAGAGCGCTCCCCGAGCTGGCGCACCGGGAATCGCGCGCCGCCGCGAGCGAACGCTACGGCACGGCGCTGACCGAGACCGTAATCATGGCCAGTCGCGATGGGGTGAACTTCAAGCGCTGGCAGGAAGCGTTCCTGCCGCCGGGCATCGAACGGGTGGGCACCTGGCACTACGGACACCAATACGTGGCCTGGCATCTGGTGGAGACCAAGTCCGATCTGGAGGGCGCGCCCAATGAGCTGTCGCTCTACGCGGTGGAGAGCTACTGGACGGACAACAGCAGCACGCTGCGCCGCTACACCCTGCGCCTCGACGGCTTCGTCTCCGCCCATGCGCCGATGGCGGGCGGCGAATTGGTGACCAAGCCGATCGTGTTTTCCGGTCAACAGCTCACCTTGAACTTCGCCAGCTCCGCCGCCGGCGGGATCGAGGTGGAGTTGCAGGATGCGTCCGGCCGGCCCCTGCCTGGGTTCACCCTCGCGGACTGCCCACCCATTTTTGGCGATACACTTGAGCGCCCTGTGACCTGGACTGGAGGCGCCGACCTCCGCTCGCTCGCCGGCCGCGCCGTGCGCATCCGTTTCGTCCTGCGCGACGCCGACCTCTACTCCTATCAGTTCAAGCCCTGACTCGCGAGACGACCGGGCAGGCTGAGCCCATTGCCA
This sequence comes from Opitutaceae bacterium, assembly GCA_016794625.1. Classification (GTDB taxonomy): domain Bacteria; phylum Verrucomicrobiota; class Verrucomicrobiia; order Opitutales; family Opitutaceae; genus UBA6669. The sequence goes on from JAEUGY010000009.1 coordinate 1,979, forward strand.
GGTCGCCACGGACCGCTTTCTGCCCACCGGTCGCCTCCTTGTTTGTGCAACAAGGAGGGCGCGCGCTGGGCTGGCCAGGGCCGCCCGTCATAGGCAACTGCGCAGTCCTAGCGCAGCAGTGGCTTGCCTTGCGGCGCCCGGCCCACTGGCATCAGACATCCCAGCCATGTCCGACGCCAAGCAGACTCCGATGATGCAGCAGTACCATGAGGTGAAACGCGGCCTGCCGCGGGACACGCTGCTGCTCTTTCGGCTGGGGGACTTCTTCGAGTTGTTCTTCGACGATGCCATCCTCGCTTCCAAGCTGCTGGGGTTGACGCTGACCAAGCGCCTCGACCACGCCATGTGCGGCCTGCCGTCCCAGGCCCTCGACACCTACGTCGGCAAGCTGCTGGCTTTTGGAAAAAAGGTCGCGATCTGCGACCAGTCGGAACCGGCCGTACCGGGCAAACTGGTCAAGCGGAGTCTCACCCGCATCCTTTCCCCCGGCACCACCCTGGCCGCGAATCAGCTCGATGCGCAGCGGAACCACTACCTCGCCGCCTTCACCCTCGATCGCCGCGGCCTGCACGTCGCCTGGCTCGATCTCTCGACGGGAGAATTCCGGGTGGCCACCGATGCTCGCGTGGAAAACCTGCTTCCGGTCCTTACCGCTCTGGCGCCGGCGGAGCTGATCCTGACCGAAGGGGCCCTGACCTCCTGGAAGGAAGCCCCGCATGAGGACACCGCCCGCCACGCCCTCCAGGCGTTCTGCGCCACGCGGCTCTGCACGGAGATGCCCGCCTATCAGTTCGACGTCGCCGCCGGCAGCCGGGCGGTGATGGAAGCCCTGGGGGTGTTGAACCTGGAGGGGTTTGGCCTCGCCGCCGACCACCCCGGCCTCGGTCCGGCCGGCGCCCTCGTGCGCTACGCCACCGACAATCTCTGTGCCAAACCGGAGAACCTGCGATCATTGCAGGTCTATCGCAGCGATCACACCCTGCTGCTCGATCCTTCGACCCTGCGCAATCTCGAGATTTTCCAGTCGAGCCGGGGCACCCGCGAGGGTTCGCTCTTCGCCGCCATCAATCGCACGACCACGCCGACCGGCGCCCGGCTGCTGGAGCGCTGGCTGGCGGCCCCCCCGTTGTCGTTGGAAGAACTGGTGCGGCGGCAATCGCTCGTCGGAGAACTGCGGCTGCATCCGCTGCCACTGGGACAGCTGCGCGACGCACTTGGGCAGGTTCGCGACATTCCCCGGATCCTCGGGCGCCTGCAGAACCGTCTGCGCAATCCACGCGAACTGGGAGGCGTGCGCGATACCCTCGTTCAGCTCCCCGCCCTGCGAACCCATCTGTCCGCCTTCGGGCCCCACCTGTCCGCCATCGCGGGCGGCATCGCCGAATTCCCGGACTTGCGCCACTTGTTGCAGTCGGGTTTGGCCGATGAGCTGCCCGCCGACTTGCTGGAGGGAAACTACATCCGTCCCGGTTACGATGCGGAGCTGGACCGGCTGCGCACCCTCACCAGCGGAAACAAGACCTGGTTGTCCGATCTTGAGCGCACGGAACAGGAACGCACGGGCATCAAGAGCCTGAAGGTCCGCTACAATTCCGTCTTCGGGTACTTCATCGAAATCACCAAATCGAACCTGCACCTCGTTCCCGCCGACTACGTGCGCAAACAGACCACCGCGAATGGCGAGCGATTCGTCACGGAGGGGCTGAAGCAAAAGGAAAAGGAGATCTTCCACGCCGAGGAAAACGCCCTCGCCCGGGAGAAGGAGCTTTTCGCCAGCCTGGTCGCCTCCGTGCTCGACGAGTCGGTCGGTCTGGCTCAAACCGCCGACCTGCTGGCCGAGCTGGACGTGCTGGCGGGCTGGGCTCTGCTGTCGCGGGAATGGGACTACACGCGGCCGGAACTGGACGAGGGGGATGCCCTGGAGATCGAGGAGGGTCGCCATCCGGTGGTGGAGCAGATGCTCAAGGATCCGGCGAACACCGCCGTGACTGGCTCCGGCGGAGCTTTTGTGCCGAACGACACCGCGCTGGCCTCCGACGGCGCCCAGATCGCCCTCATCACCGGTCCCAACATGGCCGGCAAATCCACCTACATCCGCCAGATCGCCCTCATCACCCTCATGGCGCAGATCGGCTGCTGGGTGCCGGCCCGCCGCTGTCACCTCGGCCTGGTCGACCGCATCTTCTCCCGCGTCGGCGCGAGCGATGACCTCGCCCGCGGAAACTCGACCTTCATGGTCGAGATGAACGAGACCGCGAACATCCTGAACCACGCCACCGACCGTTCCCTCATCATTCTCGACGAAATCGGCCGCGGCACCTCGACCTACGACGGGCTTTCGATCGCGTGGTCGGTGGTCGAATACCTGCACCGGGGCGAGACCCGCGGGCCGCGCACGCTGTTCGCCACTCACTACCAGGAACTGACGCAACTGGAAAAACACCTGCCGCGCCTGCGCAACTTCTCGGTCGCCGTGAAGGAATGGAACGACGACATCGTCTTTGTCCGGCGCGTCATTCCCGGAGCCGCCGACCGCAGCTACGGCATCCAGGTGGCCCGTCTCGCGGGGCTGCCGCTCAGTGTGATCGATCGGGCGAAGACGATTCTCGCCAAGCTGGAATCCGACGATGCCTCGGTCGAACTTCCCGCGCAGGCCCCGAAGGCCCGGCCGAAGAAAAAGATCACGGTCGCCGTGGCGGACGACGCGCAGTTGAATCTGCTCTAACCGCGACGCCGGCGGTCAGGTCGACGTCGGCTTGAGATCCACGTCCACCATCAGGTCGGCGGCGATTTCCTCCAGGTCGGCGCGGAGGGCTTCAAGCCTCAGTCCGGGGGGGAGCGAAACCTCAAGCACGGCGCGAAAGAGCAAGCCGCCCGACATGGGGGCGCTTTCGGTTCCGGTCGTCAGTTCCTCGACGTTCACCGCGTGCGCCACCAGCACTCCGGTGATCTGGCGCACGATGCCGGGACGATCCTGACCGACCAGTTCGAGGTGGGCCGAGGTCCGTCCCTCGGAACCGGGTGCGGCATCGGTCGCGGACACGCCGCCAACCATGACCGTCAGTCCCTTTTCCTGCATCGCGGCCAACGAGCTGCGTAGCGCGGACTCCCGCTCCGCCGGCAGCTCAACGCGGACCATGCCGGCAAACTGCCCACCCAAGCGGGCCATGCGGCTGTCCAGCCAGTTGCCCCCGCAATCCGCCACCACCCAGGCCACCGATTCAACCAACCCCGGGCGATCTGCTCCGATCACCGTTATGACGAGTGAAATGCGCATCCACCGACATCGCCGAGCCGGGCCCCAAGGGCAAGCCCCGGCGCGGCGGAGGTCTCACTATTTCGCCGGATAGACGAGCACCCGGTCGTGCACGAGGAGGACCAGGTCATTGCGTCCATCTCCGGTCACGTCGGCAATGATCGTCTCGCGGGGTTCCAACGGACTGCCCTTGCGTTGAGAGGCGTGCCCGTCGGTCTCAAAGACTTGGAAGTGGAGGCGGCTGCGCCACGCGCCTCCCGCATCGCGGACGAGGATTTCGATGACGTTTTGCTGGGGATCGACACAGGCGAGATCGAGCACACGATCCCCGGTCAGGTCGCCGGCGATCACGTCGCTGAACCCGATCTCCGGCAGGTCCGTCGCCAGGCTCTCGTCGTCTTTGACCACGAGACCCGTCTGACCCAACGGCATCCACCAGAAGCGATCCTTGCCGAAAACGAAAACCTCGGTGCGACCGGAGGCGGGATCGACCCGGACCTCCGTACCCACCACCTCGATTTTGCCCACCGGGAGAGTGTCGACGACCTGATACACCCGTTTGGCATCAGCGCGGAGCACGTCGAAGCGCTCGGCTTTGCGGTCGTAGAGCACCAGCCAGGGTGCCTGACCCTTGGCGGCCGGAACCGCAAAGGCGGTGGAGATCTCGCCGGCGGAGTCGCGGGCATTGTATTGATCGACCACGGTGAGATGTCCGTCGGCGCCGAGGCGGAGCGCGCGGGCGAATCCGACACGGCCGACCAGCAGCTCGGAGCGGCCATCGCCGTCGACATCGGCCAAGGTCAGCGCGGCCGCCTCCAGGTTGTCGACGAGTCCCTTGCGGAACGCGGGCGCGCTGGAGACGTCGCGAAACGAGGGCTTTCCCTCGCCGCCCTGTTCGCCCTGCAGCCATACCCGCAGGGGTTCAAGGGGGGAGAAAACGACCAGATCGAGCAGCCCGTCCTGGTCGACGTCGACCAGCCGGACCCCCTTGGGATCGGTCTTCGTACCGGTCACCGGCACGCTGAACCGGAGCTCGGGTTGTCCCGCCTGCCGGGTCCAGAAGTCGACCGCCTTTTTGCCCTGTTCATCGCGCAACACCGCGAGCCACAGCGGGCCTTCGGCGCGCAGGGCACCCGTGGCGAGCGCAAGCGGACGACCGGTCGTGGGCAAGGGCTGGGGATAGCTGAAGCGGCCGTCCTTGGCAAAGGTGGCGATGCCCACGACCTGCTCCTTGGTGCTCGCGACAAAGAGCTCCGCCCGGCCGTCTCCATCCCAATCCCCGGCGGCCACGCTGCGCGCGTCCGAAAGGGAGGGAAAACGCTCGGCGGCGGAAAATCCTCCGGCCTGGACCCGGCGGTAAAGCAGGCCCTGCGCGCCATCGGGGTCGCTCACGGCCACATCCGCGGTGCCATCGCCATCAAAGTCACCGACCGCATAGGCGGCCGCGGACTTGACGTTGACCCGGGGGGTGAACACGCGCGGCCGTACCTCGGCCAGGGGCAGCCCCGGATCCGGTTCGCTCCGGACCAGGGAAAAACGTCCGATGTGGCCCGTCTGATCCTGCGCATAGGCAAAGACCGCCGGGGAAGTGCCGGTCGCACGCTCGAGTAGCTGCAAGGTGCTGCGGGCCGGCTTGAGCGGGAGCGCCTGTTCGGGTCCGAACTGGCGCACGCCGGTCTGGAGGCGGATCCGGACGCCGTCGCGACTGCCCGAACTCAGGTGCAGCAGGTCCAGGCGGCCGTCGCCATCGGCATCCACAATCTCCATACCGTAGGCTCCTTCATCCGACAGCGCGACTTTCTCCGGCGGCAGCAGTTCGCCGGACGCGTCCTGGAAAAACACCGCCAGCTCCTTCTGTCCGAGCATGACGAGGTCCAGCCGTCCATCCGCATCGAGATCGGCCGTGCGGAGGGTGCCCACAAAGGACAGCGGCAGGGGCGCGTCCTGGATCTTCTTCTCGGTCCAGTCTCCCGCCGCCGTCTGGTAACGCACGGTCAGATTCTGCGGTTCGCCCGTGTAAACCAGGTCAGGTCGGCCATCGTGATTGAGGTCGGCGAGCACGAGATCCAGCATCGTGATTCCGGTCGTGACGCGGACCTTGCGGAATCGCGCATCCTCCAGCACCGGCTCCCAGCGCGTCGTGGTCACGCGCCGCGCGAGCGGCGGCGGCGGCAAGCCGGGCTTGATCTGTAGCAACAGCTCGATGGCGGCACGGTCGTTGTTCACCACCGCGAGGTCGGTCAGTCCGTCGCCATCGACATCGACCGGGGTGAGCGCACGCGTATTCCAGTCCAGTTTCACCACCTCGGGTCCGGACAGCGCCACCGTGCCGTCGCCGGCCGGCGAATCCGTGGCCGCGGACAACGAACCGGACAGGAGGGCGACACCCGCCAAGGCGGGGAGCAGACGGCGCAAGGGACTCATGGCTGGGGGTGCTGCAAGCGGGCGACTCCATGGAAGCCCTCGGCATCGCGGAAACTGAAGTTGACGCTTCCGCTCCAGTAGCGGCGGATGACGTCGAGGCCGGGTTTTTCGGACGCGTCCACCCAGGCTCCCTCGCCGTCATTCTCCGTCCCGGTCGTCGCCTTCGCCGGACCGGCCAGACCGTCGAACATGGCCGCAAGCAGCACGGCCACATCCTGGTACTGAAATCCCGTCGCCGTATCCGGCACGGTCGCCAGCGCGGCCCGAACCTCGGGCTTTTCCCAGAAAGACTGTCCTTGTCCCGCCATGCCCTGCAGCGCGGCCTCGATGGGGGCGGCGCCGCCGATGTTGAACAGGAACCAACGGTCGGTCACCACGTAGGACATACCGCTCGCACTGCCTCCGTCCGGCGCCGGAGTGGCAAAGCTGTAGATCGCATGCCCGAGGTACTCGCGCTTTTCCAGGAGCTTCTCCATCGCGGGGCCGCCGAGCTTCTTCAATCCTTCCATGGCCCGGGTGAACTGCTCCGCATTGGTCAACGACACCCCGTAAAGTTGATCGGGGACCGTGCCCCGGACGAGGTCAGGCGCGAATTGGACCTGCAGGAGGTCGTCCCCAAAGCTGCCGAAGAAGTCCCGCTTCACATCCAGTCCCAGCTGTTTGTTGATCGACGCAACCTGTCCCTGAACCACGCCTTCCAACGCCGGACTGAGCGTGCGCAGCATCTCCTCGAGACCCTGATAGGCGTTCTTCAGGCTGAAGCGGAAGGTGCCCACCGAGGTCCACTGGGCCGGCAACCAGGTGGGTTTGGCAAAGGTGCCTTCGGAGGGTTCCAGCAGCTTGAGGAGGCCCCGCGACTCCGTCGCCGTCAAACCGTAGTGGTTCACCGTGCCCTCGGCGTCGGTGCGGAGGGTCAGGTAAAGGTCGCCCCAGGCATCAAGCCCGAGCGTGCTGAGCAGCCGGCTCATGTCCAAACCGAAGGGGTTCGGCCGTTTGGCGTTCGCTTGGGTGTCGATGGCCTCCTGCAGCGCCGGCAGGATGGCGGGGACATGCACAACGAGGGAGAACGCGGGGTTGTCCGCCCGCTGCTGCAGGCGCACCCAACGGGCCGCCCGTTCGAGGGGAGCATCCACCCCTCCGCGCTGGATGGCATCGATGATCGCCTTCACCGCGTCCGTTTGCGCGCTGGCCACAATCACGCCGTCGACCACGGCCCACACAGAGGGGGCGGGGTCCCGGGGGGCGACCGGTTCCTGACCGGGGACGGGTTCCGGGGTCGCGGTTTCGGCCGCCGGATCGCGGGTGTACCGGACGATATGGAGGGTCACTCCGCCGAACGTCTCCGTCTCGACCGTCGCCCGGCCCGACTCGACATCGCGAGCCGGCAGCTGGGTCAGGACCTGCGCCATCTTCGGGGCATTCGCGCCCAATTCCATCGCCAGCACCATGGGTGGCAGGTGCTGGGTTTTTGGATCGAGGAGAAAGGAAAAATCGTTGAGCGAGAGCATGACGTCGCCCTCCACCCACCCCAGCATCTCCTCCCACTCCACTCCGGTCTTGTCCTTGAAGCCTGAGCGCAGGCTCTCCCAGTTCATCCGGGCCAGCGCCGGGGCGAAAAACCGCCGGACCTGCTCATCGGCGATGGTGAGGCCGAGTGGCGACGCCTTCATGGATTTCACAAACTCCGGCGCACGGCGCAGGGTCATGACCACCGCGGCGTCCTCCGGGATCAACCGCGCCAGCGGCGGAGCCGCGTGCACCGCGCTCCCCCACAGGCAGAGTCCGGCGGCAAACAGGGCGGTGCGTCGTACAAGGGTCATCATCATGAAAGTAAAGTCAGGTTCCCGCCCACTCCGGTCCGATCCTGGTCGGGAGGAATTCAGGGCGCGCCGTCGCGCCGCCCGGCGGGAAGCGGACCCTTCACGGGCTCCGGCGGCGTCAGGTAGCGGTAACCGGAATTTGGATTCCGGGGGTCGAAGGCGAAGGCCTCGCGGTTGCGAAGGAAGTCCTTGAGCACCGCGGCGGGGATGGCGAAGTTAAGGCCCTCCACTCCGACCGCCATCGCCTTCATGTTGTTCACCCCGACGACCTCGCCGCGGTGATTGAAGAGCGGTCCACCCGAATTGCCCGGATTGATCTGGGTCGTGGTCTGCAGGTAGATCTGTCCCTGGAGGGCCCGGGCCCGCTGGCTGATGATGCCATTGGAAACCGTCCGGTCCAATCCCAGCGGGCTGCCAATCGCGAACACGGGCTGGCCGTCGGTCGTGGTGTGGGAATCGCCAATCGGCACCGTGGGAAACACGGTGTCGCCGGCGTCCTCAATCTTCAACAGCGCGAGATCGAGTCGGGAATCCAGCGCCACCACCCTGACCTTGTTGAACTGCACGCGGTCGAGTTCACCCGGTCCCCGCCGGTACTGAGTGACGGACAGCGCATACTCGCCGGCGATGACGTGATCGTTGGTGATGATGTAACCCGCCGGATGGACAAAAAAACCGGAACCCAGTCCGACCGGAGTGCGGATCTGCACCACCGCCTCGGCGACGCGGTCGACGTTTTCTTTCACCGAGAGAATGGGAGCGTTGGCCGCCACCCGAAACAGCCCGTCTTCGAGCTGCCCCGGCGCCACAGCCGGGGCACCATCGGCACGTTCGGCCATCATGGAAGCGATCTCATCGCGCGGAATGGCCAGCAGCGTGAAGCCGAGGTCCACCACCACGCGGTCGGGCTTTTCCGACAGCACTTCGCCACGCACCGCGGCACCGCTCTTCAGCGTCACCATCGTGGCCGCCGGGGCGGACGCGGCCAGCGACAGCCAGACCAGGCCGAGCGCACCCGCCCGGTGCAGAAAGGCCTTCCGCCTCACGCGCCTGCCTCCACCTTGGCTGGCCGGCGCAACGCCCACACTTGGCGGGCCTGCACAATCAGTTCCGCGAGCACATCCGGAGTGACCGCCTGCTTCGGGTCATCGCCAATGCCTTCGGACGGCTTGACGTGCGCTTCGATGCAAAGCCCGTCCGCCCCGTAGGCTACGGCGGCGAGGGCGCAGGCCGGTACATAGGTGGCGCGCCCGACCGAATGCGAGGGATCCACCACGACGGGCGCCCAGGTCTTTTCCTTGAGCAGCGGAGTGATGCTTTCGTCGGGGTGATTCCGATACCCGTCCAGCGTCGGCGCGGTGCCACGCGGACACAGGAGGATGTTCGGATTGCCAAACGACGCGATGTACTCGGCCGCCGAGAGAAACTCGTTCAACGGCCCCATGTGCAGGCTCCGCTTGAGCAAAACGATGGTGTCGCGCTCCGCCACGGCCCGGCCGATGGCCCTCAGCAACGAGTAGTTCAGGGCATTGCGGGCGCCGACCTGCAGCATGTGCACCCCGGCGTCGAGCGCCAGTTTGAGCTGCTGCTCGTCCATGACCTCGGCGTCGACCGGCAGACCGGTGCGACGATGCGCCTCCATTAAAATGTCGAGCGACTTGGCATCCCCCTGGAAAGCATAGGGATTGGTGCGCGGCTTCCATACCCCGCCCCGCAGCACATGGGCCCCGGCTTCTTTCACCGCGGCCGCGGTCTCGTACAGGAGCGTCGGATTCTTGGGGTCAATCGTACACTGGCCCGCAATGATGAGCAGCTCATCCCCCAGCGTCACGGAGCCGAGTTGGATGCGATGGCTCGCGAGATCCGACCGTTTGTCCATCAACTTGAACGGCGACTGGATCTTGTCGATGCGATCGATGTAATTCAGCCCCTCCAAACGGGTGAGCATCAGGTCGTCGCGCTCATCGCCCACGATGGCGTAGATCGTCCGCACCGCGCCGACAATCGGCTGAATCCGGCAGCCAAAAGCACCAACAATATGGGTGACCTCGGCAAGTTGTTCGGACGTCAGGCGGTTCGATTTCGGTAGGATCATGGCGGTAAGACCCGACACCGTACGAAGGATCGCGAAAATTTACAGGCAGAAGTCAGGCGGGAATCGGCGGATAAAATCCTGACCCCATAATTCACTCATGATGAGGTCGATAGAACGGCCGTCCCTTTGGCAAGGCAGGCCGCCCTCACCTCCCGGAACCCGTCGACCCTCCCGCAACGCCCGCCGGCGCACCGGACCGCCACGCCGCGGCGAATCGACTGCGGCAGGGGCGTGACGTTTTTCGTGGATTCAACGCCGACAGCCCGGCAACGTCAGCGTCCGCATGTTCGAGTCCCTCACCGACAAACTCTCTCACGCGCTGCGCAACCTGCGCGGCGTAGGCAAACTGACCGAAGAAAACATGGCGGAGGCGCTCAAGGAAGTGCGCACCGCGCTGTTGGGCGCCGACGTGCATTTCAAGGTCGCGCGGGAGTTTGTAGAACGGGTGCAAACGCAATGCGTCGGCCAGGAGGTGCTCAAGGGAGTCACCCCCGGGCAGCAGATCGTGAAGATCATTCACGACGAGCTGGTCCGTCTGCTGGGTGAAGGGGCCACCGCCCTTTCGGGTGCGCGCCCGCTGCGCATTCTCATGGTGGGTCTGCACGGCTCGGGCAAAACGACCTCGACCGTCAAACTCGCGCGGCTGCTGAAAAAGCGCGGTTACCGACCGCTGGTCGCCGCCTGCGACATCTATCGTCCCGCGGCCATCGACCAATTGGAAATCCTCGCCCGCCAGGAGGAGATCGCCTTCTACGCAGACCGCGAGTCGAAGGACGTGCCGAAGATTGGCCAGGCCGCGCTCGCCGCGGCGCAGGGTGCCTCGGCGGACTGCATCATTTTTGACACCGCGGGCCGGCTGCAGATCGACCTCGACCTGATTGAGGAGGTCAAACGGCTGCGCGCCACCGTGCAACCCGATGAGATCCTGCTCGTGGCGGATGGAGCCCTCGGCCAGGAGGCCGTCAATGTGGCCCGGACCTTTCACGAGGCTTTGCAGCTGACCGGGTTGATCCTGACCAAACTGGACGGCGACGCCCGGGGCGGCGCGGCCCTCTCGATCAAGGCCATCACCGGTGTGCCGATCAAGTTCATCGGCACGGGCGAGAAGCCCGCTGACTTCGACACGTTTTACCCGGACCGGCTCGCCTCCCGCATCCTCGGCATGGGCGATGTCGTCTCGCTGGTGGAAAAGGCCCAGGAGTCGATCGACCAGAAAGACGCCGAAAAGATGGCGGAGAAGCTGCGCAAGGCGGACTTCAATCTCGAAGACTTCCTCGCGCAGATGCAGCAGATCAAGAAGCTCGGCTCGATGGAGAGCATCCTCGGCATGATGCCCGGGATGAACGGAGTGAAACTCGACGGCGATGCGGAGAAGTCGATGGCCCGGACCGAGGCGATCATCTACTCCATGACCAAGCAGGAGCGGCGCAAGCCGGATATCCTCAATGGCAATCGCCGTCTGCGCATCGCCAAGGGCGCCGGGGTCAAGGTGGTCGAGGTCAACCAGCTCCTGAAGCAGTTTCAGCAGATGCAGAAGATGATGCGCATGTTCAAGGGCGGCGGCGCCAAGAAGATGATGCGCCAGATGGAAGCGATGCGGGGCAAGGGCGGATTCCCGGGCATGTAGTCGCCACGGCGAGACGCAGGGTCCTTCGCAAAACGAGCGAGGGACGGACGGATTTTCCCTTCGCCTGCCAGTCCACCGTGGGTCTCGGCAAGGCAATTCGAACCGGAGTGTTCTTCATCAGGGCCGGGATCTTGTCCCGGACGCGCGGGGCTCGCACCCTAGGGCGTTGGCTGAATTCTCTCTAGATTGCAGAGTGCACGCTGTCGCTCGTGCGAATCGCGCCACGCTCCGTTCTTTCTGCACGACGAACGGCTCGTGCTTTATCCTTTTTTGACCGCAAAGCCCCTTCTTTGGGATTCCCCAGTCGCGGTGCGAGCTGACCGTATCAGCCCATGCCCGCGTACTGCGCACCCATCCGTCTGCTTCTCGCGTTCGTCACCCTCGCTGTCTGCAGCGCCCTGCGCGCCACCACTGAGGACGAACGGCTGCTCAACCTGTCCACGCGCGCTCATGTTGGATCCGGAGCCAACGCGCTCATCGCCGGCTTTCTCATCGGTGAAGGGCCGCCCAAGCAGGTGCTGATCCGCGCCATCGGCCCCTCCCTCGCCACCTTTGGCGTCCCTGGCGTCATTGAAAATCCACGACTGCAGCTCTTCGATGCGCAGGGACGCCAGTTGTTGGAGAACGACGACTGGACCACGGCACTGCCGGGTCAACGCGCCACCCAGGCCGACTTCGGCGCGGTCGGCGCCTTCCCTCTCTCCACGGGGCGCGATGCCTCGGTCCTCGTGTCCCTGGCCCCCGGTGCCTACACGGTTCGTGTCAGCGGAGCGGACGACCGGGGCGGCGTAGCCCTCGTCGAAGTCTATGATGTCTCCGGTGAGGCGCGGCTGCTCAATCTCTCCACGCGCGCCGCGATCGGTCAGGGGTCGCAGATCGCCATTTCCGGACTGAGCGTGGCCCAGGGCGCCGAGAAGCGGCGCATGCTCATCCGAGCCATGGGGCCGTCCCTCATTCCTTTCGGAGTCACAGACGCTCTCGCCGATCCGGAGCTCACCGTCGTCGACTCGCTCGGTCGGGTGCTCGCGAAGAACGACGACTGGAACGCCAACGACGCCGGAGCCACCGTGGCCATGTCGTCCCTCGTCAGCGGAGCTTTCGCCTTCAGCTCGCCGTCCTCCAAGGACGCCGCCACCGTGGTGGACCTACCACCGGGTGGATACTCCATTCTGATCGGCGGAGCCGCCGGCACCGAGGGTGTGGCCCTTGTGGAGGTGTACGATCTGACCCCCACCGCCGCCCCGACGATCAGTGTCTCCACCGCCTCGGTTTCCACCAGCACCGACCGTCGTCTGCTCGGCGCCTTCACCCTGACGCGCACGGGTTCAACCCGCGAAGCGATCACGGTGAACTTCACCTTCGAGGGCACCGCCAACGCCGGCATCGATTTCGCCGGAGTGCCTTACTTCATCACCCTCGCCGCCGGCGTCCGCGAAGCGCGGATCGACATCAAGGCGCTGACGGTGCCCGCGCCCGGAGAAATCCGTTCGCCCAAGACCGTGGTGCTGCGTCTGCTCAGCCACCGCGACTACCGGATTGGCCGCAGTGAGTCCGCCTCGCTGACGGTCTTCGGGGCCGACCCGGCGCCCGTCCCCACGCCCACACCGGTGCCCACGGCCGTGCCAACCCCCACGCCGACCCTCACTCCCACCCCGGTCCCAACCGCCACGCCGACGCCCACGCTGACCCCGACACCTACGCCGACGCCGACCCTCACCCCGACTCCCACCCCCACCCCTTCGCCCACGCCGTCTCCCACCCCGACGCCGACGCCGTCTCCGACCCCCGAGCCGACGCCGACGCCCACGCCTTCACCTACGCCCACTCCGACCCCGACGTCGCCTCCGGCGCCGACACCCACGCCGACACCCGAACCTACGCCGACGCCCACTCCCACGCCGACTCCGACGCCGACGCCTACCCTAGCTCCGACTCCGACGCCTTCACCCACGCCCACTCCGACTCCGTCGCCTACCCCGACCGTAGCTCCGACTCCCAGCCCGACGCCGACTCCGACGCCCACGCCGACCGTGCGTCCGACGCCGAGCCCGACACCGAGCCCGACTCCGGTTCCGACGGCTCGCCCGACACCCACACCGACGGTCACACCGACGCCGGTGCCGACCGCACGTCCCACCCCCACGCCCGTGCCGACGGCTCGTCCGACCCCGACTCCGACGCCCACGGCCCGGCCCACGCCTACTCCCACGCCGACCGGACGGCCCACTCCGACCCCGACGCCCACGCCTGTCCCGCTTCCGATCATCGCCCTGACCACGCAGACGGCGACGACCACAGCCGGCAGCGGCTTGCCCGCCGTCATCACCGTCTCTCGCACCGGACCGACCACCCAGCCGCTGACGGTGTATTACTCCGTTCAGGGCACCGCCGTCTCGGGCGTTGACTTCGCTCCGCTGCCGAGCTCGGTCACGATCGCAGAAGGCGCCACCTTCACCTCCATCAATGTGACGGCTCTGCTGGGCTCGCCGTCCGCCGGTGAGGCGCGGACCGTCATCATTAATCTCCTCCCGCACGCCTCGTACACCTCTGCGGAACCATTCACCCGCACCGCGACGGTCCGAGTCATGACCGAAGGCGGCACCCTCTACGTCTCAAGCCTGCGCGTGCCCCCCGGAGTCACCGGATCCACTGCGGCGGGAACGGCCAGTCTCCGGCTCAATCCTGACAACACCATCGCCACCGTGAGCGTCAACTTCACCGGTTTGACCTCCATGCAGACGGTGGCGTACCTCCGGATGGGCGAATCCACTCAGGTGGGTGCCGAGTTGTTCCGCCTGCCCAACGGGCAGGTGAGCGGTCTCGAGTGGAACATCAACTCCACCGCCAACCTGACCGCCTCCGAGATCATCACCGCGCTGCAGAACGGACGTGTCTTCGTCTCCATCCAGACCGTCAACCTGCCCGGAGGTGAAATCGTTGGTTCGCTGGTGCGGGCCACCGGTTCCTCATCGTTCGTGCCGCCGCCCGCTCCCCCCGCCCTGTCATCCACCGCACTGTCCACGAGTGAGGTATCGCGCTTCCTCATGCAGGCCACGTTCGGCCCCACCCAGGCGGAGATCGATGCGCTTACCGGCCAGCCCCGCACCGCCCTCAACACCTGGATCACCAATCAGGTCAACGCGCCCATCTCGCTCCATGTCGACGGCACCACGGCGGACTTCACCCAGTTCTCCCAGCCCGGCGGTGCGACCGACCGCAGCAATTCGAACCGCCAGGCCGCCTGGTGGCGCATCGCGGTGAAAGGACAGGACCAGCTCCGCCAGCGCGTCGCCTTCGCGCTCAGCCAGATCTTCGTCGTCTCGGAAAACAATGACACGTTGTCCGGCACCCCGGTCGGACTGGCCGCGTACAACGACATGCTGGCCCGGCATGCCTTCGGCAACTTCCGCACGCTGCTCCAGGACGTGTCGCTCAGCCCGATCATGGGCATCTACCTCAGTCACCTTCGCAATGCCAAGGCGACCTTCAACTCCCAGGGCACGCAGCTCTCCTTCCCCGACGAAAACTACGCCCGTGAGGTGATGCAGCTCTTCACCGTCGGTCTCAACCACCTGCACCCCGACGGCTCGCTCGTGCTCGATCTCAACGGCCTGCCCGTGCCGGTGTATGATCAGCAGACCATCGCGGAAACGGCCAAGGTGTTCACCGGCTGGGGCTTCGCCTCCAGCGCGACCAACCCGAGCTTCTACGGCGCCGCTTCCGACTATCTCAATCCGATGCGGTTGTATCCGAACTTCCATGATAACGGGAGCAAGACCATCATCGGCGGACAGATCCTGCCGGCCAATCAGGGCGGAGCGAAGGACGTGCAGGACACCCTGGACGCGCTCTTCAACCACGCGAACACGGCTCCCTTCATCTCCCGCCAGCTCATCCAGCGCCTGGTCACAAGCAACCCGACTCCGGGTTACGTCTACCGCGTCGCCCAGGTCTTCGCCAACAATGGCAACGGCGTCCGCGGCGACCTTGGTGCGGTGGTGCGGGCCATCCTGACCGACTACGAGGCCCGTTCCCCGGTCGCGACGGCCAGCCTGAGCTACGGTAAGCTGCGTGAACCCATGCTCCGCACCACGGCGCTGTTGCGCGGCCTCGGCGGCGACTCGAACAGCGGGCGCATCGGCATCACCTCCGGCAATACGGACTTCAACCTGGCGCAGACCCCCTTGAAGGCCCCGACCGTCTTCAACTTCTTCGAGCCCGCGTACGTCCAGCCGGGCGTGCTCGCGCAGGCCGGGTTGCATGCGCCGGAGTTCCAGATCCTGACCGACAACACCGCGATCACGGTGCCCAACTTCCTCCGCGGCTACATCTACGCCAATCGCGCCGTCGCCACCGATCTGGCCAACCAGACGATCGGCTTCCGGCCCGACACCGCCACCCTCGCACTGACGGCCACACCGCAAACCCTGGTGGACCAGCTGAACGTGATCCTCGCCGGCGGCACCCTGCCTTCGGCCGTGACCAGTCGCATTGTCACCGCGCTCAACGCCATGCCTGCCGCCACCACCGATGCCAACCGGCTCGAACGCTGGCGCTCCGCGATCTATCTGATCATGACCACGCCCTCCGGCGCCATCCAGCGGTAGTTGATTCGTCCCTTCACCTCCCCGTCCTCCCTTCATCCCCTGCCCTCCATGAGCCGTGCCCTCCAAGTGATCCTCGCCACGCTGGTGCTGGCGGTGGGTCTGCGCCTCGCCTGGCCCACGTCGCCCGCCCCCGGGCCGGCGACCTCCTCCCCTGCGCGTCCGAACCTCACCGCCACGACCCCGAGGTCCGCGGCCGTGCCCGACTCCGCCACCTCCGCGGCGCCCGCGCGCCCGGAGGCCCCGTCCGTCACCGGGCTGGAGCGGAGCGACGTGGCCGACGCGCTCAATCGGACCGGAGGCACGATTCACCAGGACCTCCGCGTCATGCACGACGTGTTCACCGCCTGGCTCACGACCTACCGCAGCGAAGGCAACCCGGTCGGAGAAAACGAGGACATCACCGCCGCGCTTTGCGGACGGAATCCCCTTGGTGTGGCGTTCATTGCCCGCGACCACCGGGCCATCAACTCCCAGGGAGCGCTCTGCGATCGTTGGGGCACGCCGTTCCGCTTCCACCAACTCAGTGGCACACGGATGGAAATCCGGTCCGCCGGGGCGGACCGACGGTTCGGCACGCCCGACGACGCCCTGTGGGCGCCGTGGGCCGTCGAACGAGAAGGCTGACCGGCGACCTCAGGTCGCGCGAACCGCGGCCTTGATTGTCGGGATCTTGAACTCTCCACGGCCTTCCCGCTTGAGCAGCAGGCTCGTGTTCGCCCGTGCGGTGAGAGCAGGATTGCCACCGACGAACTGTTCGGTCGCCGGATCAAAGGTCAGCAACGGGCCCTGCACTGTCGGCACCGCGGCGACATCCACCGCATTCGCGCGCAGATGATCGAGCATGCGGTCGAACGTTTCCTTCGCGAGCGGGTCGTTCTTGATTGCGTCGGCAATCTCTGAGTTCGGCGCCTCCTTGCCCATGAGGTAGGAAATGTTGCCGAGGTGACAAAGGGCGGTGGAGATATGGCTGTTCTCAATCCGGCCGCGGATGACCGAGCGGTCGCGCGACTTCAGTGCTTCGACGAAATTGGCGCGGTGCGTCCCGTTCGTGCTCTCGGCGTAGGCCTGGATCTTCTTGCCGGCGTTGTCGTAAATGGACGCCGTGCCGTTTTCGCCGACGTGGACATAGCCGCCTTCGCACTGGACGATCACGCCCACGCGCGCGCCCTTGTAGGCATCCATGGCCTTCATACCCGCCTTGGTCGGCAGGCCGCGCACCTCGAAGATCATCGGCGCCTTCTCGTAGCCGTAGATGCAGATCTCCGTGTTCGGAGTCTCGGCATCATCCTGGAGGCCGAACCGGCCACCCATGCTCATCACCGTCTTCGGCAGACTGTCCTCGCCGAGGAACCAGCGCGCGACATCGACTTGATGGATACCCTGGTTGGAAATGTCGCCGCCACCATAATTCCAGAACCAGTGCCAGTCGTAGTGCACCGAACCGCGGGCCCCGTTGCGATGCGGCGGCACGAGGTCGGCCGGGCCGGTCCAGAGGTCATAATCGATGCTGGGCGACACGATCTGCGCACCGCTGGTCTTGCCGATGCTCTCACGCGCCTTGTAACACAGCCCGCGGGCGTGCTGAATCTTGCCAAGCTGGCCGGAACGCACGTACTCGATCGCTTTCCTGATATCGACGGAGGACCGGTTCTGGGTGCCGGCCTGAACGATGCGCGAGCTGTAAAGATTGGTGGCCTCCACCGCCTGACGCCCTTCCCAGATGTTGTGCGAAAGGGGCTTTTCGACATAGACATCCTTGCCCGCCTGCAGGGCCCAAATGGTCATGAGCGAATGCCAGTGGTTCGGCGTGGCGATGACGACGGCGTCGACGTCTTTGCTCTCCAGCAGCTTTCGGTAATCGAGGTAGGTCTCAACGCGGATCCCTTCCTTGGCGGCATCGGCCGCGCGCGCGCCCAGAACATCGCGGTCGGCGTCGCAGATCGCGACCAGCCGGGTGCCCTTCATGGCGTAGTAGGTCTTCATGTGCCCCGCGCCTTGGGACCGGACTCCGACCACCGCGATGCGGATATCCGAGTTGGCGCTGCCCGCCGCCGCCGCCGCGGGCGCCTTCTGGGCGAGCAGGGAGGAGCGGCTCGCCAGGAGCGCGCCGCCACCGATCATTGATGCACGAATGAAGTCCTTGCGTGACCACGTTTTCATAGGGGGGAGAGACAGGGTAGGCTAATACTTATCATTGGAGGCGAACACACCCGCGGTGTCAGCCTTCAAATCGGCAGGGATACGTGAACGATAACCGCGCCACCCCACACGTCAAATCAGGGAAACGTCCGGGATCGGTTTCCTGTAACCTTTTCCCCGCCCCGCGGGTTCTAGCCGTGTGCGTTCCCTGTTTTCCGTCCGCGAACTCAACCAAACCCTGCGTCGCCTCGCGCGCGAACCCGGTTTCACCGCCACCGTGCTGCTCACGCTGGCGCTCTGCCTCGGAGCCAATGTGACCATCTTCGCGGTGGTCGACGCCATCCTCGTGCGCCCACTGCCCTTCGCCGATCCGGAGCGACTGGTGGTGCTGACCAATGCGTACCCGGGCGCCGGGGTGCCCCGGGCCGGTTCCTCCATGACCAACTACTTTGAGCGGCGGGAAGCGCTCAAGGCGTTTTCCTCCATCGCGATCCGCCAGCAAGGCGACGCGATCATCGGCGAAGCGGGAGCGCCAACCCGGGTTGCCCGCGATCGGGTGTCACCCGAGTTCTTCTCCACGCTCGGTGTCCCGCTGGCGATGGGTCGATCTTTTACCGAAGAAGAACTGGCCTACGCCCGGAGCGGCGTCGCGATCGTCACGGACGCATTCTGGCGCACGTATTTTCAGTCCGATCCCAAGGTTCTCGAACGCACGTTCATCGTCGATGGGCTGCCGGTCTCGGTCGTGGGTGTTCTGCCCACGGGTTTCCGTTACCTGTCGGGCCGCGCGCAGTTCTATATTCCGGCGGCTTCAAATCCGGATGAACGGGCGCCGGACCGGCGACATTCCAACAACTTTGAGCAGATTGGACGTCTCGCGCCGGGGGTGACGCTGGCCGTGGCCCAATCCCAGCTTGATGCGTTCAACCAGAGCCAGGTGGAAACGGACCCGCATCGCGCCCTGCTCCAAGGCGCCCGGTTCGCCACCACGATCAGCGATCTGCACGCGGACCATGTGCGCGACGTCCGGTCCATATTGTGGCTGCTACAGGGAGGCGTGCTCTTTCTGCTGCTGATCGGCGGAGTCAACCTGGTCAACCTGCTGCTCGTCCGCGCCAGCGGCCAAGCCAAGGAGCGGGCGGTGCGACAGGCCCTCGGCGCCAGCGCCGGCGACATCGGCCTCGGCATCCTGCGGGAAACCGTGGTGCTGTCGGTGCTCGGCGGCCTGCTCGGGCTGGGCCTGGGGGCCGCGGGCATTCGATTGCTGGCCCTCCTCGGCACCGACCAGCTTCCGCTCGGCGCCGCCATCGGGTTCGATCTGCGGATTGGCGCCCTGGCTTGGGGACTGTCGTGGGTGGTCGGAGCCGTGCTGGCGATTCCCGTCATCGTGTTCGCCCTGCGCGGCCGGCTCGCCAGCGTGTTGCACACGGAGAGTCGCGGCGGCACGGTGAGCCGCGCGGCGCAGCGGCTTCGTCACGGCTTCATCGTCGCCCAGGTCGCCCTCGCCTTCGTCCTGCTCGCGGGCGCGGGCCTGCTCGGCCTCAGCCTGAAGAAGGTGCTCGCCACGCCCGCCGGCTTTGACGCCGTGCCCGTGCTGAGCGGACGCATCGCGTTGCCATGGAAAAACTACCCGAAAAACGAAACCCGCCTCGCCTTTGTCGAACGCCTGCTGCCGGCGCTGGGCGCCCAGCCGGGGGTGACCCGGATCGGATTGACGACCGCGCTGCCGTTCTCCGGTCGGAATGACAACAACGCCATCGCCGTGGAGGGGGTGGTGCTCTCGGACAAAGATCCGATTCGCGCACATTACACGGCCGGCGTGGCGGGAGAGTACTGGCAGACCCTGGGAATTCCTCTGCTGGAAGGTCGCTTTCTCGAGGCCGCCGACCAGCACGGGTCCCAGCAAACCTGCGTGGTCGACGCGGAACTGGCCCGGCGCTACTGGCCGAATGCCTCGGCGATTGGCCGGCGGTTGACCAACGGTCCGACCTTTGAAGAGGCGAAGGCGTTCACCATCGTGGGTGTGGTGGGGACCGTCAAACAGGCGGATTTGTCGGAAACCCAGGCGCAAGGCACCGTCTATTTCCCCTACCGTTACTACACCTCCAATGCGCTGGCGATCGTGGCGCGGACCGCCCTTCACCCGAACGCGTTAGGCCCCACCCTGCAAAAGGCGGTGCTGCAACTGGACCCGGAACTGCCGCTCGATGACCTGAAGCCCATGCAGGGGCGCATCGACGAAAGCCTGGTCACGCGTCGCTCGCCGGCGGTGCTGGCCGGGATTTTTGCCGCGGTCGCCCTCTCCCTCGCCGCAGTCGGCACCTACGGTGTGCTCGCGTACGCGGTGGGCCAGCGGCGTCGCGAAATCGGGGTGCGCATGGCGCTGGGCGCCCAGCCGCAGCAAGTGCTCGCCCAGTTTCTCGGCTTGGGACTGAAGCTCCTGCTTGGCGGGGTCGCACTCGGAATCCTGGGAGCCTGGGGTACGGGGTTGGCCATGCAGTCGATTCTCTTTGGCATCCAGCCGCTCCATCCCGGCCTGTTTGCCCTGACGGCGGCTCTGATGAGCGGGGTGGTCATGCTGGCCGTACTGGTGCCCTCCCACCGGGCGGCCTGTCTCTCGCCAATCGAGGCCCTGCGCGAAGACTGACCGCAAAGCAGTCTTGCGGCGGTTTGTCTTGCGGGTCCTGCTCGGCTTCGGCGGACGGCGCCCAAGTCTGCCGCAGACCGCGCCCAACGCACGCTCCATGGCTGACGACGCATCCCCCAACCCGCCGAAACTGGCCCTGCGCAAAGGCGCGCCGGACCGGGTCTCCCCCGACGGGCCGTCCTCCGCCCCCGATCCCAACGGAGCGTTCGCGCACCTGCAGACCAATCGCACCGCCCGGCGTTCGTTGGACGAAGCGGTGCCGACGGGACCGGTTTCCGAATCCCACCGCGCTCGAAACTACGCGATCACCCTGCTGCTCGGAAATCTTGCGCTGGTCGGGCTTTTTTTGGTGCTGCCCAAGAGTGTGCTCATCGCCGTTCCCTTGCTGTCCGGCATGGTGCTGTTTTCCATCGGTTTGACGTGGTCGGTCTGGGTGGTGCAGCGGAAACGCTAGCCGACCGGGCAAGAGCTGCGGTCACGAGGGAGGGAACCCAACCCGGACCCGCGTGTCACGCGTTGATAAGAAAACTCCGCAGCCAGCAAAAATGTTGGTTTTTTTGGCAAAGCCTGACTCCGGCGTGCCGAAGAAAAGCGTAGTGGTCTATATCCCACTGATTCCTCCGCCTTCCTCCCGTCAGCGTCCGCCCGCCGTGAACACCCTCGCCGCCCTCCTCCCCGCCAAAATCAAACGCCGCTTCCTCCACCCGTCGGGTGAATCGGAAACGTCTGATTTTGTCGCGGCCCAGGCCTCCGAGCGGCGTCCGTCCCGGGAAGCGCGTGGCATGAAGGTCCGGTTTGTGCCGCCGCCCCTCGTGGCGCCGACGCCCCGTCCGTGGATCTTCGAGCGTCCGGGTGCCCTGCACTCCGATCGCTGGTAAACCGCACGAGCAGAGGCGTGCCCGCAAGGGGCAGCCCTACACTCGGACTTCATCCTTCTCCTCATTGTAGGGCCGGCCCTCGCGGCCGCGCCTGCACCGCGGAGCGGTGAAGTGCAAAGTTCGAAGTGCGAAGCGTGAATCCCAACCAAAGGAGCTGCGGCTTCAGCCGCATCCGATTTCCATCCGCCCTTCCGAACCACTTCAGCGTTAGAAATTAAGCGTTCAGCGTTCAGCGTTCAACGTCCCTCCCGGACCTTCACGCTTCACCGCCCCGCGGTGCAAGGCGTGCCCGCAAGGGGCAGCCCTACACTCGGACTTCATCCTTCTCCTCATTGTAGGGCCGGCCCTCGCGGCCGCGCCTTGCCGACTTTCACCCTTCACTCTTCGCCCTTCGAACCTCCCGCCCCGCGGGGCGGGTTATTCGTCGATCTGAATGTCCTTGTTGCGGTGACGCGGGCAGCCCGCGCGCAGCCAGCCGGTGACAAAACGGTCGAGGTCACCATCCAGCACGCCTTGGGTGTCGCTGGTGCTCACCCCCGTGCGCAGGTCCTTCACCATTTGGTAGGGTTGCAGCACATAACTGCGGATCTGGCTTCCCCAGCCGATTTCACCCTTCTCGCCGTAAAACCGCTCCATCTCACTGCGCTGCTCATCCATGCGCTTCTCATAGAGTCGCGCCTTGAGGATGCCCATGGCCGAGGCCTTGTTCTTCAACTGGGAGCGCTCGTTTTGGCAGACCACCACGATCCCGGAGGGAATGTGGGTGATGCGCACCGCGGAGTCGGTGGTATTGACGCCCTGACCGCCCTTGCCCGAAGACCGGTAGACATCGATGCGCAACTCTTCCTCGGGGATGTCGATTTTGATTTCGTCGTTGATTTCGGCAATGACGTCGATCGCGCAAAAGGAGGTGTGCCGCCGTTGATTGGAGTCAAACGGGCTGATGCGCACCAGCCGATGCACCCCGCGTTCCGCCTTGGCATAACCGTAGGCGTTTTCGCCCTTGATCAACATCGTGGCCTTGCTGATGCCCGCCTGATCTCCCGCCTGCACATCCTGCACCTCAATGGTGAAACCACGCCGGTCCGCCCAGCGCGAGTACATGCGAAACAGCATGTCCGCCCAATCGTTCGACTCGGTCCCGCCGGCTCCCGACTGAATCGAAAGGATGGCGTTGTTGCGATCGAACTGCCCGGTCAGGAACGCGCCGATCTCAATGCGATCCAGCTCCTCCACCATGGCCGCCACTTGCTGGTCGAGCTCGAGCGCGTAGGTCTCTTTCTCGGCCTCGCTGGCGACGTCGATGAGTTCGATCATCACATCCACATCGGCGAGCTTCTTGCGATAGTCCACCACCGGCACCACGGCCCGTTTCAGTCCGTTGAGCTTGGCGATGTGTTTTTGCGCGCGCTCATTGTGATCCCAGAATTCCGGCGATCCCATCTGCGCCTCCATCGCCTCGATCTCGCGCTGCTTTTGGTCGACGTCAAAGAAACCTCCATAGGTGACCGGCGCGCTTCTTGATATTCTCGATGTGGGAAAAGGTTTCGGGAGCGATCATGGGAACCACCCATGAGCGCAACAGCGCGCACCCGGTGCAAGCGGCAAATCACCGCCGCACCGGCCTTGCTTCCGGACCAGGTCGTTTACTTCTTCTCCGACCCGTTTGCTTTACCTTTTTCCATCAACAATTTCTGGGTGAGATCGGCCGGCACCTCCGCGTAGTGACTGAAGTCCGCCGCATGCCGTCCGCGGCCGCCGGTGAGGGAACGCACCACCGTGCTGTAGTGGTAGAGCTCCCGCTGCGGCACATGCGCCCGGATGTTTTGGAAATGGCCGTCCGCCTCAACGCCCAGAATGTGGCCGCGCCGCGCCGTGAGATCGCCAAGCACCGCTCCAACGTCGTCCTCCGGCACCACCACGGACACAGCCCAGACGGGTTCCAGCAATCCGGGAGACGCCGTGTGAAACGCCTCCTTCATCGCATGGTATCCCGCCACCTGAAACGCGATGTCCTTCGAGTCCACCGGGTGCATCTTGCCGTCAAAGAAATCAACTTCGACATCGGTCACCCGGAAACCCGCGTAGATGCCTTCCCGACAGGCGGTCTGCACCCCTTTTTCCACGGAGGCCACAAAGATGCGGTCCACATTGTTCCCGACCAGGGACTGTGAGAACACGACACCCGAATTGCGCGCACCCGGCTGGATCCGCAGGGCGACTTCGGCAAATTGTCCGGCCCCGCCTGTCTGTTTCTTGTGCCGGTACAACGACTCGGCCTTCGCGCGGATGGTTTCGCGGTAGGGAATGTTCGGCTCCTGCAGGCTGACACTGACGCCGAACCGGCGCTGCAAGCGTTCGACGATCACCTGCAGGTGCAATTCACCCTGCCCGGAGACAAGGGTCTGATGGACCTCGTCGTCCACCCGGTAATGGAAGGTCGGGTCCTCAAGATGAAGCGTGGCCAGGCCGACGGCGAGTTTGTCCTCATCGCCCTTCGATCGCAGTTTGAGGGCCGCATGGATGTCCGGTTTGGGGAACTCCACTTTCGGCAGGACCACCTGAAAGCGCGGGCTGCACAGGGTGTCCCCGGTGTGCGTGGCGCGCAGCTTGACCACGGCGCCGAGGTCGCCGGCGTTGAGATGCGTCACGGGCGTGCGGTCGTGACCGTTGAGCAGATAGATTTGCCCAAAGCGTTCCGTGCAGTCGCGCACCGTGTTCTGCAACTCGTCACCCGTACGCACGGTTCCGGAGTAAACGCGAAAGAGCGACAGCTCGCCCACGCCGGGCTCGTTCATGGTCTTGAAGACATACACCACCGGCTCGGGCTGGGCCAGCGCCACCGACCCGGGCAGGCCGCTGGCATCGCGGGCCGGCACTTCGGCCCGATCGAGCGGGGAGGAACCATACTTGGCGATGAAGTCCAGCAGCCGGGTCACGCCGACATTGGTCTCCGCCGACACCGGAAACACCGGCACAAAGACCTGCTTCTGAATCGTCTGGTGAAGTCCGGCGCGGAACTCCTCTTCGGCCAGGTAACCCTTCTCAAAGAACTTCTCCATCAGCCCGTCATCCGACTCGGCCACATATTCAATCAGCTCGCGATGCAACCGTTTGACCCGTTCTTCCAACGCCCCGGCAGGCACCTCCGTGTAGCGTCCATTGCCCCCGGGGGTGTAGGCGACCACCTCGTTGCGCATCACATCCAGCACATGGCTGAAGCCGGGGCCGGTGGAGAGCGGCATGCCGAGCGGAAAGACTTTGGGTCCAAAGTGCTCCCGCAGGTTCTCCAGAATGGTTTCAAACTTGACGTTGGGTTTATCGAGTCCGTTGACGACCAATATCTTCGGAAGCCCGTAATGGGTCGCGTACTCCCAGGCCGCATCGGTGCCGACCCCGAGTCCATGCGCGGCATTGACGACAATGAGCGCAAAGTCGCCCACGCGCAGCGCGCCCAGGCCCTCGCTGATGAAATCGGCGTATCCGGGCGTATCGAGGATGTTCAGTTTTCGTCCCATCCACTCGGTGTGGAGCAACGAACAATGTACCGAAATCTGGTGTTGGTGTTCGCTCGCGTGGTAGTCGGAGACGGTCGTGCCGGCGGCGATGGATCCCAGTCGCCCAATTTTGCCCGAACAGAGGAGCATGGCCTCCGTCAGGAGGGTCTTACCGGCCGAAGCGTGTCCGAGGACCGCGAAGCTTCTCAGATCTGAAGAGGAATATTCTTTCATGAACCGAGCAAATGAGGGTTGAGGGGAAACCCACGCATCACGCGTGGGGAAGTCGGCGTGAGCCTAGCGGGTTCGAGCGTAACCGCCTGCGCGCTCCTTGCGACTCTTTCTGCGGATCTTGCCTAAATTTCCGGCCCGGGCGGAGGTAGCCACCCAATCCCCTCCCCGCTGGGGGAGCAGGCCCGGACGAGTGTCATCCGCGGGATGACACTCTCCCTCCTCCGGGGCTCACGCGGTGGATACGCCGGTGGCGCCCACCGGGGCAAGGGTCTCGGGCAGGTGGTCGAACTCGAGCTTGGCGACGAGCACGGTGTTGGCGTGCTCGTTCACGGGCAGCGCGGTCAAACGGAGGTACCGCCCCTGGTCCCCATGCTCGGTTGGCACGAGGTCGATCGAGCAACGCACGGGTTCGCCTGTATTCAAAAGCGTGGCGCGCCGCGGCAGGTGGGCCAGGGGCTTGAGTTTCACCGCGTCGCCCCGCGGATCCGCGGTCAGCAGGACATAGAGGGTGTGGTCGCGACGGGTGAGCAGCACATCGCGATTGCTCGTGAGATGCGACGCCGGCCGGTTGCCTTCCAAGGCCTCGCGGACTCGGCGGTACCAGGCTCCGGTGCGATCGAGGAAACGAACCGCGACCTCGGGCAGAGTTCCGTCCGGCAGCGGTCCGACATTGAGCAGGTAATTCGCATCGCGCGCCAGGTAGCGGGCGATGCTGCGCTGGAGGTGCCGGTCGGTGTAATAATCCTCGTCCTTCCGCCAGCCCCAACTCTCCATGCCGATCGACTGGCAGGCTTCGGTGCGCTGCGCGAAGGAGAGCAGGACCGCGCCTTCCTTGGAATAGTCGCGCTCCGGCGTGCCAAAGTCACCCCGGTCATAACCCCGGTCATTGATGACCGCGGCGGGCTGGAGCTCGCGGATGAGCGCGTTGATCGACGGGTCGACGCGTTGGTCGACATTCATGTCCCACCAAAACCCATGGATCGGGCCGTAGTTCGTCATCAGTTCCCTCACCTGGGCACGCACATACTCGGTGTACTGCGCCAGATCGGGACGGTCTCCGGGCTGCGGCGGCAACTCGTGGTGCCGCCCTTGGTTGGGATAGTTCGGGTGGTGCCAGTCCGCGATCGAGTAGTAGAGGCACAGAGGGAACTTCCGCCGGTGACAGGACTCGGCCAGTTTCTTGAGCAAGTCGCCGGCGTAGGGGGTGTTTCCGCAGTGGAAGTCGGTGTGCCGCGACGCAAACAGACAGAATCCATCGTGATGTTTAGTCGTGAAACACAGGTAGCCCATGCCATTGCGCTCGGCCACGTCCAGCCAGGCGTCAGGATTGAACTGCGTCGGATTCCAACGCGCCGCGAGCTTGCTGTACTCCGCGCGCGGGATGCGGCGGCGCCATTGGTCCTGCTCGTGCCATCCTTCGATCGCGTACAGGCCCCAGTGCACGAACAATCCGTAGCGACGCTGAAACCACCAGTCGCGGGCATCCCCGAAACGAGGGGCAAGCGGCGGCGGAGACGGCGCCGTCGGGACGCTCGCCGCGGGGGTGGCGGCGGGGCCCGCCGCGCTGGATACGTGAGGCAGGAGCGGTGCACCGGCCAGCAGGGCGCCGGATGTGGTCAAAAAGTCGCGGCGTTTCATCGCCGGTCGAGCCAGGCAGACGTCCGGCCACGTGGCGACCCTTCGTCAGGTTTGCGTCAACCTCAGCAAGATTCGCGCTAAGGGCGATCAGACGATCTCATGGTTTCGCCCCCCGCTGCACAGAACCTTGCCTTCGTCCGAGCTTCGTTCGCTTGCTGGGTTCAGCCCCGCGTGCCCTCGCCGCCCCATGATTGCCTCCCATTCCCGCCCCCTCCTCGCCCTCGCCGGACTCGGAATCGTGCTCGCCGTCTGCGGCGCGCGCGCTGAAACCGGTCCGGCCGCCCCGAAGCCGCCACCCGCCCCGCGCTACCAGGCCGCGTGGGAATCGCTCGACACCCGTCCCACGCCGTCGTGGTTCCTCGATGCCAAGTTCGGCGTCTTCATCCACTGGGGCGTCTATTCAGTCCCTGCCTGGGGCGCGCCCGGCGAATACGCGGAATGGTATTGGCGCCGGATCATGTCGAACGGGCCGAAGGAAGCGGTGTGGAGGGACTTTCATGCGAAGAACTATGGCACTCTTTTCAACTACATGGATTTCGCCCCCCGCTTCACCGCGGAGCTCTTCGACGCCGCGCAATGGGTCGACCTGTTCGCGCGCGCCGGCATCAAGTACGTCGTACCCACCTCCAAACACCACGATGGTTTCGCCCTCTGGCCCAGCGCCGAGGCCACCCGCACCTGGGGTCGTCCCTGGAACGCCCTCGAGATTGGACCGCGACGCGACCTCATGAAGGAGCTCGCCGATGCGTCCCGGGCCCGCGGTCTGCGCTTCGGTTTCTACTATTCACTCTACGAGTGGTTCAACCCGCTCTGGCTGCAGAACCGTGCGCGCTACGTGACCGAACACATGACGCCGCAGTTCAAGGATGTGGTGTCCCGCTACGCGCCCGACCTCATCTTCGCTGACGGCGAATGGGACATGCCTTCCAAGGACTGGAAGAGCGAGGAGCTGCTGGCCTGGCTCTTCAATGATTCGCCCTCCAAAACCGAGGTCGTGATCAACGACCGCTGGGGCAAGGACAGTCGTCACAAACATGGTGGATACTGGACCACTGAATACGCGGCCGGGCTGCAGGATGGCAGTCACCCGTGGGAGGAGAGCCGCGGCATGGCGGCCTCGTACGGCCTCAACCGCGCGGAACGGGTCAATGACTACAAGTCATCCCGCGAGTTCATCCTGGTGCTCGTCGACCTGGTCAGCCGCGGCGGCAATCTGCTGCTCGACATCGGACCGGCCGCCGACGGCACCATCCCGCCACTGATGGAGCAGCGCCTGCTGGAGATGGGCGACTGGCTCAAAGTCAATGGCGAGGCGATCTACGGCACCCGTACCGCGGGACGCTCCGCGCAATGGACCGAGGGCCGACGGGTCGACCAGGAATACGGCGAATACCGGGTTCAGTACAACCTGCTCGACCAAGTGGGCCAGGCCCCCAGGGACGGCCGGGCGGTCAAGCAGGTGTTCTTCACCCAGAAGCCGGACGCTCTCTACGCCATTTCCGTGGGCTGGCCTGGGTCCCAGCTGGTCCTCCGCGATGTCTCCGTGCCGGCGGGGGCGAAGGTGACCATGCTGGGTGTCGCCGGCACCCTCGCGTCTTCCGTATCCGGAACGACCCTCACCGTCACCACGCCCGCGCTCGGACCGGACGAAGCTCCCTGCCGGCACGCCTTCGTCTTCAAAATCCCCGGCGCCCGCGTCGCCCGGGAGCCAGCAGCGCCCGCCGCCACCGGTACCAAGCCCTGAACTTCCAATCGCTTCGGCGCCACCAGCCTTCGAAGTGTGGCGCCGGGGTCTCGCCACCCTGGCGGGCGCGTGGGCGCGAGGGCACACGGGCCCGCTGCCCTCCACGCAGCCCGCCCGTTTGCTCTTTCCGGCCAACTACGGCCCACTCGCCGTGCCGGGAGATCCAGGGGATCGACTCCCGTGAGCGGAGGGTGATCCCGTCTCTGGATCGGAAACGAACGAAAAGCGGTACTCGGTGGTGGAAAGGAAGACGTCGCCGGGTCGGAGGAGCGTGGATGGAAACTCGGGGCGATTCACCGAATCGGGGACATGCTGGGTCTCCAGGCAGAAGAACCCCACACGCGCGATCACCGGTTGTTCGCTCAGGGGGCTGGTGTACAACTGCAGGCAGGGCTCGGTCGTCCACACCTCCATCCGGCGCCCGCTTTCCGGTTCCACCACGCGGGCCGCGAATCTCAGGCCCTGCTCGACCACGGAGGAATCGAGCACAAACGGATGGTCATAGCGCGATTTCCGCGTGAGCTGGCCCGCGCGCGCCGCCAGCCGGGCTGGGCGGGTGAAGTCCGCCACGGTGCCGTCGACCGGACCGAGCGCTCCCGTGGGAATCAGGTCCTCTCCGGTCACGGCGATCCGGCGGGCCGCGATCTCCACTTCGTGGTCGAGCACATCTCCGCCGCCAGCGAGGTTGAAATAGGCGTGGTTGGTCAGATTCAACGGCGTGGTCCGGTCCGTGGTCGCCCGGTAGTCCAGACGCAGCGTCTGGTCGTCGGTCAGCGTGTAGGTCACCGTCACCGCCAAGGTCCCTGGAAATCCATCCTCGCCGTCACGGCTGACGTAGTGGAGTTCCACCGACGCCCGCTTCGGGTCCGGCACGGTGGCACGCCAGAGGACGCGATTGAAGGCTCGGCTACCGCCGTGCAGGTGATGAGGGCCTTCGTTGGCCTTCAGCCGGTACTCGACGCCGTCCACTGTGAACCGAGCCTGGGAAATCCGGTTGGCCACCCGTCCAAACACCGCCGCGGACTGGGAGAACCCCTGCGCAAAGCCCTTCTCGCTCGCCACCGTCTCGCGCACGACGCCCACGCGGAGGCCGGTGCGGTCGGGGATTTGCAGGTCCGCGAGGATGGCACCGTACGTGATGACCTTGGCCACCGCCCCCCGGCCATTCCGGAGGGTGTAGGACTCGACGTCGACGCCATCGGGCGTGCGGCCGAACACGCCGCGGGTCACGCCGGTGGACAGGGACTGCGCCGGCGGAGCAGGCTCGCCTTCGTCCAGGGGGACCAGGCGGGCGATGCGACCGGGCACGCCGTTGAGCGCGACGTAGATCAGGCCGTCGGGTCCCGTGGCGAGCGCACGAACGCGGCCTTGTCCCTTGAACAACACCTCCTGCGCCACGACCCGGTCACCGTCGATCGCGATCCGCCGAACCTGCTGGCTGATGAGGCCGGCGACGAGGAGCTGGTTTTTCCAGCGCGGGAAGCGATCACCCGTGTAGAAAAGCACGCCCGAGGGCGCGACCGACGGCGTCCACAGCAACACCGGGGCGGTCAGGCCTTCCCCGCGCCGGGCAAACGTCCGCCCGGTGTCCGTGCCGCCCGCCGCCAGCGGCCAGCCATAGTTGCGGCCGGGCTCGATCCGATTCAACTCATCGCCCCCGATCGGCCCGTGCTCGCTCTCCCAGAGCCGGCCCGTGATCGGATCGAGGCCAAGGCCCTGGGCATGCCGGTGCCCGAAACTCCAGATCGTCCCCAGGGCTCCGGGGGTGCCGACAAAGGGATTGTCTACCGGGACGCCGCCATCGTCGCACATGCGGTGAATCTTTCCCCGAGGGCTGCCCAGATTCTGGGCGTCCGCGGCCACGCCCCGGTCGCCGATGGTGAAGAGCAGGTGTCCCGATCGATCAAAGAGCAGACGGCAGCCAAAGTGGGAATTGTCGCGCGAGTAAATCTCCGGCGCGGCGCGAAAGAGCACCTGCGGGTCGGTCCAGCGTCCGTCACGTATCCGACCGCGCACGACCACCGTCATGGACGTGTCCTCGGCCGCACCGGGTTCGGCATAGGCCAGGTAGATCCAGCCGTTCCGCTGGTAATCGGGATGCAGGACGACATCAAACAGACCGCCGTCCTGGCGGTGGTGCACCCGGGGCAGCCCCTCGATCGGACGGGGATCCAGCATTCCCTCCGTGATTACCCGCAACGCACCGGACCGCTCGGTCACCAGCAGGCGTCCGTCCGGCAGGAACGCCAGGCCCCACGGGGTGTCGAGGCCGTCGGCCACTGTCTCCAGCCGAAACCGGTGCAACTCGCTCACGATCGGCTCGGGCGGAGGGGGCGGGGGCGGCTGGATTCGCCCGGCCGCGTAGGCGCGTCCGTCCGCGCGCAGCCGCTCAAGGATCCCCTGCACTTCACCCGAAGAGAGCACCTCTTTGAAGGCCGGCATGCCGGTGGCCGGCCAGCCCTCAAGTACGCTCTGCCGGATCGCTGCGTCGTCGCCTCCGTGATTCCAGCGCTCATCGAGCAGATTGGGGGCGCTGCCTCCGGTGAGATTGGCGCCATGACACGCCGCACAGATCGTTTCCACCACAACCGAGGCGGGGCGGTCCGCCACGGGGCCAGACCACGCCAGGAGGGCGGAGAGGACGAAGGATGCTACGAGCCGTGACTTCATTCCTCCCCACTCTCGCCTTGTGGCCGAGTTTCAGGCGAGCGGATTGTGCAACGCCCTGATCTGTGGTGCCGCGCCGGTCCGGCGGCGGCGAAGCGGGCAGAGACGGTCGGACTCGCCAGGCCCGAGATCAGGCGCCAGGCTTCCCCCTGCATGGTCTCGCTGCGCCTCTGGTTCATCCTCGTCACCGGGTGGTTTGTCCCGCTGGCCCACGCCCGGCCGGACCCCGAGGGCACGGTGCTGGATCGTGTCTGGGCCGGACACCCGGTCGCGTTCGCGTTTC
Source organism: Opitutaceae bacterium (assembly GCA_016794625.1). GTDB lineage: Bacteria > Verrucomicrobiota > Verrucomicrobiia > Opitutales > Opitutaceae > UBA6669. Next base: position 33,535 of record JAEUGY010000009.1, read on the forward strand.
TGGCCGAGCGGGGGCACCTCTTCCTCGCCTACTACGATGCGGACCGACGCATGACATTGGCGGGTCGTCCCCTGACCAGCGAAACGTGGACCCGTGTCCATCCCGAAGGTCGGCCGGTGCCGGGACGAGATCATCCCTCCAACGCAGTGGGATGGGACAGCCACAATTCCCTCCACCTCGCGCTCGATCGTGACGGCTGCCTCCACCTCTCGGGCAACCTGCACGCCGATCCCCTCACCTACTACCGCACCCGCCTTCCCTTTGATCTCTCCACGCTCGAACGGATCGATCGCATGACCGGCGATCGCGAGTCGCGCACAACCTATCCCTTTTTCTTCAAGAACGCCACCGGCGATCTGCTGTTCCGCTACCGCGACGGCGGCAGCGGCAATGGTCGCGACTACTACAACCGCTACCATCCCGACACCCGTTCCTGGAGTCGACTGCTGGAAACGCCCCTGCACGAAGGCGAGGGCGAACGCAGTGCCTACGCCACGCCTCCGGTGGCCGGACCCGACGGCTTCTTTCATGTGCTCTGGGTCTGGCGCGACACCCCCGACGCGGCCACGAACCACACGCTCTCGTATGCGCGAAGTCGCGACTTGATCCACTGGGAAACCAGCGGTGGCAAACCGCTCACCCTGCCCATCACCTACGCCACCAGCGAAGTGGTGGATGCGGCGGGTCCGGGCGGCGGATTGATCAACATGTGCCGCGAACTCGGCTTTGACGCCGAGGGCCGGGTGCTCGCCGTGTACCATCGGTACGACGAAGCGGGCCGGTCCCAGGCCTACCTCGCCCGTCCCACCGACTCCGGCCGATGGGAGATCCACGTTCTGAGCCACTGGACCTTTCGCTGGGCCTTCAGCGGCGGCGGCGCGATTCCCAGCGAAGTCAGCCTGGGACGCCCGAGCGCAATCCCGGACGGCAGTCTCATCCTCCCTTACGCCACGGTGTCCGCGGGGTCCGGACGCTGGGTCATCGACAGCAAGACCCTGCAGATCGTGCGGACGCTGCCACCCGCGCCCTCCCCGGTGCCGACATCACTCCTCGCCGTGCGGGGTGATTTTCCCGGCCTTTCCGTCCAGTCGCTGGTCCGACACACCACCGGCCGAACCTGGCTCCTGCGCTGGGAAACGCTCGGCCGCAACCGCGATCGACCCCACCCGGTGATCCCCCCGCCCAGCGAACTCCGCCTCTACGAGCTGCCGGACGAATCCGGCGGCGCGATCGGCTCCGAGGACGCTTCGTCCAAGCCCTGAAGCGCGGTCACACTTACCGCCCGGACGGTGACCCCGGCGTCGCCGGTGTGCGGCACCGGTCGAGGCGTTGGGCGAAGTCGCGGAGAAAGGCCTCGCGCCAGTCACTCACGGTGCGCGCTCCCACGTGCGGGCCTTCGGCCGCGGAGGGCGACGGGTCGTCGGTCCACCAGTTCGGCCAGCGGGAATCCGGCGTCAGGGCCGCCTCCGGCGGCGCGGCCACCGCGGTGATCGCGCCCGTCTTGCCATCGAGCGCCGGTGCGTTGCTGCGGATCGTATAGGCATACCGCTTGGCATCCTTCGGCGAGAACCGGAAGCGAACCCCGCCGGCTCCATCCGATTCTCCGACGAGTTCCTGGTTTTCAATCACCAGGGTGGCGGTCAGCGGCTGCGGTCCCGGAGAACCAGCCGGTAGAACCAGCTCCAGAATGGAAAAGTGTTCGATGCGGTCATCGGCCGTGGTGAGACGGTCGAAGCGGTGGAAGGGTCGCGTCCACGCGCGGACATACCGACCGCCCCATCCGGGCTGCGACGGATCCTCCGGCGTGCCGCGCAACAACCAGCTGACCGTCGGTGTATCCCCCATCTTGATCACGCCTTGCAGGTGCGTGACAAAGTATTCACCGATCGCACCCCGTCCGGAGATGTGCTGCCGGACAAACTCAGCATTGCCCCACTCTCCCTTCTGATTGCCGCCGGTAAACCACCCGCGATAGGTGGCATTGGATTCGATCAACCAGAGTGTCGGATGATGGGTGGCAAGGTAGTGATAGGCGTCGGGACTCCACTTCTTGTTGGGCCCACCAACAAAATGCACCCGCAGTTTCGGCAGGATGTCGGGCGCATCGTGCAATGCCTGCGCCAGATCTTCCAATCCGCCCCAGACCAGAACATAGAGCGGTCGCGGATCGGATTTCCGGGCGCACTGAATGATCCACTCCGAGCCTTCGGTCGGCCTCCGCACCCCGGCGTGCGGAGCGACCTCGGTCTCGCCCTGCTTCGTCAGCGCGCGCAGGGTCGCGGGGGTCGGATAGCGCTCCGAGTAGGTGCGGAGATTCGCATAGTCCCGCTCGTAACCATCAATGACCTCGAGCACATGCTGCTTCCGGCCCGGACCGTAAGGCGACGACACCAGTCCCTCCAGATCGAAGACGTCGGCATAAAGCAGCAAGTGCACCATGGACTGAAAATCGTCCGGGTCGGTGCCGCCGATGTCGGTCGACACCAGCACCCGGTGCCGTTGTCCCGCCAGCGCGCCTTGGTCGGCGTGCGCCGCGGGGCTGAGCCCGAGGGTGAGAAAGGAAACCAGTGCGAGGAGGGTAGATCGGAGTCTCATGAGTCGCGATTTCGGGCGTTGGCCTTGTCGAGTGCCACGGCCAGCAGGATGACCACGCCCTTGATGACCTGCTGCCAAAAGGGCGAAACGTTGAGCAGAAAGAGTCCGTTGTTCAGGACGCCGATGATGAGGCAGCCGAGCACGGTGCCGGCGACGGAGCCGCGCCCACCGGAGAGTGAGGTGCCGCCGATCACCACGGCCGCGATCGAGTCGAGCTCGTAGCCAAGACCCGCATTGGGCTGGGCGGAGTCGAGGCGGGCCGTGACAATGAGGCCGGCCACCCCCGCCAGCGCGCCTGCCAGCGAGTAGACGGCGATCGTGATGCGCGAAACGTTCAGTCCGGTGAGACGCGCCGCCCGCACATTGCCGCCGACCGCGTAGAGGTGGCGGCCGAAGCGAGTGCGTTTGGTCACCACGATGAAGACTCCCGTCAGGGCCAGCATGATCCACACCGGCGTGGGCATACCCAGGAACGCCCCGGTGCCAAGCCGCCCGAACGCGTCCCCCAGTCCGGTGATCGGGAATCCCCCGGTCCAGAGCATGGTCAGTCCCCGGGCGATGCTGAACATGCCGAGCGTGGCAACGAACGGAGGCAGTTTGAACCGGGTGATGGCAAAGCCGTTAATCCAGCCGGCCGCCGCGCCGGCCGCCAGGCCATTGAGGATCGCCCCCGAAGGGGTGACCTGCAGGAGAATGTCGGTGCCAGGAATCTCAATACCGGTCTTGAGTAAACCCGCCGCCAGCGCTCCCGACAGGGCGAGGATCGCGCCGACCGAGAGATCGATGCCACCACTGAGAATGACCAGCGTCATGCCGATGGACAGGCAGAGGTTGACGGAAATCTGCCGGAGGATGTTCCAACCATTGTCCGCGGTGAGGAAACGATCGGAGAGCAGGCTGAGCGCCAGCACCATCAGGGCGAGGGCGAGCAGCGAGCGAAAGCGGGCGAAGAACGCGGTGGCTTTGGTTTCGGACATGGTCAGGAGGCGAGACGGCCCTGGTCGGGCAAGGCGGCGTGCAAGACCCGCTCGGGCGTGGCCTCGGCGCGGGAAAATTCAGCGGACAGGCGGCCTTCGCGCAGGACCAACACGCGGTCCGATAGAGCCAGCACCTCGGGCAGCTCGGAGGACACCACGATCAACCCGAGACCGGCGCGGGCCAGCTCATCGATGAAGGCGTAGATCTCGCGTTTGGCATTCACGTCAATGCCGCGTGTCGGCTCATCGAGCAGCAGGATCTTCGGCGCCGTGGCCAGCCACTTGGCGAGAATCACCTTCTGTTGATTGCCACCGGAGAGGTCGACCACGGACTGCGCGATCGAAGCGAGCTTGATCCGGAAGCGATCAATGTAGGGCTGAATGTGCTCGGCCTCCCGTGACTCGCTGACAAAGCCGGCCCGGAGGGTGTGTTGGAGACTCGCGAGGCTGGCATTGGCCGCCACGCTCATCGGCAGCACCAGGCCGTCGCGCTTGCGATCCTCCGGCGCCAGCGCGAGGCCGGCGGCAATCGCATCCGCAGGCGAACGAAACCGTTCCGGGCGTCCCTCGATCAGAAGTTCGCCGGTCATACGTTCCGCGTGGAGTCCGAAGAGGGCCTCCAACAATTCGGTCCGTCCCGCGCCGACGAGGCCGAAGACGCCGAGCACTTCGCCGCGCCGCAGGGACAGCGAGACGTTTTCCACGAGAAAGCGGCGGCCGACGTCGCCGCCGGTCAGGGAAAGGCCGGTCGCCCGCAGGAGTTCCTCTCCCGGCGGGTGCGGGGTCTTTTGCAGGAGCTCCTTGGTCTCGCGGCCCGCCATGAGCCGGACCATGGCCTCGCGGGTGAGGTCGCGAAACAGCGCTTCACCGACGAGTCGGCCGTCCCGGAGGATGGCGACATCCTCACAGATGGCGGCCAGCTCTTCGAACTTGTGGGTGATGTAGATCAGGGCCACGCCGCGACGCTTCAAATCTCCGATCAGTCCGTGCAACACCTCGACCTCATGTCCGGAGAGCGACGAGGTGGGCTCGTCGAGAATCAAGACACGGGCCTGCGCCGAGATGGCCCGGGCAATCTCGACCAGTTGTTGCTGCCCAATGCGCAGATCGGCCACCAGCGCGGTGGGCTCGACCGCCAGATCGAGGCGGCGCAGCAGCGCCGTGCTGTCCGCCAGGAGTCGGCGGGTGTCGATCAGCCCGGCCGCGGTCAGGGGCTCGCGACCGAGAAAAAGATTTTCAGCGACCGTCAGATAGGGAATCAGGCTGAGTTCCTGAAAGACAATGCCGATACCGGCGGATTGGGCCTCCTGCGGGTTGGCAAAACGAACGTCGCGGCCTTCGAGCTGGATCGTGCCCTCATCGGGCGGGAAGACCCCCGCGAGGATGTTCATGAGCGTCGACTTGCCCGCGCCGTTTTCGCCGAGCAACGCCAGAAGGCGTCCCGCGCGCACAGTCAAGTTCACTCCGTCCAATGCCCGCGTGCCGGGAAAGGACTTGCCAATCCCCACGGCGGCAATGACCACCTCCCCCTCCACCGGAGCGGACGGGCTCACGGCGTCACCTCCACCCAGACGGGCACCAGGGAAAGCAGCGGCGCCGGCGCGGCCGGCAACTCCTCCGGCACCTCCGCGCATCCCGCGAAACGCAGCACCACACCGGGTCGCGCTCCGGCGCGGATCCCGGGCTGCACGCGCTCCTCGACCAGACGGTTGATCACCGCAGAGACTTCGTTGAACTCCGCCAGCCCTGGCACGTCGTTGACTTCAACCAGACCACTGCCATCCCGCACGGCATTGCCGAAGACCGGCCCGGTGACGAGGGCAACGAGTGCTCCCTCCACCTCAACCAACACGCGATTGCGCTCCACCGCGGTCACCCGCCCGGAGCCGCGCAGCAGCACTTTGCCACTTCCCGAGCGGGCGGCGGACGGGCGGTCGCGCAGGGTCTGCAGAAACGCCGCGAGCTCAGGCGCCCGGGTCGCCGCCGGTTGCAACCGGTCGCGCCAGAACGTTTCCACCCAGGCTGCAGCGGAAAACGTCGCCGCCGTTGCGCCGCCGGCCGCGGACGCGGTCGCGCCTCGCTTGACCAGGCGCACCGGAGGGTAGATCACGAACAGCGCCAGCAGCAGACCCGCACCCACCCACCACGGCCAAGCCACCGGGCGCAGGCGGGGGGGAGCTTCGGACGAGGGAGTGGCCATGTCGGTGCGGGGCATCCCGGGATTCACGTCACGCCCGGTGGCGCCGCAAGACCCGGAGCAGCCCGGGGTTCATCACGGCTTGCGCCCGTAATCGCCAAACTTCGCCACATTGTCGCGGGTGACGAGTTCCACCGCCACCGGGGTCCGCTGCGGGAAGTTCCGTTCGCCCTTCAAGTAGCGGTCTGCATTCTCCGCGGCACTCCGGGCCATCGTCTTGGGGAACTGCATGACGGTCGCGGTGATCTTGCCCTCGGCGATCGAGCGCACCACATCATCGGCCCCGTCGAAGCCAAACACCTTGACCTTCGACGCCTTGCCCGCCGCGAGCAGCGCCTGGTACGCCCCCATGGCCATCGCGTCATTGCCGCAGAACACCGCGTTGACGTTGGGATGCGCCTGCAGCAGGGACTCGAGCACCTCGAGGGCCTTGCTGCGGTCGAAATCCGCACTCTGCTGGGCCACCATCTTGAGGTCCGGATACCGGTCCACCACACTGTGAAATCCCTTGGACCGGTTCCACGTATTGGTGTCCGCGATCAGCCCCAGCAACTCAATGTAGGTCCCCTTCTCCCCCACCTGCTCGACGAAGTACTGGCCAAGGGCGACGCAGCCGGAGTAGTTGTCGGAGAGAATCTGCGACACCGCCGCGTCATTGGCGGTAATTTCGCGATCCATACAGAAGACCGGGATTCCCGCCGCCTTGGCCCGGCGGACATTGGCGACCGATCCGCCGGCGTCCGTGCAGTTGAAGAGCACCGCGCTGTAGCCCGCCGCGATCAGATTATCAAAATGCTGTGCCTCCTTTGCGGGGTCGTTCTGCGAGTCGAACAGCGTCGCTTCATACCCCAGTTCCCGGGCTCGATCGCGGGCCGTCTCCGCCAGCACGACGAACCACGGATTGTTGAGCGTCGAAACCACCACCGCGACCCGCCGGGTCGCCGACGCGGTTCCGGAGGCGCCGCCGGACGGCGCCGGGGACGACGGCTTGCAGCCAAGAAGGGCGAGAGCGGCAAGGCACGCCATGCCGGCAAAGAGTCGAAGGGAGTTTAACATGGGGGGAAGAGCAGGGGCAGAAGGGAGGGAGTAGTTCCATTCTGAAGGGGAAACTGCGAACACGGCAAATCTGACCGGACGAGACTGCCAGATGTGTATAGCACCAGTCTCCCTGATTTCCCCGACTCTCCGACACTATTCTAAGAATTTCGCCTCCCGCCTCGAGGGCGGAACGCAGCGTGCACCGCGAAGCCGCCGGGGTCCGTGACCTTAGTTTACCGGCACTAACAGAAACAAGGACGCGTGGAGTCCCAGTAGCCAAGTGACTATCGTGCCGGCCGCCGAACGTGCCTTCGTCCGGCCTCGCCCCGCCCGGCCCCGTCGCCGGTCTTCCCTCGTCCGTCAACCCCACCCACCCGACTCCCGCGATGCACCTCACTCCCGTCCCCGCTGGCCCGACGGCCAAGCCCTTTCGTCGTTCTCCCGCCCTGGCCTGGATCGCGCTCACGGCCCTGACCGCCCTCGGGGCCGAGGCCGCGGTGATCACCGGCTCGGTCATGAACCAAAACACCAAGCGCTTTCTCGAGCGCGCCACGGTCCAGGTTCAAGGTACGAGCTTCTCGACCCTGACCGACAAGGACGGTAGCTTTCGCCTCGCCGGTCTGCCGGCCGGCACTCACACCGTCACGGTCAGCTACACCGAATTGGATTCGGTTTCACAGTCGATCACAGTGACCGCGGAGGAGACGGCCCGCCTTTCCTTCGAACTGACCTCCGAAAAAATCTATCAGCTCGGCGAGTTCGTCGTCACCTCGTCGGTCGAGGGCATGGCCTATGCCGTGAACCAGCAGCGCCGCGCCCTGTCCGCGCGCAGTGTCACGTCCATCGACGCCTTCCTCGACCAGGCCACGGGCAATCCCGGTGAGTTCCTCAAGAGCGTCGAGGGCATTCAAATGGACTACTCGCAGAACGAACCTCAGGCGATTCGGATACGCGGGTTCGATCCGACCCTGACCATGGTGACCATGGATGGGAACGAAATCGCCTCCGCCGCGTCGAGCAGCGCGAATCGCACCGTCCAGATTGACCAGCTGTCGATCGCCAGCATCGAAAACGTCGAGGTCTACAAGGCCCCCATTCCCTCGATGTCCGCCAACGCCATCGGTGGCGCAGTCAATTTCAACACCCGAAGCGCCTTCGACCAAAAGGGCCGGCGGGCCAGTCTCCAGCTGGGCGTCAACATGGATTCGAATGACTTCGGCTTCCACCGCTCACCCGGTCCGGGCCACGGCGAAAAGGCCGAGCGCCGCATCTATCCGGCCGGCCGGCTTCGCTACTCCAACTCCTTTTTCGACAACCGCCTCGGCATCGATTTCTCCGTCGGTCACGACTACACGAACCAGCTGGGTTCCAGCACGTCCCACGCCCTCAACGTCACCGCCCTGCCCGGCGGCGCCCTGCCCGCCGCGCCGATCCCCTACACGGAGGACAACGTGACGGTCCGGCGCGGCACCCTGTCCTATGCCCCGAATCGCCAGCTCCGGGTGCGCAGCGATGTCTCACTCAACACCGACTTCAAGGTCAGTGACTCGCTCGCGGTCTTTCTCAAAACCACGTTCACCGACTACCTGAGCACGAACCGCAACCACTCGCTCAACCTGACGCCGGGTACTTTGGTGGCCGGCGCCACCGTCACCGACTACACCACCACCAATGGCACCGCGGGCCAGGGCATCAGCGTCTTCGATAAAAAAACCAAGTCCTGGCAGATCAACCCGGGTCTGAAGTGGCGTCGCGACGAATGGAAAATCGACCTGGTCGGCGGTTTCTCGAAGTCGACCAATCACTACACCAATCCCGATACGTTCACCGGCCTGAGCACCACCCTCACCGGAGTGGGCTTCAGCGTCAGCACCCCGCGTGACACCGACGTGCCCACCGCCGTCACCCAAACCAGCGGTCCCGACTTCTACAACCTCAACAACTACGCGCCCAGTCAGGGGAATCTCGCCTCGACCAACGGGCAGCATCGGGCCAACCACAACGGGCTTGTTTCCAACAACCATCGCGACTCCCGCGACATGAAGTACTCCGCGCGATTCGACGTCCAGCGGGACTTCACGCTCCGTTTTCCGTTCTTCGTCAAGGCGGGCCTGGCCTACAACGAAACCATCTTCGACAAGCGGCAGGAGCAGAAACGCTGGTATTGGATGGGGCTCGACGGCCTCGCCACGGCCGACGACGTCACCGCAGCCGGCGCACAGCTGGGCCGCTTCGCCGAACCCGTGCCCGTCACCCAGAACATCCCCGGCTGGACCCTGCGCGAGCCGACCTACTTCAGCACCAACGAACTCTACAAGTTCTGGCAGGCCAACCCCCAGGTGCTCCAGGAAAACACAGCCTACACCGCCCAGCAGAAGATCGCCGGCCGCCAGAAGGTGAACGAGCAGGTGCGCGCGGGCTACGTGATGGCCAACGCCACCCTCCGCAAACTCAACATTCTGACCGGGCTCCGTCTGGAGCAGACCGACATCCGGGCGGAAGGCTACCGCGTCCTGCCCACCGCACTCCCGGCCGGGGTCGACGCCAACTCGCTGCCCGCCATCCTGCTCCGCTACCGCCCGATGGTGACCCGGTCCGACTACCGGTCCGATCCCTTCAAGTATCTCCATCTCAAGTACGACTGGACCTCCCGTCTCCAGTCCCGCGCGAGCTTCACCGATGCCATTGGCCGTCCCAACTTGAGCGACGTGCTGCCCAACAATGTCAGCGAAAACCCGACGACGGAGATCATCTCCACCAATCGCGCCGGATTGCTGCCCCAGCGCTCCAAGAACCTCGACTTCAGCCTGGAGTACTACACCAAGTCCTCGGGCCAGTGGACTGCCGGCTGGTTCCGGCGCGATGTGGATGACTACATCTCCTCCGCCACAGTGCCGATGACGCCCGAGCTCCTCGCCGAGCTCAACCTCGGCAGCGAGTACAACAACTGGCAGGTTGCGACCAAAACCAACCTGGGCAACGCGACTTGGAGCGGCTTCGAGCTGAGCTTCCGCCAGTCACTCCGGGAATTCAGCTTTGTGCCCGCCGCACTGACCGGCGTGAGCGTCTGGGCCAACTACACCCGGATTTCCAAGATGGAGGGTGACTTCGGCACGCCGGGCGCCCGGATCACGGAGCTGGCCAATGTGGTGCCGGAGCTGGTCAATGCGGGCATCAGTTATCGCAGCCCCCGCAGCCGCATCGTGGTGCAGCTTACGACCAACTACCAGGCCAAGCGTCCAACCCAGAATCTGCCCGCCAACGCGGCCGCCGGGCAGCGCCGGCCGTACCAGGAACCCTACCAGTTCTACAACCTCGAGGCGAGCTACCAGGCCACGCAAAACCTGCGGCTGATGTGCACCGCACGGAACCTGTTCTCCGAGCGACCCACCTTCACCGAAATCGGCATCGTCCGCAACACCCAGCAGGCCACGGGCATCGCCTGGCTGTTCGCGGTCAAGTACGATCTCTGAGCGGGCGCGGGCCGTCGACCCCCGGGTCGGCGGCCCCGGATTCATCAAGCTCGCGGGTCACTGGACCTGCGCCCGGTGAATGCGGCGGTAGTCGCGCGGCGAACACCCGCACGCGCGACGGAACGCGATGTTGAACCGGCTGAGCGATCCGAAACCGGACGCGGCTCCGACATCGACGATCCTCAGGTCCGTCGTCACCAGCAGCCGCTGCGCATGGGAAATGCGGTGCTGGGTGACGTAGTTGACGAGGGTCGTGCCAAACACGCGGTGGAAAAGGCCCATCGCAAACCGGGGATGCAGGTGCACCGCCTCAGCCACGGCCTGGACCGTGAGGGGCTCCGTGCAGCTCAGTGCAATGTGCCGCGCCATCTGCTCGGCCTTGTCCATGCCTCCCTCGCGCACAATCGGCAGGCGTCGGCTGCCCCCGCCCACCTCGGGAATGCGCTCGGGACACTGAAACGCAAAGCGCAGGAGCCGGGCCTCGAGCTCAAGGTGCATGGCCCGCATCAGATCGGCGTCACCACTGGCCAGATCGATCGCCCAGGACGTCAGCCGCGCCTCCTCAAGGTCCCAGCGACCCGGAAATCCGGCACAGATCAATTGCCCCTGCAGCAACGGCTGCACGAGTCGGTCCGGCAGCCGCCGCCGCAGAAACCAGTCGAGGGGGATGGTCACGACAAAGTAGTGCTGCGTCCCTTCAAACTCGATCAACTGGTGAGGGATGGCCGCCCAGAACACCGCGAGCTGGCCCGCCTCGACCACCAGGCGCCGTCCCCCGAGAAGGTAAGTCAGCGATCCTTCCCCGACAAAGTTGAGCTCCACTTCGTTGTGACGATCCGGCCGCGCCATGCGACGGGGTGACCAGCGCGTGCACGTGAAGCCATAGGGGGCAAAGTCAGCGCGCTTCGGATCAAACTCCCCCAGGCGCCAGCGCGCCTCCCCGCCGAGCGGCCGTTCGATGACCGCGCCCTTCGTCAGTCGACCCGCCATTTTTGACGGACGAGTGGAGACGCGGGGACGAGGGGCGATCAACGACGAGCTCTCCGGCAGGCTTCCCATGGGGACAGTGGGGTGGGTATCAACCCACGTTAGCCGATTCACCGCCACGCTGCTTCCGGCCCTGTTTCAACTTCTAACGTTATTCTAGGATTTGCACTGCCCCACCCCCTGATTGCCGCTGCCGTAAACCGGCCGGCTCCCCCGCCCGAACCGATCCCACTCGGGGCCAATCGCCGCCTAGGCTTTCGCTCCGGCCTTGTCTGCCGGCGTGCGGGCAAAGAGAATACAGAGCGGCGCCAAAAACAGGGGGAACCGGCGCAAGGACACGCGGATAGGGCTGACGGTTGAATCGAATCAACCGAGGGGTTGCTGGCGGGGACGTCCAGTAGCAAATGTGTTGAGCATCCGTCCCACTGATTTGATGGATCATATCACACGCTCCGAAGGTCCGCATCCGCCTTGAACCCGATGGCACGCTCGGGTCATCTGCGGCTGGGAACGTACAGGCGACGACCGGTTCGCAGCCGGGCCCCATCAGCATCCGCTGGGAAGGGTCGAGCCGTCCGACCGCGGGTGCGAAACCTTGATAGGCACCCACAACGTAGGAAAAAGGTTCCATGCCGGCGCGGACTTCCTCAGCGTCGCTTCACCCGCCGCCCTTTCCCCCTATGCCCACGTCCCTGCCCTCCACCCAACCGGCCGAACGCATCCTAATGGGGCCCGGCCCCAGCCCCGTGCCGCAGCGCGTGCTGCGTGCGCTGGGCGCCCCCACGCTCGGGCACCTCGATCCCCAGTACCTCGCCTTCATGGACGAGGCCTGCGCCATGCTGAGGGAGGTATTTCATACCAAGAACGCTCTGACCTTCCCCGTCAGCGGGACGGGCATGGCCGGCATGGAGTGTTGCGCGGTCAATCTGGTGGAGCCCGGCGATGAAGTCATTGTGGGGGTGAACGGCGTCTTCGGCACGCGCATGAAGGATGTCATGGAACGCTGCGGCGCCATCGTCCACGCCATGGAGACCACCTGGGGCGACACCTTCACCCTCGCCCAGCTTCAAGCCTCGCTCGACGCCCACCCCAAGACCAAGCTGGTCGGAATCGTTCATGCGGAGACCAGCACCGGCGCCCACCAGCCCCTCGAAGGTTTTGCAGATCTCGTGCATGCCCGAGGCGCCCTGCTGCTGGTCGACGCCGTGACCAGTCTGGGCGGTCACGATCTGCGCGTCGACGACTGGGGGATCGACGCAATCTACAGCGGCACCCAGAAGTGCCTGAGCTGTCCGCCCGGCCTCTCCCCGGTCAGTTTTGGCGAGCGCTCCCTCGCCCGCATGGATGCCCGCAAGTCCAAGGTGCAGTCCTGGTACCTTGATGTGTCCATGCTCCGGAAATACTATACCGGGGGTGGAGGCGGAGGCCGGGTTTATCACCATACCGCCCCGATCAACATGACCTATGCCCTGCGGGAGGCGTTGATCATGGTGCTGGAGGAGGGGCTCGATCAGCGTATTGCCCGCCACGCCGCCATGCACCAGCGTCTGCGGGCCGGGCTGGAAAAAATGGGGCTATCCTACATCCCCTCCCGCTCCCTGCACTCCCTCAACTGCATCCGGATACCCGAGGGGGTCGATGACGCCGGCGTGCGCAAGGCGCTGCTCACCGACTACGGCATCGAAATCGGTGGTGGACTTGGTCCGATGGCCGGGAAGGCGTGGCGTATCGGCCTGATGGGCTACGGCGCCTCGATTCGCAATGTGGATCTGGTGCTGGCCGCGCTCCGCGAGATCCTGCATCGCTAGGTCATGCCGGCCGAAGCCCTCCGCCGCCTGTCTGCGATCCTCCCCGCGGACCGGCTGCTCTGGCAGCCCGCCCACCTCGCCGCTTACCAAAGCGACGCCCTGACCGCCTTCCAATCGCCGCCACTCGCGGTCGCGATTCCTGAGACCGCGGATGAGGTCATCGCCCTCGTCCGCGCCTGTCACGCCGGACGCCTGCCGTTTGTCGCCCGCGGCAGCGGCACGAGCCTGTCCGGCGGCTCGCTTCCGGTCCGCGGCGGCATCGTCATCGCACTCAACCGGCTCAACCGAATCCTCCGTCTCGATCCGGCCGAACGCATCGCGGTGGTTGAACCCGGAGTGATCAACCTCGCCGTGACCGCGGCCGCCGCCCCCCACGGACTCCACTACGCACCCGACCCGTCCAGCCAGTCGATCTGCACCATCGGCGGCAATGTCGCCTTCAACTCCGGCGGCGCCCACTGCCTGAAATACGGCATGACGTCCAATCACGTGCTCGGCCTCCGGGCCGTGCTCGCGACCGGCGAGGTGGTGGACTTTGGCAGTGGCCGCCGCGAGCAGCTCGGGCCCGATTGGTGCGGGCTGTTCACGGGACACGAGGGTCTCTTCGGCATCGCCCTCGAAATCACCCTTCAACTCCTGCCCAGGGCGGAGTGCTTTCACACCGTTCTGGCGGGCTACCGCACCCTGGAGCAGGCCGGTGATGCCGTCTCCGCCATCGTCGCCAGCGGACTGCTCCCCGGCGCCATCGAAATCATGGACGCCCTCGCGCTCGAGGCGGCGAAGGCGGCGGTTCACGCCGACTATCCGCCCCACTGCGAGGCGGTCCTGATCGTCGAGCTGGAGGGACCTCGCGAGGCGGTGGCCGCCGACCGACTCCGTCTCGACGCCCTGCTCGCCGCCAGCGGGCCGGTCGAAGCGCGCCCGGCCCGCAACCCGGCCGAACGACTGGCCATCTGGAAGGGACGAAAGAGTGCGTTCAGCGCCGTCGGCCGGCTCTCTCCCGATTTCATTGTCCAGGACGGAGTGGTGCCCCGCCGCCGCCTCGGCGAGGCCCTGCGGCGCATCGGTGAATTCTCCCGGGAGGCCGGATTGCGCTGTGCCAACGTGTTCCATGCCGGCGACGGCAATCTGCATCCACTCATCCTCTACAACGGCCGCACCCCCGGGGAACTCGAGCGGGCCGAGGCCCTGGCCGGACGCATCCTCCGGCTCTGCGTGGACATGGGCGGCTCCATCACCGGCGAGCATGGGATCGGCGTGGAGAAGCGCGACTACCTGCCGGCCATGTTCGCGCCCGACGAAATCGACTGCCTCCAACGCATTCGGGCGGCCTTCGATCCGCTCGGCATCGCCAATCCAGGGAAGATGTTCCCCGCGGGCGAAGCTCCCGCACTCCACGCCCACGGCCCGCATCCGCTCGAACGGGCCGGGGTGATTTCCCGCGAATGAAAACGGTGGTCACACCAGCCACGACCGCCGAGCTGATCGACGCCGTTCGCTCCGCCCCGCGGGTCCTCGCCTTCGGAGCGGGGACAAAACCGCGCCTCTCCCTGGTGGACGACGACGTCCTCGGCATTTCCACGGTGAAACTCTCCTCGCTCGTTGAGTATGAGCCCGACGAGTACACGTTCACCGCCCTCGCCGGCACACCGCTGCGCGACCTGGCGGCCGTCCTGGCGGAAAAGCGACAGTACCTTCCCTTCGATCCACCGCTCGCGGCGGCTGGCGCGACGCTCGGGGGAACCGTGGCCGCCGGACTGAGCGGACCGGGACGACTTCGCTACGGTGGCGTGCGCGACTTCATCCTCGGGGTCCGTTTCATCGACGGCTCGGGTCGGTCCCTCCGTCTCGGCGGCAAGGTGGTCAAGAACGCAGCGGGCTTCGATCTGCCCAAATTTCTGGTGGGCAGCCTCGGACGACTCGGCGTGATCACCGAACTGACCTTCAAGGTCTTCCCCCGCCCCGCGTCCACCCTGACGCTGCGTCTTCCGGTGTCGGACCCGCAACAGGCCGTGACCTTGTTTGAAGCGCTGGGCTCAGGACGGTGGGAAGTTGAGGCGGCCGATCTTCCGCCCTCGGCGGACGCCGTCTATGTCCGGCTCGCCGGACCGGAAGGGACCTTACCCCTGATCGCGCGCGAGTTGCTCGAGCTCGGATCCGGGCACACCCTCGAACCCGCCGTCGCGACGGCATTCTGGGACCATCTGCAGGCGCAGACGTGGCGCGCGCCGGGCAACTCCCTGCACAAACTCGCTCTCCGCCCGCGTGAAGCACCCGCGCTCCTGCAGCAGGTGGCCGCAATGGGAGGTCAGGTTCATCTCAGTTCCGCCGGCAGTCTCGCCTGGGTCGCCCTGCCCGTCGACAGCGACGCCGGCCGTCTTGGCCTGCAGGCCATGACCCTGCACGGCAGCGGCCCCCTGTTCACGGGACGCGCCGCCGAACCCGATATCGCCCGCGCCATCAAACTCGCACTCGATCCCGTCCATCGTTTTCCCGGCTTCGCCTGACATGCTGCACTCCATCCCACCCGACTCCCGGGGTCCGCTGACGGCACCCATGATCCACGCCGTCGAAACCTGCGTGCATTGTGGTTTCTGCTTGGCGGCGTGTCCGACCTACCGGGAACTGGGCCAGGAAATGGACTCTCCGCGCGGTCGGATCGTGCTCATGAAGGAGGTGCTTGAGGGCAAACTGACCGTCGCCGCCGCCCAGCCTCACATCGACCGTTGTCTCGGTTGTCTCGCCTGTGAACCGGCGTGCCCAAGCGGTGTGCCTTATCGCGACTTGATCAGCCCTTACCGCTCCGTCGTCCGATCTCAGACCCATCACTCCACGGCACACCGGGTCCGCCGGGCGTTGGTCCGGTGGACACTGCCGTCGCCGGTGCGTTTCCGTTGGGCCATCACCGCCGCTCGCCTCGGACGCTGGCTGCGACCCGTCCTTCCGTCGGTATTTCGGCCGCTCCTCGATCTCGCGCCGGCCTCGGTCCCGTCCCCTCAATCCTGGCCGGCTCTGGTTCCCGCCCTCGGTCCACGTCGAGCACGGGTCGCGCTGCTCACCGGATGCGCCCAGCAGGTCCTCGCTCCCGACATCACGGCCGCCGCCCTCGCCGTCCTCAGCCAGCAGGGGATCGAGGTGGTCGTTCCCGCCTCGCAGGGCTGCTGCGGCGGGCTGGCCTGGCACACCGGCGACCTTTCGACCGCGCAACGCTACGCCCGCCGCACGCTCGACGCGTTTCCAGACGACGTGGACGCGATCCTGACCACGGCCGCCGGCTGCGGTTCCGCGATGCACGAGTACGCCCTGATTCTCCGCGGTACCTCCGACGAGGCGCGGGCCGAGCGGTTCCGACGGCGGGTGAAGGATGCGTCCCGTTTTCTCGTCGAGCTCGGATTACGCGGGACTCCGCGCGACACCGGACTCCGTCGCAAGGTGGCCTATCACGATGCCTGTCACCTCTCGAACGCCCAGGGAGTCCACGACGAGCCCCGTCACCTCCTGCGCGCCATCCCTGGAGTGGAGGTGTGCGAACTGGCAGGCACGCAGCTCTGCTGCGGCAGCGCGGGCACCTACAATCTCGATCAACCCGCCATCGCCGAAGCGCTCGGTGAACAAAAGGCGCGAGCGGTGATCGCGAGCGGCGCGGAGACCGTGGTCAGCGGCAACATCGGTTGCCTGACCCAGCTGGAAGCGCACCTGAAACGCCTCGGCTCTCCAATCCGCGTCCGCCACACGTGGCAGGTCCTGCGCGACGCGCTGGTGCCGCCCGCCTGAACCGGCCGGAGCGCGAATTCCCGGCGCTGCGCTTCAACGAGCGGCCGGCACCATGCCGGGCCAGACATAGGCCTGCAGCATCACCAGCACGCCCACCAGCAAGGCCAGCGCCACGCTGTGCCAGAACACGGAGCGAAGCACGGTGCCGGCATCCGGGCTGTCGGGGCGCCCCCCGGTGGCGACACTGGCGACAACGATGCTCTGGGCGTCGATCATCTTGCCCATCACCCCGCCGGAGCTGTTCGACGCCGCCATCAGGATCGGCGACAGGCCGAGTTGTTCCGCCGAGACCTTCTGCAGATTGCCAAAGAGCACGTTCGACGAGGTGTCGCTCCCGGTCAGCGCCACCCCCAGCCAGCCGATCAAGGGCGAGAAAAACGGAAACCACCAGCCGGTGCCCGCCATCGCGAGGCCCATGGTTGTATCCGTTCCGCTATAACGCGTGGTGAAGCCCAGCGCCAGCATCAGGGCGATGGTCAGGAGTGACACCCGCACCTTCCAGAAGGTCCGGGCATAGAGCGAAACCAGCCTCCTCGGGCCGAGTCCCAGCATGAACCCCGCGCCCACCCCCGCGAGCAGCAGCGCCGTGCCGGTGGCCGAGAGCGCGTTGAAGACATAGACCGCCGATTCCGGTTCCGGGTGTGGCGCGAGCGGAGGCATCTTCACCACCTGGAGGTGCAGACCCGGGACAGGAAAACTGGGCGCAAAGATCCGATTGAGCGCGCCCTTGAAGAACGGCAGCCCCCACAGAAACACCGACAGACTTAACAGCACCCACGGCAGCCAGGCCCGCCAGACCCGTCCGTCCCCCAACGGTGGGACCGATGCCCGCAGTTCGACCGGTCCGTCGCCGACCGGCGCATCCGCCGGTTTCCAAAACAACATCAGCGCGGTCAGCGCCCCCATCGACACCACGGAGGCAATGATGTCGACCAGCATGGGACCAATGAAATTGCTCACGAGGTACTGTGCGACGCCGAAGCTGCCGCCGGCGACCAGACAGGCCGGCCACACCGCCTTCATGCCCCTCCACCCGGACTGCGCGGCTATCAGCCAGAACGGCACAATCAGAGAAAAGAACGGCAGTTGGCGTCCCACCATCGAACTGAGCGCCTGCAAATCGAGATCGGTGATCTTCGCCAGCGTGATCAACGGTGTGCCGAGCGCCCCGAACGCCACCGGCGCGGTGTTGCCGATCAACGCCAGTTTGGCGGCCTCGAGTGGACGAAAGCCCAGGCCGATGAGCAGTGCCCCGCTGATCGCCACCGGAGCACCAAACCCCGCGGCCCCTTCGATGAACGCGCCAAAGCTGAACGCGATGAGCAGGGCCTGAATCCGCCGATCCCCCGAGACCCCCGCCACCTGCCGCTGCAGCACCGCAAACCCACCCGTCTCAACCGAGAGGTTGTAGATGAAGATGGCATTGAGCACGATCCACCCGATCGGAAACAGGCCAAACGCAGCGCCGTAGCCCATCGAGGTCACCGCCAGCGAAGCCGGCATCTGATAGACAAAGACCGCGATCCCGCCCGCCACCAAGAGTCCAGCCAACGCCGCGACATGCGCCCGCACGTGCCAGAACGCCAGCAAACCCAAAAGGGTGACCACCGGCAGGGCCGCCACGAGGGCAGAGAGTGCCACTCCGCCAAGGGGCTCGTACGTTTGTGACCAAGGCATGGGGCAGCTCAGGGGTGAGACGGTCGTTCTCCGCTCGCTAGGATTTTGGAGCGAAGAGGATACAGATCGGCGCCGGCACATTGATCACGCCTTTGGTCTGGTAGGTCAGGAGGCCCGAGGCCGGATCAACCCGGTGCACGGACACCGTGTTGGAGTCCGCCCCGGCCGCCAGCAACCAGCCACCGCCCGGCGCGAGATTGATGTTGCGCGGAAACGCACCGCGCACGGGCTGCACCTGAATGACCGACAGCGCGGAGGTGGCGGGATCGGCGCGATACACCGTCACCGAATCATGTCCGCGATTCGACGAGTAGACAAAGCGTCCGCTCGGGTGCACCAGGATCTCCGCCGCCGAATTGAACGCCTCCTTCGCCTTGGCCTCCTCACTCAGCGCCGGGACCGTCGCCAGCAGACGCGCCGTGCCGGACTGCGGCTCCCAGGCATACGTGGTGACCGACAGCGACAATTCGTTCAGCAGGTAGATGAATTGGCCATCGGGAGAAAACCGCAGGTGACGCGGACCGCCGCCCGGCACCGAGGCCGCGAATCCGTGGCGCTCGATGGCCGGCCGCTCGAGGTCGACGCGATAGATGACCACGCCATCCATACCCAAATCGGGGACGAGGGCGAAGCGCCCATCGGGAGAAAACCCGCACCAATGGGCGTGCGGCGCATCCTGCCGGCCCTTGACCACCCGCGATCCGCCCGTGTGACGATGAATGACTGCGGTGCCCAGCCGGCCGGCTGCATCCAGTGGGAACAGCGCGGTGGACCCGGCTCCATACTGCGCCGTGAGCAGGAAACGGCCCGACGGGTGCACCGCGATGTGCGCGCCCCCGCCGTCGCCCGTCGGGGATGCGTTGATCACCTCCAACCCGCCGCCTGCCTGGATGCGATAGCCAATCGCGCCCGGTCCTCCCGGAAAATTCGCGACCGCATACAGCTTCGTCCCGTCCGGATGCAACGCGAGGAACCCGGGGGAACCGACCTCGGCCGCCAACTCCGCCGGCGACAGTTTGCCGTCCGTCTCGTTGAAGGTCGACCGGTAGATGCCCTTGGCCCCCGGTCCGCCCGTGCCAAAATACACCAGCTCCGCCGCCAGGCTCAGGGTTGCGCTACCCCAGAGACCCGCTCCCGACGCCAGGATCCGTAAGAATCGGTTCATGGTTCAGGGCTAGCAGAGGGAGCGGCGCAAAGCCGAGAAAATCCGTGCGGCGCGGCCCATCCCGTCGCCCCCCGTCCTGACGTTCCCCCGCTCCGACCTTGCGCTGGCGCCCGGTGCATGCGATACAGATCCGGTCCGGAAGCTCCCCAGCCAGCCGCGTCGCCGCGGTCGCACCCGGCTTCCGGATTCGCCGCCCCGGCGGGGAACGTTTTTCACCATGCTCATCCGTCGTTCACCGTTGCTTTGGATCCTGGGCAGCCTGGTGGTCGTCACCGCACTGCAGGCGGCAAAACCCAAAAAGCCAACCGGACCCGAGGTGCTCGTGGTCTCTGATCTGCTCGTGGAGGAAAGCCGCGCCCCGAGGCCGACGCCCGAAAAACCCGTTTACTACTTTCTGCTGGGGGGACTGGAACGGACGCTGGGGGACTCGATCGCCGGGGAACCCATGCCCAAGACTGAGCAGATGACCCGCGAACTCGTCGCCGCCCTCGCCACCCAGGGCTACCGGCGCACGCAACTCGGAGGGCCGATGCCCACGCAGGCGCTCGTTTTCACGTTTGGCTCGGCCAATCTCTCCAGCATGGATTTTTCAGATACAGACTTGGTCACCGGGGAAACCACCACGTCCACCGTCGACTTCAACCGCCGCGAGATCGCCCAACTCGTGGGCGCGGACAAGGCCGCCCGGGGCTTCACGCGGTCAAGCGAGGCCGAACGCGTGTTCGAAGCGGCCCGGGACGACCGGGTGTACGTCCTCGTCGCCGCGTTCGACGCCGCCGATCTCGCGAAAAAGAAAAAGACGCTGCTGTGGCGCACGCGCGTCTCCATCGACTCCCGCCGTCGCACGCTGCCGGAGTCACTGCCCATCATGCTGGCCAGCGCCGCCCCCTACTTTGGCAAAGCCTCCGACCTGCCGGTCTTCATCGAAGACGCCGACCGCCGGAAGACCGAAGTTCAGGTGGGTGCCCCGGTGGTCGTCCCCACCCCGCCCCCCGAAAAACCCTGACCTGCAGCGCGGGCTTGATGGCGGTGCGGAGAAGCCGCCGGTGCGTCGCGGGAGCGCCCCGGCACGTCACCGACCAGAAGAAAATCACTTGAACCAATCGCGCACTCAAACTGCATAAATTCTTTACTGTCCTGAGCTTGCCATTGTCAGAGAACCCATTTCCTCTCGCGGCAGGAGTGTTGATTGAACCCCGTCGCCCGCACACCGATCCGGTCTTGCCCTGTCCGGGATCGTGCGTCGGCGCGTGAGGACGGGTGGCAGGATTCCTCCCCCGAACGGAGACAGGGACGATGAGTGCCAAACGCCTTTCCGATTCACTTTCATTGCGGAGAAAGGTCCTGCATCCGCTTCTGCTTGCGGCCCTGGTCTCGGGAGCACTCGCCCTCTGGCTGATCCAGACGACGTTTGACCGGCATGTGGTGGTGCAACTGCGAAACCGAGCGGAACTGGTCGCCCAGGCGGCCAACGCGGCGGCCGAACATCTGATTGGACCGCGTGCGCTTCAGGAAGTGGTACGCGCGTGGGCTTCCCATCCGGAAGTGACCCTCGTCGTCGTGGCGGGGGGACGTCCCGCCCGCGTCCTCGCGTCGACCCGCAGCGCCTGGGTCGGGCTGAAGGTGACGGAATTGGAGGACCCCCATCTCAAGGCCATCCTGGCGGAAGGGGCCGGTTCCCCACAACCCCACCTGCAAGTCGACCCGAAGGGGCGTGACGCACACTACCGCCGCCCACTCCGGCTCGGGCCGGGGGCGGCCGGAGCACCCGAGCTCGCCGACGGGGTGGTGGTGGTGCGTCTGGATACTCGCGCCGCCTTCGCCGGAGCCCAAAGCGATGCCTGGGACCTTTCGGCCGCGACCCTTGGATTGATTGGTGTCGTCGCCCTGTTCGGTTACTGGCGCATTCGATCCCAGGTGCTTCAGCCCGTCGAACGGCTGGCCAATACCTTCGCGCCGGCGCCGGCTATCGCGACCTCGGGACCGGAAGCAACGCCACCGCCCCACCACGACCTTTTCGGCCAGCTGGAATGGCGCTTGCGGCAAGCGCTCCACGAGGTCGAACGCACGAGTGCCGCCCTGCGCATCAGCGAGGAACGGTTCAAAGGGGTCTTCAATCACAGCCCGGTCGCGATCACACTGCTCAGTTCCCCGGACCGCCGCTTCGTTGAAATCAACCACGCCGGACTGCAACTCTTTGGCTACACGCCCGACGAGATGATCGGGCGCACGTCGCTTGAGCTCGAGCTGTGGGTCGACCTCGCCGACCGCGCCCGCTATCTGGCCGAGCTGAACGCCCACGGGCACGTCAGTGGGTTCGAGACACTCATGCGCCGCAAAAGTGGCGAGGTGTTTGCGGTCGTGTATTCGGGCACCCTCGTCGAAATCGGAGGCCAGCCTTACAGCCTCAATTCCATGCGTGACATCACCGGCCGGCGGCGGGCGGAACAAGCGTTGCGCGAAAGCGAACAGCGCCTCGCCTATGCCCTCGATGCGACCGATGACGGTCTCTGGGATTGGAACATCGCGACCGGCGAAGTGCACTTCAGTCCCCGTTGGAACCGGCTCCTCGGGTTTCAGCCCGGCGAGGTGCCGGCGCGGGTGGAATCCTTTTTCCCCCTTGTTCACCCCGACGATCTTGAGCACCTCCGGCAGGAACTGAACGACCACCTGGAGGGACGCAAACCTGTCAAACAGACCACGGCCCGCCTGCGCACCAAGAGCGGGGAATACCGCTGGTTCCTCGATCGCGGCAAGGTCGTCGTGCGCGACTCCGCGGGTAGGCCCCTACGCATGGTCGGCACCATCACGGACGTCACCGAACGAAAGAAGGCCGAGGCCGAACAACTGCGCATCCGCGAGCGGCTGCATCAGAACCAGAAGCTCGAGGCGCTCGGCACCCTGGCGGGCGGCATCGCGCATGACTTCAACAATATCCTCACCGCCATTACCATTTGCACGACGCTGGCCAAGGACGAGTGTGTTCCGGGCGTCACGCGCGTGCCCGAGTACTGCAACGAGATCCTGAAGAGCGCCGGCCGGGCCAAGGAATTGATTCGTCAGATACAGCTGGTCGGGCGCCCGGAAAGCGGCGAACGACGACCGATTGAACTGCAAACCATTGTGACGGAGGTCGTGTCCCTGCTTCGCTCGACCGCGCCTCCGTCGGTGGACCTGCGTTCCGATTTCGGACCCGGCCCCCACCCCATTGTGGCGAATGCCACCCAGATCCACCAAGTCGTGATGAATCTGGCGATCAATGCGATCCACGCGCTGCAGGCCAACGGCGGCAGCCTGACCTTTCGCCTCGCCGGCCAGCGGGTGGAGGCGCCCCAGGAGGAGGACGGCGCCGAGCTCCGGCCCGGCGACTACATCCGTCTGGGCGTCGAAGACACGGGCTCGGGCATGGAGCCCGCCGTGCTCAGTCGCATCTTCGAGCCTTTCTTCACCACCAAGAAGCCCGGGGAGGGCTCGGGCCTGGGACTGGCGGTCGTCCGCGGGATTGTCCGCGGTCACGGAGGGTTCATCGGGGTTCGCAGCACGCCCGGCAAGGGCACCTCGATCACCGTGTGGTTTCCCCGCGGCGAGCCGCATCCGGTCGGGCCGTCCTCCGCCCCCGCGGAACAGATTCCCCGCGGCCAGGGGCAACGCCTGCTCTTCGTCGATGACGAGATCATCATCACCCGCTCCATGCAGCGTCTCCTCGAGAATCTCGGTTACCACGTCACGACCTTCAACAATCCCCTGCTCGCGCTGACGCACCTTTCGAAGGCTCCGGCCGAAGTCGATCTTCTGATGACCGATTTCCAGATGCCTGAAATGATGGGGAACGAGGTGGCGAAACGAGCGCGTGCCATTCGTCCCGGCCTGCCCGTGATCCTCTCCAGCGGATTTGCCTCCAACTTCACCGAGGACCAACTCGTGGCCGAAGGTGTCGGTGCCATCTTGCACAAACCCTATGAGGCCCGGGAGCTCGCCACGTTGCTGGTTCAGATGCTGCCTCCCGCGGCCCGCTCCCAGCCATCCGCCGCCCCGGAGCCTTCGGGTCGAACGTCGTGACGGTTCACGCGGCGGCCTCCGTGTCGCCACCGTCTGCGGAACAGGGATCCAAAGCCGGGCGCGAGAAGAGCCTTTCCTCTTGGAGTGGGTTCCGACAGCGTCGCGGGGTGAACGTGCGTCTTACCCTCCTCGCTTTGCTCCTTCCGGTCTCGTTTTCGCTGGTCCAAGGCGCGCCTCCGGCGTCGGCGGTCGGGGGCGAGGCGTCCTTCGTCCCTCTCTTCAATGGCCGCGATTTGTCGGGTTGGAAACAGCCGGCGCCCAATCCGTTCTGGTCCGTGGTCAATGGAGTGCTGGTGGGACAAAATGACGAGAAGCTGACGGGCAGCATGCTCTGGACGGAAAAGACCTACGGGAATTTCATTTTTGAGTGCGACGTCCGCTGGGACGGCGAGATCGACTCCGGGTTCATGCTGCGCAAACCGGAGCTGCAACTCCAGATCGGCATCTCCGGCAGTCTGAAACGGGACATGACCGGTTCGTTCTACACGGGCGGCAAACCTGCTTATCCGGAGGAAGGTCAAGCGCCGCATGCCGCCACCTTGTTCACGCCGGGCGAATGGACGCGCTTCCGGTTGGAGGCCCGTGGCAACACCTTCACCGTTCTCATCAACGGCAAGCCCGCCTCTCAGTACACGAATCCCTCCTACGCCACGCCGGCGCCCATCGGTCTGCAGGTTCACCCGAAGCGGGCGATGAAGGTGGAATTCCGCAACGTACGGATTGTCGAGCTTCCCTGACGGTAGTCGCAGGGGGAGCCAAAGACCTGAGGGGTGGCTGGAGATCCGGGCACGGCGTTTTTCACGCAATTCGCACGGAGACTTCATACGGATCGCACACGTCCTGCGTACCGTAGCCGGCATGTCCCCCGACGCCGCTTCGACCCTGGAGTCACCGCTCCGCGCGTGGTCGGCATCCGTCTGCGCAGGGATCGCCGGTCTGGGTCTGCTCTCGCTCCGACCAGACCTTGAACGGGATCTGTTCGCCCAAGGCGCCGCCCGGGTGGCGGGCTTTTTGACCGGTGCACCGGTGTTTCCGGTGGACGGCGGCTGGCAATTGCCGCTGGCGGGCGGGCCGGTGGTGGTGACGGCGGATTGCAGCGGGACGGACTTCTTCCTGCTTGGCGCCGTGCTGATGACGCGGCTGCTGCTCCGACGCGGGGCTCGCGTCTGGCTGGCCGTCCCGGGCGGACTGTTCGCCGCCGTGCCGTTCACCCTCGGGGTCAACGGGCTCCGGGTGGTCGCCGTGTTGCAATTGCATCACTGGGTCCTGCCGCACCTGCCGCCGGTCTACGGACCCTTTCTCCACCTGGTGGTGGGCACCGCGGTCTTCCTTCCCTGCCTGATCCTGCTGCATCTCGCGTCCGAACACCATGCCCGACCCCGTTTCTCCCGTCCCCACTCCCGCTGAGGATCCCGCCCCGCTGTTGCCGGCGGTGTTGAGCCGTCCGTCATCCGTGCTGTGGTTCTGGACTCTGCCCGTCGGATTGCTCCTCGCGCTCAATGGGCAGGGTTTCACCTTGATCGAGGGCAATCTCGATGCCACGCAGCGTGGCGACGCCCTCATCGTCGGAGCCGCCCTGGTGGCGAACCTCGCGTTATCGCTCCTTGGATACGTCGGCCTGCACCTGACCCGCCGCCGGCATGGACCGGGGTGGGTCCAGTCGCCTCTCGCCGGGCTCCCGGTGATCGCAGTGCAGGTGGCCTACCTCTGGCTGGCCACGACGACCGGGGTCGGCGCGTTGCCGGCGAGCGTGACCACGTGGATCCTGCCGGAGGAGCGGTTTCTTTTTCACCAGTTCGCCCTGGCCATGCCGCCGTTGTTTCTCGGCCTGTTCTGGCTGGCCACGCTGCGGGCATCCGCGCCGTCGCTCCGCACCGTGGTGCTCGCGGCCTGCGCGGTCATCGGCGCGCCCTTTCTGCTCTACCTCGGCTTTCAGGCGGGAGAGCATCTGCCGGGCATGAACCGATTCGGGCCGGTGGTCTTCAGTGCCGTCCTGGTGGTGCTGGGCCTGCTGCTGTTTCTCGGCCTGATCCGCGGCACGTTTGCCGGATTGCGGCTCTTGCAGGGACGAACGCGGATCGCCGAGCCGTGGGTAATCGCTGTGATCGGACTGGCGATGCCAATCGGTGGCCTGCTGCTCAATCGGGCCATTCCGTTCCCGGTCGATTTCCAGAGCTGGGAAGTTTACGCGCTGGCGGTGCTGAACGGATTGGGGCTCGCGCTGGGCTCGCGTCTGCCCGCGCACTGCGCCCGGCTCCGTCTCGGCGTGCTCGGCGCCGGGCTGCCGTTCACGCTCTACTTCTTCTTCGTCTTTCTGCCGTACACACCGCTGTCGTTGCTGGCGATGCTGGCCGCCGGGGCGGGGTTCCTGGTCCTGACTCCGACTTTCCTGTTCGCCCTGCACGTGCACCTGATCGGGCGGGTCTGGCGGGAAGGCGGACGGTCACGTTCGGCCGCCCTCGCCGGTCTGCTTGGAGCGCTGCTGCTGCCGGGACTGATCGTATTGCGCGCGGTCGGGGATCAGCACTCGCTCAACCAGGCGCTGAGCCATGTGTTCCAGCCGGCCTTGAGCGAACTGGCACCGGAGTTCAGCGGGAGTCGCACGGGCCTGCGGCGGGCCTTGTCGAGTCACCGGGCCTACAAAGACGGGATCTACCTGCCGCTGCTCTCGGAGTTCTACAGCTGGGTGGTGTTCAATCATCTGGTGCTCCCGGATGAAAAGCTGCAGCGACTCGAACGGGCGTTTTTCGGAGAGGCGGGGGTCTCCGCGCGAACCGGCTCGCGGGACCGGGCGTTTGATGTCTTCGGCGGTGCCACCCGCGCCGGGGATCGCCGGCGCATGCCGCGGGCGGCACCGCCACCGCGTTCGGTGGCCATCACGGGTCTGGAGTTGCAATCGCGCGCGGTGGCGCCGGGTGAGAGCACGCTCACGGCGCGGCTGACCTTGACACGCACGGGTGACCCGTCAGGCGGCCCGGGCGAGTTCATCACCCCGCTCCGTCTTCCGGCCGGCGTTTTCGTCACAGACTTTCGGTTACAGGTCAACGGGACCTGGGTCCCGGGCCGGTTGATCGAGAAGAAGACCGCGCTGTGGACCTACGCCATGATCCGGGACGCGGAGCGCCGTGATCCCGGGCTGCTTTACTACCGGACCCCGGAGGAGCTCGAGCTGCGGGTCTATCCGGTGGTGTCCGGCACCCCGGTGCAGGTCGAATTCACCCTGCTGGTGCCGGCGGAGGTGCCGGAACACACGCTGGCCGGAGTCGGACTCGACCTGGGCGCGATCGGTCCGCTCCTGGGATCCACCCTCCGTCCCGCCCGGACCCGGGATGGCTCCGGCCGACTTCAGATCGCGGGGTGGACGGAGTCCGAGGCCGGCGGCGTCACGCGACCCACCTACCTTCACCTGATTGTGGACCGCTCCGCCGACACCGCGTTCGACGCGCCGCTCAGCGCGGCGCTCTCCGCGCTGGCCGGACGGTACCCGGCCGACATTCCCGTCCGAGTCACCTACGCGCACCACGATGTGCGCCTGCTGGCCCCCGGTCTGCGTCCGTTGTCGAGCCTGCCGTCCCTCGCCACGGACCTCGCGCTGCCTCGCCAAGGCGGATTGCTGCTGGATGCGGCCCTCGCGCACGCGCTGCACGTGCACCGCGGGACCGACCTCGACGTCGCCCGCGATCCGGCAGCCCCTCCGCCGCCGCGTCCCGTTTTCATTCTGCTCAGTCGCTCCGCCCACGCACGCCCGCTCGATCTGCCCCTGGCCGAAGCCTGGTCCGGGCTGGTCGAGACGTTCGAATTGCACGAGCTGGGGGCCGACGGCAGCTGGGTCACGCACCGCGCGCCCGACCCGACACCTCGGCCCGTGCTGCGACTCGGCGGATCGGTGCGCCCGGTTTCCGCCCGCGGGCAGGCGTCGTTTGCCGCCACGGGAACGGAGGTGGCACTCGAACAGTGGTTCCCGACCTCCGCGCAGTGGAAGCCCGTCGACGCTGGCCGCGAGCACCCCGCCACCTCCGCTTGGTCGCGCGCCATGGCCCTCGCGCTCCGCCACGAAGACGCCGCGCGCAGCCCCGGAGACTCCGGTCCGACCTGGCCGGAGTTGGTGCGCAGTTCACGCGACGCCCGGGTGCTCCTGCCGGTCACCAGCTTCATCGTGGTGGAAAACGAGGCCCAGTGGCGGATCATGGAGCGCACCGAGGCGCGCAAGCTCGGCGAAAATGCCGCCCTCGATGTGCTCGAAACCCCCGCCCCTTCGTGGTGGCTCCTGCTGGCCGGCTGGCTCGGCTGGCTCGCGCTGCGGCGGCACCGCGGAGCGGTGAAGTGCGAAGAGTGAAGAGTGAAGTGCGAAAACGCTAAAATTCAGCGTTAGGCGGAACAGGTTCGACGTTCCCGCGCGTCTACAAGGGACGGCCCCACCATGGCCTGCCTCGGTACATTGTGGCTGGCCCTCGTGGCCACGACTGGGTTCTTTCACGCTTCGCTCTTCGACCTTCACATTTCACCGCTCCGCGGTGCAGGCGCGTCCGCAAGGGACGGCCCTACAATGGAGCGGCCCCTTGCACGGTTAAGAATTCAACGTTCGGCGTTCAACGTTCGGCGTTCAGCGTTCAGCGTTCAACACGCTTCCTCGCCTCTCTCGACGCTTACGGCGCCTGCTGCAACCCTCGGATGACCTTCTCCAGCTCCACCACCGAGCGCACGGCGTGGGCCGGCAGCGGTCGCGCTTCGTCGAAGACGCGCAGGGTGCGATAACTCTCGGTGGTCAGCTCAGTCTCGTCGATCAGGCCCTCGGCATTGAGCCAGCGGGAGCGGTCCAGGCCGAGCGTGTCGGCGAGAAAGCGGTAAACGGCCTGCCGCTTCGACGGGCCATAGTCGTGTCCCTCGGTGGGGAGGTGGACGTTCGTCACGCGCGGCGCCGCCCCGTAGTAGCCGTAGATCCGGCGCAGGAAGGGGAACTCAATCTCGGGATTGTGCTGGGTCCAGTCCTTGCCGTTCGACACCACCAGCTGCGGACGGGGTGCGGCGAGGGCGGAGATCATCGCATTGCTCACGAAATGGTCGGGACCGCGGTGAATCGGCAGGCCGCTCTCGCACGGGCATCCACCAAAGAAATACGATGACATCATCACCACCGGGGCGCTCGCCTTCACCCGCGGATCGAGCGCGGTCAACAGCATGGTCTGCGTGCCGCCGCCGGACTCGCCCGTCACCGCCACCCGGGTCGGATCGACCCCGGGCAGGGAGAGCAGAAAGTCGACCGCACGCATCGCGTTCCACGTCTGCAGTGTGACCGAAAACGGACGTTTGTGCGCGTCCTGCCCCACCTGGGCGATCGATTCGCCGTAGGCCATCATTTCAATCGACAGCACGACCGCCCCCATGCGGGCCAGCGCGGCGCAGCGCGCCTGCATCGAGGACGTGAAACGACCCTGCGCGGCAAAGTCGGCCTCGGTCACCACGGGTTTGCCGTGGCCATGGGTGCAGAGCACCACCGGAGCGAGACCGCTCGCACGGGCCGGACGGTAGAGGTTGCCGCAGACGAAGTAGCCGGGAATCGATTCGAAGGCGACGTTTTCGACCGTGTAGCCCGCGAGGGTCCTCTTCTCGCGCACGATCGGCTGCAGCGGCGTGCGGCGCGGCCACGGGAGCAGACCGGCGCCGGCCTGGATCCGCGCCCGGGCGTGATCGGAGTAGGCCTGCCAGCTGGCAAGGTCTGGAAATCGCTCGAGCGCTTGCGCAAGGGTCGCCCGACCCTGCTCGGGTGTCAGAAACGGCCCAGGGCAAAGCAACGGCGCCTCCGGCTTGCCCGGGGGAAGTCCGGTCGGAGTCCAGGACAGGGCAGTCGCCAGAAAGAGAGGAAGGAAGGCCATGGTGGGGTCGAGGGACAACACGGACCGCAGCCCCGGCGCTACCGGCGCCAGTAACCGCAACCCTGACCCCGAGCTTGGAGCTCGAGGGCCGCGGGGCAACGCGATCTTCGCCTGTTTTCGACCTTTCCCTGCCCACCATGAACCACCAGCCCTCGCTGGTCATTCGCCCCGGTTTCCTTCAACCTCCCGCCATGCCGACCCCGCCCGTCGCCGTTCGCCTCACCTCCACCCCGGTTGCGCGCGCCCGGCCCGCGTGCCTTTGGCTGGTGCTGTCGGTGCTCTCGGCCGCGCCGCTCGGGGCGGCCGCGCGCACGGTCGACGCCTGGATCGCCCGCACCCCCGGACCGCCCGCCTGGGAGGCCGCGCTGCGGTCGGGAGCGCTGGCTCCGCTCGACACCGACGCCCTGCCGCCCCGGCCGGAGCTGCCCGACCCGCTGCGCCGGGCTGACGGCAGCGAAGTCGCCGACCCGGTCGCGTGGGCCGCGCAGCGCGACGACTTGCGAAAGCTCCTGCAGCATTATGTCGTCGGCACCTTTCCGCCGGCACCTCGCACCACCCGCTCGGTCGAGTCCTCAACCGAACGCGATGGCGCCGGCTCGCGCTCCACGTTCGTGCTCGAGTTCAGTCCCCGGTTCGACGCCCGCCTCCGAGTCGAGGTGCTGACGCCGCCTGGAACCGGACCGTTTCCTGTGCTGCTCCTACCGGCGACCCATCGCGACTGGGCGGTCCTCGCGGTCAGCCGCGGTTACCTGGCCTGCGTGTATGCGGCGGGCGATGGTGACGACGACACCCGCACGTTCGCCGGACTGCACCCGGCGTCCGACTGGACGTTGCTCGCGCGCCGCGCCTGGGCGACCGCACGGTGTATTGATTATCTCATGACTCGAAAGGACGTCGACCCCGCCCGGATCACCGCGGCCGGGGCGGGGCGGCAGGCGGCGGTGGCGCTGGTCGCAGCGGCCTTCGATCCCCGCATCGCCGTCGTCATTGCCGCCGATCCGGGGCCGGGCGGGGTGGCGCCCTTCCGCCTGACGACCGAGGCGGACGGAGGTCGGGGGATTGAAGGGGTAACCCGGACCGAGCCGGATTGGCTGCACCGGCGCCTGCGTTTCTTTGCCGGCCAGGAGGCGCGTCTGCCCGTCGACCAGCATCACCTGCTCGCCTGCATCGCCCCGCGTCCGGTCCTGGTTTCACTCGCCGGCCGGCAGGCCGCGGATCCGGTCTGGGCGGTGGAGGCCTCCCTCGCCGCCGCGCGTCCGGTCTACGCACTGCATCGGCAGGAGACCGCCCTCCAATTGGCGCTGCGCACCGGCGGCCCCGGATGGACGCGGACCGAAATCCAGGACGTGTTCGACTGGCTGGACGGCCAGTTGGGACGAGGCACGCGGATGCCCGACACTCCGGCCTCCGCTCCCACGTATGCCGCATGGCAGCGCCTCAGCCGAGAACGCATCGATCCGGCGCGTTTTCCGCTGCCGACCGTCACCGCGGTGCTCGGCTCCGACGCCCGCCGGCCGCTGCGGACCCGGGCGGACTGGCTTGAGCAACGCAAGACCGTGCTGAGTCGGGTTGGCTGGGTGCTGGGCGATCTGCCGCCTTTTCCCGAGGCCCGGGCCACGGCACCCGTGGAGGCGGCGCGCGCACCGGCCGCCGCGACGGCTCTGGGAGAACGGGCGACACTGTCCTTTGGCAACGGGGTGACCGGCGACCTGGTCCGTCCGCTTGGCGCCACCGCTGCCCAGCCCGTACCCGCCGTCATTTGGCTGCCCCCTGGTCCCCGGCCGGAGGGTCCCTGGGGCGCGGGAGACGACGCCGGGCCGCCCGCCACCTGGCTGGAGGGAGGGTTCGCGGTCGTGTCGTTCGACAGCGTGGGTTCTGGCGGGCGCAGCCGTGAAGCGGACCGGTATTACCAGCGACACCCCCATGGCTCGCTCCTCGGCCAGGCCCTGCAGGATCTCCGCGCGGCGGTCACCGTGCTGCAGCAGCAAAAGGCCATCGACGGTCGACGGATTTACTTGCTCGGCAGCGGAACGGGCGGGTTCATCGCCCTGCACGCCGCGGCCCTCGATGAACGGATCGCCGGCGTGGTCTGTGTGAATGGCCTCACGCCTCTGCGCGTGGACACGACCGACCGCGCCCTCGGTGGCATCGCGCGCTGGTCCCTGCGCTACCCCTGGCTGCCGCGCCTGGGGGCCTTCGTCGGCGCGGAACCACGCATCCCGTACGACCTCGACGAGGTGCTCGCCTTGATCGCTCCGCGGCCCGTGACCGTGGTCCGTTCGCGACACGACCTCGGCACGTCCGGCGACGACGTGCGCGCCGCGGTGCAGCGCGCAGCGCCGGTGTTTGCCCTGTACGGACCGACAACTGCGCTCCGCCTGTTTGAGGTCGACGACTATCATCGCTTTTCCCCTGCGGTCGCCCGCGAAGCGTATCGCGCGCTGAAGACGCTCGAGGCATCCGCCAAGCCCAGCCCCTGAGTCGGCCCACGCACGAAGCCCGGCAAGAGGGCGAAGGGGCGGGACCGCAGGTCCCGTCGCGGCCTCAGCGAGGCCACCTCCAACGGAGGACGTGTTTGCCGTTGGAGGTGGGGTCGCCGACCCCGCGAGGATTGGCGTCGCGATTCGGGACCAAGGGGGCGCAGCTGGAAAAACTCCGGGGGCGGCCGATGGATTGGGTTGTCGTGCTGTCGGCGGTCAGCCTGAGTGGGCGGCATGACTGCGTCCTCCGCGTTCCCCAACCTTTTTGATTTTCAGGTGAACGGGTATGCCGGCGTCGACTTTCAAAGCGACGACCTCACCCCCGACGATTTGGGACGGGCGGTTGAGGGTCTGCGCCGCGATGGCGCCGGGGGGATCTTGCTCACGCTGATCACGGACGAGGAAGCGGCGCTGGTGTCCCGTTTTCGCCGGGTGGAAAGTTTCCGCCAGGCCGACGCACGTCTCGCTGCGATGATCCGCGGTTACCACCTCGAAGGTCCGTGGCTCAACCCGGAGCCCGGCTATTGCGGCGCCCACCCGCCGGCCGCCATGTGCGCGCCCTCCCTCGATTCCTTTGACCGGCTGCAGGAAGCGGCCGGCGGCGCCATCCGACTCGTCACGCTGGCGCCGGAATGGCCGGGCAGCGCTGCCATGATCGCGGGTCTAAGAGGGCGAGGCGTGCAGGTTTCGCTCGGGCATACGAACGCCAGTCACGAGCAAATCGACGTCGCCATCGGAGCCGGTGCGAAGTTTTGCACCCACCTCGGCAACGGGGTGCCCGGGGTGCTGCCGCGACACGACAACGTGGTGCAACGGCTGCTCGCGCGCGACGAACTCACGGCCTGTTTTATCCCGGACGGCATTCACCTGCCGCCCTTTGTCCTCAAAAACTTCGTGCGGGCGAAACCCGCCGGACGCGTCCTGTTCACCACCGACGCCATGTCCGCCGCAGGAGGCCCGCCCGGCACCTACCGCATTGCCCGGATGGAGG
Source organism: Opitutaceae bacterium (assembly GCA_016794625.1). GTDB lineage: Bacteria > Verrucomicrobiota > Verrucomicrobiia > Opitutales > Opitutaceae > UBA6669. Next base: position 66,629 of record JAEUGY010000009.1, read on the forward strand.
TCGCCGTCGGTGCGGACGGCGTGGTGCGGGGGCCCCATGGCGGCTTCGCCGGGTCGTCCCTGACGCCGCAACAGGGCGTCGATCGGGTGGCGACGTTTCTCGGCCTGTCCCTGGCCGAGAGCCGGAAACGGTGGTCGACCGATGCGTGGACCGCTTTCGGCTTTGCCCCCGACGGCTCCTAACCTCGTCCCGGGGTCGCTCCATCGGTGTCCCGTCCCGCGACGCCGGGCGGTCCGTCAGGGAGCTTGACCCTTGCCGCCCACCCGCAAGCGTGGCCACCGATGGACCTCGACTCCACCTACCTACGCACGGCGCCCGATCCGCAACACGCGATCGACTTGTTCAAAGGGGAATGGTCGTCCCAGCTGCCGCCGCTGCCCGCCAGCCAGCCCGGGCAGGCCGGTCGCGTGGTGTCCAGCGGCACCACACCGCTGTTCGCCGACCCTCGCATCGACTGGGCCGCGGATCGCCTGGGCGAGTGGGGATTCCCTCTGGCGGGTCGCCGGATCCTGGAACTTGGACCGCTCGAGGCCGGCCACACCGCCATGCTTTGCCAAAAAGGCGCGGCGGAGGTGGTGGCGATCGAGGCGAACAAACGCAGCTACCTGAAGTGCCTGGTGGTCAAAGAACTCTACCAGCTCAACCAAGCCCGTTTTCTCCTTGGCGAGTCGATCGAGTACCTGCGTGAAACCAAGGAGGTCTTCGACGTGGGCATCGCCAGCGGCATCCTCTACCACATGGCCAACCCGGTCGAGCTGCTCGCCCTGCTCGCCCAGCGCTGCCGCGCGGTGTTTCTATGGACGGTCTTCTATGATCCGGCGTTCTATGAGCGTTTTCCGGAAAAGAAGGCCACCTTCAGCCCGCCGGAGCCGGTGAACTTCGGTGGTTTTCAGCATCAGGTCCATCGGCACCATTATGGTGAAGCCCTGGACTGGAACGGGTTCTGCGGAGGCGCCCAGCCCTATTGTCACTGGCTGGAGCGCGACGACATCCTCGGCGCCCTCGCCCACTTCGGCCTGAAACGGCAGGCCTACTTCACCACGGAAAATGTGCACGCCACCGCCTTGCAGGCCGTGGCCATGCGCGAAGAGCCTCGGACATGAGTGCGGCCCCCCGTCCGCGCCCCTCCAGAGCCGGGCCGCGCCGGTCACCGATTGATTTTCCCGCTTGTCCGGGGTCGCCGACACCGGCACAACCGGGCCTCGTGTCTGTCGCGAAATCGCTCTCCGCCGCCGAGATCCACACCGCACTGGACCGCCTTTGCCAGGCGATCGCTGCGCGTCATCCGTCCGATTCCAAACTGGTCCTGCTCGGCATCGCCAACGGAGGCATCACCCTGGTGCGTCGTCTCGGCGCCCGGCTGCGGCAAAAGTATGTCGGGACCCTCGACATCTCGTTTCACCGCGACGACATCGGCCGCAATCCAATCCCCAAGGAGTTTTCGCCCACGGTCATTCCCACGGATGTGAATGGCGCCGTGGTGATCCTCGTGGACGACGTGCTCTTCACCGGCCGCACGGTCAAGGCCGCGCTCGACGAGCTGTTCGACCATGGCCGGCCCGCGCGGGTCGAACTCGCGGTGCTGATCGACCGCGGCGGCCACCGGCTGCCCATCAAGGCTGACTACGTGGGCATCGCCCTCGAGGTGACGGATCGCGAAAAGGTCGAGGTCTCCCTCGATCCCGCGCACCCGGCCAACGACACCGTCCGCATCCTTCCCGCCAAGTCCGTCGCCCGCTGACCGCCCGCCCTTCCTTTCCGCTCCATGCCCTGGACCCGCCGCCACCTGCTCACCCTCGAGGAACTCAGCCTCGCCGAGATCGACCAGATCCACGCGACCGCGACCGCCTTCAAGAAGATCCTCCAGCGCAATGTGAAGAAGGTCCCCGCCCTGCGCGGTAAGACCATCGTCAACCTCTTCCTCGAACCAAGCACGCGCACGCGCATGGCGTTCGACATGGCGGCGAAGCGGCTCAGCGCCGATGTCATCTCCCTCGACGGTGCCAGCTCCTCCACCACCAAGGGCGAGACCCTGCGCGACACCGCGCAGAACATCCAGGCGCTCAACGCCGACATGATCGTGCTCCGGCACGCCGCCTCGGGCTCGCCGCTGTACCTCTCCCGCATCCTCGACATCCCCGTGATCAATGCGGGCGACGGCGCCCATGAACATCCCACGCAGGGACTTTTGGATACGTTCACGATGCGCGAGCGCCTCGGCAACATGAAGGGACGCAAGGTCGTCATCCTGGGCGACATCCTCTTCAGCCGTGTCGCGCGCTCCAACATTCACGCCCTCTCGAAAATGGGCGCCGCGGTGACCCTCTGCGGCCCGTCCACCCTCGTGCCCGACTGGTTCACCGACATGGGCGTCAAGGTCTCCCACGACCTCAAGTCAGCCCTCGCCGACGCCGAGGTGGTCATGCTTCTGCGCATCCAGCACGAGCGCCAGTCGAACGGCCATTTCCCTTCGTTGGGCGAATACACCAGCATGTTCGGCCTGAACAAGACCCGCGCCTCCTGGCTGAGTCCCAAGGCGATCATCATGCACCCGGGCCCGATCAACCGCGGAGTCGAGATCGACAGCGAACTGGCGGACGGCGACCGCAGCGTCATCCTCGAACAGGTGACCAACGGCATCGCAGTGCGCATGGCCGTGCTCTACCTGTGCTTCGGCGGCCAGCCCGAGTCGGTCGTGACGGTCGACTGATCCGCCCCTCCCGCCCTCTCAACCGGATCCCTTCTCTCATGCCTGCCCTTTGGATACAAAACGCCCGGGTCATCGACCCTGCCGCCAAACGCGACGCCGTGGGCGATCTCTTCATCGACCAAGGCCGGATCGTGGCGCCGCTCTCCGCCGCCGCGCGCAAGCGGGCCCGCAAGATTGACGCCGCGGGCCTCGTCGCCTGCCCCGGGCTGGTCGATATTCACGTCCATTTCCGCGAACCCGGCCAGACCCACAAGGAAACCATCGCGACCGGCAGCCGCGCCGCCGCCGCCGGCGGGTTCACCACGGTGGTCTGCATGCCGAACACCTCGCCACCCGCGGACAACGCCGGCACGATCCAGTTCATCAAGGACGCCGTCCAGCGCGACGCGGTCATCAAGGTGCTGCCCACCGGGTGCATCACCGCCGGCATGAAGGGCCAGGCCCTCGCCCCGATCGGTTCGCTCAAGCGGGCCGGGGTCGTCGCCATCACCGACGACGGCGACTGCGTGCAGTCCAATGAGCTCATGCGGCGCGCGCTCGAATACGCCCGCATGTTCGACCTGCCGGTGATGGACCACTGTCAGGACGCTTCCATGACCCAGGGCGCGGTCATGAACGAAGGCGTCATGTCGACCCGGCTCGGGCTGCGCGGCTGGCCGAACGCGGCTGAGGACCTGATCGTCGCCCGCAACGCCATCCTCTCCGAGTACACCGGCGCGCATGTGCACATGCAGCACATCTCGTCGAAATTCTCGGTCGACATCCTGCGCCGGGCCAAGGCGCGCGGAGTCCGGGTGACCGCCGAGGCGACGCCGCATCACTTCTCGCTCACCGACGACCTGCTCTCGGGCTACGACACGCACTTCAAGATGAACCCGCCCCTGCGCACCGAGGCCGACCGGCTGGAGCTGATCGAGGGCTTGCGCGACGGCACGCTCGACTGCATCGCCACCGACCACGCCCCGCACACCGACTACGAGAAGGACAAGGAGTTCGATTTCGCCCCTAATGGTATTCTGGGATTGGAGACGGCTCTGGCGGTGTCGCTCGAGACCCTGGTGCGCAAGAGCCGTTTCAAGCTCGCCACCGTGGTCGACCTGCTGACCCGCAAGCCGGCCCAGATCCTCCGACTGCCCGCCGGCACCCTGGCCGAGGGCGCGGCCGCCGACGTGTGTGTATTTGATCCCGAGGAGTCGTGGCTCTACGACGCCAAGAAGGGTTACAGCAAGTCGATCAACTCCCCCTGGCACGGACAGACCCTGCGGGGCCGTGTCCGCCTCACCCTCTCCGACGGCCGGATCGTGCACGAGGTCGCACGCGCGGGCTGAGCGGCGCGGGATGCCTCGCCCGGGCCGTCGCCGCGGCGCTCGTGCATCATTCCCCTCGCCCCTCGAGCCCGAACCCACGTCATGGAGCTGCCCGAACTGACCCCCGGAGTGATCGCCTTTCTGGTGGTGGAGGCGATTCTCTACCTCGGAGGGATCGTGACTTTCTTCGTCTGGCAGTTCGGCCGGAATGCCGAGCAACGGCGCGAACTCCGGCTCGCCCCGTGGAACGTGCCGCTCAGTGATTTCCTGCTCGGCGCACTCATCGTGGTGGTCGCGGGGCTGTCGCTCCAGCTGGCCCTGGCGAGTCTGCAGCGCGTCGTGCCCGACCGGCTCGACGCCGATGCCTGGATGATCGTGCAGGGCGCCGGGTTTCAGTTCGGTCTGCTGCTGGGTGCGATCGCCGCCATTCGCCTCCTGCGCCCGCGTTCCACGCTGCCAGGCGGTGACCCGGCACCGGAACTCACCGCCGTGCCCGTGCCGCCGCCCGCGATCGGCACGCTGGCCGGCGGCTTCACCCTCTTTCTGGTCGCGCTGCCCTTGGTGCTTTCCGTTTCCCTCGTCTGGCAATGGCTCCTCCAGACCGCGGGCATGGAGCTTGATCAGCAGGAGATGATCGACCTGCTGCGCAACAATGATTCGCCCTTCGTCATCGGAGGCCTGGCGGTGCTCGCCGTCGGCGTCGCTCCCATCGCGGAGGAGGCCATCTTCCGCGCCGGTCTCTTTCGCTACCTGCGCACCCGAATCCCGCGCCCGGTTGCCCTGCTTCTCTCGTCCCTGGTCTTTGCGTCGCTTCACGCCAACGCCGTGGCCTTCGCCCCGCTCGTCGCCCTCGGCATCCTGCTCTGCCTGGCGTACGAACGCACGGGACGCATCGCCATCCCGATGGTCGCCCACGCGCTCTTCAACTTGCACACGATGCTGCTCCTGCTGGCAGGCATCGATGTCTGAGGACCCGGACCGTCGCGACTCCGGACGCCATGCATCCTTTCTCGGCCCATCCCCCGGAAACCGTTTCCGCCCTCGGCGAGCGTCGGTTGATCGAGGCCATCCGTCGCTGGCTCGGCGATACCTCGCCCCGGACGCCGTTTGGCATCGGGGACGATTGCGCGGTGCTGCCGATCATTCCGGGACACTCCCTCCTGACCGTCGATCCAGTCATCTACGGCGAACACTTTGACGATGCGGTTTCACCCCAGGCCGCCGGGGAGAAACTGTTCAAACGCAACCTCAGCGACATCGCCGCCATGGGTGGACGCCCGGTGGCGGCGGTGGTGGCCCTGGCCTTCGACGGCCGCCTGAAGACCCGCTGGTTGGCGGCGTTCTACCGGGGACTCGCGGCGGTCAGCCGGCGCTACCAGGTGCCCATCGTCGGCGGCGACATCGCCCGCCAACGCGAGGGCGTGGTGGCCACCCTGACACTGCTCGGACGCGCGGCCTCCCGCGTGGTGACCCGGACCGGTGCACGTCCGGGCGACGCCCTCTACGTCACGGGTCGTCTCGGCGGCAGCCGGCTGCGTCACCATTGGGCGTTCACCCCCCGCCTGGAACAGGGGGCCTGGCTGGCCCGGCAACGCGGCGTGCGGTCGATGATGGATGTGAGTGACGGCCTGGCCAAGGACCTCCTCGCGCTCGCCCCGGCCGGCACCGTTCCGGCCCTCGACGGCGCCGCGCTTCCGGTCAGTGCCGCCGCCCGACGCCTCGCCCGCACTTCGGGCCGCACCGCCATCGATCATGCGCTGAGCGACGGCGAGGACTACGAGCTGGTGTTTTCCTTCGCCGCCGACGCTCCGGCCGGACCGTTCGAAGCGCGCTGGCGCCGGACCTTTCCCTCCCTACCCCTCACCCGGATCGGCCGGTTCCTTCCACCGGCGGAGGCCCGTGCCGCCGACGCCCTCGACCTCGGTGCCTATCACGGTTTCGAGCACCTCGCCCACCGCCCCGACGCGCACCGGAAGCCGCGCCGGCGCCGCCCGTCGCCATGACCCCGTTCGATCAGCTCCGCCGCGGAGTCACCACGTCGTCCGCCCACGAGACCCAGGAACTCGCCGCCGCGTGGGCCCGGACCCTGCCCCCCGACTGCACCCTCGCGCTCCATGGCAACCTGGGCGTGGGAAAGACCACGTTTGTCCAGGGACTCGCCCGAGGCTTCGGTATTGGGGAACCCGTGACCAGCCCGACCTTCACCATCTTCACCCTGCACCGGGGCCGGAACCGCACCCTCATTCACCTCGATGCCTACCGACTCCAAAGCGATCGCGAAATCGAAGGCCTCATGCTTGAGGATTTCCTCATTTCTCCCTGGTGCCTCGCCGTCGAGTGGCCCGAGCGACTCGCGCCCTGGCTGCCGGCCGACGCCCTGCACCTCGAATTTGGCATCACCCCCGACGAGCGCCACACCATCAAGGTGCGTTGACCGGAGGCGGCGCGCCGCCGCCCGGATCCGCGGCCGGCTTCCCGGCCGGCTTCGGCTCCCCCACCAGCACGCTCAGCTGGGCCTGCACCTGGACGAAAAACTCCGGATTGAGATCACCGGCCGGAATCTCGAACAGCTGCTTGGACTTCGTGTGTTCGACCACGGTGCGCAGCCCGTCGGCGGTCCGACCCTTCGGCTTGAGCAGGCGTTTGCGTTCCAGCATGAGCGCCAGAAATTGCACCAGCCGCGCATTCTCCGGGGTCAGTTCGGCCGTAGGATCCGCGAGCGTCAGAAACAGGGTCTCGGCCGTCAGCTTCAGTGTGCGCTCACTCGAATCCCCGGCCTTGCGCGGTTTGAACAGGTGCACCCAGCGACAGACCACCACGCCGGTCGGGGTGAAGCCCGGCACCGCCGACTCCACCAGATCATAGCGCACAATCTCGGTCTGGGCCGGATCGCGCACCAGGTAGCTCACCACACGCTGACCCGCCGCAAACACTTCATGCGTGATCGAGCAGGAGGTGCCGAGCGGCTGCAGATTCAACTCCATAGGCCTTTCTTGTTTACTTCCCCACCCCAGCATAGCTAGCAAATTTCTGCCCGCACGCATGAACGGACGCCTTATCGCCATCGGCGACATCCACGGTTGCCACGCCGAGTTCGCTGAACTCCTCGATCGGGTGGAACTGACGGCGGATGACCAGCTCGTTCTGCTCGGCGATCTCGTCAATCGCGGACCCGACAGCCTCAAGGTCATCGACTTAGCCAAGCAGCACCGCGCCATCTCGCTGCTGGGCAACCATGAACTCCGGCTGCTCAATTATCGCAAAACAAAGGACTCATCCTACCTGAAGGAGACGGATGAAGACACCTTTGGCCGGCTGCGGCCCGACGATTGGACCTACCTGGAGGCGATGCCGCTCACCCATGAGGTGGCTGAGTTGCAGACCGTCTTTGTGCATGGAGGCTTTCTGCCCAATGAACCGTGGGGCAAACAGCCCGCTCAGGTGGTGACCCGCATCCAGGTCATCGATTCCGCCGGCAAGCCGCGCAAGCGGGCGGACTGCGAAGACTGCCCCGCCTGGGCCGACCTGTGGAGCGGACCGCCTTTCGTGGTCTATGGCCACACGCCGCGTCCGGAAATCTACAAGTTGAAATGGTCGGTCGGCATCGACACCGCCTGCGTCATGGGCGGTCACCTCACGGCCTACATTCTTCCGGAGAAACGGTACGTACAGGTGAAGGCTCGGCGGAAGTACTACGCTTGAGGCGCACGCACCGAGCCCGCTCCCAAGCAGGTTCGGATTCCCTCTCGACCCGCCCTTCGTTTCGGACAGACTCCGACTGCAGGCGGCGCGCCCACCCCCGTGTCCCTCGCGCGCCGCGTCCCGTCATGTCCCCTCGCTTCTCCTCTTTTCGTTCGCCGAACACGGCCCTCGGAGGGCTGCTGCTGGTGTTGGTGCTGATGCTGGCAGGCTGTCTGCATGAGCGCCTCACCTGGTCCCCCGATGGCCGGCAGGCCGCGGTCATCACCCTCGATGGACTGTACCTCACGGATGCCGCCGGCACGCTCAGCCCGCTCCTCCTGCCTGGAGCCTACCGCGCTGCCTGGTGCCCGGACTCGCGCCGACTCGTGGTCGCACGGAAACGTGAGCTGAAGACCTTCCAGGATCTCGCCACCCTGCTGGGCCCCGTCCGCACCCAAGCCCTCATCGACAAGGCGGAAGCGGTGTGGCAACCGTGGAAACGGAAGCCGGTCGGGGACGAAAAGACGCCTGACTTCAAGATCGACCGCGACAGCGGCGCCGTCGCCCTCTATCTGCGCGAACACCACCGCGAACGCCTGCGAGAGCGCTTCGCCGATCACTGGAACGACATCGAGTCCGCAACGGCCGAGTGGCACACGTTGTCGGTCGTTCGCGTCGCGCCTGGTCTGCTCGAACCCGAAGTGACCCTGCAGGAGGGGCTGTGCGAATTCACCCAGATCCTTCCCGCGCCTTCAGGTAGCGCAGTCGCCTGGGTTGCGCCCGTGGAGCTGGGAGCCGATTCCGACCCCAGCCTCCACCTCTGGCTCACGCCAATCAACGGCCAGAAATCACCGGTCGTCGTCGCCCGCCACGTCGCCGGCTTCCCTGACTGGGCGGCGGACGGGCGCAGCTTGGTGGTTCTCCGAAGCACCGGACGCGCGCCCGGAGGCGATGACCTTCGTCTCGGCTCACTCACGACCTATCCCGTACTCTCCGCGGAAGGACAGCTCCTCGCAGAGTCGAAAGGCGAGGACCTGGCCGGCTTGATCTTCAATGACACCAGCCGCATCCGCGGATTGCGGGACGGACGCGTGCTGTTCAACGCCACCGCCTTTGCGCTGCCGATGGTCGTCAGTGAAGACCCGCCCCTGCGCGACGAGTTTTTCGTGGTCGACCCCATGACCCGCCGGATCACGCGACTCCTCGCTCCCGGCGTGCTCGATCTCCTGCCCAAGTCGCTGGCGCAGGTTGAGGTGAGTCCGGACGAAGCACACCTGCTTGTCAGCGATGACAGCGGCAAGGTCTGGTTGCTCACGCTGGCCGACGCTCGGGTGGAGGTCATCTGTGCCGGCTTCGGCAAAGGCGATTCCATCGCGCCCGCGTGGCGCGCACCGGGAGACTTCACCTACCGCAAACCCGGTGGCCTTCGGAACGATCTGATTCAGCGCAGCGGAGGGAAGGAGACGGTGCTCAGCCGCACCTGGCCGGCAGAGGTGCTCGCCCGGCTCGTTGAATCGCCCGAGCCCGGGGCGAAGTGACACGCCGGATGCCGCGGGATTGGCGCCGGTTGTGCGTCGCTGAAACCAAAACGAACGTACGCTGTGGTTCATCGGCCGTTCCCCGGCGTCGACGGAGCGACGCCCTCCAACTGAGACCGATCCCATTCCACATCCGACATCAGCGGCCTTGAAATCATGCGGCCTCAGCGAGGCCACCTCCAACGGGCACCCGCAGGGTTCTCTACTGGAGGGCGCCGCTCCGTCGGCGCCGGTTACGCGTCGTTAAAACCAAAACGAACGTACGCTGTGGTTCATCGGCCGTCCCCCGGCGTCGACGGAGCGACGCCCTCCAGTCGAGCCCGATCGTCATGAACGAGGTAGATCTGCGTCCGATTGAGGCGATGCGCCTGCACGGCCGCGGGGGAAAAAACAAGGCCGGCCGCGACGCCCCCACAGACGCCACGGCCGGTTGTATCAGGCGGAAAGAATGAACTTTCGCCTAAAGTGCGTGATCGATCGAAACGTAGGCCAGCGGACCGTGATAGTCCGAATTGCCTCCACTCGTGTCGTTCTTGCTCTCCACGTATCCGATCTTGGCCATGCCGATCCAGTCCTTGTTGAAGCGGTGCTTCACGCCGACCGAGATCTCGATGTCCTTCACCGCCACGCCATAGGGCATGGTGAGCGGCGCCAGAATGGAATTGTCGTTGTTGGCCTTGTAGTACGTCAGCTGCAGCTGCGCGTCCGTGTCCTTGTCGATCGCAAATCCGGTGAGCGCCGTACCCGTGACGTAGTTGTTGTCTGAGTTCTGCAGCACCTTGTTGGTGTCAAAGGCGATCGCGGTCGATGTGGCCGGCGTCACGCCGGCCCGTGGGTAGATCGTGCTGATGACATGATAGACTACGCTGCCCGTGAGCTGCACGTACCAGAAACGATTGGGATTCCAGTCAACGCTCTCGCTGATGGTATAACTCTTGGAATCGAGCGAGTCGTAGGCCGGGAAGTCGGGCAGATAACCGGTGACCTGCATTTCGCCGCGCTGGGTGACCAACCGGGTGCTGAACCCAAGGGTCGGAATCGGCTTCACGGAGGCAAAGATCTTGTATCCGGTGTACTCGGAATCCAACAGGTAATGATCCCCGATCCGGGCATCAAAGCCCACCGTATTGTCCTCGTGTCCCTTGCGAAACACCTCCGTGCGCAGGGTGAAGACATCGGACTGCTTCCACGACGCACCCGCCGTGTAGTTGCCATGATCCTCGGTCACCCGCTGGATCGCCAGCGTGCCATTGGCGGCTGTCAGCGGGTTGTAGGCGGAGCTGTTGCGCTCCACGCCGCTCAGATCCCGCTGGCTGCCGTTGAAGTAGAGCGCGAGATTCTTGATGCCCGAGTAACGCAGTTCCAGGACGGGCGTCTTCACGTCCTGCTGCAGCTTGGACCAGCCCTGACGAGGCGTGCTCGCCACCGTCACGGCCGGCGTGCCGGAAGCCGAGACCACGGTGTAACTCATGGCGCCGCGGATGTACTCGCTCTGCGCGCGGTAGGCCAGTTTCACGAGCAGGTTCTTGCTGGGGTGGTAGTCGAGGGCGATGCTGCCCGTATAGTCCTTGACGCGAGTTCCGCCGGCGAGGCCGAGGTAGTTGTCGGTCGCCACCAAAACGACTCCGTTCGCGGTCGGCGTGCTGGTGACCAGGGGTCGTCCGCCGCTGAGGGTGGAATGGATCAGATCGTAGGCCGCGTTCAGCCGCACGGTGAATTTATCATTGAGCACCGTATCCGAAACAAAGTGCGCACCCGTGGTCTGGGTCTCCATGGCCTCCCTCTCGGTGATGACCACCTGATTGTTCATTTGATTGGACGGCAGCAGCACGGTCGAGGGCGGAGTCGGAAACGGCCGCACTTCGCCCGGGAAACGGGTGACAAACCGCGTGTCGTCATTGTCGGTGCGATCCGCCAGCAGCGTCAGTTGCGCGGTGGTCTGGCCGACCGTGTGCTTGACCGTGGCCTCGATCATTTCATGCCGCTCGTTCACCTCGATGTAGCTGGGCGCCATCTTGCGCACTGGCGAGATCGGCGAGACATTGTTCGGCAGGCCGGTCAGACTGGAGTCGCCCCAGATGGTCGAGTCCTTGCGACCCGTGCGCAGGTCATTGATGTAGCGTACGGTGAAGACCGGGGCGTTGGGCAGCGTCACCGTGCCCTCGACCCAGAACTTGCTCCGGTCAATGTGCAGATCCGTGTCTTGGAGCGGCATCCACTGCTTGTTCAGCGGAAAGAACCCACCGACACCGTCGTAGAAGGTGCGGAAGCGTTTGTACCCTGTTTCGAAGACACCCACCTCGTTCTTGGCGATGTTCACCTTGCCCAGGTAGTCCTCGGAGCCCACCAGGGCGCGTCCATCGATGACCATCGTGGTCTCCTTCGACAGGTCGCGGGACAGATGCAGATCCTCGATGCCCGCGCCACCATCACCGGGACGTGTGGTGCGACTTTGATAGGAAGATTTGCTGCCGCTGATCGACGGCGCCTGGCCGCTGATCTTGATGTAGTTTTCGAAGTGAGGAAAGGCATCGGCCTCGGCATTGCCCGCCGCGGAGACGGACGTTCCGGAGAGGACCAGCAAAGCCCCCGCCAGCGTGCAGGGGAGTCGGAAGTTGAAGAACAGCTTCGTGCTCATGGTGGATCGTCTCGGGGGTTAGTTGCGGAAGTGGTAGCTGGCGTTGGAACCGTGCGGCTGCTCATGGCAGCCCGCGCTCCAACAGGTGCCCTGCATCATACGCGTGCTGTGATTCTCGGCCGTCCGCCGGATCGCGTTGGCGTTGATCTGGCCGGACGAACCGGCGGTGGGCGCCTCCAGGTGACAGCGCAGACAGAGGTTCGCGTCGCGGGCGACCAGCATCTTGGCGTTGATCGAACCGTGCGGATTGTGACAGGCGACACAGCCTTCGCGCATGGCACCGTGTTCGTAAACGAAGGGCCCCTTCTGCTGGGTGTGACACTTGACGCAGGTTTCATTCTGCGCTTCCAGATCCACACCCGTGCCGGCGATGGCGTTGCCCTTGTGCATATCGTGGCAATCTCCGCAGCTCATCTTGCCATTCATCACCTGGTGACTGTTGGGCAGAGAGAACTGGGCTCGCTTGTCGAGGTGACACTGGAAGCATGTTTCCGGGGACTCCTCCGGATTCACAATCGTACCCTTGGTTCCGCCTGATTTGACGTGCAGGCTCCCTGGGCCATGGCAGGCCTCGCACCCCGTGTCGCCCACCTTGGCATCGGTCAATGCGAGCCGCGCGTGAGAGGCGGTCTCGAAGTGATCCGTCTGGTCACTGTGACACTGCGCGCACTCCTTCGACCCGACAAACTCCGCACCGGCGACTTGCGGCGGGACGAGCATCGTGCGATTGACCGCGACACAGGAGATGAGAAGCAGCCCCCAGGCCGCTATCCCTCCGAACATCAGGACGTTTCGCGTCAGACGCGGTTTGGACTTCATGGCAGTTGGTACGAGGGTGGTTTGGGTCGTGAGACCGTGGGGCAAGTCTGACGCCGACTGTCATCGTCCATCCCCGCTTTCCTGACTGCGCATCGGTTGCCCAAGCCTGCGCGCAGGTTGTTAATTCATATCAGACAATCTCATACAGTAACCCGCACGAAATAAGGAGCAGCGCCCCATGTCGGACCGCGCGGCGCTCCTGTCTGCGCTGGGATGGAAGACGCTTCCGCGTTGAAGCCAAGTCATCCGGCGGCGTAACGCGGCACGCGGCCCCGCGGCGTCGACGGAGCGACGCCCTCCAACTTAGCCCAATCTCAGTCAACACAACGATTCTACATCCCGACAATCTGACGCCCATGTGCGGCCTCAGCGAGGCCGCCTACAACCCGGGTGTCCGCAGGGCTCTCCCCTGGAGGGCGCCGCTCCGTCGGCGCCGGTGGCGCGTTGCTGAAACCAAAACAATCGCACGCTGTGATTCATCGGCCGATCCCCGGCGTCGACGGAGCGACGCCCTCCATCGGGGCTTAATCTCAATCAACAAGGTCCATCTACAAACTCTCTAGTCCATGCGGCCTCAGCGAGGCCGCCTACAACCCGGGCGCCCGCAGGGCTCTCCCCTGGAGGGCGCCGCTCCGTCGGCGCCGGTGGCGCGTTGCGAGGGAACCTTACGTCGTCGCGGACGGAAGTCCGGATCGAAGATACGCCACGATGCCGGCGGCATCATAGCTGTCGCGGTCGGGAGCCGCGAGGCGGGAGAGTTCGGCGAGCTCGTTGCCGGCGGTCACGATCGCGGGTTCCATCCGTCCGTCGCGGACCTGTCCAAGACCCACGGTCGCGGCCAGGCCATTACACAGGCACTTGCGTCCCTCGGCGTCGGCGGCCAGCCCGCCTTTGCGAACAAAATCGTCCACCGGTTCGGCCGGACAGCGGTAACCCAGCGTACCATCCGGTTTCCGATAGGCGCGTCTCAGGAATCCGAGATCGCAGATCCGTTCGCGAGACGCGTAGGTAGCGGGATCGGACAAGGTGCCCGGAACCTCGACCACCTTGAACGGAAAGCCCGTCGGAGACGCCTGAGGGTCGGTGAAGACCGGTACGGCACCTTCGCGGCTCGACTGCAGCACCCGAGCCTTGAGCGCGGGATCTATCCCGGATTCGGCGCTGAACGCAAAGGCCGTGCCCACCTGGATGCCACGAGCGCCGAGCTCCAAGGCCTCGGCCAGTTTGTCGGGGCGACCGAAGGAACCTGCCAGCCAGAACGGAAGGCCGAGCTCGCGAAACTTCGCCAGATCCGGGGTGTCGCGCGGTCCGTAGACCGGCTCGCCCTTTGCGCTGAGCTGCAGGGGCCCGCGCGGCGGGGCGTTGTGGCCGCCCGCGGTCTCTCCTTCGACCACAAAGCCATTCACCTGCCCGCTCGATTTCTTGGCCAGCGTCTGGGCCAACACCGCTGACGACACGATGGCCAGAAACAGCGGGCGGGCCAGGGTCGGTGCCGGACCTCCGAAGAACGCACGCGGATCAAATGTCGATTTCCATTCCTCACCGGGTTGGGCGCCCTCGACGTCCATCTTCATCTCCACCGCTTCGCCCGCCGACAAGCGGTCGAGGATGCCCGGAATCTGGCGCGGAATGCCGGCGCCCATGAGCACGTAGTCGACCCGCGCCAGCAGCGCCCCATACAGGGTCGGCAGCGCACCCACCTGGATTTTCTCAAGCAAGTTGATTCCGACCCGCCCCGCATGGCCCTCTTTCGCGAGAAACACCTCCACGAATCCGGCTGCAACCGTCAGCTCGGTCAGCGCCTCGCCGCAGGTGACCGACGGCATGGAGGTCAGGCGGAAGGGCTGGTCGGCCGGTTTTCCACCGGGAATGAAATAGGCCTGCAGGATGCGTTCCGCCACGTCCGGACGGGGAAACTGGCCCAGGGCGCGTCGCAGGTCTCCTTCGGGATCCCCCTGCTGCAACCGTCGCGCCAGCACCATGGCCAGGGCCGTGCCGGACACCACGCCGAGTTCACCCGCCTGCGCCACCGCCCGGGCCAGCCGCCAACTGGAAACGGCGACGCCCATGCCGCCTTGGATGATCTTCGGAGTGTGCATGGTTTGGATTTGGGGCGGACACTCCCGGTGCGCCCGTCGGAACGGCCACCTGACGGGCGGAGGCCGCAGGTTCTGACCACACCGGTGTGTCCAACCCGCGGATCCTGATCCGACGCACCGGCACCCTAGGGACCGCTCTGCCGCAAAAGAAGTCCGCGGCGCGCCACGGCAGCGAACTAGTAGGACGAGCCCGGTCCTCGAATCGAAAACGTAATAGTCACTTGACGACGAGAACGACCGTCCCTGGCAAACCCCCACTCCACCGGGCTCACGGCTTCGCGATCGTCCAGCCGTACTCCTTCGCCTTCCGCTCGACGTAGGCGCGCTCGCGCTTCAGGCGGGTGGTCGCGCTTTCGACGCGGCGACGGACCGGACGGTCCACCCGGGCCCGTTCCACCACCACCACCTTGATCTCGTCGCCCACCTGCAGGCGCCGGCTGCACCAGCTGACGTGCGCGGCGTTCCGCGTGATGTATCCACTGACGCGCAGCTCCAGTTCCTCGTGCTGCGCTTCGCCTGAACCGCCCGAGGACCAGATCAGGGAGGAGATGACCGCGCCGGAGCGGTTGAGCCCGGCTGTGCAGGTCTTGCGACCATTGCGATAGACTTCAAGGGCTGTCATGGCGTCCTTTTCGTTGGGGTTGGCGGTAACCGATGACTTCGACGACGCGATGATGCTGGCGGAATCCACCAACGGGCTCAAGTCAGCGTTGCAGGAGAAAACCCGCGCCGATCTCCCACTACCGTCCATAGCCTTTGACCGGCACCGGAGGCGTGGGAGGCGGCGGGGTCAAACCGTGGGCACGCAGGACGGAATGGAACGCGTCGATCGTCTCAAACGAGGGCTTGAAGTTCCCGAACCGATGCCCCTCCGCCACCAGGAGCGGCGTCCATCCGCGCTGGTTGGGCCGGTTCCAGATCTCGATCTTCGCACCGCGCGCATCGAGCAGGCGCACCACCTTGGGAAAGTTGGCATAGGCGGCGCCGTGCATGGCAGTCTCACCGAAATTCGAGACGGCATTCACATCGGCACCGAGGCCGAGCAGGTACGTGACCGCCTCGACCGCTTCGTCCTCCGTGCCGGCTTCCTCATCCGCGGACCGCGTGCCCAAACCGGCGGCCGCCATGAGCGCCGTGCACCCGTCGGCATTGGTCAGCGTCGGATCGGCGCCGAGTTCAACGAGCAGGCGCAGGTACGCGGTGTCCGCCGTGTCGGCCGCCAGAAGAAACGGAGTGCAGCCCTTGCGCGCGAGCCGTCCTCCACCGGACGGCCCGCCGGTCAGTCGCAGGTTTACGTCGGCGCCTTTGGCCACGAGCTTCCGGATCAACTGCTCACTCGTCAGATTGCCCGAACCCTCCGGGATGGGATCCCCCTCGTCCTCGCCTCGATCGGGTTTTCGGATCCAGGACAGGATATGCAGGGGACTGTATCCGGACCGCAAATCGTTCGGGTCCGCCCCGAGGTCGAGCAGGATCCCGGCCAGCTCGAACCTGCCATTTTCCACTGCCAGGGTCAGCGCGCTCGTGCCTCGCTTCGGCAGCTTGTTCCCGGTGCGCGTGGGGGCGGTAACGGCATGGAGATCGGCTCCGGCCTGCAGCAGCCGGCGGACCACCGCGATGTGTCCGGCACGCACGGCGAAGAGTAGCGGCGTCAATCCGGTGGCAAGAGGAGTGTGGAGGTCGGCCCCGGCCGCCAGCAGCTGGTCGCAGACGGCCAGGTGCCCCTCCGCCGCCGCCCACATCAAGGCCGTTTGTCCCTGGGGCAACCGCGCGTTCACCGCCGCCCCGTTCGCCAGCAGGAGCGCCACCGGTCCGGGACGGCCGGTGCGCGACGCGGTCATCAAGGGTGTTTCTCCGCCCGGCAGCGCCAAGTTCGGATCCGCCCCGCCGGCCAGCAGGAGCGACACCACGTCGGCATGACCGCACAGGCAGGCCAGCGACAACGGGGTCACTCCATAACGATTGGTCGCATCCACCGCCGCTCCGGCCGCAAGCAGCGAGCGCACCAGATCGACCTGCTCATGATGCACCGCCCAGTGCAACGCGGTCATGCCGTCGACCTGCGCCGTGCGCACAGTCTCCGCTCGGACCGTGGCGCGAGCCGCGGCAAACTCCTTCCGTTCCACGAGGTCGGGCAGTGTATGGGAACCTGGCGCCGCGGCCAAGCCGAGCGCCAGGCCGAGGAACACGCAGGACACGCGATGCCACCCGACGCGGCCGGACCGGAGCGAGGGAACACCGGAATTCATCCTGGACGGCTCACGCGAATGGGCCGCCTCGAGCGGGAGTCCCATCCCGCGCCGCAAAAGGCACGACCGCAGAGCATCAGGCAGGCTCATGGTGTAACGCGCACTTTTCTCGGTCTCACACCACAAGCGGCTGGAACAATTCATCCATGCGTCCATTGCTGTCGGCAAAGGCGTCCAGCTTCACCCCTACCTTGTCGAGCAGTGCGAGATGCAGATTGGCCAGCGGCGTGGGTTGGTCATACCGCAGATGACGGCCGCCCTTCATGCCACCCGCCGCCCCGCCCGCCACCAGGATGGGCAGGTTGGTGTGGTCATGGACATTGGGGTTCCCGATGCCGCTGCCATAGAGCAGGAGCGAGTGATCAAGCAGGGTGCCCGCTCCTTCCGGCGTGGACTGGAGCCGTTGGAGGAAGTAAGCGAACAGCGACACATGGAAGGCATTGATCTTCGCCATCCGCGCGATCTTGTCGGGATCGTTGCCGTGATGGGACAGCGGATGATGCGGATCGGGGACACCGATTTCCGGATACGTACGATTACTCGTCTCGCGCGCCAGCTGGAACGTGGTGACGCGCGTGATGTCACCCTGCATCGCCAGCACCTGCAGATCGAACATCAACCGCGCATGGTCGGCGTAGGCGGCGGGCACGCCGATGGGCCGATCGAGGTCGGGCAGTGGTCGCTCGGCCACCTCGGCCTCGGCCCGCTGGATGCGGCGCTCGACCTCGCGCACGGTGTCGAGGTACTCCGCCACCTTGGCCCGGTCCGACGGGCCCAATTCGCGCTGCAGACTGCGGACCTCGTCGGTCACCCAGTCCAGCAGGCTGGCTCTTCGACGCAGCGCACGCCGGCGCTCGGTCGGATTGCCGCCCTCGCCAAAAAGTCGCTCAAACACCAGGCGCGGGTGCGCCTCCGACGGCAGCGGCGTGGTCGGCGAAGACCAGGACAGGTTGTTCTGGTAAACGCACGCGTAGCCGTTGTCGCACTGGCCGGTGGTCTGGAGCATGTCCATCGACAGTTCGAGGGACGGGAGCTGCGTGTCGCGACCGAGCTGCCGGGCGGCGATCTGATCGACCGTCGTGCCGAGGTAGTAATCGGAACTCTCGGTGTGTTTCGCCTTCGCGGCACTGAGGAACGCGGCATTGGACGTGGCGTGCGACCCCGGATACGCGTTGCGCAATTCGAGGTTGGTGATGGCAGTGACATGACGCTTCACCGGCGCGAGCGATTGCAGAATCGGCGTCAGCTCCTCCAGCGGACCGCTCGGTCCCGCCGGCACCCAGCGCGACTGGTCGCAGCCCATCGGCATAAAGACAAACCCCAACCGCTTCACCGGCTGGGCCGGAGTCGCCGACATCGCGGTGGCGGCCGGAATCATGGCATCGAGCAGGGGCAGCGCAAGGGACGCACCGACGCCGCGCAGAAACGTCCGCCGCGGAAGGGCTTTTTTCGTGATGATCATGGGGTTTTCCTCTGTTGAAACGGTGTGCTGTGGACGATGCCAAGAATGAGCGCGGAAAAACGGTACTGTCCCTCCCGGGCACGTCGAACCACCTCGCGCAAGGCCGGGCCATCCTCAGGCGTCACCCCGCGTCCGAGCGCGAACGTCAGGAGCTTCTCGGCGAGCGTGGCGGCGAAAAGATCGAGACGACGAAGCAGTCCGCGTTCAAGTTCGTCCACCCCGACGGCGACACTGCCGTCCGGCAGGCCGCCGGAGGCGTCGATCGCATGCCCGTCGTCGGACTCGCGCCAGCGCCCGACCGCATCATAGTTTTCCAAGGCGAAGCCGACCGGATCCATGACGTTGTGACAGCTCGCGCAGGAGGGATTTTCCCGGTGCGCGGCCAGGCGCTCGCGCATGGGCAGGCGGGCCGAGACGGTCGCGCTTTCGAGGGACGGCACATTCGGCGGAGGAGGAGGCGGCGGCTCCCCGGCCAGGTTCGCGAGGATCCAATGACCGCGGATCACCGGCGAGGTGCGTGTCGCGTAGGACGTGACCGTGAGGATGCTGCCGTGACGAAGCAGCCCGCCGCGCTGCCGCCGGAGGTCGCCCGTGAAGGAGACCCGGCGAAAGTGGCTGCCGTACACGTGCGGCACACCGTAGTGCCGGGCGAGCCGCTCGTTGAGAAACGAGTAGTCGGCCACCAGCAGATCCCCGACCGGCCGATCCTCCTGCAGGAGACTCTCGACGAACAACTCAGTCTCCCGGCGAAAGGCCTGGCGCAGGTTGTCATCGAAGTCGATGAACAGCCGGGAGTCGGGCGCGACCGTTTCCAGACTGCGAAGGTGGAGCCACTGGGCGGCAAAGTTGGTGACCAGGTTGCGGGCGCGCGGGTCCGCGAGCATGCGCCGTACCTGGGCCTCCAGGCGGACCGGATCCCGCAGATCGCCCGCCCCGGCCGCATCGAGCAAAGGATCATCGGGCAGACTGCTCCATAGGAAATACGCCAGCCGCGAGGCCAGCTCGTAGTCGTCGATCCGGTACACCTGGCCGGGGCCGGCTCCGGGCGGGTTCGACTCGATCCGCAGGAGGAAACGCGGACTGACCAGAACGGCGGCGAGGGCGTTTTCCACGCCCGCCTCGAACCCCTGCTGCTCTCGCGCCTCGTGAAAGAACTGGATCGGCCGTTCAAGGTCCCGATCCGTGACCGGCCGTCGATAGGCCCGCCGCATCAGCGGTGCCAGCAGCGCGCGCGCCTGCGCCTCGGCCTCGGCCGCGGACAACGCCGCCACCGGGGCGGTCGTCGCATCCTGCCCGGCTCGGCTCCCAAACACACGGCGCCGGCTCGGGGTGTCGCCCGGACCGGACGAGGCGAAGGGTCCGGTGATGGAGACCTGATAGAGCGCCGGCGCGGTTCGCGGGTGACGGTGCAGATTGAAGCGGGCGACAAAGGGTTGGCGCTCCGTCTCGATCAGGGCGCTGGGAAGCTTGAGAAATGTCACCCCGACGTCCCGCGGTCCGGCGCGCACCGGCAGTCGAAACTTCAAGTGCGCATCGACCAGCTCCGCGTTCTTGTCCTCCCGTCGCGGTTCAACCGTCGCACCAGCGACACGCTCCCGATCGATCAGTACCTCGATCTGGTGGGCCTGGCGAAGGCCCTCCACCTGTTCATTGCGATCCCGCGCCAGACGGATCTGGATCTCATAGTCTCCGTCGAGCGGAAAGACATGGCGGATGAGCGCGCCTCCCCGGGTGCCCAAAGGCAGACCCTCGATGTGGTGTTCCTGGGTCAGATCCGGACGGATACGATAGGTCTCGCCCCCGGGCACGCGATGCGGTGCGCCGACCGCGAGCCGGGCTATCTTCTGTGCGGCGGTGACATACTGCTCGAGCAAGGTCGGGGAAAGCGTGCCGACCGTGATGTTATCGAAGCCATGACTGGGTTCGTCCTGCGGCAGCAGTGCGGTCGCATCAATCTCGACCGCGAGCAGATCGCGAATGGCATTCTGGTATTCCGTCCTGTTCATCCGCCGAAAGCTGTCGGTCCGACCAGGTTCAGGCTTCACCGCGGCGGCCCGGTCGAGCACCGCGATGAGTTCAGACGTCGCCTGATCGTACACGGCGGAGTCCGGACGTTCTTCGCCGAGCGGCGGCATCTGCCGATGATCGAGCTTGCGCACCACCCGCTCCCAACCGGCGGCGGTGGCGGCCGGATTGCGCAGGTCGAGCCGCTCCAGGTTCATACCACCCTTGGCGACATCGCCGTTGTGGCAGTCCCAGCAGTACCGTTCCACAAGCGCGGCGACCGAACCTCCGCCCGGAGCCACCGGCTCGGCCGAGCCAAGCGGAGAGGCGAAGCCCAGCACCAGCGCGAGCCACCCCCATGCGCGCCGGGTCCATGCCCATCGGTGCGTGTGGCGCACTCGCGGGCCGAACGGGGGCTCCAAGGTGGGGTGAAAAGGGGAAATTATCACGACGAGGGGGGGACCGTCGGTGGCCGGGGGCCGGGGGCGGAACGAGAAAAGAAGCTCTGGCGATCGGGGGCGAGGCGTTTCTTGCCCACCCTGCCGGCGCGAAGGATGACCGTTCGACGCCCGCTGCCCCGGGCCCTGGCGAAAGGGACAGGCGGATTCGCCCTGGACGGGCCAAACCCGTCCTCGACAGCCAAGCATGCCCCGGCGAGAACGGAGGGACTCCATCCGATTCCGCTGCCTCCAACGCCCGACGCTCCACTGCCCGTCATGCCCTCTTCCGAGCCCTCGCCCCCCCTGGCGCTGCTTTGCATCGATGTGCAACCCGTGTTCCTCAAAAGCCTGCCCCAGGGCGGCACGGCGCTCTTGCGACGCTGCCAGTTTGCGGTCGCCGCCGCAACCGGGCTCGGAGTGCCGGTGGTGTTCACCGAGCAGGTGCCGCAAAAACTGGGACCCACCGCGCCGGAGCTGATCGCCTGCGCCCCGGCCGGCTCGCTGCAGGCGGGCAAGAGCACGTTTTCTGCCTTCGGCGACGATGCCATCCGCGAGGCACTGGAAACGCTCGCCCCGGAACATCTCCTGATCTGCGGCTTGGAAACCTCGGTCTGCGTCTACCAGACCGCCCTCGACGCCCTCGCTTCGTCGTACCAGGTCACGTTGCTCAGCGACGCCGTCGGATGCCGCCGACCCGAGGACGCCACGCCCTGCCTGCAGGCATTGATCCGGGCCGGCGCGCACGTCCTGCCGAGCGAGACCGTGTTTTACGCCCTGCTGCACACCACCTCCCATCCCTTTTTCAAGTCCTATACGCAGCTGGTGAAATCTCATGCCTGAAGACCTCCCCCTCCTTTCCGTCCGCGAGTTGAAGGCGCTCGACGCCAATCCGGGGCGACCCTTCGCCGCCGTGGTGGTGGTCAAGAAGCTCGTGGCGAAAACCGCATCCAATGGGAACCCGTTCCTCAGCCTCGAATTTGGCGACCGTGGCGGATCGTTCGGCTGCACGCTCTTCAACGACAACCCAATGTTTGAGGCGCTCAAGTCAGCCGGCGAAGGCGCGGTCGTCCGGATCGAAGGCAAAACGGATTTCTTCCAAAACCGCCTGTCGCCCCGGCTGAACCGCGCGGTGCTGCTGTCGAACGAAGAACTCGGTGCGCCGGGCGTGCTCGACAACCTGGTCGAACTTGCGCCGGAGAAAGCCGATGTGCTCTGGACGGAACTGCAGGCGGGCATCGACGCCATCCGGCACGACGAACTCCGCCTGTCGACGCGCGCAGTCTTCGAGGAAATCGGTGAAACCTTCCGCTGGTGTCCCGCCGCGGTCAGCATGCATCACGCCTACCGGCACGGGTTGCTGGAGCACACGGTGCACATGCTGCGCGCCTGCCTCGCCTTGCTGCCGCACTACACCGAGGTCGACCGCGACCTGGCCATCGCGGGTGTGCTCCTGCATGACGTGGGCAAGACCATCGAATACGAAGGCACACTGGCGACCAAACGCAGCCGTCGCGGTCTGCTGCAGGGTCACGTCGTGCTCGGGTATCAGCTCGTGCGAAAGGCCGCGCTTCGTTCGCGGCTCGATCCCGACCGTCTCGAGCGACTCGAACACATCATCCTCAGCCATCAGGGTGAACCCGAATGGGGTGCCGCCGTGTATGCGGCGACGCCTGAAGCGGTCTTCGTGTCGATGATCGACAACCTCGACGCGAAGATGGGCATGGTGCAACGCGCCCTGCGACAAGCGGCCCCCGAGGAGGAATTCTCCGAGCGACTGCCGGGATTGAGTTCTCCCCTGCTCACCCAGCCCGTTGGTGGTCCAAAGCCCGAGCCCGAGACCTGAGCCGCCGCCGAACCTCCCGGTCCCGCGGTCGGGGCATCAGCCTCCGCTCAGTCCCCGGATGAGTTCAACCATGGGCAGAAAAAGCGCGACCACGATGGTGCCCACGAGAATGGCCATCGTGACAATCAACGCCGGCTCGAGGAGCGAGGTCAGCGTGGTGACTGCCTGATCGACCTCCTCATCATAGATGTCGGCGAGACGGATCAGCATTTCCGGAAGTTTTCCCGTGGTCTCCCCGACCTCGATCATCGCCGGCACCACCGCTGGAAGCCGGGCGCGCCCACCGACCACCGAGGCCAGCGTTCTCCCTGCCTCCACTTCGCGTTCCGCCGCGGCCAGCAGGCGCTGCACGACCGCACTGCCGGTCGCCGCCCGCGTCAGGGCGAGGGCACTCAGGATCGGCACTCCGGCCGCAAGCAGGGTCCCCAAGGTTCGACCCAGTCGCGCCACCCGCGCGCGGACCACGATCGGGCCCGCCAACGGCAGCCGCTCCGCGAGCTGCTCCCCGAGCGCCCGCCCGCGCGGTCGACGTCCTCCGGCGGCCAGCGCCACCGCTCCGACGACCACGATTCCGGCCAACAGCCCGGCCCGCGCCTCCATAAACCGCGACACCCCGAGCACGCTTTGGGTCAACGCGGGCAAGGGTCGGCCTTGGAGCTGAGTCAGGAACAGCTGCTCGAATCGAGGCACGACCAGGATCGTCAACGCGGACACAATCACCGCGGCCACGGTCGCCACCACGACCGGATACGCGAGCGCGGCGCGCACCCGGCCCTTGAGTCGCTCCCGCTTGTCGAGAAACCCGGCCAGCCGTTCGAGCACCTCCTCGAGCAGCCCACCCGCTTCACCCGCCTTGACCAAATTGATGTACAGGCGGTCGAAGACCCGGGGGTGCTGTTCCAATCCCGTGGACAAACTGCGGCCCGAACGCACGGTTTCCGTCAGCTCGAGCACGATCTGGCGAAACCCCGGGGACGACTCTTGACGGGCCATTGCCTCGAGGCTCTGCAGCAGGGGAAGTCCGGCCCCGACCAGCGCGGCCAGTTGCCGGGTGAACCAGGCGCGCTGGGCCGCCGACATGCGGTGACGGGACGCTTTCTGCGCCGAGGCGAAACGCGCACGCCACCCCGTCAGCGGCGGCGCTTCGTCCAGCGCCAGCAGTCGCAACCGCTGCGCGCGCAGGAGCGCCACGGCCGCCTCGCGATTCTCAGCCTCGACGCGCGCACGGACGTGCCGTCCGGTCAGAGGGTGGAGCGCGGTATAGGCGTAAGTGGGCATGACCTCGGTGCACCCCCATCTCACGGCAACCACGAGCGAAACCAAGGGCGCAAACACCCCAAATCAGGGGTGAACCACGAGCGCGCAGCCGCAGCTCAGTCGCGCCAGCCGGGCGCCTCAGCTCGGTTTTGAGAAATCCGTGTCGACGACAGGAGCGCCGTTGGTTTGCCTATGGCTTTACTCGTGCCCCTCAACTCGCTCTTCCGCCCCTCCCCACCCCGGGAGCCCCGTCACGGTGTTCTTCGCCTCGCCCGGACAGCCACGATCGCTGGCATCCTCCTCTGCGGAGCCGGCTGCGGCCCGAGCGATCCGCTGGAGACACGCTTCAAGGTCCAGCAGGCGGCCGACTATGACCAGCAGAGATCCCTGCTGCCGCGTGGTTTGTCCGCTGAACAACTCAAGGATTTCGATGACGCGGTGCTGGCCTTGAAGTACGACGTCATGACCCGAGGCGAAGCCAAGGGGAGCGACGCCGTGATGGAACAGGTCGTCACCCAGATCTCCGGCAAGACCCTGCGTGAAATTCTCGGGCTGGGCTGGTCCGCCAAACTGCATCGACTGGAGGTCGAACGGGTGAAGCTGCAGGAACTCGTCGATCACAACGCCCGGTTGAAGACGCGTCCGGGCGATACCGCCTCGTCCGACTTCCTCAATTCCGTGCGCGATGAACATGCGCGCCGCGTGGCCGTAATCGTGCAAGACCAGGAAACCGCCCGGCGCAAACTCGCCGAACTCGGCGTGACCGTGTCGCCGCATGCTCCGGCCACGACGTCCTCCGCCGCCTCCCCGTCCCCGTCCTCTCCATGAACCCCCTCTCCCCGCTCGCGTTGCTCCGGGTCCGTGGGTGGATGCAGTCGGGCGGCACCCTCGCCGTGCTGCTCGCGCTCGCGCCGTCCGCGTCGGCCGCCCCGCAGCTCCGAGCCTTCGTCGACGCCGCTCCCGTGCTGGCGCACGAGGGTGAGGTGGCACCGCCCTTGACGGAGCCGTTTGCGGTGGCGTTCACGCCCCGCGGCACGTGGGTCGTGGTGGAAATGGTGACGGGCAACCGCCTGCTGGAACCCACGCCTTCCGGCCAGTTGCGCCGGCTCGCGGGCAAACCCCAGCCGGGCGACGCTGGCGACGGTGGCCCCGCCCTCGATGCCCAGTTCAACGGTCCGCATGGTTTGGTCGCACTCGCCAATGGCGACCTCCTGATCGCCGACACCTGGAACGGCCGCGTCCGCCGGATCGACGCAGCCACGGGCATCATTCAGTCGGTTCCCGGCTACTTCGTCCCGGCAGGCGCCGCTCGCGGGGGCGGGCCGTACTCGATTTCCCTCGATCCGGCCGGGACCCGCGCCGTCGTCACAGATTTGCGCCGGGTCCACGTGCTCACGCTGAAAACCGGACGCTGGGAAATCGCCGCCGGCAACGGGGAAAAAGGCCGGCCGGTCGATGGCGCGCTGGCCACCGAGGCCCCGCTGGTCGACCCGCGCGCCGCGGCCTATGACCGCCACGGCAACCTCTACATCCTCGAACGAAATGGCCACGCCTTGCGCGTCGTCGATCCCGCCGGCCGGATCCGCACCGTGGTCAACCGTTCGGGCCGGAAAGGGGCGACGGGAGACGAGGGCGATGCCCTCGAGGCCACGATGAACGGACCGAAGCACCTGTGCATCGACCGGGACGACAGCGTGATCATTGCCGACGCCGAAAACGACCTCATCCGCCGCTACGTGCCTTCAACCGGCCGCCTGCATCGCGTCGCCGGCACCGGCCGGCGGGGCTCCGCGGGGCTCGGCGGCTCCCCTCTCGCTTGCGACCTGCATCGCCCCCATGGCGTCACCCTGCATCCCGATGGTTCGTTGATCATTGTGGACAGCTACAACCACCGGCTGCTCCAGCTCTCTTCCGCCCCTTGAGCTCGGAGCCCGCGGGCCCGGGCTTCGACTTCCTCACCTTCCGGATTGCCCAAGTCAGGCGGTTTCGTCACGGTCGTCACTTCTATGGGACGTCAATGGCTTCATGCGAAACGCGCGATCGTTAACCTCAAAAAGGGCCAGGTGGTCGGCAAGCTGGTGAAGGAAATCACCGTTGCCGCCAAACTCGGGGGCGGCGATCCCGCCGCCAACGCCCGGCTGTTTGCGGCGGTGGAAAAGGCGCGCAAGGCCAGTGTCACCCGGGATGTGATCGAGCGCGCGATCAAGAAGGGCGCCGGGATCGGGGACGACAAGATGGTCCTTGAGCATGTGGTTTTTGAGGGGTACGCCCCGCACAAGGTGCCTCTGATCGTCGAAGTTTACACCGACAACCATCAGCGCACCGCGCCGGAAATGCGGGTGCTCTTCAAGAAGGGCGTGCTGGGCAACGCGGGCAGCAACAAGTTCCTTTTCGACCACGTCGGCATCGTGGAAGCCCATCACCCCGAAGCCGGCAAGGACCTCGAGGGGGCCGCGATTGAAGCGGGCGCCAATGACTTTGAAGCCCTGACCCACGCCCAAAACGACGACATTGCAGAAGGGGGTTCGGGAGCGCGGTTCCTGACCGACCGCACCGCCGTGCATGCCGTCTCCACCTGGCTGAAGCAAAACGGTTGGTCGGTTATCACGAGCGAAATTGGCTACGTGGCCAAGAGTTTTCCCGAGCTCGACGAGTCGGCCCGCGCCGAGGTCGGCGAATTTCTGCAGGCCTTGGAGGACCACGACGACGTGCAACGCGTCTGGGCCGCGTTCAAGTAAGCGGGCCCGGCTTCCATTTTTCTGGTTCTTTTCATCCCGCCCGACGCTGCCGGGCGCGATCCTACCGGTGCATCCCGCCCTCTTGGGTCCGGGTGATCCGGCGCTGTCTCCTCCGTCGCGCCCCGAAGGAAAACAGTGGTCCCCTATCCGGACGCTCCTCCGACTTCCCATGCTTTCCGCCTGCTTTCAGCGTCTTTGCTCCTTTCGCCGCGGGCTGCTCATCGGGAGCGGACTGTGGCTTGGTCTCGTCGCCAGCGTGCTGCCGGCACGGGGTGAGTTGATCGGGTCGCCCCACGCCTCGGCCCGCGTGCGGTACGGGATGGAGCGACTGCAACAGGCACTCGCCCCGCTTCCACCCGCGGCGCGTAGCCTGCGGATCGTGGTCGGGCTGCGTACGGATTCGGAGGTGCAATCCCAGCTTGCGGCATTTCCCGCCGGGGACACGGTGCCGTCCCGCAAGGAAGGGTTCATGATTCGGGGTCACGGGGACGCCTGGGTGGTCGCGGGAGACGACGACTCCGGCACCCTCTACGGCTGCCTGGAGCTGGCCGGACGCCTCCGTCAGGCCGGTCGCTTTCCCGACGCGCCCTTCACGTTCGCCGAAGGCCCGGTCTTTGTCCTGCGCGGTCCGTGCATCGGCATGCAAAAACCCGTCCTCCTGCCCGGCCGCAAGGTGTACGAGTACCCGTACACCCCCGAACTCTTCCCGTTCTTCTACGACCTCGCCTTCTGGCGCGAGTACCTCGATTTCCTCGTCGAGCACCGGTACAACACCCTCTACCTCTGGAACGGACATCCCTTTGGTTCCCTCGTTCGTGTGCCGGGTTACCCCGAGGCCATGGAGGTGCCCGAGGAGGTGTTCGTGCGAAACCAGGCCATGCTCCGTGCCCTGACGGAGGAAGCCGATCGCCGCGGCATCTGGGTCGTCCAGCAGTTCTACAATATCCTGCTTCCGCTCCCCTTCGCGGAAAAACACGGGCTTTCGACCCAACTCGACGCGCCCACTCCGCTCGCGGCCGACTACACGCGCAAAGCCGTCGCCGCCTTCGTACAGACGTATCCGAACGTCGGCCTGATGGTGTGCCTCGGCGAGGCCCTGCAGAATCAGGCGCATCAGACGGCCTGGTGCACCGATGTGATCCTCGCGGGGGTCAAGGACGGCATGCGCGCCGCCGGACTGACCGAGGAGCCGCCGGTCGTCCTGCGCACCCACGCCACCGACGCCCGCATCGTCATGCCGGAGGCGCTCAAGGTTTACCGCAACCTCTACACCGAACAGAAGTTCAACGGGGAGTCGCTCACCACCTGGGAACCGCGGGGCGACCGTCAGGCCCTGCACCAGGAAATGAGCCGGCTCGGCTCCACGCACGTCGCCAATGTGCACATCCTCGCCAACCTCGAGCCCTTCCGCTACGGCGCCCAACGCTTCATCCAGAAATCCGTGCTCGCCATGCGGGACCGGCTCGGCGCGCACGGGCTCCACCTGTATCCCCTCTTCTACTGGACCTGGCCCGACTCCCCTGACCTCACACCCACGCCTCTCAAACAATGGGAACGCGACTGGATCTGGTTCGAGGCCTGGGCCCGCTACACTTGGAATCCCGACGTCGATCCGATCGCGGATCGTGCCTACTGGATCGGCCGCCTGACCGAACACTACGGCGACGCCGACGCGGCCGCCTCGATCCTCGACGCTTACAATGACAGCGGCGAATGCGCACCCCGCCTGCTCCGGCGCTTCGGCATCACCGAGGGGAACCGCCAGACCCTCTCCCTCGGCATGACGCTGGACCAGCTGGTGCATCCGGAGAAGTACCGTCCCTTCCCGGAACTGTGGGAATCCCAGTCCCCGCCCGGCGAGCGACTTCAGGAGTTTGTCGAGCGCGAGGCCCGCGGACTGCCGCACCTCGGAGAAACTCCGCCCCAGATTGTCGCCGAGGTCCGCGATTTTTCCGCCCGCGCCGTCGCCGCGATCGAGGCCGCGGCCCCCCGGGTGACGCGCCGGCGCGAGGAGTTCCTCCGCCTGCGCAACGATATCCATTGCCTCCACGCGCTCTCCCATTCCTACGCCGACAAGGCGGAGGCCGCGCTCGCCGTGCTGCGCTACGAACGCAGCCGCGACCCCGAGCAGCTGCGCCGGGCCGAGCCCGCCCTCGCCCGCAGCCTCGAGCACTTCCGCACCCTGGAACGGCTGACCCGCACCACGTATTCAGCGGCCAACTCCATGCAGACCAGCCAGCGGCGCATCCCGGTCCCCGGTGGCATCGCCGGCCAGGCGGCGCACTTCCACTGGACGCAGTTGCTTCCCCTGTACGAACGCGAGCTGGCGGACCTGCGCCGCCAGATCGCGGACCTCACGGCACCCGGTGGAACAGGTCGGAGCCTCGGTTTGAAACCGGCTCGCTTTCGACTGCTCTCGACCCACGCCGAAACCTACACCCTCCAGGTGGGCAATACCGTCTTTTCCGACTCCCCGGCGGCGTTCACCGCCCTGGCTCCAGAGCTCCAGGGCCTCAGCGGCGTCCGCTTCTCGCGTGCGGCCGCCGTGAAAGGCCAGCTCGCTCCAATCGAGTTCGAATGCCACGAGCCGGTTCGTGTGCTCATTGGTTACTTCAATCAGCGGGGGCCCGGGTGGCGTTCGCCCCCGACACTCGAAACCGACGCCAGCGCGGCGGACCGGGGCGGGGTCGAGCCCTTGCTCCTCCGTGCCGCGGACCTGGACGGCCTGCCCTCCGTGAACGTGCACGCCTTCGAGTACCGCGCCGGGCGGCATACCCTCCAGGTCCGGGGCGAAGGCGCCTTTCTCATCCTGGGCGTCGTTGCGGCCGAAACCGCGCCCTGAACGCCGCGTCGGAGCGGCTCAGATGCACCGTCCTCCGTCCACTTCCAGACAGACGCCCGTCACAAAGTTCGACGCCGGATCGGCCAGAAACACGGCCGCCTGCGCCACATCCGAGGGCTGGCACAAACGCCCCAGCGGGATCGAGGCCAGAAACCGTGCGCGGTTCTCCGCGGTATCCGCCACGCCCATGAAGGTCGAAAGCAGGGGCGTCTCCGCCAGAGCGGGGTTGATCGCATTGACCCGGATGTTGTCGGGGGCCAGCTCCACTGCCATCGACTTGGTGATCAGGGTCACCGCCCCCTTCGAACCATTGTACCACGTCAACCCCGGACGAGGCCGAACCGCGGCGGTCGAACCAATGTTGATGAAGCACCCGCGGCGCTGCCGCCGAAAGACCGGCACGCAATGAACGGCGGACAGGTAGAGGCTCTTGACATTCACCGCGAACAACCGGTCGAAAAATGCCTCGTCCACCTCAAGCATCGGACGGTTGGCGTGGCTCATGCCGGCATTGTTGACCATGATGTCGATCTGGCCAAAGCGCGCGAGCGCCGCCGCGACTAGCGCCCGCATGTCATCCGACTGACTGACGTCGACGCGGCAGGCGATGGCCTCGTGACCCTCCGCGACCAGAGCAGCGCACACCCGGTCGCCCGCCTCGACATTCAGATCGCCCACCACGATGCGCGCCCCCTCGCGGGCAAAGGCGTGGGCCATGGCTTCGCCAAATCCGGAACCACCGCCCGTGATGATTGCGACAAGACCCTGCAAACGACCGGGATTGCTCATGACTCGAAGGGGAAAATCCGGCACAGAAACCGAGGTGGGTGGATCATGGGAAGACACAAGAGGCGACTGACCGTATCTCGAGGTCAAACCAATTTCCTCCGTCCCCGGTGCGGCCGGCGCTTCACCGCCCGACCGTCGCACTTCTGTCGATACAGGCACCCCCCACGCAGGCCGCGACTCCGAGCCCAGACCGGGACCTTCCAGCGCCCGCCTCCGGCTTGCACTTTCAGCCCCTGACTCCGAGACTGCTCGCCATAAACCCGGTCCGGCCCCCCGTCCGCGAACCCCACCCACCCCGATGAGCCTGCCGACATGTTGGTTTCCTCTCGCTCTCCTGGCCCTTGCCGCACCGCTCGTCGGCGCCGAACTGGTGCTCACCCGTGTGCCGCTCGATCCAGGCGCGGCCACGCTCGCCAGGCCGACGTCGGGCCAGCTGACCTTTCTGGGCTTTGGAACCCACAGCTATGAACCCACCCGACTGACTTCCGGCGCCGGACACGGTGACGAGGTGACGCGTCCGTCCGCAGCACGGCAGATCATCGCCCCCTTCCAGCAGCTCTGGCAGTGCACCTGGACGCTGCCTCCAGCAACCGCGGCCGACGGACTACGAATGGAAAAGCTCACCCGGCGCGACGCGTTTTGGGATCAAATCCTGCAGGTCGAACCTGTGGCCCCCGCCGACTTGCCGCGCTACCCCCTCGTGGAAACCGGCACCTTTGCCAGCGCGCTTCCGGAACCGGTCCGCGCGCTGAATCACCCACCCGCGCTCCGGCGCGAGCAGCAACAAAGCCGGCGCGATCCGATCCTTCCGTCCGATCTCGCCGAGGAAATGCCGTGGAGCCAACTCGAGGCTGCGGCCTATCCGCTGGACTTTCAAAAGGTCCTGATCGCCAGCCCGAATGACTCCAGCCCGGGGTTCGTCTTCCAAAACGGCCAGTGGTTGACCACCTGGTTAAGCGCGGATTCCCGGCACGGACCGAAAGAGGACCAGTGGTTTGCACCCGCGCTTCTGATCGGTGACACGCTCGTTCGCCCCGCACCCCTGTCCGCGCGCACGCGATTCTGGAAAACCGACGATGGTCGCACGCTGCCCGGCTGGACCCTCGAGTGGACCCATCAGGGCATCACCGTCCGGCAAGATCTCTTCTCCTGGCGTACGGCGCCGCGGAAGGCCGCGCGGGTTTTTGTTCACATTCAGGTAGAGAACGCCCCACCCGGAACCCAGCTTGCCCTCGGGCTCGGCCGACGACCCAACGTGCACACTTGGGATGATCGGACTCGGGAACGCACGCCGATTCCGTTTTTCGCATCCGCGCCCGGCTATCGTCAGGACGGTGGACTCATCCGCGATGCCTGGAACCGGGTGGTGCTCACCTCCGCGCAGTCGTTTGTGGTGGAGTCCCTCGGCCCGGTTGAACAGCTCGCTCGCTTCGCCTTGGACAAAACCGGCCGGGTGGTCCTGGAAACCCCGCAGCAGGAATCCGACTTCGCGGAGACGCCCCTCGACGTGGTTCGCTATGAGGCCACCCGTACGGAGTTCATCACCCACTGGACCGATCAACTCAGTCGGGGAGCCCAGGTCCGGCTGCCCTCACCCGAGTGGATGGAGCGCATCGACACCTGGCTCGCGCAGATCGAGGCCATCACGCGGGTCCACCACCACAAGAAGGAGCGCCTGAGTTACGGCGCCTATTTCTACCAGTACTATTTCGGCATTGAGGAAGGCTGGCCACCCATGGCCCTCGCCGTCTGGGGCCGGGCCGAAGAAGCAAAACGACAGGCGGCACTCATGCTGGAGCCGGAGAACCGCGACAAAACCCACGTGCACCACCAGTCGCGCAATGGCGTGGCTCCCACCGTCGCCGCCACCGTGGCGCTCCAGACCCGCGATACGGCCTGGCTCGACGCACTCGCGCCCGCAATGCTCGAGTGCGCCGAGTGGACGATCCAGGTGAGCCAGGCCGGAGCGGAAACGCGGTCGGACACGATCCGAGGTCTGCTGCCTCCCCACATCTACGGAGGAGATATCCGCGATCCCGCCACCAGCCTCTACGCCACGGTGGCGTGTTGGCGCGGTCTGGTCGAAACGGCGGCCGCTTTTCGGCTGGTCGGCACCCCGGAACGTGACCGGCAGGCCGCGATGCTGGAACAGGAGGCGGCTCGTCTGCGTGCCCGCCTCGCCGAGGTGATGAGCTCGGTGGCGGACCGACGCCACCAACCCCCGTTTCTGCCCCTCGCACTGGAACTCCCTTCGCTGCAGGGACGCCATGAAGGACCGCACCTCGACCTGACCGCCACGCGACTGGGGAACTACTGGAACCTCTTTGCTCCGTCCTTCCTCGAGCTGAGATTTGGACGCGGGAAGGGAGAGGACACCCCCGATGATTGGGTATTCGGTTTTGCGGAAACGCACGGCGGACTCTGGGCGGGGCTGCCACGCTTCTATGACGGTCTCGATGCTGCCTATGCCATGGGATACATCGGGTACCGCCTCGACCGGGCGGCCCGGGATCCCGCAGAACGTCACCGGGCCCTGGCCGCTTTGCAGTCCTACTTCCTCCATGCCGCGAGCCGCAACGGCCACACCATCCCCGAAGTCGCCGGCCTGTTCCCCTACCGCTTGGAACGCTCCGCCTACGAGCAACTCGTACGGGAATCACCGTGGAACTTTGGCATGTACGACGCGGATCGCTACCTCCAAGGCCATATCTCCTTCACCGAACCCCTCGGTTCCGGCGCTGGCTCCGGACTCATGATGATCCGTCAGGCCCTGGTGGCCGAGACGCGCAACGAGCTCGGGCTCCCCGACGGCGGGCTTGTGCTTTTTTCGGCCGTGCCGGAAGCGTGGTGGCTGGAGGGACAGGAGATCGTGCTGCGCGACTTTCCCACCGCTTACGGACGCGTGTCCATCACCACGCGTTCACGCCTCCGCAGCGCCCGGGAAGTGACGCTCGAGTGCACGTTCACTCCCTGGCCGGGCGAACCGGCGAATCGCACTTTCCGGGCCCGGATCGCGCCGCCCGGGATGAAGCCAGTGGACTACGACTTCAGCCCCGCGGAACGCCGCGTGCATACCCTTCGTTTCTAAGCCCTGCCCCGACCTCAGCCGCCAATGGCCAGGACGCCCTTGAAGACGACGATGACCAGACCCACCACGCCGCAGCACGCGAGAAAGCCCAAGGCATCCATCCGATTCCACTTGGTGAATTCCCAGGACGACCCGGGAAACAGTTTGGTGTGATCGAACCGCGTCGGTTGAGCGTAGCTCGCGGCGACTTCGATCTCGTCCTGCTCCAACGTGGCCGCGACCGGCGTCTTCATGCGCGCATAAAAGCGGGCGACCCGCGCCGGATCGCTGGGCCGGGTGACCAGACTCACGGTCACCAGCAGAAAGATCGGCAGCAACGCGTCCACCAGGTACCGGGTGGTGAGCAACTGCGCCGGAGTGAATCCCGTCACCTCCACGCCGGCGAGATGGAGCAGGAACACCTCCGTGCGAAACAGGCCTTTGCCGGTCTTGGGTGAGGCGGGGTCGTTGGGATTCACCCGGACCACCCCTTCCTCAAAGAACACGGACACCGGCTCGATCCGCCGCGACTTGACGATCGTTTCGCCCGCGCCCTTGGCCAGGCCCGCGGCGACATCCACCGACGTCGCCTTGACCGTCGCCGTGACCGTGCGCTCCTGCGTCATCCGCGTCAAAAGCTCCGACCGTGCGAACGCCGGGATCGACGACACCACCCACGGAATCACGCCGATGAAAATCAAGGTGACAATGACCTGGACCAGCACCGCGGTCTGCGTGACCCGCCGCCAGACAAAGAGGAACGTGATCGGCACGCCCCAGACCAACAGCAGTACGATCGCAAACTTGAGGATGGCGATGATGCTGTTGAGGAAAAGCCCGACCAGCACCCCGGCGGCCAGCAACGACGGCACCGCCAGACGAGCCACCCGCATGTAGTGACGTTCGGTCCGCCCGGGGAACAGCGGTTCATAAAGGTTCTTCACCAGCAGACCGGAGAGCACAACTGACTGCGCGCCGAGCACCGCGATTTTGCCGCCCAGGATGCCCGTGATCATCACCCCGATCAATCCGATCGGCAGCAACTCCCGCGTCATCAGTCCCCACGCCTGGTCCGGATCGGAGAGATTGGGACCGAACAGCGCGAAGGCGATCAGTCCGCAGTAGGCCCACATGATCGTGACAAAACGCTTGCTGAAGCCGCCCGTGACCGCGCCGAGCCGCGCCGCCATCTCATCCTTCGCGGATCCGGCGATCGCCATGTTGTGCTGCGAGCCGGCGATCCCGATCATCTGCACCAGCAGTAACGCGCAAATCGAGTACCACGTGTACTCCGAGGCGATGTCGCCGCCAAACAGGTTAAACATCACGTCGGGCACCTTTTCGTGCAGCGCGTCGAAGCCCCCAAGTTTTACCAAGCCGAACGGAATGAGAATCACCGAGATCACCACCACCAGGATCGCCTGGATCGCGTCCACCACCGCCGAGGCCTTCAGCCCCCCGAGCATGATGAAAACGGCGACGAGACTCGTGGATACCAGGTAGAAGGTGACCGGCTTCAGGTACGTGACGAACGGCTGCAACGTCCCCCGCTGGTAGTGATCCCGCAAGACATCGTAACGGGCCACCTGGTCGGCCGGCAAGGCGCCGGCCAGCCGCTGCTGCCGCAGCGCGGAAAACTCGTGGTAGTCGGCCACCTGCTGTCGCTCCACCTGGGTGTAGGCCGCGGGCTCCTTCACCATGAGCGGCTGCAGCGTCTTTAAGGCCATGACATTGCCCCCGGCAATGACCCCGACCACCGCGATGATCAGCATGGTCGTGGCGTACAG
Source organism: Opitutaceae bacterium (assembly GCA_016794625.1). Taxonomy (GTDB): domain Bacteria; phylum Verrucomicrobiota; class Verrucomicrobiia; order Opitutales; family Opitutaceae; genus UBA6669. The sequence continues at coordinate 101,899 of JAEUGY010000009.1, forward strand.
CGTCGTCAGAAACCGGCTGCCGAACCGGTCCTCGAACAAGTCGGCCATCGTCGTCAACCGCACCCGCCGAAACCACACATTCATGAACCAGTAGTAAGGCGTGAGAAACAAGGTGATCAGCGCCAGCCAGGCACCGCTGGCCCCCTGCCGGTAGACGGAACTGGCCGTCGTCGTCGCCTGCCCAGGATCGGTCATGTTGCCGAAACTCAGGAAAAACTGCAGCCAGCGCCCGAGCGACCGCCCGCCGAGAAAGTAGTCCTTCTCGTTTTTCACGCCGTGCGAAAACACTTTCCCGATGGCGAGAACGGTCACGATGTAAACCAGCAGGATCGCGACATCGACCCAGTGAAGTCCGAGAAATTTCACAATGAAAGGGATTGAAAATAAGAAGCGGTCAGACCGAAGGCACGGAGTGTTCGGTGCCGTCTGACCCGGGGAGCCCGCTATGCGGCGACGAGGCCCCATGGAAGTCAAGCCACCTCTCAAAACCCGGACGCGGACAGCCGCCAATCAAGGTCCTTCCACCGGTGACGCAACTCCCGGGCGCCTCCGTTTCAGTGATGAAATTTCACTGAAACGACCTTGATACAGATCTTGCGTTAACCTCAGGGAGCAGCCGCCCGGAGCAGACCAACAAAGAGCGCGATGATCGCCCCCGAAAGGGCGCAGCAGACGATGAAGCCGATCGTGTCGACCCGGTCCCACCGGCAGAATTCCCAATTCGACCGCACCACCAGTTTGGTGTGATCGAAGCGACCCGGATTGCGCCGGGTTTCCTCGATGGCAGCGGCTTCCAGCTCCGGAGTCTTGCCCACGGGTGTTTTCATTTTCCCGTAGAAGAAGGCGACCCGCTCCGGATCCGAGGGACGCGTGACCAGACTCACGAGGATGAGCACGGCGAACGGAAACAGTCCGTCGAAGAAGAACTGCAGCGTCAGGCGCTGGTTCGAGGTCAAACGTTCCACGTCCACGCCACACCGGCCGAGGATCCAGCACTCGAAGTTGAACCGCCCGCTACCGATCATCGGACTGGATACATCGCCCGGCCGCTCATGCACCACCTTGGAAAAGTAGACCGGAGCCGGTCGGGCCGAGGCGCCCGCCGACATGACCACGAGGGAGGGATGCGTGGCCACCGCGTGGATCCGACCGGCGGTCCACGGCACGAGCAGGATGACGGCCGTCGAGAGCAGGACCGAGGTCCACACGGCGGACGCCGTCAGACGCCGCCAGAAAAAGATGAGCAGCACCGCGGCGCCAAAGGGCAGGTTCACCGTCAGGACCAGGTTGACGATCGAGAGGAAGTTGCCCATCGCCCAGGCCGAGACCGCCCCGAGGATGAGAATGCCGGCGATGGTAAAGCGCGCGTAGAGGACACCCTGGCTTTCGGTCACGTTCGGCCAGATCGTCCGGTAGACGTTGCGCACAAAGAGCGACGAGATCGCGAGGGCCTTCGCCGCCAGCGTCGACATGGTGCCCGCGAGTACACCCGCCAGCATCAAGCCCACCAGCCCCGGTCCGAGCAGTCGGTTGGACATCGCGCCCCAGGTCGAATCCGGATCCGAGAGCCCGCCCACCCCGAACAAAGCCACCGCGATCAGACCCGAGAACGCCCACAGGATGATCATGAGCCGCTTCAGGTAGTTGCCGGACACGCCGGTCCGGGCGGCGAGTTCATCCTTGGCCGAGCCGCAGATGCCCATGTTGTGACTCAGACCGTGGATCTGCACCAGGCTGACCAGCAGGATGCCACCCAGCGTCCAGGCGGAGAACTGGTCGGAGCCCTCGGCCCCAAAGAGATCAAAAAACCTCGCCGGCAACTTTTCCCCCAGCGCCTTCCAGCCGCCGATCGCACTCAGTCCGGTGGGAATGAGCAGCACTGAAAAGACCACAATGAGCACGCTCTGCAGCCCCTCATTGACCGCGGCGGCCGACATGCCGCCCAGGATGATGTAGGTGCCGACCACGAGGGTGAAACCGATGTAGAAGAGCCCCTCGTTCAGCACCGTGACAAAACTGTGCAGGTCGCCCCGGTTGCTGCGGTCGCGCAGGTCCTCCAACTTCGGCTGGTCGGCGGGAGCGAGGGTGCCGCGCGCGACCTGACTCTCCAGCACGCGCAACTCCCGGTAGCCCTCGACCGAGGCGCGCTCGTCCGCGGTCCAGACCGACTCCTGCTTGACGACGAGGGACGAGGCGATGCGGTAGGCCACGACATTGCCAAAGCCGAGAAACACACAGGCGACGATGATCTGGAACAGCGCGTAGAAGAAGCTCAGCCGACGGCTGCCGAACCGGTCCTGGAACAAGTCCGCGACGGTCGTCAGACGTACCCGGCGAAACCATACATTCATGAACCAGAAGTAAGGATTCATGAAGACCGTCTGGAACGATAGCCACGCGCCCGACGCACCCTGCTGATAGACAAAGCTGGCGGTGCTCACCGCCCCCTGCGGTTCGGTCGCATTGCCGAAATTGAGGAAAAACTGGTAGAGCTTGCCGAGCTTGCGGCCGGCGAGAAAGAAGCCCTCCTCGGACTTCGTCGCGCCCGCGGCGCTCTTGCCGATGACCACGACGGCGACGAGGTAGGCGAGGATGATGAACCAGTCGAGCGGATGAAGGGAAGACATGGCGGCGGAGCGGTAGAATCGGGTCGCGGGCCTCGAACGGCCGCGGAGAATCGGGGTGAGGAGAATCAGGGAGCGGGAGAAGCCACCCGCCCGGCGACGTTGGGGCAGAACCGCCCGGTTTGGCGGCACGAGGGAGAGTCGGACAGTACGAGACCGGCCCCGCGCCCGGCCGGCATGGGCTGGGCGGGCGCGAAATTTTGACTGGCGCCCGGCCTCCGGAACGGGCCTCGTGGTCGCGGCCTACCCCTCACGCCCCATGCACCTGTTCCTTGCCGCAGCCACCACCGCCTCGTACCGACCCTTTCTCGTCCTCGCGGTCGCCGTGGCCTTCATCATCCTCGCGATCACGCGCTGGAAGCTCCACGCCTTTCTCGCGCTCATCCTGGCAGCCTACGTGGCAGGCTTTCTCACACCGGAGTTTTCCCAGGCATCGATCGACCGGCTGCCCGCCGCCCTCCGGGCGGACGCGCAGGCGAACTCCTGGGTCGCGGCGGTGGAACTCACCACCGTGGAATTCGGCAGCGCGGCCGGATCGATCGCCATCTCCATCGGATTGGCCTCGATCATTGGCCTGTGCCTGATGGAAAGCGGAGGGGCGGACAAAGTCGTGCGGCGTTTTCTCGCGGCGGCGGGTGAAAAGCGGGCCGGACTCGCGCTGCTCGGCAGCACCTACTTCCTGTCGATTCCCATCTTTTTCGACACCATGTTCATGCTGATGGTGCCGCTCGCCCGCGCGCTGCGGCTGCGTACGGGGCACAGCTACCTGCTGTACCTGATGGCGATTTGCTGCGCAGGGGTCCTCACCCACAGTCTGACCGTGCCCCATCCCGGGCCCCTCGCGATGGTCGACAATCTGCATGTCGACCCGGGTCTTTCACTTTTCTGGGGCATTGCGGCCGGCATCCTGCCCTGCCTGATCGGCTATGGCTTTATCACCTGGCTCAATCGTCGCATGGACGTGCCCCTGCGGGAGACGCCGGGAGCGCCGTTGAGCGACTTGCAGAAAATCGCCGACAAACCGGAAAGCGAACTGCCGTCGTTTGTGTGGAGCATCGCACCCGTTCTGCTGCCGATCATCATGATCGGATTCGGTTCTTTGTTCAAGGTCATGGGGGGCTATCCGGGTGCGATCCAGCTGTGGGGTGGTCCGGAGAGTTTTGCCCGCTTCGCCAGCATCGCTTCGTTTGTCGGCAACAAGAACATCGCCCTGATGGTCGGCGCCGCCATCGCCATCGGTGTGCTCGCGCGCCAGAAGCGACTGCCGTTCTCGCAGCTGGGCGGGCTGCTCGAAGCCCCTCTCGGCACGGGCGCGGTCATCATCCTGATCACCGCGGCCGGCGGGGCCTTCGGCGGCATGCTGCGCCACGCGGGCGTGGGGGATGCGATCAAGCTCATCGCCACCCAGTACAGTCTTAATGTGCTCGTGCTGGGGTGGCTGACGGCCTTCGTCATCCGCATCGCCCAAGGCTCCGCCACGGTGGCCATGCTCACCACGTCCTCGATCATCTGGCCGCTGATCGATCCGGCCGCCGGCCAGGTTCTGCCGTATCACACGATGTACTTGTTCCTCGCCATCGGCTTCGGGGCCTTTGGCTGCTCGTGGATGAACGACAGCGGTTTCTGGGTAGTGAGCAAACTGAGCGGCATGACCGAACGCGAAACGCTGAAGAGCTGGACGGTGATGGTCACCGTGCTCTCCGTCGCCGGGCTCCTCCTCACGTTCATCGCCTCGCGCCTGCTGCCGCTGGTCTAGCCGGCGCGACGCCGCCCACCCGTGCGCCGGGACGGGCGGCCCCTAGGCCCCGGCCAGCTGGGCTGGGGTCAGCTCGTTGAGCAGGGGCTCGCCCCGCTCGATGCGGCCGACGTTGATGGAAAAGATGTCCCAAAGCCGTTCCTTGAACCGGGGACTCAGGCTGGAGCCGGAAATGTGGGGGGTAAAAATCACATTCGGGAACTTCCACAGGGGGTGGTCGGGCGGCATGGGATAGTGGTAGTGGGTGTCGAGTGCCGCTCCCGCGATCCACTTCTCCCGCAGGGCCTGCAACAACGCCTCCTGGCGGATAATGGGGCCGCGGGCGGGATTGAGCACATAGGCGGTCGGCCGGAGGGCGCGCAATTCACGTTCTCCGATCAGGCCATCGGTCGCCTTGGTCAAGGGCAGACCGACGATCAAAAAGTCGAGTGATCCAAGGAAGGCGAGCTCCTCGCCGGCGCGGAACACGCGGTCTGGCAGGGTGCCATCGGGATCCCCGGTTCCGGGCACGGTGTAGACATCGCCCCGCGGACCCACGCCGCTCCGGGCGAGCACGTGAACCTTGAGTCCCAGCTGCCGCGCGAGGCGGGCCGTCTCGCGGCCAATGCCGCCATAGCCCCAAAGGCCGACCGTGAGGCCGCGAATTTCACGCTGGAATTGGGCCGAACGATCCCAAATCGCCGCCTCCTGATTGCGGATCATCTGCCGGGCGTCGCGGGCCAGATTGACCATCATGGCCACGCACCACTCGGCGATGGGCACATCGAAACAGCCGCGACAATTCGTCGCCCGAATCCCGCGCGCGGGTAGATCGAGCCCAAACAGTTGGCTGTAGCCGGTGGAGGCCAGCTGGACCCACCGGACCGCCGTCATCTCCGCAAAATTCTTGGGCGGCAGGCTGCAAAAGAGGCCGTCCGCGTCCCGGATCAAGGCCGGGTCGAGCGGCCGCACGGCTTCGCCCGGCGGATCAATCACGGTGAAGGTATGGCGCCCGGTCGCCTGCAACGCGGCGAGGGCGGACGGTTCAATCGGTACATCGATGAGGAATTTCATGCGGGTAAGGAAACAGAGTCAGGACGGCGGGCGGCGGGGCCAGGGTCGAAACCGGGATGGCGGCATCAGACCGGAATCGCGGGACGGATGGCGAGCTCGATGCAGACCACCGTGATCGGCTGCTTGCCCCCGTTTTCGACCACCACTTCATTCCACCCTTCCCGGACCATGCTCACGGGGAAACGGAAGTCATAACCGATGTTCTCCACCCCGTGGTGCGTCAGCGAACCGCAGGGATAGAGCAACCGGTCCGAACGCTGGTGCTCAAGGTTGGGCCAGCAGCCGTTAAACGAAACCGGCAACGCCGTAAACGTATCCTCGGCCTTCAGCACCACCTGCACCACGAGCTCCAAACCGCGGTCGGTCGGTTCCGCACACATTGGCAGACGGAAGGGGTGGTACCAGCCACCATTGAGCACAATCGGCAGCTGCGGCGTGATCTCAAAGGGGATGTGCGTGAGCGACGTGCCAAACATCGAAAACGAGTAATGCTTGGGCCGGCCGCGGAGGGTTTCGAGCCGGTGCAGATCCTTCATGCCCTCATAGTCGGAGATGATCCCCGGCAGGCGCGCCTGATCTGTGCAGTAAAAGTTGAACCACTCGATCGCGTCCGCCCCGAGCGCCAGTTTGCCGGCCGCGTTGCCCCGCAGGAGCTCGCGACTGGAGGAAATGTAGCGAATGCGCTGCGTGAGGCCGTGCTCGATCGAACGGGAAGCCAGCGAGTTGGCTCCGTCCTCGATCACACCGTAGATCATGACCGACTCGCCGAGGCGGCGCCGCAGATCATCATGCGGCATCTCCCAGGCCGTGCACCAGAAGCCGGACGGCCCGATGAAATCGAGGGTGCCGTCGCGGCACAACCCCTCCACGTCCAGTCCGATGCTCTTCAGGGTGTCGATCTGCCCGGGGATGCGCAGGCCGATCGGATACGGACGGCCGGTCTGCTTCGCCCGCGCCTCGGTCAGCGCGCGCAGACTGCGGATCCAGTCGGACATCATCGCCACCGTCTCCGCGCTGGCCCGGGGTTCGCAGCACATCGGGTTGCGCCACCAGTCCAACTCCAGCCCTTCGAAATCGTAGTCCTCGACCACCTCCTTGATCTGCACGTACAGGGCGTCACGCACCTCCTGGCGTTCAAAGTTCAATCCGGTCCGGTAGGACGGGTCCCGCATGGTCGGCGAGTAGGCGCCGCGCTGGAGGCGCATCTCGGGACGCTTGAGCAGGGGGTGATTGAAGAAGCTGCCATTGATATTCTTCGCCCCGTGAAAGTCATTCATCCGGATGCTCACCCAGGGAGCGATCCGCTCGGCCCGGCAGGCCCGGGCCGTCTCCGCCAGCCAGTCGACACCGGCGTCAAGGAGATCCTGATACAAACCGAAGAAGGATTCGAAGCGGTCGAGGAATCCCTCCACCTCCGCCGGGTCGGTGATCCCGGCGCAAATGGCATGACCGCGGAAAAACTCCCGGTCCCCGCGCCGGTAACCGTCGAGGATGCTCGGGGTTGTCTTGCTCGGATACCAAGCCTTCGAGGCGTTCGCATTGATGACGAAGGTGTCGATCCCGCCCTTCTTCAACGTCTGCACATAGCGACGGATCGCCTTCGCCTGAAACGGTCCGCCGACGGGAAGCGTCTGGGTGCCGGTCTTGCCCTGCCCCGACTTCATTGTGAAGTCCTCGGGCTGCCAGAGTTCCGGATTGTAGAAGAAGGTGCAGGTGTCGCCGTTGAATAGATTGCGATTCGTGCGCGAGAGGCGGGTGCGGGTCGCCCCGCCGCGCGCCAGAGGCGAAGACGACTCGGCCGGTGCCCCCGCACCGGCCGCCAGCGTGGGCACCAGTAACGGGGCCAGGGTGGCGCCGGTGGCGGCGGAGGCGAGGAATTGACGGCGGGACGTGGCCATGATCGTGGAGGGAGGATGAGTATGCGGAAAGGAGGGAAAGACAGCTGGGCCGGTTCAGAGGGGCAGACTGGCGGGATGCGAAGGGGAACGATCGCAGCGCACACCGGATCGCACCACCTCAGCGATGCGCCGGGTCGAGCGAATGTCGAGCAGCGGATTCACTTCCAGGACCACCAGATCGGCCGCCAGGCCCTGTTCGAAGTACGGGCCCATCCCCGCGGGGTCCGCGATCCCACGTCCAACAGAACGTCCGTCCCTCCGTTGGAGGTGGCCTCGCGGCGGCCGCGTCGGTACCATCCCGCCGACGCACTTCCGCCTTTTCCTGGCTGTGCCACTCGACTTCACTCGCGATCGCTCCCTTCCATCCCGTGCGTCTGTTCCACCTTCCCCTGCTCCTCGCGCTTCTCGTCCCCTTCGTCGCCCGCGGTCAGGCCGAATGGCGCAGCACCCTTTATCCGGCCGACTGGACACCGCCGGAGGATCGGCGATTCGAGACTGACAAACTCATCCAGGATTTCTCCTACGCCGGCTACCGGCGCGGGGAGGTGGCGCTCCCCGCCCCCCAGGGTCCCCGGTTCGACGTGACCGCGTACGGCGCGGATCCGACCGGCACCGTTGATTCGACGTCCGCCATCCAGGCGGCCATTGACGCTGCGGCCGCCGCGGGCGGGGGCGTGGTCTACCTCCCGGCCGGAACCTTTCAGGTTTCGCCCCAAGGATCGGCCTCCTCCGCGCTGCGCATCAGCACCTCCCGCATCGTGCTGCGCGGTGCCGGTCGCACGTCGACGTTCCTGTTCAACACCGCCACCGCCATGCGGGGAAAAGCCATCCTCCGCGTCGAGGGTTCGGGTTCCAGCTGGGGCACGGTTCCGTCGGGCAGTCCGCAACCTCGCATCACCACGGATCTCCTTGGTCCCACCACCATGATTCCGGTCGACTCGACCACCGGTTTTGCCGTTGGCGACTGGATCGTCATCCGCGCCGACGCCACCGACGCGTTTGTGGCCGAACATAACATGACCGACCTGTGGGCCGGTCAGGGCTCCGGGCTGGGCGGGGTCATGTTCCTCCGGCAGATCACCGCGATCGATGGCGCCTCCTCCCGCCTCACCCTTGATGCTCCGACCCGCTATTACCTGAAGACGCGCGACAACGCCCGCGTGCACCGGGCGGTGACCCATCTGGAGGAGGTCGGGGTGGAGGATCTTTCCCTCGGCAATCGCGAGCACCCGGAGGCCGGCCGACCGACCGGCTGGGGCGAGGAGGACTACTCCGTGGCGGGCAATCCCTCCTACGATGTGCACGGGTCGTGGGCCGTGGCGTTTCTCCGCGTACGCCACGCCTGGATCTCCCGGGTCGCATCGTACCGGCCCCCCGGCAACACGCTCAACACGCATCTCCTTTCCAACGGTGTCCTCCTCCAGAACTGCCGCGGCGTCACCGTCCAGGACTGCGAATTCCAGCGCCCCCTCTACGGCGGCGGCGGAGGCAATGGATACATGTACCGACTGCAGGCCAGCAACGAATGCCTCCTGCGCGACTGCATCGCCCGCTACAACCGGCATGGCTTCGTCTTTTCCCACATGGCCTGTTCCGGCAATGTCATCCTCGGGGGGCTCGCCCAGGTCACGCGCACCCAGGCGGCCGGCAGCGGCACGACGTCCGGCGAAGGGTGCGACCACCACATGCACCTGAGCCAGTCGAACCTCATCGACAGCGTGCAGCTCGACCGCGACTTCTTCACCGCCCACTACCGCGGCACGTCGGGGACGCCGCCCCAACACGGACAGGGCGGCACGCACTCGGTCTATTGGAACCTCATCGGACTCGCCTACCACTCCACCAAGACGTACATCGTGCGCAGCGAACAGGCCCGTTACGGATACGTGATCGGCACCCGCGGCGCCGCCTCCGGGATCAGCACTTCGAGCGGGGCGCCGGCCTCCCGGACCGCGCCGGTCGACCACACGGAGGGCGCCGGTCAGGGCCAGCGGCTGCATCCGCTTTCCCTCTACCATGACCAGTTGATGCGACGTCTCGCCCGCGAGCAGGCCGGCCCGCCGGACGCCCGCATTGTCAACCTCGCCTCCCGCGCCATCGTCGGCGGCCCGGCCGCCAACCCGATCGCCGGCTTCGTCCTCCAGGGCACGGCGGCCAAACGCATGCTCGTCCGCGCCGTGGGCCCGGGACTGGCCGCGTTCGGGGTCCCCGGCACCCTGCCCGATCCGTCGCTCACCCTCAACCTCGGCGGTTCCGCGACCATCGAAAACGATTCCTGGAATGCATTTGACGCACCGGTCTTCGCCGCCGCCGGCGCTTTTGCGCTGCCCGCCGGCAGCCGTGACGCCGCCGTGGTCAGCGCGCTCGCCCCGGCTGGATACACCACACCCGTCGGCGACGGCGGCGGGACCGGGATCGTGCTGCTGGAAGTCTACGATGCGGAAACCGGAACCACCGGGTCGCGCCTCGTCAACGCGAGCACGCGGGCGTTTGTCGGCCAGAATGCCGGGATCCTGATCCCCGGATTCGTCGTCCAGGGCGACGGGGTGCTCCGCCTGCTCCTCCGCGCCACCGGCCCCGGCCTGGTTCCCTTCGGCGTGTCCGGGACCCTGCCCGACCCGCAGCTCACGCTCTTCCAAAACAGCCTCGCCGTCGCGGCCAACGACAACTGGGGGGCGTCGCCCGATGCCTCCGAAATCACCCAGGTCGCCCGGCGGCTCGGAGCCTTCGACCTGCCTCCGCAGAGCCTCGACGCTGCGCTCCTCGTGTCGGTGCGCGCCGGCACCTACACCGCGCACGTCTCCGGAGTCGGCGGCACCACCGGAAACGCTCTCGTCGAGATTTACCTGCTGCCCTAGGAGCCCGGGCCGTGGATTGCGCGCGCCCGGTCCCGGAGGTACCCCGGTGGTGTCACCAACGGAGGAGCGTGAACGCCACCACACCATGAGGGTGTCGTTCGACTACCGCAGCTCAAGCAACGTCCCTGCGATATGCTGAATGCCGCCGCCCACATTGTGGTAGTAGGCGACCAGCACATGGTTCGAGTCGACCATCACCGACCACGGGTAACCCAGATCCGTCGTGGTGCCATCGTCACGCA
>JAEUGY010000112.1 GCA_016794625.1 Opitutaceae bacterium
CGGTTCTCGGAAAAGGTCAACGGGAGGAAGAGGCCGGGCAGGATTTCGGTCCGCTTCTGGATGATCTTGTAGGGATCCGAGAGATACCCCCGCGTCTGGCCGCGGGTCAGGTTCACCGTGACCGAGGTCCGGGGGTTGAGCAGCTGGGTCACCCCGACCACCACGTCGTCCCCGGTCTTGACCCGCGGAGCCGGGAGGAAACGGGCGGTGATGTCATCGTCGACGCGCGCATAACCGACCAGCAGCGTGGTGTTCTTGGCGTTGAAATCCGTCAGCGTATTGATCGACCAGCCATTGGAAATGTAGTCGCTCTCCCGGCTCTGGGCGTAGGCCAGCGTAACATTGGACCGGGTGAATTGGTGGGAGAGATCGGCGGTCCAGGCCTTGCGGCGATCCGTCAATTGTGAAAGCGGCACCTGATCGCTGCCCGCCGGCGCCGGCTGACCGTTGGGGGTGGCCCCGGCGATTGCGTCGATCAGCCCCGTCAGTTTGAGTTTCGTTTCCAGCCCGAGATCCTTCTCGACCAACGCGTAGTGGGCATCGACCCGGATCCGGCCATGATCCTCCTGCCAGGATTGAAACTTATAGGCGATCTGGTCCTCCGCCCGGACGGATTTCGGGGAAAGGGCGGCCAGCAAACCCGCGATGGCGAACACTCTGGACGATGACGTCCATGTCGATGGTGGCATGATCGTTCGGTATCAAAACGATTTCGACGGTCGAGCTTGTTCTGATTACAAAGAGGCCCGGAACCTAGCGGGAGCCTATGCGGTCTCTGCCGGGTCTAACGGGCAATCTCGACCGAGGTGATCCGGAAGACCGCCTCGATTTCCGAAGGCCGACTGGGCACCGTGGAGAGCGAAAACTGCTCCAGGCCGACATAGGGGGCCCGCTCGACGATCTTGAAGTAGAACTTCTGCAAATCCGCGTAGTTCGCGCGTCGCGCCCGAAACTCAATCGAATGCACGGCAAATTCGGGAGTGCGCTCCGTACGCGTGGAATCGATCTGCCGGTTGGCCGTGATGCCTGCGGCGGAAGCCATGTCCGACACCTCCGCCGTCAACCGCACCGAATCGAGGCTCTTCGCCGGATCGAGGTGCTCGATCGCCGTCTTGGCGAGCGCCTCGATGCGCTCCTGTTGGGCCAACCATTGGTCCTGGACCGCCAGGTCCGTGCCGACCTGCACATGCGTCTGGGTCGCCACCTGGAGCCGGCGCAAAAGACTGGACGACCAGATGGCTGCGGCGATGGCCAGCAGCGCCAGCAAGAGCACTTTCTCCCGCAAGAGACGGCTGAGGTAATAGTCGCGCAATCGTTTCATGGCGTGGCGGCGGGCGTCAGGGCCTCGGGTTTGAAGGTGATCACCAAGGTGAAGGTGGTGGTGGCATCGCGCAGTTCCTGGCGCGTGACCTCGACCGAAGCGACGGCGGGATTCGTCCGCAGCGCTGCCTGGTAGAGCGCCAGGTCGCCGCCGATCTTGGTCTGGGCTTCAATCTGCAGCACGTACAGGCCGCTTGTGGTGGTGCGCAGGAACTGGATCGAGTCCGGTTTCTTCGTGCCGGGATTCCCCTCAATGTGCACCATCGTGATCATCTCGAACGGACGCAGCCGCTTGGTGGAAAGCTCCTCAATCCGCGTGGCCAGCGTTTGCTGCGCCATGATCTTGTCCACCTGGGGCTGCCGGGCCTCCAGCTTTGCCTGCCGGGAAGCACCCCAGGCCCGCAGCCCGACAATGGCGCCCTCGCCCACGAGTGAGACGAGAAGGAAAATGATCAGCCCGAGGAAGCACCGCCAGAGGGCGAGATCCCGCGCGCGCGCCCGGCGGCGGGTGGCGAGATCCTCCTTGTCGCGGACGTCCAGGCCGGAGGCCTCCGCGGTCGACACGAGCAGCGTCTTGCCGGAGGTCTGAAACACCTGGTTCGGCGCATCCCATTCGCCGGGCACCCAAACGGGTGGATCCAGCTCGGTCACCGCACCTGTCGCACCCAACGAACGGAGCACCGCCTCGCGCACCCGGGCGCGTTCTTCGGCCGAAGCGTCGGCCGCGAGCGTTTCCGTCAGCACCCGTGTCGGCACCCCGCCCGCCACCGCCCAATGCACGGCCGTGATCGCTTCCGGACCCGAGATGAGCCACGTGTCCCCGGCGGCGGCACCCTGGCCCGCCACGGCGACAAACGCGGGAATGACAAGGTCAGCGGTCGACCAAATCTCCGTTTCCTCCGCGGTGAACCGACGCCGGTAGGCCGCGTAGGCGAGCGCATGGGGAGAACCCGCTTTCCACACATGCCCATGATAGAGTTGGTTGACGGGAAAAGGAGAGAGCGTCTCCAGCGCGAGTTCGACCTGGGCGGCGACTTCGGCCGCCGTGCTGCCCGCGTTGACCGGAACGGACCGGACAAAGAAGCGAGGGTCGGACAGCAGCACCACCCGAGGCGGGGCCGCCTCCGCGGCAGGGGCGGAGTCGGGCGGTCGAGGGAGGGTCTCAGTGGACATGCTCAAAGCGTAGGATCAGGAGAATGCTGGGACGACATCACCACGTTTTCGGTGATTTCCAACAGAGTAAAGGGGTAGTTGAGCTTTTTCGAGCCCGCGCCCGACTCCGCGCCCGCCCCGGCCGCCGGGGTGCGCGCAGGGGTCTCCGGCTTCGGCGCTTTGGAGGTGTCCGCCGTCCGTGCTCCCGCCGCGGGACCCGAGCGCACCAGTTGTGCTCCTCCCGGCGGGGCCACGACCACGGTCAACTCATAGTGGGCCGGTCCTTTGAGCACCGCGATCCGGATGCGCAACGCCCGGATGTCGACCCCGAATCCGGTGATCGAGGTCTGTCCTCCAACGATCGCCGCCGCATCCCCGGTGTTCTTGAAGTAACCCGGACCTTGGCGGGCAAACGACCCTTCCCCGCGCAGGTACTCGGCGAAGCGCTTCTGCTGCAAGGGATCGAGGCTGCTCAAGGCAAAGAGTGCGTCTCCCGGCGCCGCGTTGAGATTCGGAGACGTGTACTGGTAGAGAGAAACGGCGTCGCGGAACCGCTGCCAAAGCGCATTCGGACGGCCCTTGTCATCGTAAAACACTTCGTTCGCCACCTTGATCGCGGCCAACTCCGAAAAGGACCGGAGCGAGCGCGCCGGCGGCTTGTAGGGCAACTCTCCGCGATCATAGTCTTCCACGCTCGGAGCCCCGGCCGAAGCGGCCACGTAGTCGGGTCGCATCCAGCCGAGCAGCGCATCCGACAGCCGTTCGGCGTCCGCTTGATGGAGCTCCCACCCCTTGAACAAGGCGACGAGCGTCGGACCTTCCAGCGTCGGCAGGGAAAGTTTTCCACTCTCGTCCTCGAACGTCACTTCGATCTTGGCGCCGTCAGCCGGCTCGTATCCAGCGAAGCCCAGGGGATCGTCCCAGCCCTCGGCCGGGCTGCGCAGTCCTCCGTTGACCGTCCGGAAATCCTCGAGCACGGCAAGCGTCGTCTCCAGCGCAGACTGGGCTTCCATGCGCAGCCGGAGCATGTCCGCCTCGCGGGTCTCCATCAGCAGGTCATTGCTCGCCTTCTCCATGAAGGCGGTCAGCGCCACGGCCGCAAAGACGAGAGACACCAGGACAATCACGAGGACGGAACCCCTCGACCGGCCTGACACGGTGTGAGCACGCGGGAACATCGTCAGAACGTGGGCAGTCCCTCGGCGACGGAGGGAAGGGTGATGGTGGTGTCCTGCGCCAGGCCGCCCTGCTTGAACGAAAGGCGGAGTCGCTGGGGCACGTCGTACGTATCGCCGCCTTCCCGACTGCGGCGCAGGTTGGTCTCCGAACGCCAGCTCTTGAAGTCGGCGTCGTAGTACTCGTACTGCAGTGCCGTGACAAAGGGCGACAGCACCGTCTCCCGCGGAGGATCGTCGTCAAAGTCCGACTCCAGGCGCGAGTGCCAGAGGAGCAGCAACCCGGCGCCGTCGCGCACCGCCAGGGCGCAGACCACGTCCGGGAGGGAATGCTCCGGCCAGACAAAGAGCCGGCTGCCCTCGCGCAGCTCGAACGTAAGCAACGGTCCACTGATCCCCGTGGGCGCCTTGATTTCCTCGGCCTTCAGCCCGGGGATGCCGGCGGGCACGGCTGGCGGCCAGGCGGCGCTGCGTAATTCGCGTTCCAGGAACCGGGAGACCGCACGGACATGCTGATCGAAGAGCCGCGTGTCGCTGCCCCGTCCCCACAGTTCGCCCATGGAGAACAAAAAGGTATTCAGCCCGACCAGGACCAGTCCGACGAGCGCCAGCGAGACCAGGATTTCAATCACGGTGAATCCGGCGCGGGCCCGAGAAGACAAGATGCGCCCTCGATTGCGGGCCGCGGCGCACCCTTCGGATTTCAGACGTTCGCCGGGAGTCATCGCCGTTTCTCCTGCAATTCCAGAATCCTCTTCTGTGCCTCGGCCCGGAGTTTGTCGCGCTCCGCTGGCTCCGACCAGGTCGGACGCAGCACTCGGAACACCTGCTCGACGCGCGCCGGGGTGCTCGCCTTGGGGTCGTCGATCTGGCACGTGAAACGCACGCTGAACAGATCGGTCACCGTCGTGGGTTCAATCACCGCCTCCCACTGCACCGTACGTCCGTCGACCGTCGAATACCGCCCTCCTTCCTCCGCCTTCTTGAGGTCGGGTTCGGCGAGCAAGGCCGCCCGCGCGAATCGGAGGTCATCGTCGTTGCGCACCTGGCCGCCGATGCGGTGGTAGGCATTGAGCACATTGACATAGGCCCCGCCAAGCACCGCTGCGGCCATGGCAAACACCACCAACGCGCAGAGCACTTCGAGCAAGGTGAACCCGCGGACGAACCTCTGGGTCGCCGGGCTCCCCCGCGACGTCGCACCGATCCCGGACCGCACGGGAGCGGAAAAACGGGGGCGCAGCGCGGTGGACGGTCCGGGCATGACTTAGCGGGTCGTCGTCTTGTCCTTGATCGCCGCGCAGGTCCACGGATCGATCTGCAGGTAGCGCGGTTCGCCCCCGCGGCTGCGCAACTGAACGCGGAACGACGAGCAGGTGCCGTCGGGATAGAAGGTCACAAACGGCATGGGCCGCGTCTCGACCAAAGTGCCGCCAATCAGGACCGTGGAGCGCCCGGCGGAACTCGCCGAGAGAAAATCAATGGTCAGCTCGCCGTCGAAGGGCACGGGGAACTTCCGCGACCCTTCCGACGTCGTCGCATCAAAGGTCTTGCTCTTGGCCTCATACGCCAGCCGCACTTCCTGTCCGCGCAGGAGTGCATACTTGCGGGCCTCGGTCACGGCTTTCCAAAAGACATCCTCGGCCGACACCGGGCCTTGGGCAAGGAGCCGGTTCGCTCCGGTCACCACCAACCCGCCGAGCAACCCGATGAGGGCGAGCGCGAGCAGGATTTCCAGCAACGTGAACGCAGAGGAAACCGCGGCGCGAACCTCACGATGACGCCGGACGAGTCCCATGCGTCGTCCTTACCAATTGCCGATGTCATCGGCGGTGCCGTCGGTCCGATCGTTGCCCTTCGACCAGAGATCGTACCCCAGCTTATTCTTCACTCCGGGATAGCGGTACTGGTACGGCTCACCCCACGGATCCAGAGGCAGTTTGCCGCCTTTCATTTCCAAATACGGGCCATGCCAGCGGTCCGCGCGATTGGAGGGGGCGGTCAGGAGCACCTGGAGCCCCTCGGCGGTCGACGGGTAATCACCCATGTCGAGACGATAGGCGGTGATCGGAGTTTTCATCGTCGTCTGCACAAACATCTCCGTCACCTTGACCCGGTTGCCACCCAGGATGCCTTCCACGTTGGTCACGGCCAGGCCGACCAGCAACCCGATGATGGCGAGCACGACCAGGATCTCCAGCAGGGTGAAAGCCTGGCGCGAGGCCCATAACCCGCGCCCGACCTGCGTTTTCTGAGTCTCAACCACAGGGGAAGATGATGAAAGCGACATACGTTGGCAGACAATACCGCCGGAACCAGACTGTCCAGCCCGCGACGTGCTGTCACCTCCGACCACGGGGGGTGCGCATTGTTTCTCGAAACGTTTACACCTGACTCGGAGGTCAACGTGCGTCGGGCGGGGGGTTCCAACCGGGTCGCCCCCGGGCTCACGCGCTCATGGTCCGCTCTTCCGGGCGGGCGCTGAACTCGCGCACCGGCACCACCCCCGGGGGGAGCGGTTTGCTGAATCCGGCGACCAGGCGCTTGCGCCAATGCGTCGGAGTAAAGTGGTGCACCCGCTTGTACTCGCGACAGAAGTGGCTGGCGCTGGCGAAACCGCAGTGCCGGGCGACGTCCTCCAGCGTCAGCGCGCTGCGGCTCATCAGGCTGTTGGCCTTCTCCAGCCGGATGCGTTGAAACGCGGTCTTCGGACTGTGTTTGCGCACCTGCCAGAACAGGCGACGGAGGTGACTGGGAGAAACGTGAACCGCGTCCGCGGCTTCCTTGACCGAGGGATTGCGGGCCAGATGTTCGGCGTACCACGTCGAGGCCCGCTCCACCTTGAAGTGAGCCAGGTCCGGCAGCGCGGGCGGAAGGCTCGTGGTCTGGTCCGACAACGCCAGCGCGCAAAGGTCCATCAGCCGGCCTTGGAACACCAGGGGACTGAGCAGGCTGGGCTGCCGGAAATGAGGCTCCACTTCGGCTGCAATGGCCGTCAGGCGGGCGACATCCTCATCGGTCAGTCGTTTGGAAAACCACCCCTTTTCCCGGACAATCTCGTCGAGCGGATAAGGCACCGAGCCAAAGTGGAAGGCGATCCGATGAAACGCCCGCCGGCCGTCATCCGCCCAGGCATGCGAGCATTCCGGGGGAAAGATCCACAACGTCCGCTCCTTCAACTCCGGTTTTTCGCCGTCCTTCAGGACCGCGGCGCACCGGCCTTTGACCACAGCGTAGAACTCCCAATTGGTCCGCGTATTGCAGAGCATGGCGTTCTTCCATCGAATGACTCCGTTGGCGAAGTACCTGAGCATGGGGTACGGGGTTGGACGCAGCCTGCAATCAACGGCGCGGCCGGCGAGAAGCGGGTTTGCCGGTCAGTCCGATAATAGTCCCCGCCCCACCCCGAAAGCGTCGTCTGCGGACATAAAAAAGCCGGCGGGCCCAGGCCCGCCGGCGAGACTGAAGAGCCCCGTCGAGGCGATCAGAACTTGTAGGTGACGGATGCCTTGAGGTTGCGCGGATCTCCGGGCACCGCCGCCGTCCGGCTGCCGGCGGCGAGGATGTACTCCTTGTCGGCCGCATTGTTGACCTGCAACCGCGCCGTCCAATCCTTGGCCCGGTAGCTGAAGCCCAGGTTGACGACGGTTCGGCCAGCCACGAGGAAGGTCGGCTGGTTCGGCACAAACGTGCCGCCGGCCAGCGGCTTGGTCGTGGTGAATCCCGTGGCGTTTTCACCCGCGACATCGCTCTTGTAGTCAATGCCGATGCTGGCGCCAAAGTTCTTCAGCCGGCCCTCGGTGAAGCGGTAGTCGGCGTAGATGGCGCCGCTCTTGTCCGGCACGGCGCGCACGCGCACATTCGTGACCGGCTGGCGGATCTTGAAGGAGGTGTAGTTGCCGATCAGCATCAGGTTCTTTGTGACCGCGAAGGTCGACTCGAACTCCCAACCCTTGGAATTGAGATTGAGGTAGAGCGGATTCGGCAGCGCATTGGCCTCGGTGATGCGACCGAGGGCGATCAGCGTGTAGTAGTCGCTGTTCGGCACCGGGTAGTTCTGCTGCTCGATGTCGAAGTGGGCGAACGAAGCGGTCAGACGGTCCTCGAGCAGCGCGAGCTTGACGCCGTATTCGATCTGCGTGCCGCTGGCGGCGCGGAAGGAGGGGCCGTAGGTGCCGGGGTTGAGCGAGCTGGGCATCGTGCCACCCGTGGTGTTGTAGCCATAAAACACGGACACGCCCTTGACCGGCTTGCCGACGACGCCAAACGTCTTGGCGGTCGTCGAGAGGTCGTAGCTCGGGAACGTGATCGCGGGCGGGATGCCGTTCGTGTCGGTGCGCACCAGATCGCCGAAGAACCGCGACACACCGCCGGAGAGCAGCACGCGGTCGTCGAGCAGGCCGAGGTTTTCGTAGACGAAGATCTGCATATCCTCCTGCTTGCCGAAACGGTTGCCACCACCATTGGTCGGTGTGGGCTGCTGGTAGTTGTACGGCGGGAAGGTGATCGAACCGAGGTTGTTCGCCGGCACGGAGGGACGGGTCACCGCGGGGTAAGACTTGAACTGCACCTTCGAGACGTTGGCGGCCAGGCCCGCGATGGTCGTCGATTTGAAGAGCTTGTTCTCGAACTTCGCCGCGTAGTCATTGCGGAAATGCGCTTCGCTGTAGAACAGGTCGACGGCGCCATTGGTCCGGGAGTAAACCCAGGCGGACGGAGCCGGGATGGGCGCCGACACCGAGGACGGAATGGCCGTCGCGCCGCTCTGGTCGACGCTCCACACCACCCCGGGCTCGTACTTGCCGGTGCTGGGGTTGCGGGTGACGCTGATGCCGGCAATGGCGGCGCTGGTGCCGCCGGCGTCTTCACGCACGACGTGGTTCGCCATCAGCTGCAGGCGGGAGGACACGTGGTCACCCATGTTGGAGAGCAACTCCATCGTGATGCGCTCCGTGGCGCGGTGGCGGAAGTCATTGTTCTTGTCGCCAAACGCAAAGTCACGCGGCAGGCCGCGTGCGATCTGCGCGTATCCATCGCTCCCGATCGTCGGGTCGATCGGCAGGCCGACGATCGTGGACTCACGGTTCTGCATGAATTCTCCCTTGAGGATCAGCTTGTGCGCGGGGCTCAGCTGCCAGGAGATCGAGGGCGCGAACATGTAGCCCTTGCGGAACTGGTCGTTGGCATAGCCTTCGCTGTCCCAGTAGGCACCGACAAACCGGGCGGCGACGCTCGAGTCGTTCTTCGAGAGAACCCGATTGACATCGAAACTGGCCGAACTGCCGATGTATTGGGTGAGCTCCAGCGTGAAGAGGTTCTGATTCTTGCCGAGGGGCGACTTCGTGATCGGGTTGAACTGCCCGCCGGGACTGCCGCCGGGCACGAGGATCGCGTTGGGGCCCTTGATGATTTCAATGCGCTCGATGTTGAACGGCATGAGCGACGCGGAATAGCCGTCCTGTCCGGAGATTTCCGCGCCGTCGATGAACTCGTGCGACACCTGAAAGCCACGGATCATGTAGCGATCGCCGCCGATCGGCAGCGTCGACTCGACGACCGGGGTCAGGTACTTGGCCGCATCCAGCATGCGGAGGCTCATGGTATCCTGCATGAATTCACTCGTCACCACGGTGACCGACTGCGGGATGTCCTGAATCGCCATGGCGACACGGGAGGCCGAGAGGGCCTGGCGGGAGACGTAGGGATTGGCCGCGGTTTCATTCACGGTAAACTCGGCCAGTTTGATCGTGTCCTTGTCCGGAGGCGGGACGGTTTGGGCGAAGGACAGGGAACCGGCCGCAAGCGCGAGCGAAACCGTCAGCGCGAGCGCGGGGGCTCGCTTGAGGGGAGGTAGAGGAACGGAGTACATGTTGGAACGAGGTTGGGGAATCGCGGACGATCGATCTCCCGGCCAAAACCAAGGCCTCGTCAGGCTGCCGGACAGCCCCTCTTCCAGTCGGTACGGGGGCGGTCGGAACACAGGCGGGGTCGCGGGGTTGGCGCGGAAAACGGAAGCATTCGCGTCGTCCCGCACTCGAACCTCGTGCAACTCGGTCGTAAAGAGGGCGGGCCGCTCGCAAAGTTGCACAAAACGCTCATCCCACCCGCCGGACGGGCGCCTCCCCCTGTGCGGTCCCCCGGGAACGGGGGCGTCCTTGGGGGGCGCTGACGTGTCCCGTTGTCCGTTTCGCCCGTTGACACCTGCGGGGGAGCCCCGATTGTCTCACTCGGGCGGCGACGCCGCCTCACGTATCGCCATCATGTCCAAATTCCTCGGGTATTTCTCCAACGATATCGGCATCGATCTCGGCACCGCCAACACACTTGTCTACGTCAAGGACAAGGGAATCGTGCTGCGTGAACCCTCGGTGGTGGCGATCGATACGACGAATCGCAATGTCCGCGCCGTGGGTGACGAAGCCAAGCGCATGCTTGGCCGCACGCCGGGCAATATTACGGCCATCCGTCCGATGAAGGACGGCGTTATCGCCGACTTCGATGTGACGGAGGCGATGCTGCGCTACTTCATCCGCAAGGTTCACAGCAACGCCTTGCGCGTCGCTCCCCGCGTCGTGATCGCCATCCCTTCGGGCATCACCGAAGTGGAAAAGCGGGCGGTCAAGGATTCGGCCACCCGGGCCGGCGCGCGCGACGTCATCACCATTCCCGAACCGATGGCCGCGGCGATCGGGGTCGGTCTGCCGATCGACGAGCCGGCGGCGAACATGATCGTCGACATCGGCGGCGGCACGACCGAGATCGCGATCATTTCCCTCTCCGGTATTGTGTTCTCCAAATCGATCCGGATCGCGGGAGATGAATTGGACAGCGCCATCATCAACTACATGAAGCGCGCCTACAATCTGCTCATCGGCGAACGCACGTCGGAGGAGATCAAGATGCGCATCGGTTCGGCCTACCCGCTGGACGAAGAATTGACGATGGAGGTCAAGGGCCGGGATTCGGTCGCCGGCCTGCCCAAGACGATTCACATCACCTCACAGGAGATCCGCGAAGCGCTGAGCGACACCATCGCGGCGATTGTGGATGCGGTCCGCACCACGCTCGAACGCTGTCCCCCGGAGTTGTCCGCGGATTTGGTGGATCGCGGATTCGTCATGGCCGGCGGCGGCTCGCTGATTCGCGGCATCGACCGGCTTCTGAGCGAAAAGACCGGCCTGCCGGTCACGGTGGCCGACGACCCCCTGTCCGCAGTGGCGAACGGCACCGGCGCCGTGCTCAATGACCTCAATTGGGTCATGCAGAACGTGTGAGCCAAAGGAGACCTTGCCTGCAGCGTACCGGTCCGGCGGCCGGAGACCGGGGACGGCCCCAGGGGAGGCGAAACGATCGCCGGCGGCGGACTCACGCTCCGCCTTGCCCTCCGCCGCTCTGACCCCAACCTGATCGTCCTCCGTGCCGCATCGTCGCCTCCATCCCGGACGTCCCTTTCTCGTGCTTGGCCTTGTGCTGGGCGCCTGGCTGGTGGTCCCGACGATCGTAAAGCGTTTTCTCCGCATCAGCTTCTTCGAGCTGCAGGCCCCCGTCAGTCTGTCCGCCTCCTACGTGCGCGACTTGCAGGATTACTGGTCCCTCCGCACGCGCTCCACCAACGAGCTGATCGCCGCCGGTCGCGATCTGGTGCGGCTCAATGCGAGCTACGAGGCCACGCTCCAGCAGAGTGAGAGTCTCCGCCAGCAAGTGACCCGACTGGAGGCGCTGCTGCGTCTGCCCGCGGTCGGCGGTTACCGGAGTGAGGTGGCCCGGGTGGCGCGCCGCGACTTCAACGGCTGGTGGCAGCGGCTGACCGTGCGCAAGGGTCGGAACTACGGCATCACGGTCGGATCTCCGGTGATTTTCAGCGGTGGCATCGTCGGCAAGGTGGCGGAGGTCAACGCGACGTTGTCGGTCATCGACTTGATCAGCAGCCCGGGCGTGCGCATCGCCGCGACTCTGGATGGCGATACCCGTCCCCTCAGTTATCAAGGCGGCGAGAATCCCGCCTTTGGCCCCGCCGTGGGCATCGCCGAGTACGTGCCCACGGATGCGTCGGCCAGTCCGACCTCGCCCAAGCGGCTGGTGACATCGGGTCTGGGCGGTGTGTTTCCGCCCGGTTTGACGATCGGGGAAATCGTTCGCCTGGAAACCAGTACGGACGGCCTCTTCAAGACGGGTGAAGTGCGGCTCGATCCGCGTCTAACCGAACTCAACGAAGTGACGATCCTGGTGCCGCTCTCCCCCAACTAGACCGCGCCCATGCGTCGCTCGTCGCTCCTCTTTCTGACCCTGCTGGTGCTCTGGGTCCTGATCTCGCAGGCCAACCATGAACTCGCGCCCCTGCGGATTTCGGTGTTTGCGGGCGGGCTCTTTGTCGTGTTCGCCGCCTTGCGCATGGACCGCGGTGAAGGCCTGACCGCGGTCTTCGCCGCCGGACTGCTCCACGACGCGGTGTCCCCGGTTCCCTTCGGCACCCACGCCCTGCTCTTCACGGCGGCGCACGCGTTTGTTTACCACGTCCGCCACCGGGTGCACCGGGAGGAGACCCTCGTCGGCGTCCTCGCGGCCCTGCTGTCGAATCTGGGAATCTTCCTGGTGCTTTCCTTCCTCGTCGGCCGGGACCTGCCCGTGGGCGTGGACCCCTGGCCCCGGCTCTTCGCCGACCTTCTCGCCTCCCAGCTTGCTTTGGCGGCCATCACGCCTTGGTTCCTTGTCCTGCAGCGGCGGGTGCTCGGCTGGGCCGGCCAGACGCCGTTTCGCACGGAACACCGCGCCTGAACCGCCCCCTCTCCATGCCAGAAAGATCCCAGGAACGTCCCGGCAGTCTGGTGGAGTCGCACAAGGGTTACGACCCGCGGCTGATCCTGTTCTATTTCGGCGTCGCCACCCTGCTCCTGACCCTGGCCGGCGGGCTCACCTACCAGCAACTGCTGAAGACGGACACCTATCACGCCAAGGAACGCATCCAGAACCAGCGGCGCGTGCTCACCCCCGGCCCGCGGGGCAACATCTACGACCGGAACGGCAATCTGCTCGTGGGCAACCGTCCGCGCTTCGCGGTCACGCTCAACCTGGATGAACTGCGCCCGGAATTCCGGCCGGAGTTCCTGAAGATCCGCATGGCGTATCGGAAAACCGACGACGTCAACCTTCCCACTTCGTCCGAATTGGAGCAGATTGCCCGATTCACCGTGGTGCAGCGCTACCTCGACCAGATCAACCGGTCCCTCGGGCGGTCCGAGGAACTCGACGGCCAGACTCTGACCCGACACTTCCGGCAGCAATTGCTCCTGCCCTACGTGCTCGTCGACGACCTGCACCCTGAGGAATACGCCCGCCTGATTGAACAGCTGCCGGTCGCCTCCCCGCTCCAGGTCTACACCTCAACCACCCGGCACTACCCGTACGGTTCCGCCGCCGCCCACACCCTCGGGTTCGTCGGCACGGTCAGCATCGAGGACTCGCTACCCGAGGGGTTGCCTGGGGAAGAACTGAAAACGTTTGCGATGAAGGGCACCGCCGGGCGCGACGGACTGGAGTTGCGCTTTGACGACCGACTGCAAGGTGAAACCGGCGGTACGATCTACCGGGTCGACAACGCCGGCTACCGGGTCAATCCCCCGCTGCACAAGCGGCTGCCTGTGCAGGGAAACAACCTTGTGACAAGCCTCGATATCGACCTGCAGCGTGCAGTCGAGGCCTCCATGGCCACGCTCGAACTGCCCGGCGCAGCCGTGGCCCTCGACATCGCCACGGGCGAGGTCCTGGTCCTGGCGAGCAAACCGGACTTCAACCTGAGCGATACCGCGCCGCGTATCTCCTCCGCCAAATACAAGGAGATCGACGAGGCCGGCGGCTGGTACAACCGGGCGGTCAAGGGCACCTACGCCCCGGGCTCGACCTTCAAGATCGTGACCGCGATGGCGGGACTGCGCGACGGCACCATCGACCCGGAGGCGAAGGTCAACTGTCAGGGCGCGCTGAAAATCGGCCGCCGGCAGTTTCCCTGTCACGACGGCCACGCGCACGGCGAAGTGAATCTGGCCGAGGCGGTGGAGAAGTCCTGCAATGTCTATTTCTATGAGATGGGGGTGAGGATGGGTCCGGATGCCATCGCAGCGGAGGCCCGCCGCTTCCGCTTCGATCGTCCGACCGGAATCGAGCTGCCGTTTGAGACCAAGGGCATGCTCGTGCCGGACCCGGCCTGGAAGCGGCGCATCACCGCCCAAAAGGGCCTGCCGCCAGATCAGCGGGCCATCGAAGAGCGGTGGTTTGAAGGCAACACGGCCAACTACGCCATCGGTCAGGGATACTTGCTCGTCACGCCGCTGCAGATGGCCTGTTTCACCGCCTCCTTCGCGCGCGGGGAAACCGAGACCCTGCCGACCCTGATCCACCAGCCGGACCGTCCGCGGCAGGCCACGTCCCCGCTCGGCATCCCTCCCGCGCAGTATCAGGCCATCCTCGAAGGCATGGAGAAGTGCGTGCTCACCGGCACTGCTAAAATCCTTTCGTCTCCGACACTACGGATCCCGGATCTCCGGATCGCCGGCAAGACGGGCACCGCCCAAGTTTCCACCCCGAAAGGGACGATCAACCTCGCCTGGTTCATCGGCTTTGTCCCGGTCGAGAAGCCGGAGATCGCCATCGCCGTGATGATCGAGGGAGATACTCCGGGAGAGGAACTGGGGGGTGGCCGGTACGCCGGTCCGGTGGCCCATTCGATCATCAAGGCCTGGTGGGACAAAAAGAAAGCCGCGGCCCAGCGGACGCTGACGGTTTCCAAATAGAAGGCGTCGCCTTGGGGATTCCCCTGAGCGCCAACCTGACCGCGATCCAAGAGACACCTCCGATGGAGGTGGGGTCGCCGACCCCGCGTGGATAGGTGCCGATCCTACGGAACGGAAAACAGAGGCGGGACCGCACGGTCCCGTCGCGGCCTCAACGAGGCCACCTCCGACGGAAACGCAGGAGGTTGCCCCGATGGATCCTTGCGTCGATCCGCTGGTGCGGCCGTGTCACCGCCGCCGCTGCAGGTACGCGGTGACGTCCTTGAGCGGGCGCGTGGTCAGGATCGCATCCCGCGTCAACCAGCCTTTGCGTGCGGCGAGCACACCCGCCTTCACGTGCAGCAGGCCGGAGGTCTCGTGCGCGTCAGGGTTGATGGAGCACACCAAACCGCGCTCCGCCGCCCGGTGCCAGTGACGCCAGTCCAGGTCGAGGCGCCAGGGACTCGCGTTCAACTCGATGATCACTCCATGCGCGATGGCGGCATCGATGACTTTGCCAAAGTCCAGTTTGTAGCCTTCCCGCCGGAGCAGCAGCCGGCCGGTGACATGACCCAGCATGGTGGTGAGGGGATGCTCGATCGCCCGGATCAGGCGGCGGGTCATCTCCTCCTCGCTTTGGGTGAACGCGCTGTGGACCGAAGCCACCACATAGTCGACCTGCCGGAGCGTGTCGTCGTCGAAATCCAAGCGGCCGTCCGGCAGGATGTCGCACTCCGTGCCCGAAAACACATGGGTGCGAAACCGCCCGGACGCGTTCAAGACGCGGATCTCCTCGACTTGGCGCAGCAGCCGTTCTTCGGACAATCCATTGGCCTGGAAACTCGATTTGGAGTGATCCGCAATGCCGAGATACTCCCACCCAAGGGCCTCCGCGGCCGCCGTCATCTCAGCCAGCGTATTCCGGCCATCGCTGGCGGTCGTATGATTATGAAACGCCCCGCGCAGATCCGACTCCTCCACCAGCCGGGGCAAGTCGGCGCGCTCCGCCCACTCGATTTCCCCCATGCCTTCCCGCAACTCCGGAGGAATGAAGCGCAATCCGAGCGCGGCGAACAGGTCCGCTTCCGTCACCATCCGGGCCGCACCCGCGGCTCCCACCTTTTCCTTGACCGTGCCCTCCCCCGCCGCCGATACGAGGCCCCACTCACTGAGGCTCAAGCCTCGGGCCAGCGCGCGTTGCCGCATCTCCACATTGTGGGCTTTCGATCCCGTGAAGTGATGCAGGGCAAAAACAAACTGGTCCTCCGGTACCAGCCGCAGGTCCGCCTGCAGTCCGCTGGAAAAGCGCACGCTGGCCTTGGTTTCACCACGGGCTGTCACTTCTTTCACGCCTGGTTGCGCACAGAACCAGTCGACCACCGGAGCCACCTGGCGCGCGGCGACAATAAAATCCAGATCGCCGACCGTTTCCAAACCGCGCCGCAGGCTGCCGGCATGCTCTGCCCGCACCACGTCCGGGAGGGCCCGCAGACCCAGGAGGATCTGCGCAGCCACCTCGTAGGCATCCCACCACAGGTGTCGCCGTCCATAGGCCTCCCGGTTGGCGATGCCCTCCAGCAGTTTCTGCTGGGTCTTTTCCCCAAAGCCCGCCAGCTCCGCCACCCGGCCGGCCCGGCAGGCCTCGGACAGGGCCGCGATGCTCGCGATGCCCAGCTGGCCATGGAGGGCGCGGATCTTCTTGGGTCCAAGCCCAGGAATCTGCAGCAGCTCCACCAAGCCGGGTTCAATCGACGCTTGTAGCTTCTCGAAAAACGCCAATTTGCCGGTCGTGCGCAGCTCGGTGATCTTCTGCGCGAGCGCTTCCCCAATCCCCTTCACGCTCTGCAGGCTCTCCTCGGCAATCAAGCGGTCGAGCTCACTCTCCTCGATCGCTTCGAGCGCCCGGGCTCCGGAGGCGTAGGCCCGGATCTTGAACGGGTTCTCCCCTTTCAACTCCAGCAGCGTACCGATCTGCTCCAGGATGTCCGCAATCTCGTTCTTCGTCATACCTGGCGACTAGAACAAGATTCCGCGCCGTGTCACGGACCGGATTGCTCGAATCACTCCCGCCCCGCCGCTTCGCGCAGTGCCTCGCGGTTCAGCTTTCCCTGCGCATTGCGCGGCCACGGGGTCACCGCCACATAGCGCTTGGGGCGGCGATAACCGGAGAGTTCACGTTCCACCCAGGCGCGCAGGCTTTCCCAATCAGCCGGCTCCGCTTCCGCCGGATAACAGGCAACCACTCGCTGCCCCCACGCCGGATCCGGCAGGCCGATGACCGCCACATCGGAAAACTGGCCGCTGGCGCGGAGCACCTCCTCCACCCCGCGGGGGTCGACTTTCTCTCCACCGGTGATGATCACTTCGTCGAGCCGTCGCTGGATGTGCACATGCCCCTCCGCGTCCAGGCTCCCGAGGTCCGCCGTCGTGAACCCTTCATCCTCGTCCCGCCAGTGGGGAAAATAGCCGCGGAAAAGCGACGCTCCCCCCACCCGCAGCACGCCCTCCGCATTCACCTCGATCCGGGCGTGGGGCAGCGCCCGCCCGGCGCTGCGCCGTCCCGCCGCAAACTCCTCCGGCAGCAGGGCGGACACCATCGCCGCCGTCTCCGTCATGCCGTAGCTGAGGGAAAGCGGAAGGCGGGCCGCGGTCGCACGGTCCAGCAGTTCCGGCCAGACGGGTCCGCCACCGACGAAGACCGCGCGAAAGGACCGCAGCCAGTCGACCGCAGCGGCTTCCGTCAGCAGACGCTGCAGTTGGGTCGGTACGATTGAAACAAAGGAAGCCGCCGAAGGTGGCGCCGGATACAGACCACGGGCGACGTCACTCCAGCGGGCGGCCTGGTAGCTGCCTCCGGTCAATCGCGTGCGGAGCCACGCCATCAATCCGCTGACATGATGCAGGGGCAGGAAGCCCACGGCGTCCACGCGGGTCACGCCAAAATGCCGGGTGAAGCCCGCCACCGCCGCCGCGAGGGTGGCCGCATCGTGCCGGGCCAGCTTGATCCGCCCGGACGAACCTCCGGTCGGCAGGCAGAGCCAGCCCCGCTCCCCCTCGCCGTCCGCCGGTCCGGCCGCGGAGGTGGCCTTCAGGATCGCATGGAACTCCGCCCGCTCCGATTCGCGCCACGCCGGATCGGCGAGGAAGACGCGGCCGCGGCCCGCGACGGCCGCCGCGAGCGCGGCGTGAAAGCGCGCCGGATCCTCTTCACACACCACGGTATCGGAACCTCCAGGACGGAGGGTTCCGCCACCGAGACGCCCGCTCAGTTCAGCGCGGTCCATAGGGGCTCCGGGTCCAGGCGGGTCACGTCCGGCCAGCGCCAGAAGGGCGCCAGAAAGGGTCCGTCGAAGCGCGCATCCTGGAAAAGCGGCCAGACCCCGAATCCGAGCGCCCGTGCCTCTCCAGGCCAGGAGAAGGCCCATCCCAGGGAGTCGCGCGCGCCCACCGCCGTCTCCAGACAGGACGAAAACACCACCCGCGCCCGCGCCCGGTGCAGCCGGTCCAGGACGGTCCTCGGGTCGGCAAGAAGCCCGGGCTTGATCACATACACCCCGGGCCAGCCACGATCGAGCCAGGTCTCGATCTCGCTCTGTCCGACCAGTGACTCATCGAGCGCGATGGGCGTGGGATAATCTCCCGCCAGGCCGAGCAGCAGGTCGACGGCCGCCCGGTTTTCCGGGGACACCGGTTGCTCGACGTGCTCGATCGGGCGCTCGGCGCATCGTTCAAGCCACCGTTCACTCTGGCGCCGATCCCACGCCCCGTTCGCATCGAGGCGGAGCTTCGAGCCCGAGGGTAGCGCCGCGAGCACATCATCGAGCAGCGAAAGTTCGTCGGCGGGATCCCCGGCACCCACCTTCCACTTGAACGCACGGAAGCCCAACTCCACCCGCCCGGGAATCACCGCGAGCACGTCCCGGCCGGCCGGCAGGAGCGACGCCACCGGGATCAAGTCCCGCGCAGGTGCGGGGTCCGGCGTCGCGGAGGAACAAGCCCGCAGTGCGCGGGCCAGCGCCCCGGCCAGACAGTCAAGACCCGAGGCCCCGGCCGCGAGGGTCTCCGCCGTGGGACGGGGACCGATCCGGATCAGGGCCGCCTCGTCGAGCTCCAGCGTTTCACGGCCAAAGCCCGGAATCGGTGCCACCTCGCCATATCCGGTCGCGCCCTCCTCAGTCCGGAGGCGCAGGAGGAGCCCCTCGCGCACCGACCACCGGCCATGGGCCGTTCGCAACGGGGTGCGAAACGGAAGGGCATAGCGCCGGTGGTCGAGTTCGTACGTCACAAGGGCAACAGGCTCGCGTCCAGCCGGCGTCAGCCTTCCGCCCGGCGCTGCGCATCCGCCTCGATCAGGGCCTTGATCCGGTCGAGCTCGGCCTTGACCGCCACTTTGGTCGCGGGCAGCGCGTCGGCCGAGGAGACGGTGGCCTGGCCAAACACATAGAACTTCATCTTGGGCTCCGTGCCCGATCCCCGCGCGGCAAACGTGTAGCCGTTGGCGAGGGTGACGAAGTAGAGGTCCTGCTTCGGAATCTCCGCCCCGTCATCGTCGACCAAGGTCTCGCGGCCGAAGTCCTGGAACTTCGCCACCGCCACATCCCCGAACGCACGCGGGGGCGAACTGCGGTAGGTCTCGAGGATGCGCTTGATCTTGGCCGCGCCGCTGGCGCCCTCGTAGTAGAGGTTGATGACCCCCTCGAGGTAGAATCCATTCTTCAGGTACAATTGGTCGAGGTACTCCGGGATCGTCAACCCGCGCGACTTCACCCAGGCCGCCAGCTCGCAGAACATGAGGCACGCGGCATTGCCATCCTTGTCGCGCACGAGGTCGTTCGGCAGGTAACCGTAACTCTCCTCGGTGCCAAAGAGGTAAAACGTGCTGTGTTTCAGCAGCAGGCGGGCGCGCGACTCGAACGGCGTGGCATCGTAGTCGATCGCCACGCCCTCCGCCGCGAGCAGCGCCGTCTTCAGACCGTCCTCGTAGGCCTTGATCTTGGCCGCGATCCACTTGAAGCCCGTCAGGGTGTTGATGACCTTCACGCCGTGATTGCGGCCGATGGCATCCTGCAGCGGGGTGGTGACAAAGGTCTTGATCAAGGCCGCCCGCGGAC
This sequence comes from Opitutaceae bacterium, assembly GCA_016794625.1. Taxonomy (GTDB): domain Bacteria; phylum Verrucomicrobiota; class Verrucomicrobiia; order Opitutales; family Opitutaceae; genus UBA6669. The sequence continues at coordinate 19,525 of JAEUGY010000112.1, forward strand.
TGCCCGCCGCCGGCAGCCAGCCGAGCTTCTTGTAGCTACTGATGCGGTAGTCCGCGAAGAGCGCCCCGATCTGGTTTCCGGTCAGCAATTCCATCTTGCCGGCGCGGTTGCGCACCGCCACGCCCATACGATCGCAGTCCGGATCGGTCGCGAGCACGACATCGATCCCCTTCTCATCCGCCAGCCGGACGGCCAGCGACAGCGCCTCGGCATTTTCGGGATTGGGCGACTTCACCGTCGGGAACCGGGCGTCGAACGCCGCTTGCGACGGCACCTCGTGCACCTCAACCCCCGCGCGCCGCAGCAACGGCAGCGAGGAGACGCCCCCCGTGCCATGAATGTTGGTGAAGACCACGCTCAGTGGCGTGCGCTGGAAAAGGGACGGATCGATCGCCGCCTTGGCCGCCGCGGCGAGGTAGGCCTCGTCGGCGTTGGTTCCGAGGACCGTCACGCCGGCCAGCGACTTCTCAAGGTAGCCGCCGACTTCGTTCAGCGGCACCGCGTTCACTTCCGTGACGATCGCCTTGTCATGCGGCGGCACCACTTGGGCACCATCATCGAAGTAGGCCTTGAAGCCATTGTCATGGGGGGGATTGTGGCTGGCCGTGATGACCACCCCGGCGTGAGCGCGCAGATGGCGGACGCTGAAACTCAACTGCGGGGTCGACCGGGGCCCGGCGAAAATGAAGGCGTTGCCGCCCAGCCGGGTCCAGGTGCTGGCCGCGAGCTCGCAGAAATGGCGCGAGAAGTGGCGGACATCGTGGGCGATGACCAGCGACGGGCGGTCATAACGCTGCTGCGATGTCAGGTACCGGGCCACATGGCGGTACAAACCGATGGTCGCCCGGACCAGCGTGAAGTCGTTCAGCACATTGCAGCCCACCGCGGCGTGGGCCGGGATGTCGCCCGTGCCGCGCTCGGCGGCGGTCGACACGACGCCGATCGTGCGTCCCCGCATGCCCCCGGTGCCGAACTCCAGGTAGCGATAAAAGCGGTCGTTCAGCTCCCCCCAAGCCTGCCCGGCCACCAGCTCCTCAATGCTGGCCCGCGCCCAGGCCGGAAGATCGGCGGCGAGCCAGGCGGTAAGATTGTCGGACGCGGCCGGCAAGAGTTGACCCGCCTTGGTCGCGGCGGCGATCGCTGTGTGAATACTCATGGGATGAAAAGGCGCTGGGAATCGGGCGGGAGACGGGAGGGTGGTGGCTAGTCGAGGAGGAGGCCGGCGGGTCCGGCCACCGGCGGAGCGGGCAGGCGCCGCCACGCGTCGGCAAACGAGTCCTCGTCGTAACCAAAAAGAGGTGACACTTCGACCGGAATCACCGGCCGGCCGGTCGCATCGACCGCGAGTCCCGCGCCGTGGGCGTTGAGCCAGCGGGCAAACTGCCGCATCTGGTCGTCCCGACACGTCTGCGGAGAATCCACGCCCTCCGCATTTTTCACGGGCGAAAAATCATCCGCGCGCAGCGTCTCGATGACCAGCGGACGCGCCGCGTACGGCAGGGCGTCGAAGACAAACATTTCGAACTTGATGCCATTCGGTTTCTCCGGCTTCACCGGCCGGCCGGCGGCGTCGACCGTCGGGATCTTCTTGTCGGCCCGGTGAAACGGCAGCGCGACACCCTCGCCGCCCGCGGCCATCCGGCGGATGAAGTCGCGGGAGAGCACGTGGAGCGCAATCGAACCGGCGAGGTAACGCAGCTGGCCGGTGGCCGGATCGACCTCCGCCTGCAGAGCGGCGGGCAGATCGGAGTATTCCACCACCACGGTTTTTCCACGCTGGGTGCAGAAGTGTCCGACCTTTTCACCGGCGTAGGCCTTGGGGATCATCTTGCTCGACATCTCGGAGCCGCTCACGACATGCCAGCCGATGAACGCGGGGTCGATGCAGCGCACGAGGGGGTTGTCGACCTGGAAGTAGCTCAGGATGTCGATGCCTTCGCGCGTCATGAGGTCGAGGGCGCCGCTGCGCTCCAGCGCGCGGAGAGAGCCTCCGTGTCCGTCCGGAGAAAGCGCCAGCGAGCCGATCGTCTCCAGCATGATCTTTCCGTCAAAGGTCACGGCCGGCATGCGGCCCTGGCGAAAGAAATGCACGTACGCGGCGTCCAGGCCAAAGTGGCGGCGTTCCAGGAAAAACGCCTCCGTCGCGGCGTGATTCTGATGGCTCGTCATGATGAACCAATGAATGGGCCGACCATAGCGCCGGCCGGCCGCGAGGATTTTTTCCGCGAACACCTGAAACAACGGTTTCCGGGTCAGGGGCGTGACGGGAAACGTTCCTTTCGGACCATCAAAACCGAGCCGGGTGCCCTGCCCGCCCGCCACCGTGAACGCCGCCACCCGCCCCGCCCGCAAAGCCGCTTCGCCGGCGCGCTTGGCTTCCTGCCAGGCTGCGGCGTTTCCTCCGTGCAGCGGCAGAGGCTCGTAGGGCGCCGGAGCGAGTCCGTCCAAATCCACCCCCACGGCCGCGCTCTTCGCAACCAGCGTGCGGTTCAGCCGCTCGACCTCGACTAGGTCAATCTCCGCCGCCTCCGCGATCAGGCGACTTTGTCCCTCGGGAGTCAGCTGATCAAAAAAGGAAAACACCTGGCCCTGACCGGCCTTCTGGAACGAATCGATAATCGGATGCATGAATGGGTGGGAAGGACCACGAGAACCCGCCGAAGATCCCCGGCGGTCGACCTGCAGCCCGACCGCCCGGATCGAAGGCGAGGTCTTCAGTCCTCGACGGGAAACCGAAAGACAAATTCGTCGGGCTTGGCGTACAGCAATCGGCGGCGGATGACCCGTTCGACGTAACCGGGGTCTTCGCGCAGTCGCTTGAGCGTTGTTTCCTGTTCCGCCAGTCGCGTTTGCAGTTCGGTCAGGCGGGCCCGGGTGCGGGCTTCCTGCAGCTTGAGCTGCGCAAACTCACGGCGCGTCTGCCAAAAGAAACCCGCAGAGGTCACCCCAATGCCGACAAAGAGCATGAAATAAAGGGTGAGAATGAGTTTGCGAACGTTCACGTGCACCTAGGGTAAACAGGATTACCACAATTCTGTAAATTCAGACCTCAACGTTTTTTTGACAGAAGCTTTGAAGGGGGCTGGTCGATGTAACACGCCTAACCACCCAACGCATGTATCAGAGTTTCTACGGGCTGTCGGAGATGCCTTTCAACATCACTCCAGACCCGAAATTTCTCTATTTGAGTCCCACCCATCTCGAGGCGCTGCAACACCTGAAGTACGGCGTCCAAGAGAAGAAGGGGTTTATTGTGCTGGTCGGGGAAGTGGGCTGCGGCAAAACCACCCTTTGCCGGCGCTTTCTCAACGAACTCGATTCCAGTCATTGGGATACGGCATTGATTCTCAATCCCCGCATCTCGGAAACCGACATGTTGAAGGCGATCCTGAGCGAGTTGGGGGAGACCCATCTCGCCGCCACTCCGCATGATCTGGTGGCTCAAATCAACCGAGTCCTCCTGGCACGCATCGAAGCCGGGCGGGATATCGTCCTGATCATCGACGAAGCCCAGAACCTGTCCTTCGAAGTCCTGGAACAGGTTCGGCTTCTCTCCAACCTCGAGACCGATAAGCAGAAACTATTGCAAATCGTCCTCATGGGGCAACCGGAATTGAAGGCCATTCTCGCCCGGGAAGAACTGCGCCAGCTGCGGCAGCGTATTCTGATTCACTACGAGTTGGACACGCTCTCGGTCATCGACCTCGCACACTATGTTCACCACCGGCTTTCCCTCGCGGGCAGCCAAGGTCGTCCCTACTTCACGCAATGGGCGTTGCGGGCCATTCAATTCGCCTCCAAGGGCATTCCTCGCGTGGTCAATAACCTCTGTGACAAGGCCCTGCTTGCCGCGTATTTGCGCGACTCTGACGAGGTCACATGGTGGGACGTCCGTCGCGCGGTGCGCGATGTCCGGCGGCTCGTGCACTGAACCATGATCGACGCTTTCATCCTCCCCATGTTGCGCCCCTCTGCCGCTCTTCCGACGGACCGCTCTCCTGCGGTGATTTCGTCGTTTTTTTGCAAGTGATCGCTCGCCTCCCTGTCCGATTTCGAACCTCTTTTTCCCGTCGCTCATGAGCCTGATCAACGAAGCCCTCAAAAAAGCCCAAAAACAGCGCGCTCATGAACCGCACACGCTCCCGCCTCCGGCCGGGGTTCCTGCGCCGCCTCCGCCCCGCGTCGCGAAGCGGGCGCAGCCGATGGCCGCGCAGACGCTGGTCATCATTGGCATGCTGTGTCTGGTGCTCGTCGTCGCCGTGGTCGCCGGGGGTTGGTACATTTTCAGCAACTCGAATCCGCCGGCTCCCGTGGTCGCCACCCCCGCGCCGCCACCCGCCAAGGCCCCGAGTGTCACGACCGCCAGCACGCCCGTGCCCGCCGCGCAGACGCCGGCCGGCGCCCCGGCTGTCCAGCCCGGCCCGCCCTCCGAGGTCCCAAAGCCGGCCACACCCGCTTCCTCGCCGTCGGGCACGCCGGTGGTCGCCGCCGCGACACCCGTGACGCAGACGCCCACTCCGGCCGTCGTGCCGGCGACGACTCCCGCCGCCGCACCCAGCCCGGCCCCGGCCACCCTTCTGACCGCGACGCCGCCCCCGCCCGCTCCAGCCGCCGAAGATCCCTTCCATGTCGACATCGCAGCGCAGGCGCGGTTTGCCGTGCCGCCCAATCCCAAGGCCGCCGCCTTTGTGGATACACTCAAGGTGTCCGGCATTCGCGCCTCGGCCAGCGATCCCAAGGTGCTCATGAATGACCGCGTCTTTCGTTTGAACGACCTCATCGATCGCACCACCGGTCTCCGGTTGCTCGAAATCAACCCCGGTCATCTCGTCTTCATGGACGAGGCGGGGGCGACGTACACGAAGAACTTCTAACGGGGAACGCCCGTCCGGACCACCAACGTCCGGCGGGTACGGCGCGCGCGGAGCCAGGCGGGTTCCTGTTTTGGGAATCGCCACGCCGGCCCGTTTCTCCACGCTCCGGCGTTCCCATGGTTCCCTTTCTGTCGCGACTCCTGTTCGTCACCGCGATTCTCACCCCCTGCATCGGCGAAGCGACCTCCACCGCCCCGGCGGCCGCGCCCGACCCCGCAGGGCTCCGCACGGCGGACCTTCAGGCCTGGGCGATCGAACAGCAGCCCGGCGGCTCCGTCACCGTCGAGGACGGCGCCCTGGTCATCAAGGATCGGGGCGGCAGTACCCTCTGGCTGCGGGAGAAGCTGACCGCCCCGGTTGAAATCAGCTACGACGTGACGGTGGTCGATCGTGGGGGAAGCCACGATCGCGTCTCGGATCTCAATTGTTTCTGGATGGCGAACGACGCCCGCTCGTCCGCTCCTCCCTTCGCCCCGGGGCAGGCGCGCAGCGGCCGCTTCGCCGATTACGACTCCTTGCTCACGTACTACGTCGGCTACGGTGGAAACAACAATACCACGACGCGGTTTCGCCGCTACGATGGCAGCAACGCGCGTCCCCTGCTGCCCGAACACGATCTGCGCACCCGCGAGTTCCTGCTCGAAGGCAACCGCACCTACCGCATCCGCCTCGTCGCCCGCGATGGCGTGGCGGAGTACTGGCGGGATGGTGAACGCATCTTCCTCCACCGCGACCCGGCTCCGCTGACCAGCGGCTGGTTTGCCCTCCGCACGGTGCGCAGTCATCTCGTGGTTCGGAACCTCTCGATCCGCCGGCTTTGAGCGGGACCCCTCCCGCGGGGAGGCTGAAGACCGCCCGCCGGTTTCCGTTTCGTAGTTGAAAATCAGTGACCCGCCGGCGGTCCAAACGACGGGATCCAGTGGATCTGCGGCCAGTCCCGCAGCACCACGGGCTGCGCCGGACCGGGTGTGCTGCGCCCCCGCTCGAGATCGGCGCGCAGCATCCGTCCGAGGCGCTGCACGCGGTCGGGGTGGACCTCCGCCAGATTGGTGGCCTCGGCCGGATCCGTCTCCAGATCATAGAGCTGAAACGGCGGCAGCGTTGACAGGTCGGCTCGCTCAGTCTTCAGCCACACACTGGGGTTCGGCGTGGGAGGACTCCAACCGCCGGACCCGGGCCAGAGCAGGAGCTTCCAGCGACCCTCGCGTATCGCGAAACGACCCTCCGCCGAGTGATTGATCAGGGTCTTCCGCGGGCCCTGTCCCTGGTCGTCGACCACCCCGCGCAGGACCGGAAGAAAGCTGACGCTGTCCTCCGCCACGTCCGCGGGCAGGGTGGCGTCCAGCAGGTCGGCGCACGTGGCAAAGAGGTCGTGCTGGCCGATCAGCGCCGAACGCGTGCCTCCACCCGGGATGACGGCCGGCCAGCGTACGATGAACGGGATGCGATGGCCTCCCTCATAGAGGTCCGACTTGTATCCGCGCAGGCCTCCGCTGGGGTCATGCCGGGCCCGCAACTGCGCGGGCAGATCCGCGGCCGGCGCAAACCCGTTGTCGGAGGTCACGATCACGAGCGTATTGTCCGCCAGTCCTCCGCGCTCCAGCGCCGCGAGCACTGCGCCGATGTCCGCATCCATCTGTTGCACGAAGTCTCCGTACGGAGTGGCACCCGACCGGCCGACATAGTCACCAGTCGGCAGCAAGGGCGTGTGCGGCGAGGCCAGAGCCAGGTAGAGAAAAAACGGCCGGCCATCCCGGGACGCGGCCCGCTCGGCAAGGAAGGCCACGGCGCGTTCCGTCAGGCGTGATTGCACCTCCTCCATAACAAAGTCGGAACTGATCGGACCCGCCCGCCAGAGTTTCGGCGGAGGGCTGTCGGCGACCGCCGCCGTCGGCACGCGCGTGGCCCGGTCTCCGTCCAGCCAGACATAAGGAGGCATGTCGAGCGAGGCACTCAGGCCGAAAAAGGACTCGAATCCGTGGGCGAGCGGACCGCGCGCGAAGGGCAGGCCAAAATCAACGTTGTCGAGGCCGGGTCCGGTGCGAACCCAGTCGAGTCCGAGGTGCCACTTGCCCACGGCGGCCGTCGCGTAGCCTTGCGCACGCAACCAGGAGGCCAGGGTGACGCGTCCGGGTTCGATCAAGGGCGGGTGGTACCCTTGCAGCACGCCTTGCTTCAAACGCCCGCGCCACGCATAGCGCCCCGTCAGCAAGGCATACCGGCTCGGTGTGCAGAGCGACGAAGCCGCGTGGGCATCGGTGAAGCGCAATCCTTCGCGCGCCAGACGGTCGAGGTGGGTCGTGGTCCACGCGCTCGTCGCTTGGTAGCAGGAAACGTCGCCCCAGCCCAGATCGTCGGCGAGGATGACGAGCACGTTCGGCTTCGAGGCGGCCCAGCCCGGAACGGCCAGGAACCCGGAGACCGTCAGCAGGAGAAACACCAAGCGGAAGACGGCGACGCGGCCCGCGAGGAATGTGACAGCGGAAGGGAGAGACGGCTCGCAGAGGCGCACGCCGGGAGCGTGCGCGCCTCTCGCTGGCTGGCAAGGACGATGAACGTGGCCGGAGTTCCACCCTCACTCCGCGCTCACGCGCAGGGTGCCTTCATCCAGTTTGTCTTCGCCTGCCCCGAGACTGCCCGTGCGCTTGCGACGCCGGTACAAGGTGGCCTTGTCGATGCCCAGCACGCGAGCGGCCTGGCCCAGGCTCTCCGTCCGGGCGATGACCCGCTGAATATGGGCCTGCTCCAATGCCTCCAGAGTGACAAAGTCGCCCACCTGGGGCAGCACTTCCGACGAGCCCGGATCGAGCTCGGGCAGGTCCTCCAGATCGATCCACTCGCGATCGCAAAGGATGGCGGCCCGCTCCACGGTGTTGCGCAGTTCGCGCAGATTTCCCGGCCACAGGTGACGCAGCAACGCCTCCCTCGCCTGACGGGTGAAGCCGCGGTGCTGGCGACCATGGGCCCGGCCGAGGTGCAGGAGAAAGTGCTCCGCCATCGGCACCACATCCTCGGGACGATGACGCAGCGCCGGCACCACCAGCGAAATGACATTGAGTCGATAATAGAGGTCCTCGCGGAACCGGCCCATCGCCACCTCGGTTTTGAGATCGCGATTGGTGGCGGCCACCACCCGGATGTTCGCCTCGCGCGACTTCGAATCTCCGACCCGTTCGTAGAGCCGCTCCTGCAGGAGTCGCAGAAGCTTGGGCTGGATGGAGAGCGGCAGCTCGCCGATCTCATCGAGAAACAACGTGCCGCCCTCCGCAGCCGCGATTTTTCCGGTCGCGTCGGAGACCGCTCCCGTGAACGCACCCCGGACATGGCCGAACAACTCACTCTCCAGCAACTGCGGCTGCAAACAAGGGCAGTTCACCGTCAGGAAGGCCCGCTCCCGGCGCGGGCTGCGGTCGTGCAGCAGGCGCGCGAGTCGAGACTTCCCGGTTCCGTTTTCGCCGAGGATGAGCACACTGGCGGCCGTGGGTGCGACCCGGGCGACCACGCCCATCAAGGCGGCATGGGAAGGACTCAGGGAATCGAACGCGTCCGCGGCGGTCGCGGTCGGTTCCGCCGCGCCGTTCGATGATCGCGCCAGTCCGAAGCCACCACCCGCGGGTCCACGGGCATGCCGGCTCAGGACCGTGCGTGCGGCATCGATGTCCACCGGTTTGATCAGGACATCCACCGCCCCCGCCGCGAGCGCTCCGGCGGCGCGCTCGGGTGTGGTCGTGCACGCAATCACCGGCAGTCCGGGCGCGAGGCGCCGCAGAACGTCCAGCAGATGCACCGCAGGCTCGCTCCGCGATTCCCAGTCGATCAACGCCACATCGAAGAGGCGCAAATCCGGAATGCGCATCAAGTCCGAGGCGCTGCCCGCCGTCGCCGGTTCATCGTCGGCCAAGGCCAGCCCGAAAGCCAGGAGGCGTCGGTTTTTGGCATCGTCGCCGAGGAGCAGAATTCGCATGGACGTGATTCAAAGGGAGGTGGAAATCGGTTCCCTTCCGAGCCCGGTCGGAGTCGGAAAAGAAACGACCGGACCAGTATGACCGCGACGGCGCCTCCCAACAATGGGGGATAACTCCGCGAATCGCCGGGCGTATTCCCCGGGTCGATCCGGGAGGACCCGGGCGGGCATGGAATCAAACAAAATTTTCACTCTTTACCCATTGTATCGCGTGACGCACGAGGTCGGCGCCCTTTTCCAGCCGCAGCTTGAGTTTGAGGTGTTCGCGGTAGGAATCGATCGTCTTGACGCTGAGGTTGAGCTTTCCCGCGATCTGCCGGGTGCTGTATCCATTTCCGATCAACTGGAACACCTCCATTTCACGATCGCTCAACGTGTCGATGGAAAAGACGACCTCGTCCTTTCGGCTTTTCACGAGCCGGTGGAGCATCTTTTCCTTCATGCGGTCGCTGAGAAACAGCTCGCCCGCCAGCACCTGACGGACCGCCGTGAGAATACGTGCGCTCGCCTCGTGCTTCATGATGTAGCCCTTGGCCCCGGCGCGAAGCGCCCGTTCGGCGTACAGACTCTCGTCGTGCATTGACATGATGAGCACGGGCAGGTCCGGCATCACGGCCCGGAGATTCTTCAGCAGCTCGATGCCACTGGTCGTTTTCAGAGTGATGTCGACCACCGCCAGATCCGGAGCGCCAGCCTGGATGAGCTGCAGCGCCTGGGGCGCGCTGTCCGCCTCCCCGCATACCTCCAGGTCCAGCTCCTGGTTGATCAGGGCGGCCACACCCTGCCGGGTGACGGGATGGTCATCGACGAGAAAGAGCCGTCGTTTCGTGGCCACGGCGGGAGCCGTGGAGGAAGGTTCAGTGCGTGGATTCATGGGAAGAGTCAGGCCAGGGCGTCCAAGTGACCGCGATCCGGGTTCCGGCACCTGGCTTGGACTTCACGCCGAGGGCCGCGCTGATCACGGTCGCGCGCTGCTGCATCAGTCGGAGTCCGCGGCTGTCGCTCCGCGCCGGACGCCCGACCTCGAAGCCACATCCATCATCGGTGATCACCAGCCGATGCGCCCGGGCGTGGGAAATCAGCCGGAGACGGATGCTCCGCGCGCCTCCGTGGCGGACGGCATTGTGGATGGCCTCCTGGGCAATTCGGTAGAGGTGTTTGTCGACCAGCGCATCCTGTCGAGGAGCCGGCCCCCGCAGCACGAAGCGGCAGACCACCTGGTGTAGGTGCTGCGCCTGGTACGCCAGGTCCTCCAAGGCGGAACAAAGACCCAAGTGCTCGAGCTGCACCGGGCAAAGCCCGCGCGCCAGGGCCCGGGCCTGCTCGATCGCGTCATTGGCCAGACGCGAGATTTGACCGGCTTGGAGCGCCTCGGCGGGACTGCTGCGCCGCAACCGTTCGTGCAAGGCGGCCGCCAGGCAGGCCAGACCGGTCAACTGCTGGCCGAGTCCATCGTGCAGGTCCGCGCCGATGCGTTGCTGCTCCTCATCGCTCGCCGATAAAAGCTGCTGTTCCAACCGCCGGCGTTCGGTCACATCGCGACCAAAGAAGATCGCGCCCTGTCGCGCCTCCTCATCATGCGAAAGCGAAAACTCCGCCGTCATGGATCGATCGCTCCCGCCAGCGGTGACAGAAAACTGCGCGGTACCGCCCCGCAAAACCGCCTCCACGAAGGGCTTCGCCTGAGGAATGACCTCCGCAAACAGCTTTCCCAGCCACGCCTCGGCGCGAGGCAAACCCACGATCAGACTGGCTCCCTGCACCTCCGTCACCCGGCCATCGGCACCGATTCTTCCCGCGACGACAGGCAGGTTTTTGAGCAGACTTCGCAGCAGCTGGGCCTGACGGACGCGCTCGGACTCCGCCTCGACCCGGGCGGTCACATTGACCGCGAAGCCAATCGCACCGCGTCCTCGTTCCGCGTCGAACTGAAAGTGATGATCAAAGTGATGCCACGCTCCGCGCCGTTGCACGGAGCCCGTGAAAGACACCTCCGCCCCCTCCAACGCGTGGTTGAGTCCGGCCGCACAGTCGGGCATTTCCTCCTGCAGACGCCGGCCGACCATTTCGCCCGGACGGAACCCAAGCGACTCCCAACCGCGGCCGCGCGACTCAAGCACCGTGCCGTCGGAGTCGATGCGCACGACGGCGACCGGCAACCGGGTCACCATGGCATCCAGCAGTCGATTCGTCTTGCGCAGCTCCGACAGCGTCGCCGCCTGTTCCCGGGCATAGCGAATGGAGCGCTCCAGCAACCAGGGTGTCAGGTCGGCCTTCGGCAGGTAGTCGGCCGCCCCGGCCCGCAACGCCGCGGCATCGAGCGCGGAACTGTCCATGCCGGTGAGGAGAATGACCGGAATATCACTCCCCATCGAGCGCAACGCACCCAGCAACTCCAACCCCGTTCCGTCCCCGAGATTTTGGTCGAAGAGCCCGACATCGACGGCCAGTTCATTCGCCTTCTGCAGCCCCTCCGCAAACGAAGCGGCCCGGAACACCTCAAAGCGCCCCTCGGGAAAGGGTCGTTTGAGCAGCAGCGTGAGATAACGGGCGTCCTCATCGCTGTCGTCCACCAGCAACACCCGAGTCCGTCGCACCGGATCGGTCGCGGCGGCGCGGGTTCCCTCAAGGGAACGCTCCAGGAGATTTGGCGTGGGCAAGTGCGGCACTGCGTAAAGGAGGGTGGGCGTTTCAATCCACCCGCCTGATGGGCAAGGTGGTAATTTTTCCGGTACGGACCCACGCCCGGTCGGAAAGCACCCGCGGAAACCGGCTTTTACGCTTTTTTGACAGGCGCGCAGAGTATCCTGTCCGGATCACGCTGACCGTCACATTGTTGTGACATCAACGCGGCGCTCCGGTCCGCACGGAACCGTGCACTAGACCGCCAGACGCTCGCACCGGTCGTTCAACGCCGGCTCGTTGAGCCAGCGCCGGACGGCCTGCACCAGTTCGATCGCGGTGAAGGGCTTGGACATAAAACCTCCTCGTCCAATCGCGGGACACATCGTGACATCACCCGGCAGGAGCGCGCCGGACACGAGGATGATCGGTCGGGTGTAACCCTCGCTTCGCAGACGCAGAATGAGGTCCAGTCCGCGGAGTCGCGGCATTTCGTTATCTGTCACGATGAGGTCGAAGTGGCGAGACTGCACCAGGTTCCATCCGGCCTCGCCGTCCTGCGCGGTCGTGACCTGAAAACCTGCCCGCTCCAGGATCGTTGCGGCCAGCTCGCGCACCGCCTGATCGTCGTCCACCACCAGCACGTGCGCACCCTCCGCCGCCCGGGACTCTTCCAGGGAACCTTCGGCCGAAGACGCGGGCACCGGATGGGAAACAGAGGAAAAGGTATGCATGGTCACGGCGCCGACGTCGCGGTGCGCTTCGTCGACTGCCACCGTAAGACCGAGACCCGGGACGAAAGTTCAATCGAATTGCAGGGGGATCCAAGGGCCGTGCCATCGGGGCCCTCTCCGATGGGAAAGCACCCCACAGACACACGCGCTAGGGACGGACAACGAACGCGTAGGTGCCGGAACCGATGGAAAACAATTCCCGCTCGCCCTCGCGTCCCAGATGACGAATTCCCGGCTGCTCGCGTGCGGGCGCTCCTCCCTCCAGGATCTCAGCGCCCGCCCGGCTCGGGAGTTGCACCACGGCTTCGGTGTTCGCGGGAATCGAAACCTCCAATTGGAGTCCACCCTCGCTCCGTTCCCACCGGACCGCCACGTGCCCCCGCACCGAATCATAGGTGGCTTCGGCCCAGATCAATGCGGGCACGGGATCGGGCCGGATGAACATACGCTTGAATCCCGGGGCTGCGGGATCGGGCCGGATTCCTGCGACGTCCTTGTAGAACCATTCGATGATCTGCCCGAGGAAGAAATGGTTCTGCGAGGCACCGCTCTGCGCGGACCAGGATTCGGCGAGCGTGGTGCCGCCTTGCTTCACTTGGAACGCGTAGCCCGGTTTGCTGTCCTGCGTGGCCAGCCAGTGGATCAGATCGGAGCGATCATGCTGGACGAGCGCCTGCAGCAAAGAGCGGAATCCGGCCGCTCCGGAGGTTGCGTGTCCCCGGGTCTCAAGATCGCGGATCAGGGCCGCCAAAACAGACGGACGCTCGCTCCCCTCCAACAGCCCCATCGCGAGGGCCAGCGCCAGGGAGGTCTGTGAACCGGATCCGAGCTGACCGGGAGCACGACCCTCGACGAACGCGCGGCGGAACGCCTGGCGGATCTCGACCGCCCGCCGGCGATAGCGCTCCTCGTCCGCGGATCGCCCGAGCACTCCGGCGATGTCGGCCAGGACCTCGGCATCCTGGAAAAAGAAGGCCGTGGCGGTCACATTGGGCGGAGTGAGCTTTGCCCGTCCGGGCGTCCCGAGCACGTGATCGTACCAGTCACCCAGGCCCTCCGCGAGCACGCCGTCCGAAGCCCGGCTTTCCAGGTACGAAAAGTACCGGGTCATCGCCGCGTAGTGCTCCTGCAACAACGCGCGATCGCCGGTGAAAAGGTACTGCTGCCACGGCACGTGAATGAACGCAGCCCCCCACTCCGCCGCCGAGCGGAAGGCCCCGCGAAACACGGTGTACTCCGGCGCGATGTTGGGCACGAGGCCCTCGGGTGTCTGCGCGTCGGCCATGTCATGTATGTTTTTCGAGGCCAGGCGCGTGAGATCGAATTCGTAACGCAGCGAGGGACCGTTGAGGTGGTTCTGTTCCAACCAGCCGAGTTTCTCTCGGTGCGGGCAGTCGGTCAGGATCGACACCATGTTCGATCGCTGCGCCCAGCGCACCAGGTCGCGAATCCGGCCCAGCATCGGATCCGACGAGGCGAAATGACCGACGGGGCGGGCGGCGGAATGCACGATGACCATTTCCAGGCGGTCGATCCGGGGCCGCGTCCCGTCCCCTCCGGCCGGCCCGGCGGGCAGCAGCTCGGCATAAACGTAGCGCGAACCGATGTAGTAGAACTGGGGAAACCAGGTCTCGGCGCCGTCGGTCGCCTTCGTGTACTGCCACCAGGCGCTGCCACGCTCCGCTCCGCCCATCGTCCCGCGGTGAATGGTTCCGTCCGCCTGAACGAGCTCGCCGGGCGTCAAGCGCACGGTGGATCCGGCGGGCCCCGAGACCACGAGCCGAGGCATGAACGAGGCGTTCTGTCCGAAATCATAGAGCACCGCTCCGGGTCCGAGTTCGCGTACGCGGGTGGGTGCGCGCGTCTCAATCGGCCGGACCGGCTCGGCACTGCGGCTGTGGCCTTTGAGCGTGGCGAGGGACGCGTCGTCCACCACCACCGCCGGCGTCCAATCCCGGGCCTCGTAACCCGGAAGATCCCATCCGGTCGGATTGCGGCGGGCATCATAGTCCTCGCCGCCATAAATGCTGGAAAACACAATCGGTCCCTCGCGGGTCCGCCAGTCAGGATCGGTGCCGACCCACTCCACCGTCCCGTCGGCGTACTCGAGCCGGAGCTGCGCGATGACGCGCAGCGCTCCGTGGCTGCCGACGAACTTGGCGAACCGTCCGGCGGGTCGCTCCACGTGAAACATGCCGTTGCCCAGGATCACCCCGATGACGTTCTCACCGGCCGCGACGAGGGACGTCACATCGCGCGTTTCATACAGCGTCGTGTCCCGATACTGGGTCCAGCCGGGCGAGAGCACCTCGTCGCCCGCCTTGACTCCGTTGATGCGCAACTCGTAGTGGCCCAATCCACACACATGGACCAGCGCCCGCCTCAGTCCGGGCCAGGCCTGGAAGGATCGCCGGAAGAGAGGATTGTGTCCCGGCACGGGCGAACGGATCCAGCGCGCCTGCCAGTCGGCCTCCGTCAGGATTCCCATGGTCCACCGGGCCGGATCGCTCCAGGCGCTGGGCTCATCGCGGACATCCCAGGCCCGCACCTGCCAGTGCACGGTTTGCGAGCTTTGCAGGGGCCGTCCGTCGTACGGTTGATGCAGGGTCTCGCTGCCCGACACCTTGCCGGTGTCCCACAGGTCCGGGGTGCCGGCGAGGAGCAGCGCGGTCGAGGATGCCGCGCGCACCTGCCACGCGGTTTGCCTCTGGCCGCGTTCCGCGCTCACGACCTGCCATGACAGCCGCGGGGCGGTGACGTCGACTCCCGCCGGATCCACCGCCGACTCGCAGCGCGGGTGGCTGACGCGCAACGCCGGAGCCGCCATCGCCGGCAGCACAGCAAACGCCATCAGCAGGAGACCCAGCAACCCCGGGCGCATGGTTCAGAAGCGGGAAGGGTCGAGGATCACGTGCTTGATGCGCTTCCGCCCCCACGTGTAGGTGATGTGCACGCGACCGTCCCGCGCTTGGATCACCGCGGGGTACGCGTAACCGCTGGTGATCGGCTCGGTTTCCAGCGTGACTACCCGTTTCCAGATCAGTCCATCCGTCGACACGGCCACATCGAGCGGCCAACGATTGCCCTTGCCGGGCTCCTCGGGACGGTGCCCCGCATGGTTGTACACAATGAGGTGACGTCCATCTGCCAGGGTCACCGCATCGGTTCCCGAGTTGGGATTGGGCAGTTCCGTGGCGGCGAGCGGACTCCAGGTTTTGCCGGCGTCGCGGGACCATGTCATACCCACCACCCCCTGACGGGTCCGACCCACGGCCTGGAGCGAGCCGTCCTTGTGCACGAGAATGCTGGGCTGGATGCCATCGAGACCGGGCCCCTTGCCGACCGCCTGGGTGCGCTCCCACGTGGCGCCCTGATCCTGCGAGCGTTCGAAGTGCATCAACCAGCCTTCGGGATTTCCCTCGCTGCTGGAGGGCGACAGCCAGGTGCCGTCGGCCAGCAGCACCGGCTTGTTCTTGATCGGGCCAAGGATGCCTTCCGGCAGCAAGGTCGGCTCGCTCCAGGAGCGCCCGCCATCCGTCGAGGAAAGCGACAGACCCCACCATTTACTGGGAGATGGGCCGACCTTGTAGAAGAGCATCAGAACTCCGTCCGGCGCCTGGAACAGCACGGGATTCCACGAAGGCAGCCGGGTACCGTCGGGTTGGCGGCCGTCGGCCACCTCGATCGCTTCGCTCCAGCGGCCATTCTCATAATGCGCGACCCAGATGCCCACGTCCGGAGCCCGTTCCTTGGTGCCACCGAACCACGCCGCGACGATGTGCCCGGGGGCCACCTCGGCCAGGGTCGAGGCGTGACATTCCGGATACGGCGCCTTTTCATAGATGAAGCCCGAGGCCCGCACCGACCGGTGGGGCCGTTTGGCCAGGAGCGAGGGCGCCAGCAGGGAGCAGGCGAGAAGGACAAGCAGCGTTTTCATGGTTTGACCGTGGGGTGAGGGGTGCCGCGGGCGGAATTCGGCCGGTTTTCGGCCGCCTGCAGCACCGTGATGACAGAGCGGGGAACGCGAAGAATGCAGCCGTGACGGGCATCCTTGGGCAGGGAAACCCGGTCGCTCACATCCTCCCAGACCAGGAGGTCCTTGGAGCGCACGAGGCCGATGGCATTGACCATGTGTTTGTCAAAGTAGACCCGATACTCATCCCCCACCCGAATCGCCGATGGGCCCTCGGCCCAGTAGTTGCCCGTCAGCGGAGCCGAGGGCGGCGACCAGGGGCCTTCCAGCGAAGGGCCGCGCACCAGCCGGATGTTCTTTTGCGTGACCGGAGACAGGGTCTCGTCCTTGACAAACATCAGCCATCCTCCGTCCGCGGCGGGCAGCAGGTTGGCGTCGATCACATTGTAACCACCGTCGTAGAACAGGGTGGCGGGCGAGAAGGTGACAAAGTCCCGGGTCGTCGTGGCGTAAATGCGATGATTGCGCTCGGGCCGCCGGTTCGACATCGCCGTCTCCGGATAGCGACCGAGGATGGTGGTCGACCAGACAATCAAGGCCCGCCCTCCCCGGGCGTCCCAGACAATCTCCGGAGCCCAGCAGTTCTGCGCCTCCGGCTCGTGGGCCATCACCGGCAGCGTCTTTTGCTCCGACCAATGCAGCAGATCGGTCGAGGAGGCGTATCCAATGGTCTTGCCGGTCCATCCGGTGGTCCAGACGAGGTGGAAACGCCCTTCGGGGTCGCGGTACAGACACGGATCCCGCATGAGTTTCGCCTCACCCGCCTCGGGTTTGAGGAAACTTCGCCCCTCGTGCAGCATCGAGAACGCATAACCGTCTTCACTCCACGCGAGCCGGAAACCCTCGCCCTCCCGGTCGTGGTAGAAGTAGGCGAACAAATAACAATCATCGGCTGGCGCAGCCGCGCGCAGCGCCCCCGCGACCAGCACGAACAGGGCAAACCAAGCGGTCCGCAGGAGGGCACGCAGGTCGGAACCGGGGCGAGGAACCCGGGACGCCGCAAAGGTAGGCAGGCTCATGGCTCCATCGGGGGTTTGGCGGTGCTGACCGGTGCCGCGCCGCCGCTGTAACGTAGCCGCACGGCCATGTACTTCCGGCCCGGCAGGGCGATCGCCTGCCCCGCGCGGTCGGTGAATTGGTAACGGTCGGCCTTCTTGGTCACGATCACTCCCGGCACCGGCGTGATCGTCATGCCCCAGGTGTCGATCACATCCGCCTTGAACTCCATGCCCTCGGTGAGCCCGTTGCGGTAGAGCATCGGCACCCAGGACGTCGGCTGCTCATGCCCGAAGTACATGAGATAATAGTGACCAGGCTTGCCCGCCATGCGGGGGTCCTGCCACTGGTCGCTGGGATCGAGCCCCCCGGCCGGCGATTCCTCCAGGATGCGTCGGAGAAAGGCGAGACGCGGCGCGCTTTCACCCTTGAGCACGCCACCGTGCGCCAGCCAGACCACCTCTTTGTCGTCGGAAAAAAACTCGCTGTGCCCGCCATACGTGCCGGCCACCGTGCAGGCCCAGAAGTGCTGCACCAGCTCGGGTCCGGTCAACTGGGCCCAGCGCAGGTGGTGGTTCCCTTCGTACTTTAATTCGTCGAAGATGACCGGCTTGCGATAAACATCGCGGTAAAGCGTCGCCCGGCCGGGCTCCTCCGCCGCCATGGCATTCTGCAAGCTGACGTGGGTGACCCACGGCTTGTTGTGATCGTAGATCTGTTTGCCATTGTGGATCGAACGCAGGCGTTGATGCGCATCGTACGTCTGCAGCAGGCGGAACACCCGGTCCCAGTCCTCCTCGGTCTTGGTCCGGAGGAAGTCGTATTCATTGGCCACTGACCACCAGACGTTGCGGTAGGCTCCGAGCCGGGCGACGACGTACCGCACATAGTGATCGTCCAATTCGGGCGTCATGGTCTCGAAACCCCACTCCTCATCGTCATCATAGGGATGAAACAGGATGAGGTCGCATTCGATGCCGAGGTCCCGCAGCTGGCCGATGCGCCGCTCCAGGTGACGGAAAAACTCCGGGTTGAACCGGGTGAGATCCCACGACCGCGGCGGGGTTCCCTGGTAGGGCCAGCGGGTGGGCGGCATGTGTTTGACTCCGTGCGCCTGCGGGAAGATCGCCATGCGCACCTTGTTGAAGGGCGAACCGGCCAGCGTCTTCAGGGTCTGTTCCTCCATCGCCTCGGGTCGGTGGGTCCAGGAGTAGCAGGTGGTGCCAATCGGTCGGTAAGGGGTGCCGTCCGCATAAGCAAAGTGGAAGGTGTTCTTCACGCGGACCGGACCGTGGTTGCCTGGTTTGGCGGGCATGACGGTGAACACACCGCTCTTGTCGGTCAGGGGCCAGCGGTTGCTCTTGGTTTCGTAACGCCATTCGCCCGGCGTTTCGGGCATGAAGCGGATGCGATAGGCTCCGTCGCCATCATAGAAACCTGGCACGGTCACGGTCCGCACGCCATCGGTGAAAACGCCGGTCAGGCGGACATCGACATAGGGATTGCCATCGGTCGGTCCCTTCAGCGCGACTTCGAACACCTCCCACTGATCGACTTGGGCGGATGCCGCCCGGAGCGGCATGTATCCGACGGTCAGTAACAATGCGAGCAGCACCGAGCACCGGGCCAGATGAACGCGAAAGCGGGCAATCAGGGTTTGCATGGGCGGGAAAGGTGACGTTCAGGGAGTCTCAAGGCGGGAAATCCAGTACAGGCCCGGACGCTCGAGCCGGTGCGTGCGTCCACCCGGAAGGTTTTCGGCGCCGAGCACGCGTCCGGTCTCGCGGTCGATGGTGCGCAGCCGGTACCCGGGCGCATGAGTCGCCAGCGCGACCTCCTGCGGCGGCTGGGTGACCACGAGGAAGAACTGCCCGCGGCCGTCCGTCAGCCCTCCCTCCGGACCGGGTTGCAGGGTGGCGAGAGCGATCCGCAGCGCGGGATCGGTCGTCGCGGGCAGGCTGGCCAGCGAGCCCCCGGCGGCGACCCAGGTCCATCCTTCCGCTTCGGGCAGCGGAGAAATCACCGCCTTGGCGGGGAACCGGCGGCGCAGCTCGCGCACCTCCGCCGCCAGCGAAGCCGCACTGGGACGGCCGCCTTTCCACAGTCGCGCATGCTGGCGTGGCGCGAGTCGCGTGCCTCCCTCCGGGGCGAACAATTCACCCCGATCCGTGCGGAACCAGTAGGCGAGATCGATGACGTCGATCAGCTCCGCCCGCACTGGATCGGCCAGAATCGCATCCTGCACATCCTTGGGGGCGCTCAGCGCCACCAACACGGTCCGTCCCGTGTCGGCCTTCCACGCGGCGATGACATCGAGCCAGAACTGCATGAAGGACAGCGGACCGCTGTTCTCCGCGGTCAGGGTGTGGATGACGTTCGGCTGATCCGCGAGCGCGTCGAGGCAGTGGCGAATGTAGTTGCGATGCAAGTCGCGCCGGACCGGGTGATCCACATCGTAAAAGGCCGCCGCCATCTGGATCGTATCACCCTTGAAAGGGGGCGGTTCAACGAAGCCGGTGTCCTGCCGGGCGTTGACCGGGCGCCAGGGACTATCGACCCAGTGCGCACCGGACTCGAGGATGTTGTGCTGAAAGTACATCTCGTGGATGAGGATGAGCCCGCGCTCGCGGGCGATCCCGGCGAACGTGTTGAGGCGGCCGAAATACCAGGGGTTGTAACGGGTCAGATCATAACGACTGAGTCCATCCCACGCGGTGCCGACTCCGCTGCGGGCGAAGGGCTGCTCGAAGAACGGCGGATAAACGTTGGCATCGGGACGGCGGACCATCTGGTGGTCAATGCGTCGGCGGTCATACCAGAGGCCGTAGTGGTGGCGAAACGCGACCTGTCCCTTTGCCTCCATGGCGCTGGCCACGGCCGGCAGCTCGTCGGTGAGACCGGTCCCTGTGCGTCCCGGGGCGAAGCGGGTGAGCGCGGGTCCCGCTTCGGAGGCTCGACCCGGTTCCAATCGTCCGAGCCACCACGCGCCCCCGGTCTGGGTTCCCGTCGCGAGCGCCCCGCCGGTGGTGAGCCAACCCCGGTTCAGCGCAAGCGGCCGGCCCGGAGGCTTAGGCTTTGGCTGGAGCCGAGCAGCCAGGTCGGGCACCGCTCGTTCCAACGTCGTCACGGCCGGGTCGGGCGAATAAGTCCGCGCTGCGAGGGCCGCGGCGGCGGCTTGAGGGCCGCAACGCTCCGCCAGCTGGGCGCGATAGAGACTTTCGGGACGGGCAAACTCGCTGACCATGCTCCAGCGTCCGTCACCCAGGTACTGTCCCCAGGAAGCGACCGCCCAGTTTTGCGCGCCCGGGGGTGACCGGCAGACGATGACCGAGGCCTCGCACGCCCACAGCATGGAGTTCGCCGCCGCCCAGCCCACACCTTGGTTCCAGGTTTCCAGGTGATCGAGCCGCAGCGACCCGCCATCCACGCGCACCCCGTCAAAAAGCAGGCCGGTGGACCAGCTGCCGATCGACCCGCTGAACCCGTGGGTTTCGCGTGCGGTGCAATCAAGAAACACAGAGGGGCCGGCGTTGACGTAACCGACCGTGAAGTCCTGACCGCCGAACTCCGCCCGGCAGCGGAGGAACAGCACTTGCTGGCCGCGGGAGTGGAACGCGAGCCGGCGGTAACCCGCGAGTTCGGAGACGGGCGCCAGGGAGGAGCAATCCTGTACGGTCACCCGCGCGGCCTTGGCTCCCACCTGAACGGCGCTGCCGGCAAAGTGCACCGCCGTCACATCGGCCACCCACGCGTCTTCCACGGCATGCAGATCGACCGCGTTCCAGGCGTGGTCCTCATCCGCCGGCCGCGACCGGTCGTACTCGGAAACGCAGCGCAGGTGCTCCACCCCCACCTGCTGCAAATACCCCTCCTGGCGGTAGGCCTCCAGGCTGCCCCCGCCAAAGCGCTCCTCCAGGGCCGCCGTCAGCGGGGCATCCAGCACGACGTCGGCTCCCTCGACCGACACCACCCGGCGGTCCCATCTCACGTCCACGGATCCCGGCTTCCACTGATAGGGCTGCCGCCCGGGCGCATCGTCCATGCCGACTGCGGCGATCCACGCCGGCGTTCCCGGCCGGTGCACGGTCACCCGCGTGCCGGCCGTCCAGCCCGGCGCGGCGGACAGGCGTATCCGCTTTTCACCCACGGGGACGTAGGAAGCGGCGACGGCGAAGCGTCCGCCCAGGGACTGGCGTCGGTCGGCACCGGCCACCTCGATCAGGGCCCGGCGGTCCGTCCCGGTCGCCACCAGCACCGATCCCTGCTCCCCAGCCCCGGCCCCGCGCAGGACGACTCCGCTCTGCTGAATCTTAAGCTGACCGGCGATCTGGAACGTGCCGGGCGCCAGTTCCACCGCGCCGCGCCATCCCTGGGCATCGGCCGGCAGCACGGACACATGATCAATCGCGGCCTGAATCCGCTGCCCGTCTTCTCCCTCCACGGGTTCCACCCGGACCCGGGCCGCCACGCGCGGCCACACCACGCCCCCGCCGCCATAACCGGCATGCGAAAAATCCGGCACGCGGTTGCCGTCGGCATCGCTCACGTACTGCAGTCGTCCCGCGCCATCCAGAGTCACCGGCGGCGGCACCTGTCGGGCGGCCAGGCTGGAAACGGCCAGCCAGACGAGCCCCGCCTTCCGGGAGAGGATCCACATCGCGGAGAACACCTTCATGGCAGGGGGATGAGCAGGCGTTCGAGTCGGTCGGAACGGGCGACGCGCCGGCCGTCGACCCAGACCTGCAGTCCGGGTCCGAGGCCGTACTTCTTTCCATCCTTGTCCCAGAGGATGCTGACGCTCCGGCCGCGGTAGGAGGCTCCGTCGAGACAGAACCAGGGCCAGGTTCCGGCCGGAAGGAGCGGAAACACCTCCAACGTGTCGTCCTCGCGCGGACGCAAACCCACCACGCCTTCAATCAACAGGTCGGCGTAGGTGGAGTGATTGTACCACCGGCTGCGGGGATCGGGGCCCTTGAGCCAGGCGCCAGTGGTCTCGTCCTGGTACTCACCGAGGTACAGGCGGCCGTCGTAGCGATGGCTGCGGGTGTAGGTAAGAAACGCGTCGAAGTAGTCGGACGACGTGACTGCGGATGCCGGATAGTCGCGCAGGACTCGTCCCCAGGCCGTCAGGGTTTGCGACGTGGCAAAGGGCCACACGGCGCCGTCCCACTCGCAGGTACCGGTTCCGTGACTACGAAACCGCGGGTGCCGGCGCTCGGCCGTGGTCAGGCCGTAGGTGGCGCGGAATCCCGCGGTGTCGATCGCCTGGGCCCACGCCCTCTCATAGCCGCGGCCGGGCTCGGGCAGTCCGAAGTACCAGGGGATGAATCCGATCGCCTCGCGCACCGGGATGCGCTCAAGGGTCTCCGTCACCGAGCCGAAGAAGCCCAGCTGTTCATCCCACAGGACCGCCTGGATCCGGGAGCGCAGGTGGTCCGCCTTGTCCTGAAATTCCTTCGCCACCTCCGGGCGCCCCGCCTTCGCCGCGAGGCGCGCCAGCGCCAGAGCGTTGCCGTACATGTAGACGCTGAGGGTGGGACGCACATGCTTCACCTTCCGGCCGCCACTGATCGACTCCTCCATCGCGTCCCAGACGTCGTGCTGCCAGAACAGCCCGTCGGCCCGCCCGCGTTCGGTCTCCCAGGCGCGGTAGTCCGCCACCAGATCATCCACCAGAGCCAGCCAGCCGGCCGTATCCCGGGTCACCTGCCACCGCTGCCAGAGGGCGTAGGCCAACCATTGGGAATAGCGGTGCAGATGGTCCTGACGCCCACCCTCCTTGCCCCGCAGCCAATACAAAACGTAGTCATCGTACGGGGCCTGGTCTTTCAGCCAGCGACCCTCCATCAAGTGATGCCCCAAAGCGCTGCTGACCGGCCGCGGTCTCGTGATGAACTCACTGAAGACCTTCCGCCCCGTGGCCGGATCGTGCCGCAGGTGTTTGCGCAGCGCCCACCAGCGGAACCAGTAGACCCGTTCCACCTCCGGGTCGGCGCACTCGAAACGAGGCACGCGCGTCTCCAGCCAGCGCCAGGCTTCGGCATTCGGCACGAGGTTGACCACGGGCTCGTCCTCCATGGCGTTGAACGACTCGACCATGGCGGCAAAACGCTCCGGCCCCAATCCGGACCAGACGCGCGGGGTAGCCTCGTCGGATCGTGCCTCGGTGAGGGCGACCAACAGTCCGAGGGTGAAGATGATCTGATGAAGTCGAGGCATGGCGGGGCAAAAAAACCGGCGGACAGACAACAGCGGCGGGGCACCTGGCTCCGACCTCAGGCGGAGAGGATCAGCGCAGAAGTGAACGAAGCCGATTCTCGTTTGCGACCACGAAAACAAGCACCCATGCCACAATTCAGACAATGTTATGCGGAATTCTAAGGATGACTCCGTCCTCGTGCGCCCCCTCGTTTGCGGAACCTGTTCCCGTCTCCGAAGCTAGAGATCACCCGGGTTCAAATCCCGCGCCGGGCCGGCGATCGCGCTGCCTGATTGCGGTCCCCTCTGATTCCCGTACCGTCCCGCCTTCGCCCCACCCCTTCTCATGCGGTCTCTTTCCTTTTTCCTCGCGATCGTCACCGTCACCGCCGCCGCGCCTCAACCCCCGGTGATCTACACCGGGACCACCGCCGTCACCACTGCCGCGGACGGCGGCCTCCCGCCGGCGGTGGGCGTCCATGCGGTGCAGGTGTATCGCGCGAACCGGACCAAACCCACGCATGTGGACGGGCTGACGGACACCTACCTGCACGCACCGATGCTCGTCTGGTGGCAGGGATACTTTTATCTGGAATACCTGAGCGGCCCCCGGGATGAACATCAGGATCCCTGCTCCACCTCGCTGGTGCGCTCCCGCGACGGTATCACCTGGGAGGCCCCCCGGGTGATCTTTCCTGCGATCCGTCTGCCGAGCGGGGCCTTCACCCTCGCCCACCAGCGCATGGGGTTCTACACCGCGCCGGACGGACGGCTCCTGGTGCTCGCGTTCTACGGAGTGCCGCCCTCCCCGAATGACGGGACCGGCCTGGGCCGGGTGGTGCGCGAGATTTACCGGGACGGTTCCCTCGGGCCGATCCATGTCATCCGACCCAATGCCCGCCAGCCGTTTCCCGGATTCTCCTTGCCGTATCCATTGTACTCGGACTCGACCGACGCGGAATTCATCGCGGCCTGCCGCTCGCTCCTCGCGAACAAATTGATGACCGCCCAGTGGTGGGAGGAGGATCAGCTCGACGAAACCGGATTCTACACCGTGCGGGGCAAGGCGCTGTCGTTCGCGCGCCGTCCCGACGGTTCGGTGCTCGGGGTCTGGAAGAATGCGCTCGTCGCCGTCACGGCGGACGAAGGCCGCTCGTGGACCGAAAAGACCTTCGCCACCGGGCTGCCCAACAACGCGTCGAAGTACTGGTTGCAGCGCACGGGAGACGGACGCTACGCCCTCTTTTTCAATCCGACCAACCGCAACCGCCACCCGCTCGCCGTGGCCACCAGCGCCGATACCCGCGAATTCGGCGGACTGCTCAGCGTGCACGGCGAACTGCCTGACCAGCGTTTCGGGGGCGGATACAAGAACATGGGGCCGCAGTACGTGCGCGGTCTGGTCGAGGGCAACGGTCAGGCTCCGGATGCGGCCGCCGCCAGCTGGATCACCTACAGCGTGAACAAGGAGGACATCTGGGTGGCCCGCGTGCCGGTGCCGATCAGCGGAAAGGTGTCGGGGCCGGTCGTGGATGCGTTCGACCAACAGCCGGCCGGCGGACTCCCCTCGGGTTGGAATGTGTATTCGCCCGTCTGGGCGCCGGTGCGGGTCGTGGCCGAGGGCCCGGGCGGCAATCATGTCCTGAGTCTCAGCGACGAGGATCCCTACGACTACGCCCGGGCGATCCGGGTGTTTCCCGCCACCCATGGACTGCGGGCCTCGTTTCGGGTGCTCGCGCGGCAGCCGGGGACCCGGCTGGAGATCGACCTGCTGGACGAGGCGGGGGCGCGGCCCGTGCGCATCGCGCTGGGCGAGGACGGGCGAATCTGGGCGTGTCACGAGGGACAATGGCTCGACGCCGGGCCCTACGCGACGGGCCGCTGGTTGCGTTTCGACCTGAACATCCCGCCCGAGGCCGACGCCGACCGCTGCGCGATCACGGTCGATGGCAAGGCCGTGCTCAAGCGCCCGGCCTTCTTCACCGACCCGGTCCGGACCGTGCACCGCATCTCCTTCCGCACCGGTCTGGCACGAGATCGTGGATACGGTGGTCGCGACCTTCCGGGCGCGGACGAACGCTCGCCGCGGGCGGAGTTTCTGATCGACGACGTTTCACTCGCCCCGGTCGGCCCCTGAGGCCCGGGCGAGGGCGGGGTCAAACCGTGGCCGCGCGGTGGATCTCGAGGACGAAGGCCTTCAGTTTTGCGTGGTCCTTGAGTCCCGGGGAGACTTCCACCCCGCTGTTGACGTCGACCCGGCGCGCCCGGGTCCTCCGCAGCGCTTCGCCGATGTTTTCCGGCCTAAGCCCGCCGGCCAGCACCCAGCGATTGCCCGGATGGCTCGCCTGGTGCCGGGCGAATTTCTCCCAGTCGCCCGTCATTCCGGAACCGCCAAACCCAGCTTCGTGAAAGGTGTCGAGCAACACGGTTTTCGCGAGTGGGAGCCACTCCGCCGCCACATCGCGGTCCGGAGGCAGTTTCGGCGCGAGCCAGAGCCGGTCGGGACCGACCAGACGGGACCAGTCACCCACGGTTTCCAAGGGCAGTTCGGGTCGAAAATGGATCTGAAAGCACGAAAAGCCGGCCTGCTCTGCCGCCTTCAGTTCGTCCGTCCGGGGCTCCACCATGACCGCCA
Organism: Opitutaceae bacterium; assembly: GCA_016794625.1. Lineage (GTDB taxonomy): Bacteria > Verrucomicrobiota > Verrucomicrobiia > Opitutales > Opitutaceae > UBA6669. Next base: position 45,521 of record JAEUGY010000112.1, read on the forward strand.
CCGTCTTGCGCAGGGTGGGCAGTCGTTTCGCCATGTCGGCGTACTGGGACAGCGAAACGTGGCGCGGCGACTTGGGATAGAGAATGAAACCGAGATAGTCGGCGCCGAGACGGTCGGAGAACTCGGCATCCACGAGGGAGGTCAGGCCGCAGACCTTGAATTGGATGCCGTCGATCATGACTGACAAGTCGAGCAAAACCCCCGGGATGGCAAGCGGACGGGGAGCTCGGACCGGTTCACCCGAGCTTCACATCCTGCCGTACAGCGGCTTCGAGCCGGTCCAGCCCACGCTGGACGGCGAGGTCATCGCCCGCCTCGATGAGGAGCCTGAGTTTGGGTTCCGTTCCGGAGTAGCGGACAAGGACCCGACCGCCATCCCCCATCTCGGCTTCGAGGGCCGCGATGGTGGCCACCAGCCGGGGGCAGGTCTCGATCGGCGGCTTTTCCGCCACCTTCAGCGCCCGGGTTCCCTGCGGAAACTTGCGCAATGCCGTCCTCAGGACGGAAAGCGGCTGACCGGTCTCGAGCATCACCTCGATCAGGCGCAGCGCCGCCACCAGCCCGTCGCCGGTGGGAGCCACGTCGGCGCAGACCACGTGGCCGCTCGATTCGCCGCCGAGACTGGAGCCGTCCGCGATCATGCGCTGCAGCACGTAACGGTCTCCGACCTGAGTCCGGACCACGCGGCCGCCCGCCGCCTTCAGCGCGGCGTCGACGCCCAGGTTGCTTTGCACGGTGACCACCAACTGACCTCCCGCGAGACGGCCCCGGCGCAAGGCGTGCAACGCCAGGATCGTCAGCACCTCGTCGCCGTCGAGCACCGTTCCCTGCTCATCGCAGACCACGCACCGGTCGCCATCGCCGTCGTGCGCAATCCCGAGGCGCGCCCCGCGGGCCCGCACCGCGGCCACCATCGCCTCGGGGTGTTCGCTGCCGATCTCCCGGTTGATATTGTATCCATCCGGTCGATCACCAATCCCCGTGACTTCCGCGCCCAGCGCCCGCAGCACCACCGGGCTCGTGCCGGCGGTCGCCCCGTTGGCCGTGTCCAAAACCAGGTTCCAGCCCCGCAACGCACCCGCCGGCAGCAGGCGCCCAACGGAGGTGAGGTAGTCGGTGACCGCATCCACCACGGGCGACGCGCTCACCGCCGCCACCTGACGCCCCTCGGGCGGCAGGTGGGCTTCGATCGCCGCCTCGTCTTCATCGGCCAGCTTGATCCCGCCGCGGGCGAAGAACTTGATGCCGTTGTCCTCCGCCGGATTGTGCGAGGCCGTGATGACCACGCCCAGGACGGCGTCGGACGCACGCACTGCCCGGGCCACCGCCGGGGTCGGCAGCACACCCAGCCGCCTGACTTCGAGCCCCGACGCCACGAGGCCGCGTTCCAGCGCCGCCACGAGCAAGGGCCCCGACGCGCGGGTGTCGGCCCCGATCAACGCCATCCCCGCCCCTCCGATCCACCGACCGGCGGCCAGCCCCAGGCGGGCGGCAAACGCTTCGTTGACGACCGGGCCGCCAAAGGGGCCCCGGACTCCGTCTGTACCAAAGTAGCGGCGTTTCATGTCGTTTGGAAAAACTCACGCGTCGCGGCGATCTTGGCCCGCACGGCTCCGCCGAGCAGCAGCTCGCGCGACCAGGCCACGCCCTCACCGATGGACTGCGTCCGCCCGAGAATCCACATCGCGACGGATGCATTGTAAGCCACGGTGTCGACCAGCGCGGCCGCTCCCCGGCCGGAGAGGATCGCGTCGACCATGGCCACGTTTTCGGCGACATCGCCGCCGCGCAGCCCATCGAAGGGCGAACGGGCGAGCCCATGGTCTTCGGGCCGCCACCAGCCATCGACGCCCGCCAGTCGCCCAATCCCCTTCACCCGATTGGAACTGCTGGTGGTCAGTTCATCAATGCCGCGCCCATCCCCCAGATCGCCATGCACCGCCAGCCCGGCCGCCATCCCCAGACGGGTCTGAACCTCTGCCAGGCGTGCGACCCACGGCTCGGCAAACACACCCATCAGCACATGAGCCGGACGGCCGGGGTTGATGAGCGGACCGATGATGTTGAACACGGTGCGCTGCCCCCGCGCCGCCAGGAGTTTCCGCACCGGCGCAATGTGTTTGAACGACGGATGAAAAGCGGGGGCAAAAAAGAAGACAAACCCCAGCTGGTCCAGCGCGCGCCGGAGCACGTCGGCGGGGGCATCCAACCGCACGCCCAGCGCCGCCAGCAGGTCGGCGCTGCCGCATTTGGAGGTGATGCCACGATTGCCGTGCTTCATCACCGGAATCCCCGCGCTGGCCAGCACCAGCACCACCACGCTGGAGATGTTGAAACCTCCGGCGTGGTCTCCACCCGTGCCCACGATGTCGATCGCACGAGCGGACCAGGCGCCCACTCCGGGATCGATCGCCCGCCGGCGAAACGCCTCCGCCAGGCCGGCCACTTCCGCCGCCGTCTCTCCTTTGGCGGCCAGCGCAGTCAAAAAATCGGCTTTCGGGGCTTCCGCCACCGCCGCGTCCGCCAACGCGGCGGCCGCCTGTTCCAACTCTTCGGCGGAGAGCTCCTGCAAGGCGTTGAGTTTGCGGGTCAGGTCGACGAGCGGCATCGCCAGCGAGAGAGGAGGCACCGGACAGGGTCGGCAAATAAATTTGCTCACCACGCCGAAAGCTGAAACCAACCCGGTGTGCGCCGTCTTTTAGCAGCCCTCTTGCTCCTGACCCTGGGAGTGCGAGCCCAAACGGATACGCCTCTGGCTCCCACCCCGGCGGAATCGAGCGCTCCGCCCATCACGTCGCTGTCGGCACCGGTCCCGGCCGCAGAATTGAGCCTGCGGGACGCGGTCGTTCTGGGACTGGTCGAAGGGGTGACCGAATTTCTCCCGATTTCGTCAACCGGACATCTCATCATTGCCACCCACGCCCTGCGACTGGAGTCGGAAACGCCCCTGCGCGACGCTTCCGGGGCGCCTCTTTGGTACAAGCCGCCTTCGGACCGGCACCCGAACGGGATTCCTCTGACCCTTAAACTGGCCGCTGACACCTACATCGTGGTCATCCAGGTGGGTGCCATTGCCGCGGTGGCGCTGCTCTACGGCAGCCAACTGCTGGGCATGCTACGCGGCCTGCTCGGCCAGAACGCCGCCGGTGTCAGGCTCTTGCGAAACATTCTGCTGGCTTTCTCCCCGGTTGCCGTGGCCGGTTTGCTGCTCAACGCCTGGATCGACGCCCATTTGTTCTCCATCGGGGCCGTGATCGCCGCGCTGGTCAGCGGAGCGGTGCTGATGCTGGCGGCGGAGCGCTGGCGACAACAACCGGGCAAGACCTCCTCCCGGAAGGAACCTTCCGATCTTTCCGCCAAGGAGGCGTTTGGCATTGGCGTCATGCAGTGTCTCGCGCTTTGGCCCGGAACCAGCCGGTCCATGGTGACCATGGTGGGAGGTTACTTTTGTGGTCTTAGCCCGGCGCGGGCTGCGGAGTTCAGTTTCCTGGTGGGTCTGCCGACCTTGGCCGGAGCCGCGGTCTACAAAGGCGCCAAGGCCGGTCCGGCCATGATCGCAGTGTTCGGGTGGCCGCATGTGCTCGTCGGCACCCTGGTCGCCGCGGTCTCCGCGGCACTCGCGGTGCGATTTCTCGTGCATTACTTGACGCGACACGGCCTGGGCGTCTTTGCAGTCTATCGACTTTTACTCGCCGGGCTCCTCGCCTGGGTGTTCCTGCGCTGAAGCGGCGCTGGCAGGCCGGTCGAGGGACGGTCGCAACCGGCGCTGCGGGCCCCGGCCGGGACGCCGCCGCCGTGGTTGCCTTCCTGCGAAACCTGGAAACGTTCGCACCCACCGCATGGCTTGGGATGTTCAGTATCAACATGGAATCTGGCTGCCTCAGCTCGACTGGTGGCTCGATGCGCACCATCCGGTCGCCCGTTCGTTTGTTTCCCACGCCCATTTCGATCACTTGGCGGCGCACGAAGAAGTGATCTGTTCCGAAGGCACCGCCCGACTGATGCGGGCGCGCATGCCATCGGTCCGCCGGCACCATGTACTACCCTTTGGCCAGACGGAATCACTGACCGCCGACACCACGGTCACTCTGCATCCGGCCGGTCACATCTATGGTTCGGCGCAATGTCTGCTTGAGCACGCCGAGCACGGACGGCTCTTGTACACCGGCGACTTCAAGCTGCGCCCGGGTCGCTCCGCGGAACGCTGCGCGACTCCCCGGGCCGACGTGCTGATCATGGAGACCACCTATGGTCGACCCCACTACGTGCTGCCACCCACCGAGCAGGTCCTGGCGGCCATTGCCCGATTCTGCATCGAGACGCTCGACGACCACGAAACACCCGTGCTCTACGGCTACAGCCTCGGCAAGAGCCAGGAGCTGCTCTCCGGCCTGGCGGAAGCGCGGTTGCCCGTCATGCTCCATCCGCAGGCCCACCGCCTGACGCAGGTGTATGAGGAGCTCGGCGTCGCTTTTCCACCCTACCGCCTGTTCGAAGCGGCTTCGCTCGCGGGTCACATCGTCATCTGCCCGCCTCAGGCGCCGGGGTCGCCGTTTCTCCGCCAGATCCCGCGCCGGCGCACCGCAACCATCACCGGGTGGGCGATCGATCCCGGCACCCCGTTCCGGTCCCAATGCGATGCCGCGTTCCCGCTGTCCGACCATGCCGACTTCGAGGACCTCCTCCGATACGTCGAGCTGGTGCAACCGCGGCGTGTGCTGACCTTGCACGGCTTTGCCAGCGACTTTGCCCGCACCCTCCGGCAGCGGGGAATAGAAGCCTGGGCGATCAACGAGGACAACCAGCTCGAGATTCCCCTCGGCCTGCCCGTGGTCTCCGCGGCTACCGTCCCTGCTGCGGCTGCCCGGTCGAACGTGGATCAGACGGCGGAAACCCCGGCGGAGGCCGGTGACTTCCGACGGTTTGTCTCCGCCGCGGAGGTGGTCCGCGGGCTCAGCCGCAAGAACGAAAAGGTCCAGCACCTCTCCACCTACCTTGCCGGACTGAGGACGCGGGACGCCGGGCTGGCCGCCCTCTATTTTACCGGACGCCCGTTCGCGGCCGCTGACGATCGCTCGCTCCAGCTCGGGTGGTCGGCCATCCGCCGGGCGGTGCTCGAGGTCACCGGACTGACCCCCGACGATTTCCGTCGAACGTATCTGCGGACCAGTGACAGCGGGGAAACGGCCGAGGCGCTGCTCACCGGCCGCACCCGGCCCGTCGCCTGCACGCTCGGCGAGATCGGCGACCTCCTCGACGAGCTGGCCCGACTCCGGAGCCCGGCCTTGAAACTGACCCGGCTGCAGGAGCGCCTCGCCACACTCACCCCCGGAGAGGGCAGGTACCTCGTGAAAATCATGACGGGCGACCTGCGGATCGGCTTGAAGGAGGGACTCGTCGAGGAAGCCGTCGCCCAGTCCTCGGGCCAGCCGGTCGAAGCGGTGCGCGAAGCCGTCATGGTGTCCGGCCATCTCGGCGCCGTGGTCGCGGCCGCGCGCGAGGGCAGGCTGGACCGCATCGCGCTCCGGCTCTTCCAGCCCATCGCCTTCATGCTGGCGAGCCCCGAGCCCACCGCCGAGGCGCTGCTCGCCCGGCTGAGCCCGCCGGTCTGGATCGAGGAAAAGTACGACGGCATCCGCTGCCAGGTGCATGCGCGCCCGGACCGGGCGGAGATCTACTCGCGCGACCTCCACCGGATTTCCGACCAGTTTCCCGAACTGGCGCGGGCAGCCCGCACGCTCGGCGAGGAGGTCATCATCGACGCCGAACTTCTCGCGTGGCGGGAAGGGCGGGCCCTCCCCTTTGCGGAACTCCAACGGCGGCTCGGCCGCCGGGGCGACGACTTTTTCTTCGGCGAAGAAGTTCCAGTCTCCCTCTCGTGCTTTGATCTGCTGGCCCACCGCGGTGAATCCCTGCTCCGACACCCGTTGAGCGAGCGCCGCCGGCGATTGGAGAGCGTGCTTTCCGCGCCCGGAGCCGCGGGCGGCCGCTTTCTGCTCGCGCCTGTCCGGACCGCGGCCGACGCCCTCACGATCGAAGAGGCGTTCCTCACCGCGCGGCAACGCGGCAACGAGGGCCTCATGGCCAAGGACCCGGCCAGTCCCTATACCCCGGGGCGACGAGGACTGGCCTGGTTGAAGTTGAAAAAGGCCTACGCGACGCTGGATGTCGTGGTGGTCGGCGTCGAGTACGGTCACGGCAAGCGCCGCGGGGTGCTGAGCGACTACACCTTCGCCATCCGCGACGAGTCCACCGACCGCCTGCTCACCGTCGGCAAAGCCTACACGGGCCTGACCGACGTGGAGATCGCCCGGTTCACCGAACACTTTCTCGAACACACGCTGGAGGTGCGCGGGCGCTTCCGCCGCGTGGTGCCCCAGATTGTACTCGAGGTTGCCTTCGACACCATCCAGCCCAGCGCCCGCCACGACAGCGGTTTCGCGCTCCGGTTTCCGCGGATCTCCCGCATCCGGGCGGACAAGACCGTGGCGGAAATCGACACCCTCGACACCTGCCGACGCCTGGCCGCCGCGGCGGCCGCCCCTCCCGCTCCGGAGTCGCCGTGAGTGCCCCCCTCCCTCCGCCGGATCCCGGCGACGACACGCTCCACGCTTCCCTCCATCCCGAACTCTCGCGCTGGTTTCGCCGGCGCTTCGGCGCCTTTTCACCCGCCCAGCGCGCCGCCGTGCCCGCGGTGCTGCGGGGGGAATCGACGCTGCTCAGTTCCCCGACCGGGAGCGGCAAGACGCTCGCGGCCTTTCTCGCGGTCTTTGACGCCTTGCGACGCACCCGCGACGCAGGCGGGGAGGACGGCGGCATTGCCGCCATCTACGTGTCCCCCCTCCGCGCGCTCGCCTACGACCTGCAGAAAAACCTGAAGGATCCCCTGACCGAACTGGGCTGGTCCTGGCTTCGCATCGCGGCGCGGACCGGCGACACCACGCCAGCGGAACGGGCGCGCCAGAAACGCCGCCCGCCCCACCTCCTCGTCACCACCCCGGAGAGCCTGACGCTGCTGCTCAGCCAGCCGGGTTGGCAAGGCGCCCTCCGATCGACCCGCTATCTCATCATCGACGAGTTGCATGCGCTGGCGGAAAACAAACGCGGCGCCCTGCTCATGCTGGCCGCGGAACGATTGGAAGAGCTCGTGGCGAGTCCGCGCGCTCTCGCCGCGACGAACACCCCGCGTACCCCAGGACTCGTCCGCATCGGACTTTCCGCCACCGTTTCCCCTCTGCCCGCCATGGCCGAATTTCTGGTCGGGCCTGGACGTACCTGCCGGGTGTTGGACGTGGCTCAGGCCCGTCCGGCCCGGGTCGAGGTGTTCTCGCCGCTCAGCCAGTCGCCCTACCCTCCGGCCGGTTTCACCGCCACCCGTGTCCTGCGCGAGCTCGGCGACCTCATCGCGACCAAACGCACCACCCTCGTCTTTACCAACACCCGCAGCGGTGCGGAAAGCATCGGTGTCCGCCTGAAGCAGACGCTTCCCTCGCTGGCCGCACGGATCGAAGTCCACCATGCATCCCTCGATCGAGCCATCCGCCTGGAGGTGGAGGATCGCCTGAAGAAAGGCGAACTGCGCGCCGTCGTCTGCTCGACCTCGCTGGAGATGGGCATCGACATCGGATCGGTGGACACCGTCGTCATGATCTCCGCCCCCAAGGGCGTGGCGCGCGCCCTGCAGCGCGTCGGGCGCTCGGGTCACTCGATGGGCGAGACCAGTCACGGTCTCCTGGTGGCCACCAACATCAACGATCTTGCCGAGTGCGCCGTCACCGCGCTCTGCATGGAGCAGCGCGCACTCGAGCCGGTGCGCTTTTCCCGCAATCCCCTCGACGTGCTGGCCCAGCACCTGGTCAGCATGGCGGTGTTTGCCAGCGTGACCCCGGATGAGGCGTACGCGTGTGTGCGCCGTAGCCAGCCCTTCCGCGACCTCGACCGGGGCGACTTCGACCGGGTCGTCCGCTACCTCGAAGGCGGCGGCGAGTCACTGGAACGCAACTACAAGGCGATCTTCGGCAAAATCCGGATCGACGCGTCGGGATGCCTCGCCCTGCCGGCCCCGCGCATCGCCCGGGATTTTTACCAGAACATCGGCACGATTGCGTCCGAAAGCATGGTCACCGTGCGCCTTGGCCGACGAAATCTCGGACAGGTGGAAGAGTCGTTCATGAAAGGATTGCGGCCGGGCGACCTCTTCGTCCTGAACGGCCGGACCGTGCGGCTCGTCGAAACACGCCTGCTCACCGCCAAGGTGACGGAAGCGGCCGGGGCTCTGCCGACCGTGCCGCGTTGGAATGCCAACAAGATGCCGCTGGCCAGCGGACTGGCGGCGGCCGTCGTCCGATTGCGTACGGAACTGGCGCAACTCCTTGACCCCGGCGCCGAGCGCGGGCCGATGACCGAACGACTCGCGCGGGCCAACCAGCGGCTGCAGGAACGGTACCGTCTGTCGGAGGCCAATGCAGCCGCGCTCGCGCGGCACTTTGCCCTCCAGACACAGGTTTCAGTGATTCCAACGGATCGGTTTTTCCTCATCGAGCTCTATGCCGAGAAGGAGCTCCGCCACGTCTTTTTTCATTCGTTGATTGGACGCGGCGCCAACGACGCTCTTTCGCGGATCGTTGCTCAGCGGGTGCAGGACACCTGGGGCGGCAACGCCCTCGTCACCATCGACGACTACGGCTTTCTTCTGACGTTGAAGCCCTTCCAAGCCGCCGACACCCCCGAAGCATGGCGCCCCCTCTTCGCACGGCACGGCGCAGAAACCGCCCTCCGCCAGGCGCTCGCGGACAGCAATCTGGTGAGGTGGCAGTTTCGGGGCACCGCGCAGACCGGTTTAATGGTGCCCCGCCGGGTCCACGGCGAGGAGCGCGGGGCGCGTGCGCTGCAATGGAGCTCGGATCTGATTTTCGACGTGCTGCGCCGGCATGAGCCCGGGCACCCTCTTCTGGAGGAGGCATATGCCGAGGCGACGCTGCGTTTCCTTGATCTGACCCGGGCGCTCGCCTTTCTCGACGAGGTCAGCACGTTACCATGGTCCCTGCGACCGGTTTCCCGGGTCAGTCCGTTTTCGTTCGGTATTTTCGTCAGCAAGATCAAGGAGACCATGACGCTGGAGGACCCGGAAACCACCATTGAACGCCTCTACCACGACATGTATGGCCGCGACGCCGACCCAGCCCGTCCCGCGCACTGAAGTGCTCCCGGGCATCTGGCTGGATGCCCGGCGCGCCGTGTATTTCGATTCGCTCCGGCTCCTGGTGGTCGCGGATTTGCATTGGGGATACGCCGAGAGCCACCGGCGCCGGGGCAATCTCGTGCCGCTGTGGGGCGACGAGGAGATCGAGCAACGCCTCCAAGATCTCGTGCAGGACTTTCGGCCGGAGGGCATGCTCTGGCTGGGCGACTCCCTCCACACCGCCGAAGGCCGCTCCGGCGCTGATCGTTTTCTCGCCGCCCCGCCCGTGCCTGTGAGTGTGCTCGCGGGCAATCACGATGCCTCCTGGTCCGCCATCACGGGACGCTCCCTGCTCCGCGACGGCTACTGGTTTCACCACGGTGACCGGGCGGAAGAGATGCCGCCCGGCGGCGCGATCGAGGTGGTGGGCCACCACCATCCGGCGCTGCACTGGAGTGACGGCGCCGGCGGCCGCGTCAAACTTCCGCTGCTCGTGGCTTCACCCCGGCGCCTTGTCCTGCCCGCCTTTTCCCCGTGGGCCGGAGGCGCTCCCTGGCACCGGTCCGCCGCGGATGAAACCCTGTGGGCTATCGCCCCGCGGAGAATTTTTGCCATTCCCATCGCGTTCGAATCCTCTCCCGACCGGCATCTACCATGAACTGCGTTCGCTCGCTCCTGCTCCTCCTTGCCCTCGCTCCGCCCATGCTCGCTGCACCCTTCACCGCTCTGAAAGACGGAGAACGCTTCCGCTATCGCACCAGTTGGGGCATCTTCTCCAATGCGGGCGAAGTCGTGATTGAAGCACGGAAGATCGATCTCGAGGGCAAATCCGTGTTCCGCATCACCACCCACATTGCGTCGCGCGGCTTCGTCCGAGGAGTTTACAACTTCGATGACCAGGGAGAGCTCCTGATCGAGGCGGCCACCGGTCGCGTGCTCAGTGCCAGCGACAAAGGCATCAGTGGTTCGAAACAGCTGCACAGTGAAACCCATTTCGATTATGAACGACGTATGGCGCGCCACGTCGACATCGCGCGACCCGAGCGCAATCGCGAGTTTCCGATCCCGGACGGAGATCCGGTCGATCTGATTTCCGCACTGATCCAAACCCGGGAGTGGACCCTGCAGGTGGGTGAACGAAAGCCCGCCCTGGTGTACTTCGGCCGTGATCTGTATCCCATCGTCATCACGGCCGACGGCCGGGAAACCTTGCGCACCCTGCAGGGCAAGGTCTCCACCCTGCGCCTGGTGCCCACGATGGAGTCGGAGGCGCCGCGCGGCGTGTTCAAACGCGGTGGCGAGATCAAGGTCTGGGTCTCGGAGACACCTTCACGCCAGCCCGTGCAAATGCAGCTCAAGCTGAATTTCGGCACAGCGCTGCTCACCCTCGCCGAACACACGATCACACCGTCCACGAACGCAAGCACGGCCGCGGTGCCGTGACCCCAGCGGGGCGGGCCTGTCGCATGACCTCGATTCTCGTCCTGCGCGGCGGAGCCCTCGGGGACTTCTTGCTCACGCTGCCCTTGTTGCGAGCGCTCCGGCGTCGTTGGCCCTCGGCGTGCCTTGAGCTGGTCGGCAACGCCACCGCAGCCGCCCTCGCGGTCGAGGCGGGCTTGCTCCAGGCGGCGCATTCCCAGCACGAAGCCCGGTGGGTCGGGCTCTACCAATCCGCGCTGCCGCCGGCGCTCGGCGACTGGTTGTCGTCGTTCGACCTCGTCCTCAGCGCCTGGCCCGATCCGGAGTCGAGGTTCTCCCGGATCTTCCCCCTCCGCGCGGGGCAGACCTTTGTCCCCATCGCTCCGATCGTGGAAGGGGCCGGTCCGGCTTGGCGCCAGCTTTTGGTTGCCGCGCAGGCCGCGTTCGGGGGCGACTTTGGCATGGGGGACGAAATCCCCCGCCTTCCGGTCCCGCCTTCAGCCCGGGAGGAAGGTCGGAAGCGCCTCGGGTTCGACCTCAGTCCCGGAGGACCGGGTCCGATCGCGCTGCATCCGGGCAGCGGTTCGCGGCGCAAGAACGCTCCGTGGCCCGAATGGAGCCAGCTGCTCCACCAGCTGGCTCCCCGCCCCACCCTGGTGGTGCTGGGTGAGGCCGAGGCGGCGTTGCCGGCCGGGGTCGAGGACCGAAAGTCAGCGTCGGTGCGCCTCGCCCGCGAGTGGCCGCTGCCCGTGCTGGCCGGCGCTTTGTCGTACTGCTCCGGATACATTGGACACGATACCGGGGTCAGCCACCTGGCTGCATCGATCGGCGTGCCCTCCCTGCTGGTCTTCGGACCCACGGATCCCGCCGTCTGGTCTCCTCCCGGCGGAAACGTCACGTGCCTGCGCCCGCACTCCGACCGGGTGAGCCTTCCCGTCGACGAGATCCTGCGCCGGCTTCAATCGGCGGTCACGGTGGGCACGGTCCACTGAAACCGCCAGGGCTTCGCCGCCCACGTCGCGCCCGCGTAGTCAATCCCGACGCGGGGGCCGGACCGGAGGGTGCCCCGTGGCGGGCGACATCCATCATCCTCCAACCACAGGCCCGTTTCGAGCGAAACCAACGCCTGATTCAAGGAACGATCGACGCCGAGGAGGCGGGTGACCCGACCGGGTCCGATCGCACCCTCCACGCCGCGGATCAGGACCGCGGCCGGCCACCCCTCCGGTCCCGTCACGAGATTGAGCATCTCATGCCGGCCGTAACAGAGATACACATACCACCTGCCTCCCGGGCGGTACATCACCTCGGTGCGGGCGGTGCGCCCGCGGGCCGCGTGACAGGCCAGATCCCGCTCCCCATGGTAGGCCTCCGTTTCGCAGATCCGGACCCGCAGCACGTCTCCCTCCGGTTTCCGCCGGACGAGGAGCTTCCCGATCAAACTGCGCGCCAAAGCAACCGTTTTTTGCGACTCGAATTCTTTTGCTTCTATGGCGCGCCCCATGCGGACAGCGTAGCAGGAAACAATCACGTGAACGCAACCTCCTCGCGCGAATCGATCGCCCAACGCAAATCGGTCTTCCGGCGCTCCCTGCGACTGTGCACGGCCGATGGATTGGTCGCGATGCCCATTGTCACGATGTCGTTGCCAGTCAACGTTTTCCTGGCGGCGCTGTTCACCAAATGCCTGCATCTGCCCAAGGGGGCGATCGGCGTGATCGCATCCCTGCCTTTCGTCTGCAACTTCCTGCAGGTTTTTATCTCGCCGTTTCTGGCGCGCCACCTGTCGACCAAGGCGCAGGCCTTCTTTCCGGCGACGGTTCACATGGTGTCTTGGGCGGTGCTCGCCGGAATGCTATCGTACATTCCCAAGGATGATCCCGTAGCCGCGGGCCAGTGGCTGGGCATCTGGTTTTTCGTCTCCAGTTTTGCCGCTGCGCTGGCGGGTGTCGGCTGGAACTCCTGGATCCAGGAGTGGGTGCCCGCCCGGCTGCGAGGCAAGTACTTCGGACAGCGCAACCGCCTGCTTTCGCTGTCGACGGTCACCTTCCTGGTCCTCACCGGCTGGGCCCTGGAGCACTGGAACTATTCGCTGCCCGTCTTTCAGGTCATCATTGTGTGTGCGGTTTTTCTGCGGGTGTTTTCGCTGAAGTGGATCTGGCAGACCCCGGCCGGACACCCGCACAGTCGGGACCAAACGTCGGTGTTGCCGGTAAGCAAACAACTGGAGCTGATCAAGGCGTCCGGTTCGCTGGTCGCGTTCATCGGATTTGGAGCGGTCTGGTCCTTCGCGGCCAATGCCTATGGCGCTTTTTATCACGTCTTCATGTTCGAGCAGTTGAGCATGTCGGCGTTCACCGTCGGCATGCTCTCCACCCTCGCGGCGCTGGGCGGTGCGCTCTCGCTTCCGGCGTGGGGCCAGTTACTCGATCGCTTCGGCAACAAGGCGGTCATGACCTTGTCGCTCATTCTTTGGCAGTTGGGCAATGTGGTCTGGTGCTTCCTCGAACCGGGCAATCGGAACTTGCTGTTCCCGCTGTGGGTATGGGGCGGCATGACCAGTGCCGGATTCATTCTCGGGCAGTTCACCTTGCTCCTGAAGCTCATTCCGGTGGCCGCCAAGAACCTGGCGATCGGAGTCTACCTGGCGGTCACGTCCATCGTGGCCGCAGTCGCCCCGATCTTGGGCGGCCAGTCCCTTGATTGGGCCCTCGCCCGCACGTCGGATCCGCTGTCGGTCTATCACCTTTGTTTCATCCTTCAGCCCGCACTCGCCATCACCGGAGCGATCTGGCTCCTGCGGGTGCAGGAACCCTCGGCCAGCTCGCTGACCAGTGTCGTCGGCGCCATGCGCAACATCCGCACCTTGAGCGGCATCTTTGGGCTGAGCTTCCTCGTGAACTACGTGTTCTACCGTCCCCAGCGACGTTGAGCGAACACCGCGGGCGAAACTCCGGGATTCACCGGAGGCCGGGCTTGCCTTCGCTGCAAATTGCCGAACCTTTGAGTCAGCCGGTGGTCTGTGGCCCGAAGAGCCTGTCCCTTTACCCCCCTTCCGATGAAGAAAACCATCACGCTGATTCTGATCATCGCCGCCGCTGGTTCCGCCTTGTTTTTCGGCTACCGCGCCTACCAGGACCAGGTCCAACGCGACCTCGCCGCGCGCACCGCTGCGGCAGCACAGGCGTCTGCCTCGGAACGCGAGGCCGAAGCTCAACGCAAAGCCAAGGCCGAAGCGGAAGCCCACCGGCTCGCCGCCCTCAAGGCGGAACAGGACGCAGAAGCCGCCTCCCAGGAGCTTTCCCGCCTGCGTGCCGCCCAGGTCAACGCCGAAGCCGCCCGCGCCGCCGCGGAAGCCGCCGCCCGGGAGGCAGCCGCGAACCGGGAACGACTGACGCGGGAAAAGGAACGGGCGGTTGGCGAAGCCCGGCGTCTGGCGGAACTGCGCGAGAAGGAGGCCATCGAGGCCGAGCGGGCCCGTGCCGCGGCCCTCAACAAACTCAAGGATGCCGAACGGTTGAGCCGCGAACAGGCCGATCGCGAAGCAGCCCGGCTCGCCGCGGTCAAACAGAGGCGCGAGCTGGAACTGGAGGCCGAGCGAGCACTTTTGACCCGCGGCATCCTCCCGGCCGACTACAAGCGGCGGCAACACTACTACCAAATGGTTGAAATGCAAAACAGCCGCATTTCCGAAGAAAACGCCGCCCTTCGCGCCAAAGCCGAGCCCAACCAGGCTCCGGCTCCCTGAATCAAGCTGGCCGCAAGGTTCCGCCCGCCCGGGCCCCGTTCGGCTTCGCACGGTTCGTGCTCCTTCTTAGTTGGTTGAACAACAAGGGGATAAGGATTCCGGGCGCACGGTCCGGAAATTAGCGAAATATGTCCTTGCTTGCCTCGCGCAAACATCACTTATTCCGCGGTTTCATTTTATGAAAGCCACGATCAAAACCCAAGGTCAGCAGTTCGTCGTCACAGAAGGCGATGTCCTGACCGTGAACCGCTTCCCGAACACGGAAAAAGGTGCCACGGTCACGATTACCGATGTCCTGACCACCGGTGAAGGCGACTCTTTCAAGGTCGGTACTCCCACCCTGTCCGGCGCCTCCGTCACCGCCAAGATTCTCGAAAATAAACGCGGCAAGAAGATTGTCGTTTTCAAGAAGAAGAAGCGGAAGGGTTACGAGCGGAAGCAGGGGCACCGCCAGGAGCTGTCCGTGATCAAGATCGAATCCATCACTGCTTAATCGGAGACTAACGTCATGGCTCACAAAAAAGGACAAGGTACATCCAGCAACGGTCGCGACAGCCACTCCCAGCGTCTTGGGGTGAAGAAGTTTGGCGGCCAGTCGGTCATCGCCGGCAACATCCTCGTGCGGCAGTGCGGCTCCAAGCTCCATCCCGGCAAGAATGTCGGCGTGGGTCGCGATTGGACGCTCTTCGCTCTGAAGGACGGCGTGGTCTCCTACGACAAGGCCCATCGTCTCGTCTCGATCGTCTGATTCGCCGCGAATCGATTCTCTTTCGAAAGCAGCCCGGAGACGGGCTGCTTTTTTTGTGCCCCGCAGTCGGGCCTAGGTTCGGGCGGACGACGAGGTGGCGAGCGCGGCCAGACGGGCGGCCTCGGTGAATCGCATGGTGGCCAGGCCCGTGGCAAACGAGGTCCGGCGAACCGGAGCTCCATGGCGAATGCTGGCCACGAACTCCGCTTCCACGTTCCAACCTCCCTCCGCCACGATCGGAGTCTCCAATCGGCGCGCCGGTCCGCCGAGCGGGGCGAGGCTCAACTCGCCGTTCGCCACATCGATCTTCAAACACCCGGCGCTGCCATTGAGTCGGACTTCGTTTCTCGCTCCTCCGCCTTCGACGCCACTGCAGTGCAGCACCAGCCTCGCCCCGGAGGCATATCGGCCGAGCACGGTGATGCTGTCAGGGATCTGCACGGGACGCGACACGCCCGCTGCATCCGGTCGCACGCGCGTGAACGTGGCCTCGTCCGCCGCCACCACGCTCGCGTCCTCGCCGAGCCAGCGCAGGACCATCTCGTAGTAGATCCCGAGCGCGAGCACATTGTATCCACTCAGCTCGGCATCCTGCCGCCAGGACAGGGGCGCCCGGACGTCGCAGTACTGCCCTCCGGTCTGGGTGACGCACACCTCGCGCAGCTCGCCCAACGCGCCACTTCGCACGGTGTCGATGATGACCTGGTCATAGGCGAGCGACATCGGGGCCGGCACGATCTGCGTCACCAGCCCGGGGTGACGCGCTGACTCCGCCACCATCGTCTCCGCTTCCGCGACCGTTCGCGCCATCCGCGCCTCAGTCAGGACGTGCTTGCCGGCCCGCAGCGCCGCCACCGTCACTTCCGCATGAAGGTAAGGCCAGGTGCCGATGCAGATGGCGTCCACCTCGGGCGACTCCACCACTTCCCGCCAGGTCGACACCGCTTTTTCGATGCCAAACTCCCGCGCCACGCGCTCCGCCGAGGCAAGGGTTCGGTTTGCGACCCGGGTGAAGCTGATCCCCGGCAAGGCCCGAAAGCCGGGCAGGTGACGCTTACGGGTGTTTTCGCCTGCCCCCACAAATCCAATGCGCAACGTTGAAAGCTCCATGAAGCTCAGCGTTCTGCATCGATTGCCGCCGGCAAGCGAAGTTTTTGCGAACCGATGACCAACTCTGTGGTCTAGCCCGTCGGATTGTCCGCGATTTCACACCCTCTGTCGATTGCTCCGCCGCCACCGGTGCAGGAGCCCTTGATCCTCCTGGTTCGTCGGGTGTGCGTGCTCCGCGCCCTCGGACGGCACGACGAGGCTGCTGCGCTCGAACTCCGCGAATTCGGCCCGACCTTGGAGCAGCTGCGCTCCAGTAACGAGCCCGGGGCATTTTCGGATGCAGCCGTCGCTGCACTCTGGAGCGAGGAACGCCTGCGCGTGAGCGAGGCGGCGGTCCTCGCCGAGTTGCTGGCCCAATGGATGCGTGTTCCCGCCCTGCCCGGTGCAATCGAGCGTCGCGGAACAGCTTCCGCCTCAACCGTCCCCCTTCGACCTCACCGGAGTGCCTCCGCACCGGTCATCACCGACCTTCTCGATCAGATGCTCGCGGGTGAGTCACCCGCTCGTTCTGCCTAATCCCGTTTTTCCGCCCTCCCCTCATGCCCACCGTACTCACTGAACGCCCCGCCTCCACGCCCGGCGCCGCCCCGTCTCCCGCCGTCTCGCCTGCGCCCGCCTCCAGCCCATCCCGTCGAACCGACCGCAAAGTCGTCCTCGTGGGATTTGACCTTGGCACCAATAAGTCGTGCGTGCTCGCGGGCGCGCCCGGATCAGCCGATTTTACGCTGAGCAAGGTGATTCCCAGCGTCGTCGGCTATGTGAAGGAAGGGATCGTCGATGGCATCATCGTCGGAAACCAACGGCTGCTCTTCGGTGAGCTCGCATTGCAGAACGCTCTTCACGCCGAGTTGGTCGCGCCGCTCGCGGAGGGGATCATCAGCCGCCAGGACGCGGCCCGCGATTTCTTCCAGCATGTCCGGTCCCTCATCGATCCGGCGGGCCAGTCCGAACTGCGGGCCGTGGTCGGCATCCCGGCCAACGCCGGGGCCGCGGCGCGAGATGCCATCCGTCAGGCCGCCCTGGGATCCTTTGACCGTCTCCTGTTGATCCCCGAGCCGTTTCTCGCCGCCCTCGGTTTCCGCGAGGACGGCCGAGTCGGGCAACCCGGCTACGTCGATCCTGTGACCAACTCGCTCTTCGTCGACATTGGCGGCGGGACCAGCGATCTCTGCCTGGTCCAGGGCTATTTCCCGACGCCCGAGGATCAAATCAGCATCCCCTTCGCCGGTGACGCCATCGACTCCCTCATCCTCGACGAGCTGAACCGCACGTATCCAAACAATGGGTTGACGCGGTCCCGGGTCCGCGAGCTCAAGGAAGCGCACGCCTACGTGGGACCGATTCGGAAGCCGATCGATGTCCGTGTTGTTCTCGGCGGCAAGGCGCACACTCTCGAACTGGGCGAGGTGCTCGGACGCTCGGCGAACAGCCTGATCGACCGGATCTATCCGGCGCTCACCACTCTCATCGCCCGCGCCTCCTCGGATAGTGTGGTCACCCTGCTGCAAAACATCGTGGTCACCGGCGGAGGATCGCAGATCAAGGGCATTGATACCGTCCTGCAGCAGCGGCTGGTCGATGACGGATACGAAACGCCCCGCGTCAAACTCGCCGGGCAGGACTACAAGCGGTACGTGGCGCTGGGTGCGATCAAGGCGGCCCGATCCGCGCGCGGGAATCAATGGCAGGTCCTGCTCGCCTGAACCCCGGCCCCCGGGGTTCAGCTGGGTGGCTCAATTGACCGCCGGGTAGCTGCCCATCCACTTCACCATGGGGCAGAACGCCTTCAACTCCGTGAGCGCTTGTTTCATCTTGGCGTCCTCGAAGTGTCCCGTGACATCGATGAAGAAGTAGTAATCCCACGGGCGCTTCTTGCTCGGACGCGATTCGATCTTCGAAAGATTGATGCCGCGTTCCGCAAGAGGCATGAGCATCTTCAGCAATGCGCCCGAGTGCGACGCCGCCTCGTCGCCCAGAGAAATCAGAAAACTCGTCATGTCCCGGCCGTGTCCCACCGGGCCGGAAGGCTTCTTCCCGACCACAAAAAACCGGGTCGTATTGTCCGCCTTGTCCTGAATGTTCCGCGTGACAACCGGCACGCCATAGAACTGCGCCGCCAACTCGCTGGCGATGGCGGCCACCCCTGCGGTCTCCTTGGCGATCTGCACCGCGCGCGAGGTGCTGGGAGCGTCGATCAGTTGTGCGTGGGGCACATGCCGCTGCAGCCAGTGGCGGCACTGGGCGAGCGCCTGGTCCTTGGAATACACCTTTTCAATGCGCTCGAGGGGCGAATTGGAAATCAAGGCGTGGGTGATCTCGAGGTAGATCTGGGCGACGATCTTCAGATCGCTCTCCACAAAACAGTCCAGGGCTTCCCGCACGCTCCCCTCCGTCGAGTTTTCGATCGGGATGACCGCGTAATCCGCCTCGCCCTTTTCCACCGCGGTGAACAGATCCGCGATCGTGGGCATCGCATGATAGTCAACGCTGGCGCCGAACTTCTTCATGGCGGCGGCATGGGTATTGGTCGCCTCCGGACCGAGGTAGGCGATGAGCAGCGGTTTCTCCAGGGCGATGGCCGCCGACATGATCTCCCGATAGATCGCCTTCAGCGCGTCATTGCGAATCGGGCCCTTGTTGAGCTCCGCGACCTTCCGGAAGACAGCGTCTTCGCGTTCGGCGACGTAAATCTGCCCACCCTGGCTGCGCTTGAGTTTTCCAATTTCCGCGGCGAGTGCGAGGCGCTGGTTGAGCAACTCGACGATCTGGTGATCGAGGGTGTCGATCTGGGAGCGTATCGGGGCGAGGTCCATCAGACGGAGGGAGACGAGGAGGGGCTGGGAGGGGTGGTGCCTTCACCTGCGGCGGGATCCGCCGCCGCCGGATCAGGGAGCGGGACGGGGGGCTCGTCGGCGACCGGAAGAACCGGCGCCGATTCAGCCCCGGGATGGTCCAGGGTCACCGGCTCAAAATTCGGCGAGTCGCCCTCCCCTTCCTCCAGCGGCAACCCCATTTCCGCATCGGTGATGGGCTTGGGGTTGATGGCGGTTTTCAGCCATTCATCGATTTGGCGCGGAGAAAGCACGTCGGAGGACGGCAGCTCGACCAAGGACTTCACTCCGACAAAATCCAGGAACTTATCGGTGGTGCCATACTGCAAGGGACGACCCGGAAGATCGGCACGTCCCACAATGTACACCAACTCCCGCTCCAACAGTTTGTTGATGCCGGCCTCGGCGGAAACCCCGCGGATGGTTTCGATTTCGGTCCGCGTGACGGGCTGCCGATACGCGACGATGGCGAGCGTTTCAATGGCTGACTGCGTCAGCTTCACGGGCGGGGGTTCGTCGCGCAGGATGCGAATCCAGCGCGCGAGACGAGGGTGGGTCACGATCCGAAACCCGGTTGGACCCTCGACCAAGAGATAGATATCATCCGCCGCGCGAAGATCGGCGGCGATCGCCGCCATGGCTTCCCGGACTTGGGCGCCCGTGATCAACGAAGGAACATCCTGGTAGAGATCGGAATCCGCCGGCGCCGGGACTTCCACCGGAGCCTCCAGCACTTCCTCGGTTGCGCCCTCCGCTCCCGCGGGTGACGTCGAAGGATCCGCCGCTGGAGTTTCCACGCCCTCCGCGGCCGTTGGAGCCTCCGGGCTTTCGCTCTCAACCGCC
Source organism: Opitutaceae bacterium (assembly GCA_016794625.1). Classification (GTDB taxonomy): domain Bacteria; phylum Verrucomicrobiota; class Verrucomicrobiia; order Opitutales; family Opitutaceae; genus UBA6669. Next base: position 65,401 of record JAEUGY010000112.1, read on the forward strand.
TGCAAGGGAAGCGTCGCCTGGTCGTGAAACCGGGCGAAGACGGCCTGGATATCCTTGATCGAGAGGGGTTGACTCGAGCTAAAGAGAAGGGCGCGGAGGACTTTCTGGAGGTTGAACGCCATGCGTCGAAACCCGCAGTGATGCGAGACGGCCCGGTCGAAGCAACCTCGAAAAGCCATTCCGGGTCAGGTGGCACGCCTCGACTTCGTGGAAAACGCCGCTTGCCGGGGGGCGGGGGGTTTGGTTCTCTTCCATCGATTTGCCCATGAGCTCCGCGCCGAACGAACAACGCCCCCACTCCTCCATTGTGCTCGACGGTCCAGACCGCGCACCGAATCGCTCCATGCTGCGAGCCGTGGGATTCAAGGACGAAGATTTCAAGAAACCCGTGGTCGGGATCGCATCGACCTGGAGCATGGTGACGCCCTGCAACATGCACATCGACCAGCTGGCTCGCGAAGCCGAGGCCGGGGCCAACGCCGCAGGGGGCAAAGCCATCATTTTTGGTACCATTACGGTATCCGATGGTATCTCGATGGGAACGCCGGGCATGCGGTACTCGTTGGTGTCCCGGGAGGTCATCGCCGATTCGATCGAGACCGTGACGGGAGCCGAAGGGTTTGACGCCTTGGTCGCCATCGGCGGCTGCGACAAGAACATGCCGGCCTGCGTCATGGCCATGGCACGCCTCAACCGCCCCAGTGTGTTTGTCTACGGCGGTACGATCCTCCCCGGCATCCACCCGGAATCGAAGAAGGAGTGTGACATCGTCTCGGTGTTTGAAGCGGTCGGCCAGTATGCGGCCAAGAAGCTCGACGAGAAAGGGCTCAACGCGGTTGAAGCATGCTCCATTCCGGGGCCTGGCTCGTGCGGGGGCATGTACACGGCCAACACCATGGCGTCCGCGATCGAGGCCCTTGGACTCAGCCTGCCCAACAGCTCCGCCCAACTCGCGATCGGGGCGGAAAAGAAGGACGACTGCCGGCGAGCCGGCGAAGCGGCCCTGGCCTTGCTCAAAGCCGGCATCCGGCCCCGCGATATCATGACGCGGAAAGCGTTTGAGAACGCCATTACGGTGGTCATCGCCTTGGGTGGCTCGACCAACGCAGTCTTGCACCTTCTCGCCATGGCCCACGAGGCCGATGTGAAGCTGGGCATTGACGACTTCACCCGCATCGGGAAACGCGTGCCGGTGCTGGCCGACCTGAAGCCTTCCGGCAAGTACGGCATGGCTCACTTGGTGAGGATCGGCGGACTGCCGCCGTTGATGAAGATGCTGTTGGACGGCGGACTGCTCCACGGCGACGTGCTCACGGTCACGGGAAAAACCCTCGCCGAGAACCTCAAGTCGGTGGGAGCCTACCCGGCGGATCAGGACATTGTGCGGCCCCTCTCCAACCCGATCAAGGCCGACAGCCACCTGCGGATCTTGTACGGCAATCTCGCTCCGGAAGGCGCCGTCGCCAAAATCTCCGGCAAAGAGGGCCTGCTCTTCACGGGCAAAGCGATTGTGTTTGAGTCCGAAGAGACCGCGCTGCGCGGGATTCTCGACGGCAAGGTCAAATCCGGCCACGTGATCGTCATCCGAAACGAAGGGCCCCGGGGCGGACCGGGCATGCGCGAAATGTTGGCCCCCACCAGCGCGATCATGGGCAAGGGTCTGGGCAAAGAGGTGGCCCTGATCACCGACGGGCGCTTCTCGGGTGGCAGCCACGGCTTTGTCGTCGGCCACATCACGCCCGAGGCCGCATCGGGTGGACCGCTCGCCGTGGTTCGCAATGGAGACCCCATCACCATCGATGCGGTCAAAAACGAAATCACCCTCGGTCTGACGGCCAAGGACATCAAGGCCCGGCTGAAGGCGTGGAAACCCAAAAAGGCCAAGGCCACCCGCGGGGTGCTGGCCAAGTATGCGAAGCTGGTCACTTCCGCCTCCGAAGGTGCGGTGACGGACAAAAACCTCTAGTCGCCGGCGCCGTCTACCGATCGACGGCGCTGTTCCTGTCACTCCTGGGCAGTCGCACTCCTTCCTTCCTTTCCCTCCGATGACCTGGACGCGTTTCAAGCACTATCACTACCAAAATCCGACGCTCGGGCTCGCGCTCGACATCAGCCGGGTCCCCTTCCCGGACGGATTTCTCGCTGCGATGGAGAAACCCATGCAGCAGGCGTTTGCCGACATGGCGGCCTTGGAAAAGGGTGCGATCGCAAACCCGGATGAGAACCGCATGGTGGGCCACTATTGGCTACGCGCCCCCCACCTCGCCCCGACTCCGGAATTGAGCCGGGAGATCAGTTCGACCCTCACCGCGATCAAGACGTTTGCCGGACGCGTGCACCGGGGTGAAATCGTCGGGCCGCAAGGCCCGTTCACCCACGTTTTGGTCGTCGGGATCGGCGGCTCGGCGTTGGGGCCTCAGTTCGTCCAACATGCTTTGGGGCAGCCGAAAACCGACAAACTCTCCGTCGCGTTTTTCGATAACACCGATCCCGATGGCATGGACTACGTGCTCGCAGGGCTGGCGGGGCACCTTGCTCGCACCCTGGTGGTGGTGATCTCGAAGTCCGGTGGCACGGCGGAAACCCGAAACGGCCAGTTGGAGGCCGCGGCCGCTTTCAAATCGGCCGGACTGACGTTTGCGCAACATGCCATCGCGGTCACGGGCGCGGGTTCGAAGCTGGACCAGACTGCAATCAAGGACGGCTGGCTCGCTCGTTTCCCGATGTGGGATTGGGTCGGCGGTCGTACGTCGGAGCTCAGCGCGGTCGGTCTGTTGCCAGCCGCCCTGCAGGGCATCGATATTGACCAGATGCTGGAAGGCGCGGCCGCGGCCGACGCAGTCACCCGAGTCCCGGTCACGAGGCAAAACCCGGCAGCCTTGCTCGCGCTGATGTGGTACTTTGTCACGGACGGGCGCGGTGCGAAAGACATGGTTGTCCTCCCGTACAAGGATCGCCTGCTGCTTTTCTCCCGCTACCTGCAACAGCTGGTCATGGAGTCCTTGGGCAAGGAACTCGACCTCCGGGGACGCGTCGTCAACCAAGGGATCTCCGTTTACGGCAACAAGGGGTCGACCGACCAGCACGCGTACGTGCAGCAATTGCGCGAAGGCGTGAACAACTTCTTCGTGACCTTCATCGAGGTCCTGAAGGATCGGTCCGGAACCTCGACCGAAGTGGAACCCGGAGTCACCTCGGGGGACTTTCTGCAGGGCTTCTATCTCGGCACGCGCGATGCCCTGAGCGAGAAGGATCGAGCGTCGATCACCCTCACCATCAACGAGGTGTCACCACGCTCGCTCGGGCTGCTGATTGCTGTTTATGAGCGGGTGGTCGGCCTTTACGCCTCCCTCATTGGCATCAATGCCTATCATCAGCCCGGAGTGGAGGCTGGCAAAAAGGCGGCCGGCAGCGTGCTGGCTTTGAAGCTTCGGGTTTCGGCGGCGCTGGCGGCGGCCCCCGGGAAGGCGTTTACCGCCGAGGCACTCGCCACGGAGCTGAACGTGCCGCAACAGACCGAACTGGTTTACAAGATCCTGGAACACCTCGCCGCCAACGGCGGTGCCCGCAAGACGCTGCAAACGCCTTGGTTCAACAGCACCTACGGGCTCTGATTTCGAATCGGCCTCGCCCGGAGCGACGATGGAACCCGCGGACCGGGATGGTATCCCATTTAGGTGACGCGACACAAATCTCCGCAACCTCGCTTGCGCCCGTCCAAAAACGTCCCCATCCTCCCCTGCACGTCATGAAACTCTTCGCCCGCCTCCTCTTTGTCGTGTTGAGCCTCGTCGGTCTCATGGCAGCGTCCGGTTGCACCAGCCAACGCGACACGTCCATCCCGTGGAGCCGTCCCGCCAACTGGGAAGGTCAAGTACCCGGCATGGGCGCCACCCCCGGCAGCGGACGCTGATCGCGGCGGCGGGCCGTCGTTGTAATCCGGCGTTCATCGCCGGATTTTTTGTGCATGTCTGAGTCTCTTCCCAACCGTTCGTGCACCGCCTTGCCGGGCCATCTCTACGTCATTGCGACGCCCATCGGCAATCTGAGCGATCTCTCCGACCGGTCTCGCGCCCTGCTGGCCGGCGTTGATCTTCTGGCCTGCGAAGATACCCGGACCACGGGCCTCATGCTGGCCCGACTCTCGCTCAAGCGCGAACTGGTCGCGTATCACGAACATAACGAAGTGGAAGCCGCGGAACGACTGGCCGATCACGTCGCCGCCGGGCGCTCGGTCGGGCTGGTCAGCGATGCGGGCACACCGGCCCTGAGCGACCCGGGGTTCCGCCTGGTGCGCGCCTGTCGTCGTCGCGGCCTGCCGGTGGTGCCGGTCCCCGGGCCTTGCGCCGTCACCGCCGCCTTGTGCGCGGCGGGGTTGCCCACGCATGGCTACCTCTTCGTCGGTTTTCTGCCGCCCAAGTCGGCGGCCCGGATCGCCTTCCTTAAAAAGTATCAATCGTTTGAATTCACCTTGGCGCTGTACGAAAGCTGCCACCGCATCGACAAGTTCGCGGCCGAACTCGCCGAGGTGCTCGGGCCGGACCGGGTCGTCTGCATCGCAAAGGAGCTGACCAAGCTGCACGAGACCTTCTGGGTCGGCCGGGCGATCGAGGTGCGCGACCGGCTCGCCCAGGCGAGTTTGAAGGGCGAGTTCGTCGTGCTGATCGCGCCCGAGTCGTACACGCTCTGACGCTTCGACTGACGGATGGCGGAGCAGCTCAGAAAAATACGGATCCGCAGAGAATCCGCCTTGGCTCCCGCCGGACGGTTCTATTCGGTCTCCGCATGTCTTCTCCTTCCGTCGCCATCATCGATATCGGGAGCAACTCCATCAAGCTGCTGGTCGCCCGGCGGAACGACCAGGGACATCTGGAGGGGCTGCGTTCGCATACCATCGACGCGCGCATCAGCGCTGGAATCAGCCAGGTTCCTCCGCAGCTGAGCGAGGCCGGCATGGCCGTCGGGCTGGCCGCCATCGAGTCGCTGCTCGCCACCGCCGCGCCGTTCGCCCCCGCGCAGACGGTGATGGTCGCAACCAGCGCGGTCCGCGATGCGGAAAACGGTGCTGCGTTCCGGCAGAAGGTGGCGGAGCGCACAGGGCACGAAATCCGGATTCTGACCGGAGATGAGGAGGCCAACTTGATCGGCCGCGGTCTGACCTCGGACCCCGCGCTCGATGGCGTGAACGACTTCTACCTGTTCGATCTGGGCGGAGGCAGCCTCGAATGTCTGACCTTTCGCAATCGTCGTGGCATCGCGGCAATCAGCCTGCCGCTGGGCTGCGTGCGGATGACGGAACGCTACGTTCCCGATCCCTCGGCCGCCTTCGGCAGCGTGGCCCGCCACGCGGTCACCGAGGCGACCCGCGAGATGCTCACCCGGAGCGGTTATGTCTTCGGCCTGCCCGTTCCGCCGGTCGCGGTCTTCGCGGGGGGATCCATGACCACCGTGCGCGCCATCTTTGCCCTCCGCCAGGGAAAGACCTTGCTGGAAGTGGACCCCATCATCCGGGTCGCCGATGTGCGGTCGCTGCTGGAGGAAGTCGCCGCCCTCGATCTCAAGACCCGGCAGACGGTCGCCGGGTTGCCCGCCTCGCGGGCGGACGTTTTCCCCGCCGCCCTGACCACCATCCTCGCCATCGCGGAGGCCGGTGACATCACAGAGTATCGGCATTCCCTCTACAACCTGCGCTGGGGTCTGGCCGCCGAGGCCCTGTAGGCCGGGGCCGTTCACCCGCGGCGGCGGGCAGTCTTCCCCGTCGCCTTGCGGGCCGGGGCTTTTTTTGCGGCGGACGGCACGGTCTTGCGCACCCGTTTCACCACGCGCTTGACCGCGGGCACCACCGCCGGGCGAAGCGCGGCGAGCACCTCCTCAAAGTCGCGTGGCAAAGGCGCCCGCAGGTCCATGCTGCGGCCCGTGATGGGATGGGTCACAATCAAGTGCTCCGCGTGCAACATCACCCGCGCAGGCGTGACCGACAGCGAGGGATCCGGTTTCCAACCGTAAACGTCGTCGCCCAGAATGACATGACCCAGGGACTTCAGATGAACGCGGATCTGGTGCGTCCGCCCGGTGTGAATCGTGCAGCGGATCAGACTCGCCTTGCGGCCAAACGTCTCCACCACCTGCCAGTCGGTGTGCGCGTCCCGTCCCCCACTTTCGGCCTCGACCACCGCCATCTTGTGCCGGTGCTGCTGGTTGCGGCCGATCGGTTTGCGAATGGTGCCGCTCAGCAAGGAAGGCACGCCCTGGACCAGCGCGAGGTACTCCTTGTGCAGGGTGCGCTCCGAGAACTGTGAGCTCAGTCCACGATGCGCCGCATCGGACTTGGCGACGAGCATGAGACCGGAGGTCTCCCGATCGAGGCGATGGACAATGCCCGGACGTTCCACTCCACCGATACCGCTCAGCGACCCGCGACAGTGGGCCAGAAGTGCGTGGACAAGGGTGTCTTCGGTCGTACCCGCTCCCGGGTGAACGACCATGCCGGCGGGTTTGTTCAACGCCAGCAGATGCTGGTCCTCGAAGACAATCTCCAGCGGAATGTCGACGGGCTTCAACTCCGCCGGCCGCACCTCCGGAAACTCAAAGACAATGCGATCACCCGGTCGCGCGGTGTGGTCCCGCGTCACCACCGCATCGTTGATCCGGACATGACCGGCGTCAAAGGCGCGCTGCAGCGCGACGCGGCTGTACTCGGGAAACGCAAGGGCCAGGGCCTTGTCCGCACGGAGCCGGCGAGTGCCTTCAGGGAGCGTATGGGTGAGTTCTCGGTTCGACACGGGGGACCGGGAGCAGACCGCGCCGCCGGCGAAAGCGCAACAGGAGAACCATCAAAGCTGACGGACGGGCTTAGCCCAGGGCGGTGCGCAGCGCGACAAACGCGGTGTAGGACTCGTCGCTGATCTCCTGCAAATCCCTTTGATCGATCCGAACACTTGCCAGTTTCAGAGGCGTGGGCGTCCAGGCTGCGGTCTCGCCCGGCAGTCCGCGCCCGTGTTCATGCGCGACATAACCGCCCAGATTCACAATGCAGGCGAGCGGATGAACCACGGCATCGTCCCGATCGAAATACTGCCCGCGGATCCCGGCGACGATCGCCTCGGGAAAGCCCCAGTGGCTCATGACGATTCCTCCCACCGCCGCGGAGGTGATTCCAAATCGTTGCTCCTCCCACACTCCCACCGGGATGCCCCCGTCATCATGGAAGTCCGGACCCGGAGTTGACTCCGCGGCTCGCTCCAAAACGAGTTTCCCGAGAGAACGCAGCAGTCCCACGGTGTAGGCCGAGCGTGGTTCGGAACCACTCCGCTTCGCCAGGCTTTCGCAAGCGAGCGCAGTCAAAAGCGCGTTTTCGCTGACCAACCGAACGTCGTAGCCGTAGCACCGCAATTGTGATTCAGCCAGCTGACTGATGGCGGCGATACCCGAAAGACGGTACACCTCGCTGAAGCCCACGCGCTGCAAGGCTTGTTCGATCGAACCCACACCCGCCCCGCGAAACGCGGGACTATTGGCGACCCGGATGATACGACTGGCCAAAGCAGAATCTTGCCGAAGCAAGGTGCCGATCTCGGCCAGCCCGGTGCTCATGTCGAGCAACATGCGGTTCAGGCGCGCCAGGATCCGGGGCGCCGCGGGCAGGGAGTTGGCCAACGGAAGGAGTCGATCTTGGGGCAAGGCAGCGGCAATCATGGGTATTGGCCCTCCATCGGCACAACCCCCGAACGCCCAAGTGTTTGAGCACGACTTCTCTCTCCGATCGAATTCGGCTGTATTAACCATTTGATATTCAGTAACTAACAGGATTATTAAAAACTCGGTATTTTTCGCGCTCCCTCGGTGCGCGCCCCAGGAACCAACGGCGGGGCACCCGAATGCGGGAAAGGAGACCTCCCCGGTCACGCGCGGCCGACCTTCGGTCGGGCATCGGGGTGAGTCGGGCCACCCCGGCGATCCGCGGCGAAGGACCGGGGACACGGCTTGCCTTTGCGCGCCGGGCGTTTCCCTCTTGAGCGCGATGAAGGTCCCGTTTCTTGAGCTAAAACCCACCTATGACGCCCTGCGGGTCGAGTTGGACGCCGCTTACCACCGGGTGATGGACTCAGGCTGGTACCTTTTCGGCTCGGAGATGGCGGCGTTCGAGTCGGAGTACGCGGCCGCGATCGACGTCGGACACTGCATCGCTGTCGCCAACGGATTGGAGGCCATGCAATTGGCTCTTCTGGCCGCCGGGATCGGTCCGGGGGACGAAGTGATCGTGCCCTCGAACACGTACATCGCCACCTGGCTGGCGGTGTCCCAGGTCGGCGCCACCTTGGTACCGTGTGAACCGGACGACGAGACCATGAATCTCGACCCCGTCCGCGTCGCGAGCCATCTGACGTCCCGCACGCGCTGCATCCTGCCGGTTCACCTCTACGGACAAACCGCCAACGTACCCGCGCTGAGGGCCTTGGCGGACCCGCGGAACATCCTCGTGCTGGAGGACGCGGCCCAATCTCACGGCGCCACGTGCGGTCCGCGCCAGTCCGGTGCCCTTGGCCACATCGCCGGGGTGAGCTTTTACCCGAGCAAGAACCTGGGCGCTTTTGGCGACGCGGGCGCGGTCACCACCTCGGACGATGCCTTGGCGGAAAAGGTCCGTACCTTGCGAAATTATGGTTCCAAAGTCCGCTATCACCACGAAGTCCGGGGCATCAACTCCCGCTTGAGCGAACTGCAATGTGCGTTCCTCCGATCGAAACTGCCCCATCTGGAGGCATGGAATCAGGTACGAAAACGCCTCGCGGCACGCTACCTGGAAGGTCTGGCCGGGGTGGGTGATCTTCGCCTACCGGTGACTGCCCAGGGTATGGATCCGGTCTGGCACTTGTTTGTCGTTCGCACCCGACGACGGGACGCGCTCCGCCAGTTCCTTTCCGAGCACGAGATCGCGAGTCAGATTCACTACCCCATCCCACCGCATCTCTCCGGCGCCTACCGGGATGCCGGTTGGAAAGCAGGCGACTTCCCTCTCGCGGAACACATGGCCCAACAGGTACTCAGCCTTCCCATCGGCCCACATTTGTCCGAGTCCTGCGTCGACTACACGATCGACACCATCCGCCGTTTCTTTGCAGGGGGGAGATGACCGTGGACGCTTCCGGTTCGCCGGCGACTTCCTTCAAAATGCCCCCTTGCCACCCCCGGCCCGGCTCCCAACGCTGTGCAGTTTATGAGCAAAGCCATCAAGATCTACGACACGACCTTGCGGGATGGCACCCAGGGCGAAGGCATCAGTTTCTCGGTCACGGACAAACTTAGGATTGCCGACCGGTTGGACGCCTTTGGGGTCGATTACATCGAAGGCGGATTTCCGGGCTCCAATCCGAGGGACATCACCTTTTTCCAGGAAGCTCAGAAGCTCAGGCTCAAACATGCGCGCCTGGCGGCCTTTGGCTCCACCCGCCGCGCCGGCGTCAAAGCGTCGGAAGACAGCCAACTGAAGACCCTGCTGGACAGCGGCATGCCCGTGATGACCATCGTCGGTAAAACCTGGCTGCTGCACGTCACGGAAATTCTGCGGACCACACCGGAAGAAAACCTGGCGATGATCGAGGATTCCATGCGCTACCTCGTCGCGCAGGGTCGGGAGGTCATCTACGATGCCGAACACTTCTTCGACGGATACAAATCAGACAAGGATTATGCGCTTCGCACCCTGGCGGCGGCGCTGCGCGGCGGCGCGTCGAACCTGACGTTGTGCGACACCAATGGCGGGACCATGGTCAACGACTTCGAGGCCATCGTCCGGACGGTGGTGGGTGAGTTCGGGGGCGACCGAGTCGGTGTTCACTGTCACAATGACGCCGGACTGGGCGCCGCGCTGAGCCTGGCGGGAGTCACCGCCGGCGCGGGACTCGTGCAGGGCACGGTCAACGGCTACGGCGAACGGACTGGCAACGCGAATCTCATCACGGTGATGCCAAGCTTGTTCCTGAAGATGGGGGTCACCGCCCACTGTTCGCCGAATATGGGACAGCTGCGGGAGCTTTCGTTGTTCTTCGATGAACTGGCCAATCTGAGACCTGACTCCAAGGCGCCCTATGTCGGCGCCTCGGCGTTTGCCCACAAGGGCGGCTTGCACGCCAACGCCGCCCAGAAGGTCAAGAGCAGTTACGAGCACGTCGATCCGTCCAGCGTGGGCAACCGGACCCGCGTTTTGGTTTCGGACATGGCGGGACGAAGCAGCATCGCCCTCAAGGCCAGAGAGCTGGGGTTTGAGCTCGATGAAAAATCACCGGCCATCAAGTCGCTGATCGACGAGCTGAAGGAACTTGAGTTTCGAGGATATGAATTCGAGGCCGCAGACGCCTCGTTGCAGCTCCTGATCGCCCGGGCGCTGGGCCGGCGCAGCCAGTTTTTCACGGTCGATGGCTATCGCGTGATCATTGAGCGGCACGGCACCGAGCTCTGGGCGGAGGCAACCGTCAAGATCAAGGTCGGTGATCAATCCTACCACACGGTCGCCGAATCCACCGGACCCATCAGCGCGCTCGACCAGGCCCTGCGTCTGGCGCTGCAGAAAGACTTCCCGGAACTGCGTGAAATGGAGCTGCGCGACTACAAGGTGCGCATCCTGGAGAGCAATCAAGGCGCCAACAGCCGCACCCGTGTCTTGATTGAAAGTGGCGACCAGCACGGGGTCTGGGGCACGGTCGGTGTGAGCGAAAACATCGTCGACGCCAGTTGGGAGGCCCTCCGGGCGGCCGTGGACTTCAAACTCGCCAAGACTCGCTGAACGTCTTGCCCTGCGCGGTCGGCGCTCGCCGACGGTCCCCCGTTTATTGGTTTTCCTCTCACCATGGCACTCTACATCGGTATCGACTCCGGCACCCAAAGCACCAAGGCAGTGGTGCTCGACCTCGAGGCGGGCTCCGTCATTGCGGAATCCCGGGCCCCCCATCAGCTCATCGCAGGATTGCCGGTGGGCCACATGGAGCAACATCCGGCCGACTGGACGGCGGCGATGGATACGGTCATCCGATCGGTGGTCGGAAAGATCGGCCCCGCCGCGGCGGCCACCGTGCGCGGCATCGGAGTCTCCGGACAGCAACATGGCTTCGTTCCGCTTGATGCGGGCGGAGAGGTGATTCGACCCGCCAAGTTATGGTGCGATACCAGCACCATCGAGGAGTGCGAGCTGCTCACGCGTAAACTGGGGGGCGCCAAGTCCACCCTCCGAAAAACCGGAAACCTGATTCTTCCAGGGTTCACCGCGCCCAAGATCCTCTGGCTGAAACGTCATGAGCCGAAACACTTCAAGCGGCTGAAGCACATCCTGCTTCCCCACGACTATCTCAATTTTCACCTCACCGGGCGCATGTTCATGGAGTATGGCGATGCTTCGGGCACCGCCTTGATGGACGTGCGCCGGCGCACCTGGTCGAAGGAGGTCATGTCGGCCATCGATAAGCGGGTGTCTGATTGCCTGCCGGAGCTTTCCGAATCTCACCTCCCGGTCGGCCCCCTCCGGCCACAGCTGGCGGAGACCTACGGCCTGCCGTCCGGCGTGGTCGTTTCCGCCGGCGGAGGAGACAACATGATGGGTGCCATCGGCACGGGCAATGTGGTCCCCGGTGTGGTCACGGCCAGCTTCGGGACCAGCGGGACCATTTACGCGCACGCCGCCAAACCGGTGATTGATCCGGAGGGCGAAATCGCCGCGTTCTGTTCCTCGACCGGAGGTTGGCTGCCCCTGCTCTGCACGATGAATGTGACCACGGTCACCGAGCAGATGCGCGCCATGTTCGGGTTTGACCACGAGCAGATGGCCAAGGCGGTGGATTCGGTGCCCGCCGGGAGTGGCGGGCTGGTCCTCGTTCCCTATCTGGCCGGCGAACGGACACCCAATGTACCCGACGGTTCAGGAGTCCTCTTTGGGCTCAATCCCAAGACCTTCACCTCAGCCCATTTCGCCCGGGCCGCCATGGAAGGCGTCACCCTCGGCATGAACTACGGGTTGCGTCGTCTGGCCAAACTGGGCGTGAAAGCGAAGGAAATTCGCATCACCGGCGGCGGCTCCAAGTCGGCCGTCTGGCGGCAGATCATGGCCGACATCTTTGGCGTACCGGTGGTGGCCATGGTGGAGGACGAAGGCGCCGCCCTGGGTGGCGCCCTCCAGGCCGCCTGGTGCGTTGCCCTCCAGGAAGGACGTCGCAAGACGAAGCTGTCGGATCTGACTGCCCGTGTCGTGGCGGTCGATGAAGCGTCGCGCTGTCAGCCTGATGCCGCTCGCGTCTCACGGTATCGCGAACTCCAGGACCTCCAGGATCGCGTGAGCAGCGAACTGCGCGCGCTTTTCAGTCTGCAACGCCGCTTCGCACTAAACGAGGGCTGACCTCGGGACGCGCCGGCTTCCGGGGCTGGCGCCAAACCGGCTCCGGTAGGCCCGACAAAACGAGTTGCTGCTGGCGAATCCGCTGGCGACGGCGATGTCTTCGACCGACATCTCCGTCGCCTCCAGCAGGCCATGCGCAAAGTCGAGTCGCAACCGCCGCAACATCCCTCCGGGCGACTCGTGATAGCGGGCGCGAAACGCGCGCGCAAAGTGCTCCCGGCTCACGCCACAGGCGTCGGCGGCCTGCTTGAGGTTGACCGGCGTGCGAAATCGATCCCGGAGCCAGTGAAAGCCAAACTCGACGGGATCGCTGCGCAGGGTCCCGCGAACCTGTTCCCGATAGAGCGCGATGAGGAGCCGGTAAAACAGCTCCGACTCGTGGAAACGGTCGCGAAACGACCGCTGCCGAAACCGATCAAACAATTCGTCGAAGAGCGCCGCCGCCTCGGAGTGGAGCGGCAGGCGCACCACGGATCCGAAACGTCGTCGTAGAGAATCAAATACGGTCCGCAGCGAGGGAGCCGGCGAAACCGCCAGGTAACGATGGCGGTAGGGGTGCTTCGCCTCCGGAGGGAATCCGTAGCCACTGGATTCGCGGTGTGTGAACAGCATGGCCCAACCCGGCCCGACCAGGCGGCGTCCTCCGGCATCCAGGAAAAACCCCTCGCCGGACAAGGTGCGTTGCACCACCAGCCGGTCACCTTCACCGCGGGCAGCATTGTCGTAGCAATACGATCGGTCGAGGCGCACTTCCTCATCCGCACCCAGCACGGTGGCGAACACGTCCGTCTCAGTCATGGGATCACATTTTGCATATCCGGCATCATACATTCAATCTCTTCCCTCGGTTCCAACCGCTGGGAGAGTCACGCCCTCCTCACCGAACGTTTGCCCTCCCGTTCTCCCATGCCTCAACGTCGCGAAACCTCCCGCGGGCACGCCGCCCACACCCAATCCTCCGCCCAAACGGGTCTTTCCGGTTCGATGGAACGGCCCATCAAGCTCACTTTCCTCGGAGCCGGGAGCTTCTTCGCCCCGCGTCTGGTCAACGATGTGGTCCGGATCCCGGGCAACCGGGGGGGCACCCTGGCCTTGGTCGACATTGATGCACGACGGCTGGGGGTGACCGCACGCCTGATCCGCCGGCTGCTCACCGCGCTCGGCGCGAAACACTGGAAAGTCGTGGCCTCGGTCGATCGGACCCGCGTGCTGCCCGCGACCGACTATGTGATCAATTGCATCGAGGTGTCGGGGCTGGAGTGCGTGGTGCATGACAACGACATTCCGCTGAAGTACGGTATCGACCAATGTATCGGTGACACGATCGGACCCGGCGGCCTCTTCAAGGCCCTCCGCACCATTCCGGTGTGGCTCGATGTCCTGCGGGACTGTGAGCGCTTATGTCCGAAAGCGCTGGTGCTGAACTACACCAATCCGATGGTGATGATGTGCACGGCGGCCGCGCGCACCTCGTCCATGGCCGTGGTCGGTCTGTGTCACTCCGTGCAGGGCACGAGCCAGTTGCTGGCCGAGTATGCCGGCGTACCGTATGCGGAGCTGGACTGGGAGTGCGCCGGAATCAACCACCTGGCGTGGTTCACCCGTCTGGAACACCAGGGGCAGGATCTGTATGCCCGGACCCTCCACCGACGCTTTGCCGAGGAGGTGGCCGCGGGGTTGCAGGAGTACGATGCGGGAAAGGTCGTCCAGGACAGCCGGGACAACAGTCATGGCGCGCAGGTGGAGGTCGCCTACCGTCAGCGCGATTTGATCCGCAAGGACATGTGTCTCCACTTCGGCGCCTTCATCACCGAAAGCTCAGGGCACCTGTCAGAGTACCTGCCGTACTACCGGAAGAGCGAAGCCGGACGGAAGCTGCTCCGCCTCGGATACGATGGAGGATCCCGGTTCTACGCCACCAACTGGCCGGCCTGGAGGGCGCACGCCGATCGCGAGCGACTCGCCATGCTCCGAGGCGAGGTGGCCATGGACTGGCCGCGCTCCTGGGAGTACGCGTCCTGGATCATCGAGGCGCGCGAGAAGGACGCCCCGTTTCGTATCCACGGAAATGTCATGAACAGCGCGGGCGCCGGCGCCGGCGCGCTGATCAGCAATCTCCCGGCGCAAAGCTGCGTCGAGGTCGCGTGCCTGGTCGACCAGAATGGGGTTCATCCCACCCGCTACGGGGCCCTGCCGCCGCATCTCGCCGCCGTCTGCGCGACGAATCTGGGCATGTTTGAGCTCGGTGCGCTCGCTGCGATCGAGCGCAGCGTGGAGAAAGCGATCTACGCCCTGCTGCTCGATCCCTTGACCGCCGCCGTGTGCACGCCCGCACAGATCAAGGCGATGACCCTGGAGCTGTTCGCCGCGGAGGCAGCGTTCCTGCCCGGGTACCGTTGAGATCGACCCGGACTAAACGAGGTTCGAGGGATCCACGTCCAGCACCTGCACCACATCGTCGGGCCAGGCAAAGCCCGCCCGCAATTCCGACAGTTCACCGATGATCTTGGAGATGCTCGCCGTGAAGTACCACAGCTGCCAGCGGTAGTGGTCCTTGATGCGCTCGATCGGCGACGGGGAAGGTCCCCGCAGTTCAACCCGATCGCCAAACGTCTTCTCCACCAGACGGGCCCATTGCTCGGCGTAGAATTTCAGCTTCTCTTCGCTGGGGCCGCGAAAGAGGTGGTGGATCAAATGCCGGTACGGCGGATAACGGAACTGCTGCCGCATGCGTAGCTCCGACTCCGCGAACCCCTCGAAGTCGGCGTGGCGCGAGAACTGGATCGTCTCCGACTGAGGCGTGAAGGTCTGCACCACCACCTCTCCCGCGCGATCCCCCCGGCCGGCGCGACCCGCCACCTGCACCAAGAGCTGGAAGGTGCGCTCATTCGCTCGAAAATCCGGGATGTGCATGGAGATGTCGGCGTCCACCAGCCCAACCAGAGTCACATTCGGAAAATCAAGGCCCTTGCCGATCATCTGCGTGCCGACCAGCACATCGATTTTGCCGGTGCGGAACTCCCCCAGCAACTCGCGGAAGCGGTTCTTCTTGGCCATCGTATCCGCATCGATGCGTTCAATCCGCGCCTTGGGCAGCACCCGACGCACGGACTCCTCGACCCGCTGCGTGCCCAGACCTTTCCAGCGGATGTCGGGCGCACCGCACTTCGGGCAACGCGACGGCGCCGGCCGCGAGTCGCCACACAGATGACAGCGAATCGTCTCATCACTGCGATGGTACGTCATGGTGATGCTGCAGTGCCGGCACTCTTCCGTATGGCCGCACTTGGTGCAGAGCATCGAGGACGAGTAGCCTCGTCGGTTGATGAAGAGGATCGTCTGCTCGCGCCGCTCGAAACGCGCGTGCATCGCATCCACCAGCACGCGGGACAGGGTGGTCAGACCGCGCTGGCGCATGACTTCAATCTTCATGTCCACCACCTGAATGTGAGGGAGTTTGCGGGCATCCACCCGCTCCGTCAGCCGCAAGAGCTCGTAGCGACCGGACAGGGCGTTGGCATAACTTTCCAGCGAAGGCGTGGCCGAGCCCAGCACGCAAACCGCCCGATTCAGTTTGGCCCGCATCACCGCCACATCGCGACCATGATAACGCGGCGTTTCATCCTGCTTGTAGGCCGGCTCGTGTTCCTCATCGACCACGATCAGACGCAGGTTCCTCACGGGAGCGAACACAGCCGAGCGGGCGCCCACCACC
Organism: Opitutaceae bacterium; assembly: GCA_016794625.1. GTDB lineage: Bacteria > Verrucomicrobiota > Verrucomicrobiia > Opitutales > Opitutaceae > UBA6669. Next base: position 81,498 of record JAEUGY010000112.1, read on the forward strand.
ACCCGGGCCTCGCCCTTCGCCAGGGCCAGCCATCCATCGAGGCGCTCCCCTTCGCTCAGATGGCTGTGCCACACCACACAGCGGTGATCCGGCGCGATCGCCTCCAGACGCGACCGCAACCGCGCGACCGTCTGCGGGGTGAGCGCCACCTCCGGCACCAGGAAAATCACGCCTCCCCCACCCTTCAGCGCCTCTTCGATCGCATGCAGATAGACCTCCGTCTTGCCTGAACCGGTCACGCCATGGAGCAGACTGACCCCAAACGCCCCGCGCGCCAATCCCTCGGACAACCGCTGGACCGCCGCCCGCTGCTCCGGGTTCAATGTCGGAGCGAGCGACGCCACGCGTTCGCCCGCATCCATCCCATCGACGTACGCCACGCGTTCCACCCGGCGCGACTCCTGGCGAATCGCCCCCGACTTGACCAAGGCTGTAACCACCGCCGCGCTCAATCCCAGGCGGGTGAGCACGCGCTGCTTGTTCAGGGGCACCAACTGGGGCTCAAGAAAGCGGTAGAGACGGAACTGCTGGGGGGCCCGCTTTTCCAGCCGGGCCGACTCCTCATCCGTCAGGCGACGCGCCAACACCAGCAACGTCTCCTCCTTCATGGCCGCGCCTGCCCGCACCGGGGCCGGCAACATGCCCTCGATCACGCCATCAAGCGAGCAGGCATAGTAGGACCCCATCCACTTCGCCAAGGCCAGCAGATCAGCCGGAATGGCCGGAAATGGATAGACCACCTGGAGCACCGCCTTGAGTCGTTCCACCGGATAATCCGCCGGGGCGCCAAGCGTACCGACCAGCCCCAGCGTCTGCCGACGACCCAGGGGGACTCGAACCAGCGTTCCCACTTCAACCGAGCCCATGAGATGATCGGGCACACGATAGTGCAACAGCTTGTCAAAACCTGCCAGAGGATGAACACCGACCATCATTTCGCCGTGAATGAGCGTTGCCGGGCCGCTCGGCAATCCTGCAAGCGGTCATTCTCTCGGGGGACCGATCGACCCCTGCGGAATACCGGGCATTGACAGCCCCGGCGCCCCCGAAAACATCCCACCTGTGAGCAACGACGCGAAACGCGACCAGTTTAAATCCTTTTTGGCGAAGAAAGGTCTGCGCGTCACCAACCAGCGGCTCGCCATCTTCGAGGCCGCGTTTGCCCAAAAGGATCACTTTACGGCGGAAGAACTGCTCGACCACGCCCGGCGGATCGACGACTCCGTCTCGCGCGCCACCATCTACCGAACCCTGCCCATCATGACGGAGAGCGCCCTCCTGCGGGAGGTCGACATCGGTTCCGGTGAGAAGTTCTACCGGCGCAACGCCGACAACAACGCGCAGATGGCGCAGGTGGTCTGTCTCGACTGCGATCGCATTTTTGAAATCAGCGCGCCGTTCATGGAGTGGTATGGCAGTACGGTGTCGTCGAAGCTGGGACTTACCCCTGTTTCCCAGCGCCTTCAGGTCAGCGCGCATTGCAACCTCCTGCGCGAGACCGGTTCCTGCAAGAACAAGACCCGCTGAGCCGCCTTCGGACCATGTCAAAGCCCAAGCACACCGATCCTGCCTTCGAGACTTCGTTTTTCGAGTCCGTCCTGCGCAACAACCCGCGCTACACCGACGTGGTGGAACTGCTGGGCGGTCTGTACACCAAACAGGGCCGGATTGCCGAAGGTCTCAAAATGGATCGACGGATGGTCCGCCTGCAGCCGGAGAATCCAACCGCCCACTACAATCTCGCCTGCAGTCTCGCGCTGTCGAAGCGCACCGGTGACGCCTTGCGCGCCTTGCGGAAGGCGGTCGCGCTGGGTTATGACGACTTCGACTGGATTTCACAGGATCCCGACCTGGAGGCGCTGCAGTCGCATCCCGAGTTTCAGCGCATCCTGAGCCAGCTTCAGCCCAAAAGCTGAACCGAACAGCTCCCGCGATCGGCGCCGGTAGGTTGCCACCGCGCATATTTCTCCTGACTTTTTCGCATGCCCGTTGAACTGACCTACGAACCGCACGTGGTCCCGCCTCGCACCGGCCCCCGGTCCCTTTCCGCTCTGCAGGAAGAGGTCCTGGCGCTGAAGCGGGAAAAGAACGCCGTCATCCTTGCCCACAACTACCAGGTGGAGGCGATCCAGGAGGTGGCCGATTTTGTCGGCGACTCCCTCGGACTGTCCTATCAGGCACAGGCGGCGCAGGCCGACGTGATCCTGTTCTGCGGCGTTCACTTCATGGCGGAAACCGCCAAGATTGTGAATCCCGGTCGCACCGTGCTGCTGCCCGACCTCAACGCCGGCTGCTCACTCGCCGACTCCTGTCCGGCTCCGCGCCTCGCCGCCTACAAGGCGGCCAATCCGCGCCTGTACGTGGTGGCCTACATCAATTGCTCCGCCGAAGTCAAAGCGCTCAGCGACGTCATCTGCACGAGCGGAAACGCCGTTCAGATCGTCAACCGGGTGCCGGCAGACCGCGAAATCCTGTTCGTTCCCGACCAGAATCTCGGTCAATGGGTCTCGCAACGCACGGGCCGGCCGATGCAACTCTGGCCGGGCAGCTGCTATGCCCACGTCCAATTCACGGTGCAGGCCCTCGAAAAGGTGCGTCTGCGTTTTCCCGGGGCTCCCGTCGTCGCGCATCCCGAGTGCGTGCAAACGGTCCGGGATCTGGCCGATGAAGTCTGCAGCACCGAGTTGATGGTGAAATTCGCCCGCGAGCATTCCGCCCGGGAGATCATCGTGGCGACCGAGAGCGGCATGCTGCACCGCCTGCGGCGCGAGGTGCCGGACAAGACCTTCATCGCGGCCCCCACGGACTCGTGTGCGTGCAACGACTGTCGTTTCATGAAAATGAATACGATCGAGAAGGTGCGGGACGCGCTGCGTTCCGGTGCTCCGCAGATTGAGGTGCCGGAAGCCACGCGTCACGCCGCCCTGATCCCCATCCAGCGCATGCTCGATTGGAGCCGTCGCTGACGCACCGCTGCCGCTAGTCCGCGTTGGCCTGCAGAATCTGAGCGGCGGCCGATGCCCGCAGGGCCTCGGCGAGCACGGGGTCGTGGACCGCGGCGGCCTCTTGCAGACGCCTTTCCCGGTTCGCCACCTCCTCCTCGCGCTGCTCCAGCTCCGATTCTTTTTCCTGCTGCAGCTGCACCTTGCGCAGGAGCCGGGCTTCACTCTCGTCCAGAAAGGCTTCCCGTTCGACCAGCGCCTGACGCAGTTCGCGCATGGACGCCTCGCGGCGATCAAGCTCATGCCGCAGACGCTCGAATGCGACCTGCTCCTCCACGGTTGCTCCGCGTCGCGACGACTGCGCTTTGCGGCTGGCGGCCAGCATCTCCTCTTTGGCGGCGACCAAAGCTTCAGTCTCGGCCAGTTCCCGTTCGCGCTCTGCAATCCAGGACTCCTGGTCGATCAGTTCGCGCTCACGCTGCTCCAACTTGGTCTCCAGCCGGCGAAGGGTTTGTTCCAAATCCGCCAGGGATCCCGCCGGGATCGGTGCCGGAGCGCCGGTTTCCGCGGAGCGCGCGTCGGAGAAAAGCGACGGGGGATCCGTCGGATCCGCGAGGGACGCGGCCAAGGCCGATCGCAACGAAGCTCGGGCCGCTTTGCCTTTCGGCAGGACCAGCGGCAGATCTCCGATTCTCGGGGCCGGGAAACGCACCGTCACCGAGGGTGCGGTGGAATCGCCCTCGCTCATGGTCAGGACCGGGAGAACAGCCGGCTGAACCAGCCCTTACCCGATTTCTTTGGCTCTCCGGCCGCGCGTGCGACGGGAGGCGGGACGGCGACGCTCTTCAAATGCGGAGTGAGCAACGCGCTCACGGCGGCTTCAATCGAAGGATCGCCGATCACGACAAGGGAGCGAGCCAGGGAGGAACCGCCCGCGATCTGCGCGACGAGCTCCGCTTTTTGATCCATGAAGTAGGCGACCAGCCGGGCAACACGATCACGGGTGACCGGGCTCAACTGCGCGGGTTTGGAAATGAGAATCGCCCGTTGTTCCGGCGTCAGAGTACGCACGATCAAGGCCACCGCCTCGATCAGGTGCAGCCCCTTCTTGCCCGGACGGAAAGGCAGATACTTGGCGAGAGCGGGCTCGTCGACATGCGAGAGCGCGTTGAGCAGACCACGGAAGTCACCACCCACGATGACTGCTTGGGATAGCCCCTGGGCGAAGACGGCAAATTGGCCGAGTGTACCCAGCTTTTCGAGACTGCAGAACTCGAGGGTGTTTTCCTGCAAGGCCGTGAACTCGATCGGATATTCCTCCGGAATCTCCAGCCGGGCCATGTTCTTCAGCAAAGGATTGTCGCGCTCCGTCGCAACGGCCGACTGGGCGACCATGTCGCCGAACGGGTTGTCGAACGCGAGGGTCTCCTTGAGAATGTCAACCAGCTGGTCAAAGCGCTCCATCGGCTGACCCTTTGCCACCAGCGCTTCGTAGGCTTCGGCAAACGTGAGGTCGATGTACACTGCCGGCGTCTCTTTCTTGTCCTTGATCGGCCATTCCGGCCCTTCCAAGTTTTGCGCCAGGCTGGCCAAAGGCGTATCAACCATGATGGACATGGAGAATGCACCGCGAATGTCATCCCAGTCCTTCGCAGTATGACGCATTTTCGAGGGCTGATGTGGGCTGGTGGAGCGCATGGGAATATATCGGCCTTTCAGGCAACCTGCTGAAGTAGTTCGAGTGTCATCCGTCGATAGTCGTTGACCACATTGTCTTGCGAGGGATCCGAGGCGTCCTGACTGATCAAAACCACGGGGAGACCGAGGGTCACAGCGCGCCGGACCACCATCGCATCGCGAATCTGGGCGTCGAGGATCTTGGCGTTGGCCGCCACCCTCTTGGCCGCTCTGAATTGATTCAATCTCAACTGCATGCGCATCTTGGGCACCTCAATATCCACGCCTGTCTTGATCGCATTGAAGATGATGCTGTGCACGAGCGCGGGCGGCCCCATTGAGGCCCGCCGGAAACTGGCCGACAGCATGTGAAATTTCTGTAATTTCTCCACCAGGAGGGTGAAACCGATCAGACTGAGGGCATCGGGATTCGCCGGAACACAGATTTCGTTGGCCGCAAAGATTCCGCACTGCGAGGCCCGCAGGATGTTGGGCGGGCAGTCAAAAAGGATGAAGTCGTAGTTCGGTTCCACCAGCGCGAGCTGCTCCTGAAAGACCAGGTACGGTGGCCGTTTGGGGTCGCCGGTGTATTCGTTTTCGAGATCGACCAGGTTGAAGGCCGTGGGCAGCAGATCCAACCCAGGGAGGAGTCGTTCGCCCGTTTTGCCCTCGATGACGTCCCGGAGAATCAGGTCCTTGATATGAGCCTTGCCCGGTTCGAAGATCGAATAGACCGCCCCTTCTCCCGAAGAGTTGATCTTGTTCCAGCGGTCGAGCTTGAGAAGCCAGATGCTTGCGTTCGACTGCGTGTCGAAATCACAAAGAAGCACGCGCTTCCCGGCTTTCACGAGAGCTGCCGCCGTGTTGACGATGAGCGAAGTCTTACCGACTCCGCCCTTGTAGTTGATGAAAGCAATTTTTCGAGCCATCGCAAAGAAGACGCACAGGATATCGGCCAGAGACGCGGTCCCTTGAAGGCAACTCGCACAGGAACGACGAGGCCCAACGGTGGCCGGGGGACTATTTGACGTTATTTTCGCCAGCCGACGATGTCACCAGCTTGTCACTTGCTTGGCATCAAGCCGCCACCGGCGCCCTGTCCCATGCGCTCATGCGCCCCTTGATCCTTTGCGTCGACGACGAAAGCGATATCACCACCCTCATCCGCTTTCATCTGCTGACCTTGGGGTGCGACGTGATCGCAGCCGCGAGCGGCCGGGAAGCGCTTCAGCGCATCGCCGAAACCAAGCCGGATCTGGTCCTCTTGGACCTGATGCTGCCGGACATCGATGGATTTGGCGTGTGTGAGATTCTGCGACGCAGCCCGGCCACCGCGACGCTGCCCATCGTGATCCTTTCCGCCTGGACAACCGCCGACGCCAAAGCGATCGGGTTCGAATTGGGCGTGCTCGCGTATCTCACCAAGCCCTTTAGTCCAAAGGAGTTGGTCGATCGGGTGCGTCGATTCCTCGCCCCACGCCTTGCGGACGCCTAACCTCGAGCGATCTGGTTTGACTGGCGGAGTCGTTGCCATCGGCTGTAATAGACAGACGCATGGACAAACTCCTCCTTCGCTCCGCGTGTGTGCAGCAGTTGGAAGCCGACCTTGCCTTGTTGACCCAGGCGGCCCTGACCTCACGCGACGAGGCGACCCATGAGGAGAGTCGCGCCGAGAACCAGTATGACATGCACGCTCAGGAAGCGGCCTACCTCGCAGAGGGACAGGCCCGCATGGTGGCGGAGCTGCACGAAACCCTCTCGCACTATCGAACCCTTGACGTCGGCCCGTTCGCTCCCGGAAGCCCCATCGCCGTCGGAGCCCTCGTTCGTTTGCGTCCCGCGGCCGGCCAAACCCGAACTTACTTCATTGGCCCACGGGCGGGCGGAATGGAAGTCCGCATCGAAGACGAAACCGTCCTCGTGGTGACTCCGGCCTCACCCCTCGGCCGGCAGCTGGTCGGGCACCGCGCCGGCAACGCCCTCCTGATTCCGGGCCGCACGGGGAGCATCAAACATGAGATACTCTCGGTCGACTGAACCCCAGCACCTGGCTTGCGCGTCCGCCGCCCGGGCCCAATTCTCTTCGCTCTATGGGACTGAAATCTACGTTATGGTCGCTGGTCGCGGGTTGGGTGACCTGTGTCGCCCTGTCCGCGGCGCCGATGCCCGATGAGCTCCGAGTCGCGCTGAAGAGCTTCCAGGCTGAAGGAACCAAAGGCTGGGCCTTTACGCAGGCAACCGAAGGAGAAGGGCAAAGCCTCCTGGAGCGCTTCGATCCTCGACGGCCGGAATTCCAGCGGTGGACGCTGCTGCAAAAGAACGGAAAGGCGCCAAGTGCGGAGGAAGCCAGAAGGTACACGGAGGCGCAGACCCGCCGGTCCCGCGGTGAGACCGCACCCAACGTCAAGGACCAGATCGACGAATCAACCGCCGAAAATGTCGGTGACGACGGCGTGCGCACCCGCTGGCGATTTCGACTCAAGACCACCGACGAGGATGACCGGTCGGCGGCACACATGATGGCGACGTTTGTCCTCCATCGCCCCACCGGCACGATCGAAGAGGTCGACCTCGCCAGCTTTGAGTCGTTTCGACCGGTTCTGGGGGTGAGGGTAGACGAAGCACGCACGCGGATCGAGTACTCCTTGCCGGACGGCGATCGACCCACGCTGCTTCGGCGCATCACCGTGCGCCTCCGAGGTCGGGCCTGGTGGTTCAAGTCGCTCGATCAATCCATGACGGTGCTCTACAGCGATTTCGAGCCCGGCCGCCGGCGGTAACGCAGAAGGTCCCATTCCTCCGGCAAACTTGAGCTGGCGCGCCATCGTTCGCAGCCTACGATTTCGGCATGGCCATGACGTGGTTGGGCAACATAGAGACGAGCACCTGCTGGGCGCATCACACCTGGAGCGACTTCGCGACGGACTCCCAATCAGACCCGCTCGTGGCGGTGCTTCCCATCCATGGATTCGCCGACCATGGCCTCGGGTTGCCCCTCGACAGCGAAGAGGTTGTGGGCAGCGAAATTCTGCGCCGCGCCATTCACCACCTCCTCCCGGACACGGGGTTACGCGTCCTGCCGGCGTTGCGCTTTGGTCTCGCCCCCTACCCTTCGTGTGTCTTTGGCATCGATCCCGAAACGGCCCACGACCTGATCGACGAAATCGCTGCGTCGGTCATGGCTTCGGGGTTCAAGAAACTGGTTTTTTATTCCACCAGCCCATGGAACGAAGCGTGGATTGACGCGGCTTCGCGCGACCAGCGCGCCAACCTCGGCCTGCAGACGTTCGTCATCAACGTGAGTGGGTTGAACCTGGACTTTCACCCGGGCAGCTCCACGCGGTCCCATGTCCAGGCGATCGCCTCACAGCTTCTGGGTGCGGTGCCCGTCGCACCGCTGCGACCGGCCGAGGTGACGGACGCAGGATTCCGCCCAGGAAACTGGCGGCGCCCGCCACCGTGCACACCTGATCCAAGCCTGAACGCGGCCGAGCTGCTGGCCGCAGCCTCGAGGCGTCTGGCCCGCCTCCTGACCGAAGTTCGCACCAAACCTCCGCTGGGCGAACCCGTCACTTCCATCCCAACGCCGTCTCGGGTCCAGAGTGCTGCGACACCGGCCCCACTCGGCAGCGCTCAGCTTTGGCCGGGCCATCGCTCGTCCTACCTTCCCCACCTGACGTTGGATGCACTCGAGGCGCTGCCCGACAAGGACCGCGCGCTGGTGGTCATCCCGACCGGCGCCATTGAACAACACGGCCATCATTTGCCCGTCGGGGTCGATGCGATTCTCGGACAAGCCTGGTTGAACGCGGCTCTGGAAAAAGTCGGCACCCAGGCACGGATCTGGGTCGCGCCGCCGATCACCTACGGCAAAAGCAACGAACACACGGGCTTCCCCGGAACGGTCCACCTCTCGGCCAAGACGCTCCGACGCGTGCTTCTCGCTCAGGCCCGACAACTGAAGCAGTTGGGTTTCCGTAACCTGGCGCTCCTCAACACGCACGGCGGCAACAGTTCCGTGCTTGTTTACACCCTACGCGAACTGCAGACGGAGCTCGGCCTGAGAGCCGGGATGGTGAGTCATGGTTACAGACCGCCCGTTACGGATCAGGAGAACGAATACGGCTTTCATGCCGGCGAGTGGGAAACCTCCCTCATGCTCGCCGTCACCGAGGGACTGGTCCGCATGGAACGGGCAACGTGCGAATACCCGGCTCGTCTGACCGATCCAGGAGAGCTGCGCCCCGAGAATGCTCCGGCCACCTATTCCTGGATCAGTCGCGACATTTCCGTCAGTGGCACCATGGGGGACGCAACGCGAGCCAGCCCGGTCAACGGCCGCCGCTGGTTCGACGAAGCGTCCACCGCACTGGCCCAACGGCTCATCGCACTCGCGGCGGAATCACGCTGACGCGCTCCACTTCAGGATGGTCGTGGTCAGGGGGGGCAAAGTGAGCTGCACGCTCTGGCTCATTCCATCCGCCGGCACGTCATCCGAGTGCACGCCCCCCTGATTTCCCAAACCACTGCCACCGTAATACTGACTGTTGGTATTGATCACCTCGCTCCAGAAACCACGCCGCGGAACGCCAATCCGGTAGTTCCGACGAATCACCGGGGTAAAGTGCCCCACGACCGCAAAAAGCGTCTGCTCAGACGCATCGCATCGCAAAAACGCGAGCACGCTGCCTTCCGAATCGTGGCAGGCGAGCCAGCGGAACCCATGCGGGTTCAAGTCATTCCGGCTCAGCACCGGCTCGTGCACATAGAGTCGGTTCAAGTCCCGGACGAGCAAGCGCACGCCTTCATGATCAAGGTACTGGGTGAGATGCCAGTCGAGCGAACCGGCATAGGCCCACTCCGAGCTTTGCCCGAACTCACTTCCCATGAAGAGCAGTTTCTTGCCCGGCCATCCCCACATGTGGCCATAAAGCGCGCGCAAGTTCGCCGCCTTTTCCGGGATGTGCCAGGCCGCCATCTTCATCAACATCGAGCCCTTGCCATGCACCACCTCGTCATGGGAAAACACGGAAACGAAGTTTTCCGCATACTGGTAGAGCATGCCGAAGGTCAGGTCGTTTTGGTGCCACTTGCGATGGATGGGATCCTTCGTGAAGTACTTCAGGGTATCGTGCATCCAGCCCATGTTCCACTTGAAATCGAACCCGATGCCACCCTCGTGGGTCGGCTTGGAGATTCCAGGGAAGGAGGTGCTTTCCTCCGCGATCATGCGTACACCGGGATAGTAGTGGTGCACCAGATCATTGGTCGTCTTCAGGAACTCGATCGCCTCCAGGTTTTCCCTCCCGCCGAACTTGTTGGGAACCCACTCCCCTGACTTGCGAGAGTAGTCAAGGTAGAGCATCGACGCCACCGCGTCGACCCGCAGGCCATCCAGGTGATACCGGTCCAGCCAGCACAGCGCATTCGCGATCAGGAAGCAGCGTACCTCGTTGCGGCTGTAATTGAAGATGAGCGTGCCCCAGTCCATGTGCGCCCCTTGACGGGGATCGGCGTGCTCGTAGAGGTGGGTACCATCGAATTCCGCCAGCGCGAAGCTGTCCCTCGGAAAATGCGCCGGGACCCAATCGAGGATGACACCGATTCCGCGCTGATGCAGATGGTCGACGAACCAGGCAAAGTCGTCAGGCGTCCCGAAGCGCTGCGTGGGAGCAAAGAATCCAGTGACCTGATACCCCCAGGAGCCATCAAAGGGATGTTCCGCCAGCGGCATGACCTCCACATGGGTGAACCCCATCTCCGTGACATAGTCGGCCAGCTGGGGAGCCAGTTCCCGATAGGACAGGGGCCGATTTCCGTCGTCGGCCCGCCGCTTCCACGAACCCAGGTGGACTTCGTAAATTGACATGGGCTGGTCGCGATCTCCGGCGGCGACCCGACGTTTTTCCATCCACTCGGCGTCGTTCCAGACATAGCGCCCCGTCTCGTGCACCACGGAAGCATTGCCCGGAGGTGCCTCAAAGTAGCTTCCGAACGGATCCGTCTTCAGCCGGATGTGGCCGCGTACATCCCACAGCTCAAACTTGTAGAGCTCACCCCGACCCAATCCGGGCACAAAAAGCTCCCAAACGCCGGAAGCGCCAAGCGGACGCATGGGATGGTAGCGACCGTCCCAACCGTTGAAGTTTCCCACGACCGACACCCGCTTCGCGTTCGGAGCCCAAACGGCAAAGGATACCCCCGGCACTTCATTCACTCGGCGAAGGTGAGCACCGAGCTTGTCGTAAAGACGATGCTCATTCCCCTCGTTGAACAGATAAAGGTCCTGATCACCCAATGTCGGCAAGAAGGAGTAGGCGTCGTGGATCTCATGCGTCTCCCCATTGTCGAGCGTGGCGCGAAGTCGGTAACGAAACACCTGCTTTCGTTTGGGCAGAAACACCTCGTAAAACCCGGACTCATGAAGCTGCTCCATGGTCCAGCTTTCCCTGGTCGCCGGGTCCAAAACCTCGCACGACACACAACGCCGGATAAAGCACCGGACCACGACGCCGTGGATCCGCCCACGTTTGCAGGGATGCATGCCCAGCGTGTCGTGTGGATGGCTTGCCGTGGCGTGGAGAAAGCGATCAAGCAGGTCTTGGGAAATGATCACGGCAATTTCAGGGATTTAAGACAGGCTAACGTCAACGGGAAGGAGACGTCTAGCGAGGACTCGGGAAATCTTGAGATCCGATCTGAGCGATGGGATCCCTTCGGCGGGCACGACTCATCCGGTGTTTTTGAGCCCACCGGAGATGCCATTGATCGTCAATTCAACAACGGCACGGGTTCGTTCCTCCTCCACTTTGGAGAGCCCACCTTGCCGCAGGCGCTTCAGCATCTCCACCTGGAGGTAGTTCAGCGGATCGATGTAGGGGTTTCGGAGGTCGACCGACCGTTTCAACACCGGTTCATGCGACAGGAGGGTTCTGGCTCCGGACACGGCCAGAATCGACCGTTCGGTGCGTTGGAATTCCGCCAGCAGCAGATCAAAGATCCGGTTCCGGATGGCGACATCGTCCACCAACCCCGCGTACAATCGAGCGATGGTCATGTCTGCTTTGCACAGGGTGAGCTGCGCGTTGTCGATGAGCGACCGGAAGAACGCCCAATCCTTGTACATTCCCCGCAAGAGTCGCAGGCCGGACGGACCGCGCTTCAACACGGCGTCCAGCGCGGTGCCCATGCCATACCAACCGGGAAAGTTGAAGCGACTCTGCATCCACGAAAAGACCCACGGGATCGCCCGCAGATCCTCCACGCTTTGCGCGGCTCTTCGATAGGTGGGACGCGATCCGAATCTCAGCTGTCCAATCTGTTCGATGGGAGTGGCCTGCGACCAAAACGTCAGAAAATCTCGGTCGTGGTGAACCAGCGCGCGATAGGCGGAGTAGCTGTTCGCGGAAAGTTCCTCCATCACCTCGACCCAAGGCTCAGGCCAAGCCGGCGATTCCTGAGCGGCGTGAGAACCAAGCAACACACCGTGGGCCATCTGTTCAATGATGCGAAACGCCAGATCAGGGTCGTGATAGCGGGTGGAGAGCACCTCGCCCTGCTCGGTGATCCGAATACCACCATCCTTCAACCCCACGGGCTGCGCCAGAATCGCCTTCGCCGCCGGACCGCCACCACGGGCGATGCTGCCACCTCGCCCGTGAAACAGGGTCAGCTTAATCCCACGTCGGCGACAAACGGCCGCGATTTCGTCCTGCGCCCGGTGCAGCGCCCAGGAAGCCGCCACATAACCGCAATCCTTGTTGGAATCCGAATACCCCAGCATCACATGCTGATGTCGAAACTCCGCCCCCGTCCCGCCCGTGTAACCCGGGCTGGCGAAAAGCTCCTCGAGAATCCGGGGCGCCCGCTGCAGATCCGCCCGCGTCTCGAACAAAGGCGCGATTTCCATCTCTGCACCGGTCCACGCCATGAGAAGCCTGGCCTCAAGGACGTCGGAAACGTCGTTCGACATGCTGATGACATAGATGCCGAGCGCGTCAGGTCCCAGGCGCCGTCGTGCCAGCGCCGCCACGACCAGAGGTTCGACCACGTGGCGTGTGGCCGCGGAAAATACAGCCCAATCTCTGCCCCCGGACGATTTCGCCCGCTGCAGTTCGGCCTCGAGGACCTGGCGCTTCTCCGCCTCGGGCCAGCGGGAATAGTCGGACTTGCCCAGAATCTCCGCCACCGCCGCCTCGTGCTGGGCGGAGTGCTGGCGCAGATCGAGGTGCGCGGTATGCAGGCCAAAGACGTCGAGCCGGTGAATCGCATCCTTCAGTTCACCCTTCGCCATCGACCGCGCCTTTCCGGATCGGAGGCTGGACTGGATGGCATCCAGCACGGAACGGACCGCCTCGGCGGAGAACAACGGCGCATCCGCAGCACGGGATGAGGCGAGCAGCCCGGCCCCGTCACGAACCTCCTCGACCGCCCGCGCCAGTCTTTCCCGGAGTCCCGCCATCAGCAGCCGGTAAGGTTCGTGGGGATACCGATGCGCGATCTGCTCAATGTGCTCGGACAGGTGCCGGTCTTCGCGTATGAGTCGGCGGACTTCACTGGAAATGACATCGCGTCGATCACTGACCGTCAGCGTCCGGCCCAACTCCCGGGCGGAGCCTCTCAGTTTCTCAATGGCCAGACGGCGGTGGAGCTCCAGCACCTCTCCCGTGACGCGGGCGGTCACGTTGGGGTTGCCGTCGCGATCTCCGCCGATCCACGAGCCAAAACGCAGCCATCGAGCCGGACACGTGACATCGGGGTAGTGCAGGGCAAGGCATCGCTCAAGTTCCCGCTGCAGTCGGGGCACCACGTCGAACAGGATGGTGTCGTGATACCACAATCCCGTCCTGGCTTCATCGGTCACATCCGGGCGAGCCACCCGGCTGCGATCGGTCAACCAAAGCGATGCGATCTCGCGCTCGATCATTTCCTCATCCTCATGGGGCGAGTGCCCAAGAGCCGAGGATGCGGAGCGATCGCGGAGCAGCTGGCCCAATCGCTGGAGTTTCGTCAGCAGCGTGCGGCGCTTTGACTCGGTCGGGTGGGCGGTGAAAACCAGATCCATCGTCATTCGATCGAGCAGCGCCTGCAGACCGGCTGAGTCGACGCCCTTGGCCTTCAGGAGAAGCAACGCTTCTTCGATCGACTCGCGGCGCACGGCACTCGCCGCGGACGGTCCGGTCGCGTCGCCAACTCCCGTCCTCCGTTGCCGCAACTTGCCAATGCGGAAATTCTCCTCCGCCAGATTGACCAACTCAAAATAGAGCGTGAAGGCCATGGCTTGATTGAACGCCTCATCGGGGGAGATCCGGGCCGCCTCCGAGGACAGCCCGAGCGAGGCGGTGCCATCGCCACTCCGGGCACGCTTGGCCAAGACCCGAAATCGCTCCACCCGTTCAAACGTTTCCCTGCCCTCCACCTGGCCAATCACCCGACCCAAGGCCGTGCTCAATGATCGGATTTCCGCACGCAGACCGGCGGTATCCCTTGAGGCAGGCTGCTCATGATTAGGAGATTGAGTCATAATGAGAGGGGGAGGCTCGACGAGAAAGGGAGGAGGTAGGCGTTTCGAAAATGAGCAGATAGCGAAAACTGCGCCAAACCGATTGCAAACTGGGAACGGGAGTCCCGGCGCTCTCCCCGCGCTGTAACCACGCAACCGTCTTGCCTGCGACCGGTCTGACGGGTTCCCTTCCCCGTGCGTTTTTGGTTTCTCCTCGTTTTGCTTGCCACCGCTCTGCTCCCCTTGGGGGCCCAACCTGCCGCTCTCGGCCTCAGCCTTGACGCAGACTCCACCACGCTGGACCAGGTTTCCGGGGAATCCGTGCTTCAGGGCAATGCCTCCTTGATCCACGGGGAAACCACGCTCCGCGCCCGGGAGATTCGCTTCAATTTCCGCACGAAAATTGCCACGGCCCGGGGCAATGTGATCCTGCAAATGCAAGACCGCAGGGTCCTGGCGGACGAAATCACTTACCGTCTGACCGACAAGTCGCTGGACATAAAAAATTTGCGCGCAGGCGTGAACCCGGTGTACTTGAGCGGTTCGCACGTCAAGACCACCTCCGAGGGCTGGCAGATGGAAGGCGCGAAGGCCTTCCTGCACGAGCCCGGACCGTGGAGCCCGATCGTCCGGGCCCAGTCCTTGCTCGTGCGGGAAGACAAAACCTTGGAGTTGGACGAAGGTCGCCTCGGCCTTGGCCGCTTCACGCTCCTTCCGTTGCCCGGAGTACCGATTCCGATGGACGAGGTGTTTTTCCGCTATCTCAGCATCGGGGCCGGCTACCGCAAATCCTTGGGAGCCTTCTTCGAGGTAGGCATGCACCTTCCAATCAGTTCAGGGTTCGAGGTCGGGGCTGACCTGGGATACTACTCGAGCCGGGGCATCATGGCCGGACCCTCCGGCAATTACCGGCGAGGTTCCGGCAATCAAGGTTTCACCGGAGCGTTCAATAGCGGTTTCATCCACGACAGCGGAGACAAACAACGCGACGTGCTGGGGGTGCCCATCCCCGAAGACCGTGCCTTGATTCATTGGGAACATCGCCATCGCTTTTCCGAATCCCTCTCACTCATCCTGGATTTGGACTATTGGAGCGACTCCGAAGTCGTGCGGGATTTTCGACCCAAGGAGTTCTACCCGGTGCAGCAGACGGACACCTTTGTCCAAGCCGAGTATACGTGGAACAACACGGTCCTGACGGGTCTGACCCGGCTCAACCTGAATCGCTACTTTCAAGTTCAGGAGCGACTGCCCGAGCTTCAATTCAGCCTGCTACCAATGTCTATCGGCCCGCCGTCGCTCGCTCTCTACCAGCGGGCGCATGCCTCCGTTGTGCGCTTGCGCGAGGATGCCCCGCTCACTGGTCCCACCCTGCGCAGCGATCGGATCAATCTTTACTACGCCTTGAGCCGTCCCTACCTGCCGAGGGAATGGCTCTCGCTTAAACCCGTCCTCGGGGCCCAAGTCACTCACTATGCCAAAACGGCGACCACGTCGGATAAAGGCCACTACACCCGGGTGCTGGGAGAGGTCGGATTGGATGCCGAACTGCGCACCAGCGCCACGTACGACTACCGCAATCCCTCGTGGAAAATAGAGGGGCTCCGCCACCTTCTCACACCGCGGCTGGGTTACCGGTACCTTCCCAGCGGATCACGAGGCCGAGTCCACCTGCCGCAAATTGACCGTCGCGCGTTCGCGACCTACCTCCAACCGCTCGACCTCGGCGACCAGCGCAATGTGGACGAAATCGACGACCAGAACACCGTCCGGCTGCAACTGGACAACCTCCTGCAAACCCGGGACGCGGAGTACGGGTCTCGGAATCTGGTGCATTTCAACCTCGCGATCGATCTGCGTCTCGATCGCTCGCCGGCTGAGCGGACGCTCTCCGACTTGCATACAGAGCTCAGCCTCACGCCGGCGCGCTGGATGAGATTCGACGTTTATCAGCGCTACGCCACCTACGATGGCAAACTGAAGGAACTGAATACCGGATTGACCATCACCAACAGCGAATGGTGGTCCCTGCGCCTGGGCACGCACTACCTGGAACGGAGCATCGAGGAGTATGTGGCCGAAGGCACCGTCCGCTTCAACGAGGTCTACGAAGCGTTTGCCCGGATGCACTACGATTCCCGTCAGGCCCGCTTCGTCCAGCAGACGTACGGTATCCACCACACGCTCGATAACCTTTGGGTTCTGAGCTATGGCTTCAACTTCTACGAGGGACGACGCCGCGAGGGTTCGTTTGGATTTGTGGTCGAAGTCGACGCGGCCCGATTCTGACCGTGCCATGGCTTCCGGATCCCACGCCATCGCCTTTCGGCAGGCTGCTCTTTTCCAATCGCTATGGTTGCAGGTCGCCTCACACGTTCGAACCGACCGCGCACTGCCTGCACGTTTTGAACGCGTGCTTCGCCAGCATCGGGGGTTTGGCTCGCGCGATCGTCGACTCTATCGGGAGCTTTTCTACACCACGCTCCGGTTTTTGCCCTGGCTCGAAGCGGGGGCGGGTGCGGGGGCGCTCACGGACAACGATATCCAGCTGGTCGTCTGGTTGAGTGCCAGCCTACCCGCCACCCAGCCGATGAAGGAAGCGCTGACCGCGAAATGGCCCGCCCTTCCGCCACGCACATCGGAACGGGCTGCGCTCGCACAGTCCCTCGGCCGGTCGAGGGCGTCCGCGTCACTCTTGCCCGATTGGTTCAAACAGGAGTGCCCGACTGACTTTAGCGGCGCCGACTACGACAGCCTGACCTCGCGGGCTCCCCTTTGGATTCGGTTGCAGACCGGCGACCCAACGTCGGTCGAGCATGAGTTTTCTGCGCGAGGTTGGACGTGGGACGTTTCGAAGGACCTGCCAGAAGCGTGGCGTCTGGCAACGGACGTTGAGGTTGAATCCACGCAGGCATTTCTTCGCGGTCAGTTAGAGGTCCAGGACATTGGGTCCCAATGGGTCCTTCACCAAGCCCGCCCACAAAAGGGAGAACAGTGGCTCGATGCGTGTGCCGGCGCGGGCGGAAAGACCCTCCAACTCGCCCGTCTCGTCGGACCGGAAGGCACCGTGATCGCTCACGACATTCGGCCTGCGGCCTTGACCGAGCTGCATGCCCGCACGAGCCGGGCCCGCCTCGGCAATGTTCGCAGTGTTTACGAGGTGACCGGAACCTTCGATGCAGTACTGGTGGACGCTCCCTGCAGCGGCACCGGCACGTGGCGTCGAGCCCCGCACCTGAAGTGGTCCACCCACTCCAGCACCCTGACCGAAATGTCCGGGTTGCAATCGGAGATCCTCAAAAAATTCGCTCCCTTCGTAAGACCCGGCGGACGCCTGGTGTATGCCACCTGCTCGCTCGCGCGATCTGAGAACGAGGAGGTGGTGACACACTTCCTGCAGCACCACCCTCAGTTTTCCATGTGGCCACGATCGTCTGAGACGCGTCGCGATTCGAGCCCGACGGGCTCTACTCTGTTGCCTTCGCGCCTCGACTCCGACGGGTTTTTTGTCGCCACCTTGGAGCGTTCACGGACCTGAAGACCGGCGGATCACTTCCACGCACGCTTTTTCATTGCCGAGATCCGCTGCCAGCCAACCATCCCGAGATCTGTGGTTCCCGACGCTGACTATCGCATCAAGCTACCTGCCTTCGAAGGGCCGCTCGATCTGCTCCTATTCCTGATTCGGAAGAACGAGTTGGATATCTACGATATCCCGATCGAGTCGGTCACCCGCCAGTACATCGATGTGCTCCGGTCGATGCAGCAGTTCGATTTGGAGATCGCCGGAGAGTTCTTCGTCATGGCCGCCACCTTGATGGAAATCAAGAGCCGGATGTTGTTGCCCAAGGGCCATGCCGCGATCGGCCCGGACGACGACGATGACGCGATGGATCCCCGCTGGGAACTCGTGCACCAACTCCTGCAATACAAGAAGTTTAAAGAGGCGGCGGGCGGCCTGGCTTCGCTCGCTCAGTTTGAACAGGACAAGTTGCCCCGACAGGTGGTGGAAGCGATCGCGGCGGAACACGAGCGGCCCTTGAAGTCGGTCGATCGGATTGAGCTCTGGAATGCATTCAATATCGTTTTGCGACGCCTGGCCGAAAAGTTGGTCGTCGGAGAAATCCGTGATGAACAAGTCACGGTAGCCGACCAAATGGAGAGTCTGCTCATCAGGGTACAAACACAGAAGTCTTTCATTTTCTCTGACTTATTCCCGGAGAAAGTAACCTTGCGGGTCTTGGTGGCCACGTTTCTTGCCGTCCTTGAGCTGACGCGTCTCCGCAAACTTCGCATCAAGCAGAACGAAGCATTCTCCGACATCGTGTGTGAGGCCGTGGACGAAACGGCGGCACCTGGCGATCATCTTGAAAAGTCGCTTGAATCCCCATCCGAAGAACGCACGTTAGCTTCGTGAGCAAGAAGCCCTCCAAGCCATCCCGGAAAGCCCCCAAAGTCCCCGCCAAGGCGGAGCTCTTGGGCGTCGGGCTTGATAACGATGACGGGCATAAGCGTGTGACCGCAGGGGAACAATTCACGCTGGTCGGAGGCTCAGCCGAAACCCACGAGCGGATGACCGAGACGGTCATCAAGACGTTTGAGGAGCTCAAGCGACGTGATCGAAGGCTGGAAACCGTGGAACCGCAGGAACTCGCGGACATTCTCCACAAATCAACTCCCCGCTAACGAACCCTCGCACGTCCAAACCTCCATCGCCACTCCCATGTCTGCCAACACCACGGAACTCACCACTGCCAACTTTAAGGCCGCAATCGCGGCTCCCACCCCGGTCTTAGTCGACTTTTGGGCTCCTTGGTGCGGCCCCTGCAAGGCGATTGCCCCGGCCTTGGAAGAGCTCGCGGTCGAGTTGAAAGGCAAGCTGACCATTGCCAAAGTGAACGTCGACGACAACGACCAGCTCGCCGCCGAGTACAATGTGCGGGCCATACCGACCATGTTGCTCTTCAAAGGTGGTAAAGTGGCCGAAACGTTCGTCGGAATGATGCAGAAAGCTGCGCTCAAGGAGAAGCTCCTGGCCAAGCTCTAACGGGAGCTTGGGAAGAGGCCCGCCTCCTGCCGAGGGCTTTGCGGGATCGCCTTCAGATTTTCTGAGCGAGTACGAGCCCCAAGGCGAGCGTGGCTGCATAGAGGGCTAGGTATCGACCCGTCGACCCAAGGAGCTGGATCAGCTCTTGGGGCGTTCGGGCGTTCTTCAGTGTCAGCACCTGCCTCACCGCCGCATACACCCAGACGAGCGGGGCGAGGACCGGCGCCCCATGGCCTCGTCGCCAAAGTTCGACCGGAACCGCAAATGCGATGAGATGCGCGACGAGAAACTGCATGCGGGCGAACCCTTTTCCAAACCGGACCACGGTGGTTCGCTTTCCCGCCTTCGCGTCCGTTTCCACATCTCGGTAATTGTTCGCCACAAGGATGTTCGCGGCCAAAAAGCCCACCGCCACGGCACCCAACCAAACCTCACTCGTGGGGTGACCGGCCTGAACAAAGTAAGTCGTTCCCACCGCGACCAAACCGAAAAAGATGAACACGAAAAGATCTCCTAACCCGTTGTAACCAAGCGGGAATGGGCCGCCCGTATAAGCGTAACCGCACACAATACTTGAGACGCCGACCAGCAATAGTGGCCAGCCGCCATAGCGGAGGAGCGTCAGTCCGACCAAAAAGGCAGCGAGAAAGACGACCGCGGTGGCCCGTTTCATGACATCCGGAGCGATGAGACCGGCCGCCACCGCCCGCGTGGGGCCAACGCGATCACGGGTATCCGCCCCTTTCACGAAGTCATAGTAGTCGTTGGCAAAGTTGGTTCCGATCTGGACCAAGATCGCAAACGCCAGACAAGCCCAGGCGGCAGGGGCATGAAACGATCCCTCCCTCCAGGCGAATGCCGACCCCACCAACACCGGCGCCAAAGCGGCGGGTAGTGTTTTGGGTCGTGTGGCGGAAAGCCAAACTCCAATTTTCTGCTGAAGTGTCACCGGGTGGGCCTCTCTTTGCATGGATGCTTTGGGCGGAGGCAGGCCTCGTCACTCGGGGTCGTCAGTCACGACACCCACCAACGCACCATTACCGTGAGAGCCACCGTCGTCCCAACGAATCACCCCGCCTAAGGCACGGGGTGTATCGAGAAACAACGCCGGCGCCCTCAAAGGCTTTGGCAGAAGCGAGCCAGACGAGTCACACCCTTTTCAATGATGGCATCACTGGTCGCGTAGCTCAATCTCAGATACCCTTCCGCTCCAAAGGCGCTTCCGGGTACGGCTGCAACTTTTTCTTTTTCAAGAAGTTGAGCGCAGAACGTTTGGTCCGGGAGACCGAATTTCGAGATATTGGGGAAAAGGTAAAACGCCCCTTGGGCCAGGAGACAGGAAATCCCCGGGATGCCATTCAATGCCGCATGCAATGCCTTCCGCCGTCGATCAAACGCAGAGAGCATTTGAGCGAGCGCAGCCGCGGTCTTCTCCTTTTCCGTGAGGGCCGCCAATGCGCCGTATTGGGCGAAGGTCGTCACGTTGGAGGACATCTGGCTCTGCAATTCTGAGATCGCCTTGGCAATCGGCGCCGGAGCAACCGTCGTTCCAATGCGCCACCCGGTCATGGCATAGGTCTTGGAGAACCCTGCCACCACGATGGTACGGGCTTCTGCTTCCTTGCTCAGGGTCGCAATGCACGTGGGCCGCGCACCGTCGTAAACCAGATGCTCATACATCTCGTCCGAAAGGATGTAGAGATTGTGGCGCACCGCCACATCCACCAACGCCACCAGCTCTTCGCGAGAGTAGACCGCCCCGGTCGGGTTGGACGGAGAATTGAGAATCAGCAGTCGCGTTCTGGGCGTGATCGCACCTTCAAGCTGGGCTGGAGTGAGCTTAAACCCTGTGCGGTCATCCGCGAGAACGAGCTTGGGCACCGCCCCGGCCAGTTTGACCATTTCCGGATAACTGACCCAGAACGGCGCCGGGACAATCACCTCGTCACCCGGGGAACAGGTCGCGAGTACGCCCAAATAACACGAAAACTTGCCTCCGGGTGAAACGATGACCTGCGACGGAGCGACCTTCAGCCCATACTCCGCCAGGTAGCGTCCGGCGATCGCCGCCCTCAACGGCTCGATCCCCGGGGTCGGGGCGTATTTCGTTTTTCCCGACATCAGGGCGGCGGCGCACGCATCCTTGATATGCTGCGGAGTGTCGAAGTCGGGCTCGCCGGCGGCGAATCCACAGACATCTTCGCCGGCGGCTTGCAGAGCCTTGGCTTTCGCATCCACCGCCAAGGTTGGCGAGGGGGACACGTTGAGGGCCCAGGTGGAGAGTTTTGCGGGTAGACTGCTCATGGACATTTGCACAAAGACCTAATGTTTCCTGCCCACCAAAAGCAAGGCCGCGCTGATGGTTGCGCGGCCTGGCGGGAAGTGCCCCGGCATTAGACCGGGAAACAGGGACTGTGATCAGCGCTTCTTCTTGGCCGGCGCCTTGGCGGCAGCACTCGGAAGACTGTCGATCGCGGCGCGCAGGAGCTCGCCGGCGCTGGTGCGCTTGACGCGAGCCTGGCGCTGGAGGTTTTTCTTCAGTGTATCCGGGAGACGCACCGAAATTTGGCGATGTTCGGGACGGTCGACCTGGAAGGCGCCGTAGTCGAATTGCTCGAGAGCAACTCGAATGACTTCGCTCACAGACTTAAGTCCGCGCTTGGCACGGCAAGATTCGATCTTGTCGATGAGCGTGAGCGGAAGCTCGAATGTAACGGGATTTGCGACGGGAGTTTTCTTTTTAGCCATGGCTTGAAAAACAGGGAAACAAACAGGTTTCGAAGACCTAGAATGCGTAGTGACGATCCGGCAACGCAAATCTTTTCGAGCGTAGCGGATTCAGTCTCATTGCACATGGCAATACGTAGTGGCGTGTTGGCATGTGCCGATGGGAAGGGATACGGAGAAACTACCTACCCTCCGGTGAGGAGCAAGCGACGGGCTCACTTTGATCGAGAACCATCCGCCGCCGGAAACCTCACCCGGACCGGGCGTGAACGCACGGGCCCACGGATCATCGCGGTCGGCCCCTGAGGCCTCGAACCCCGAAGACCTAACCGGAAGCAGCCAGCGAGCTGCGCACCGCCTCGTAGGCTTCCTGGGGCGACTCCACCACCCGCCATGCCCGGGAAACGACGTCGCGATGCACCGGACGCCCCTGGCGTATGAGAATAGTTCGGACACCCAAAGCTGCGCCGGCGAGCACGTCGACATCGGCATCTCCGACAAAAAGAACCTCGGGCGCAGACGTCCCCAGGCGATGAATAATCTCCGTCAAGCCCGAGGGGTCCGGTTTATGGGTGGGAAAGTCGTCTCCGCAAACCACGGTCTCGAACCAGGGCGAAAGTGTTTGTTCGCGAAAGATCCATTCTGCGGATTTTCTGTCTCTTCCCGTCCAGATTCCCAAACGAAGCGAGAGGGACTTCAGGTCGGAAAGCAGTTCCTTCATGCCGGGAAACGGCTGGATGAGATTCCAATTTTCAGTAGAAAAAGCGATCAGTCGACGCATCGCCGTTTCTACTTTCATGGCATCACCCAGGAGCGCCGAAAACGTCCGCTCCGGCGGAGCACCCAGTAGCAGGAAGAGCTCATGGTCATCCATCGGCGGCAGGAACGGTGAAAGCGCATGCGCATACGCCCGTAGCACCATCGGCATACTGTCCACCAACGTACCATCGAGATCGAATACGATGGCCCGGACCTCGTCGGACTTGGTCAGAATCATGGCTCGACCCGGGTCAATCCCGTCTCTGGGGGAAGGAGCGCCGACCCCAACTCCTCGGGAGAAAACAAGGCGTGAGCGAAGGTCAGCTCCAATGCGGCTGCAGTCACACTGAATCGCGTCTTGTTGCGCGTGACTTCGTTCCGTACATCGATCGTCTTCACCATCCAGCGCTCGCCCCACTTCTTGAGGTCGAGTACGGACACTGATTTCTCGACCACACCCCGATCTCCCAGCTGTTCGACTTGCACGAGCGCATTGTACTGCGTGTCCAAAAACACGCG
This sequence comes from Opitutaceae bacterium, assembly GCA_016794625.1. GTDB lineage: Bacteria > Verrucomicrobiota > Verrucomicrobiia > Opitutales > Opitutaceae > UBA6669. The sequence goes on from JAEUGY010000112.1 coordinate 104,671, forward strand.
CACTCCGGTCAAGGTGGGCTGCCAAACGGACCACTCGGCCGGGGGATAAAAGAGGAACGAATGCGCGGGGCGCCCGCGAACCTTGCGAACGCCTTCGAACTCGAATTCAGGCCAATCCAAAAACGGCATCTGCAGATCGAAAGGCGTCAAATCCGTATCGCCGAGACGGTCAAAAAAGGAACTGCCGCCCAGCGTCTCCAGCGCCGGAACACGGCCTTGCCGCCATCGCCAGACTTTGGGACTGGATCCGCCTACGACAAGCAGGCGGGTGAGACTCTTTCCCTCATCGTTCTGGGGAGGGTCCAGTTCGAGTCGTCGATGGGCGACGGAATCGATCTTCGCGTCCCAAAGCCGTCCCGTCACACGTCGCTCCGGTCCTCGCCTGGGCAGGACGCGCAATTGAAATTCCAGATAAAAGGCATCGCCCGCCCCTGCACTGCGAAACGCCTCCAAGACCTTCCGCCCCTCCGTTTGATCGGGACGCGCAAGCTGAACGTAGTCAGGGAGCGGACGATAACGCTTCTGCTGGCCCAGCGCGACCGAAGGGCACAGCACTGCCAACGCCAAGGCAGAAAAAAGGCAGGCGGTGCAGGCCGCCTGCCAAAGTCGTACCGTCCCTAGGGACGTCATGATCGGTGGAACCCCAACTAAGGATTCGTCTTGGGCTGTTCGGGCGTGGTTGCCGCAGGCGCCGGGACTGAAGCCGGTGTCGGAAGCACGGCCTCCGGGGCCGCCGAGGTGCCGGCCGGAACCGCGGGAGCACTCGTCGAGATCGAAGGCAAAGCGCTGCCACTCGCGGCGGCATGCTTGCGCTGATAAATGTGACCGAGATACAGCACAAAACTCAGCACGAAAAACGCGATGGATGCCTTGATGGTGGCACCGGAAAGAACATTCCCGGTCTCGGCACCAAACGCCGCCTCGGCCGCACCACCCCCCATCGCCGCACCCACGCCACCGTCCTTGGCCTTCTGTGCAAGAACGACCAAGACCATGAACAACGAAATGAGGATGAGGACGAAAGTCAGAATTCCGATGAGAATGCCCATGTGTAAAGGATGACTGAAGCGAACCACCCTCCCGATTGTCAATGCCTTGCTGGCCTCCATTCCTCAAAGCACCATAACCCTTTGAGCTAGATTGAGTAGTCTCCCGGGCGAATGTCATCCGCGGTCGTGGTTGTGGTCGCTCCCTCCACTTTTTCCCGCTTCCGATCATAGAAAATGCGGACATCCGACTTAACGCCCAGTCCTCCGGACGACTGTTGCAGGAGATTGGAAGCCCGGAGCAAGGCCCGCTTCGTACTCATCGTGAGGTTGGCCTCCGCCGGGAAAACATTCTCGCGTCCGATCTTCTGCATCGCCCCGGAGCGTACCAGCACGCGTTCGACCTCTTCGTTGATGCCGCTGATCAGCAGGTGACGCTTGGTCCGTTGTAGATATTCGTGGAGCTGGAGCAGTGACATCACCGAAGTCGCATCCAGATGTCGCGCATTCTTCATCCGCAGAATCACCACCTTGATCTGGTCGTCATCCGCCAGATAGCGGACCTGCTCCTGAAACAAGTCGGCGGCGCCGAAAAAGAGTTCGCCCTCGACGTGGACAATCGAGATCGCCGAGTTTCGCCGCTCCTTCTTATTCTCCAGTTCCGCCAGCTGGCCTGCCTCATTGAATCCGTATTCGACCAAGGACGGAGCGCTCGCCTTGCGAAGAAACAAGGCAAGAGAAACGCCGATGCCAACGTACACCGCGGTGTCCAACTCAAGGAAGAGGGCGGCCACCAGCGTAATCCAAAATACGACCGCATCCGAACGCGTGGCGCGGCGCGTGATACGAATCTGCTCAAAATTGATCAGACGAATCGCGACCAGAATCAAATAGGCCGCCAGCGCAGCAATCGGAATGTAATTTATCGCCGCCGCACTGACGCTGATAATGGCCAGAACGATCACGCTGGAAATGATGGAGGCTGCCTGGGTCGCCCCGCCCGCCTGATAGCTGACCGCACTGCGGACAAACGACGAAGATCCCGGCATGGCACCAAATGCCGTCGCGGCAATATTGCCCGCGCCCATCGCGACGAGCTCCTGATTGGCGTTCACTTTCTGACCCGAACGCGCCGCCATGGTCTTCGAGATCGAGATGGTCTCAAGCATGCCGAGGATCGCTGCCGCCAGCGCCACGCTCGCCAGCTGCGGAACGAGCTCGAGCCCCGCTTCATTCGTGGGAAATCCGACAAAAAGCGGCATCTGTCCGCCGACCTCCCCGGCATCCTTGACCATGGGAACATGAAACGCCGCGAGATTATAAGAGATCGACAGGACGCCGAACACCCCCAGCACAATCAATCCTTCCGGCCAGGTTGGCCGGAGCCGACGCAGCAAAATCATGAGGAGCAAACTCGCGATTCCCACACCGGCCGTCATCGGGTTCAGGTCAAAGCGGACCACGCTCCCCAACACATGACGAATTGTCCCCGGAAGACTGACATCGGGCGCCCGGCCCAGGCCCAGCAAATTCCCCACCTGCCCCATCCCAATCAAGACGCCCACCGCGGTCCCGTAGCCAACAATGACCGTGCGTGAAATGAAGTGGGTGAGGTTACCCAACTTGAAGAAACCGGCCGCCAGCTGGATGGTCCCCATCATGAATCCCACGACGAGTACCTTCTGCAACGAGGTCAGGGGGATGTCGCTGACCGTGAGCAATGCCCCCGCGAGGATGATCGAGATGGTATTGGTGGGACCAAAAACCAAGTGATAAGAGGTGCTGAAGACCGCGCAAACCGCAGCACCCACGATCGCCGTCGCCAATACGGCCTGCACCGGCAATCCCACGACCAACGCAAAGCCCACGGCCTGAGGGATCGTCACGATCGCAATCATCACGGCCGCATAGGCGTCCGCGCGCAGCTTCTGCCACGAATAGCTGTGGAGCTCCCGCCAAAAGGGCGGGACCGGATCGTAGCGCAGGTAGTCCGCTACGTCGTTCAGTCCATCCACGGCATCATGCAGGACGCGTCCAGCGGCCCGCTCTGCACGTTTCGGGAAAAGCACCCGCCTTGCCTGTCGCCACCACATTGCCCCAATCAATCGGAGCGGCGAACCACGCCAAGTTAATTCCTACAAAAATTTAGGAATTAAAACCCAGTGATTAAGTGGGAATAACAGAATCTCTCGAATGACAAGGCGATGAAGAAGTGGCGACTCATCGCTTGCCGGCGATGGTTTAGGCTTCGATGCCAAGTTTCTCGAGAATACGGTGCAAGTCGTCATTGCCCGCGTAACTGATAACGATCTTGCCCTTCTTGGGTGCATGTTGAAGCGAGACGCGCGCTCCAAGGTGGGAAACCAGCTTCTTCTCGATGCTTGCGATCGCGGCGGATTCGACCGCGGGCACGGATCGACCCGGCGGGTGGGATGCGCCTGCAATCTGTGGCTTGCGTGAGTCCACCAAACGCTCCGTCCCCCGCACGCTCAGCCCTTCTTCAATCACGCGCCGCGCCAGAACCGCACGCTGAGCGGCATCCTCGACCCCCAATAGAACCTTGGCGTGTCCAACCGAGAGCAGCCCTTTGCCGAGATACCCCTGGAGTTCGCCGTCGAGCAGCAACAGGCGCAGGGAGTTCGCCACGGTCGCCCGTCCCTTGCCGACTCGCTCCGAGGCTGCCTCCTGCGTCAGGTCGAAGTCCCGGATCAGGCTCGCATAGCCGTAAGCCTCCTCAATCGGATTGAGCCCTTCCCGCTGCAGATTCTCGATCAATCCCAAAGCCGCCGAAGAGGCGTTGCTCGCCTCGACGATCCGCGCCGGGATGGTCTTGATTTTGAGCAACTGAAACGCACGCCAGCGCCGTTCTCCGGCGACAAGTTGGTACTTTTCGCCCACCTTTCTGACCACGATGGGCTGCAGGAGTCCCTCGCTCCGGATACTTTCGGCCAGCTCCTGCAACTGGTCCGGGGAGATCTCGCGGCGCGCCTGATAGGGACTGGCTTCGATCGCCGAAACGCTGATCTCCACGAAACCGGCGGACGGAGCGGGTCCCGACGGGCGCGCCTCAGCGGCGGAAGGAGCGTTGGGTTTGGCGACGACTTTGGGAGCGGCGGCCGCGATCAGGCCACCAAGGCCACGGCCGAGACGAGATTTGGGAGCTGCCATTTTGGTTTATTTTCCGCCGGGGATAAAAAGCACCTGACCGACCTGAATCTTCGATGGATCAGTCAACTTGTTCGCGTTGATGATATCCTGAACTCGAGCTCCGGTCTTTTTCGCAATCGTGGCCAGAGTCTCACCCTTCTGTACAGTGTAACTCACGCCTTCCTTGGGAAATTCCTCCGAGAAAACCGGCGGAGTCCGGCTGGCCTGATTCCGGGCCATCGTCTGCAATGCCAGGTCCGTCTGCTGAGCGAGCCGGTCTATCTGCTTTCCCACCACCTCAAGCGTTTCCGCGCGCGATGCCACCAAAGCCGACTTCAGCGCCCGGTTCACATCGGCGATCGTCTCATTCACCTGGGCCACCGTCGCAAAGGTCTTCGCCGCCGCGTCGACCTGCGCCTTCAGGAGTGCATTTTCACGCTCCAGCTGCTCGACGCGGAGCGACAATTCACCCACCCGTTGGACCGCGAGCCGCACATCCTCCCGCAGGTTGGCAAACTCGACATTGGACTGCCCCCACACGCTCGCGCCAGCGCCCAGCAGGAGGAAGAGTAAACAACGCATGCGTCGCATCATGTCGAAATGGCCTTAAGAAAACAAGCGGTGGTTTGTTTCGGTTGATGGCAAGTCGACCCGGAGAGTCCTCGCCGCGCGAATACCCGATCAGGGGTCGAGTGGCTTGTGGGAAAACGGCACGGACGAAACCAGCGCAGGCATGGGAACGGACGGAATCACCCAACCTTCCGGCACCCGAAAACCACGGAGAAATTCCTCGGCGGAAAGCATGCGGCCCCCCGGACGCTGCAACCGGCGCAAGCGCACGGACCCGCGACCACAAATCACCCGGACGGCACCTCCCGCGGCCAAGACCACCGAGCCGGGAGGCTGGGCGCGCCCACCGTGGTCGGGCGGCGCCGTGTCAACCTGGGCCAACCCCAGCTTGATCTGAATCCCCCCCAAATCCACGGAGCAGGCTGGCCAGGGGTACAACCCGTTGATCCGGGCGGCCACGTCGGCCGCCTCGGCCGTGAAATCAAGGACACCATCCGACTTCAACAGTCTCCGGCAATAGGTCGCCAATCCGTGCGCCTGTTCTGTGAACACCAGCGTACCGGCCGCCAAACGCGGCAGGTTGCGCTGCAGCAGGTGAACACTGCAGGCCGCGAGGCGCTGCTCGACCTCGTAGGCGGTGTCATCCGGCCCGATCAGGGTCGTTTCCACATCCGCCACCGGTCCGGCATCAAGCGCGCGCACAATCCGCATCAAGGTCACGCCTGTCTTCACCTCGCCGGCGGCAATGGCGGTCTGGATCGGCGATGCGCCCCGAAAACGCGGCAAGATCGAGGTATGGAGGTTGAGCGTGCCCAACCGGGGCACGCCAATGAACGCGTCGCGCAAGATGTGTCCGTAGGCCATCACGAGCGACACGTCGGGCTGCCAGGTTTCGAGGACGCGTTGGCTCGCCTCATCGACTTTCTGGGGTTGGTGGACGGGAAGCCCCAGACCGATAGCCCAGGTCTTGATCGCATTGGCGGCGAGCTGCTGTCCGCGCCCGGACGGCCGGTCAGGCTGGGTGAATACACCCACCAGCTCAATCCCGCTCTGCACGTCTCGCGCCATCCATTCCAGGAAGGGAAGGGCGATCGGGTCTGAACCCAGGAATGCGACGCGAAGTCGCCGCGAGGCAGGCGGCAGGGAATTCACGAGATCAGCAGCACCTCAAGGGTTGAGGACGGTGTGGCGATCAATCCTCGATCGTCTCATTCTGAGGCAGATTTTCGAGCAGCTTCTGCCGGTTTCTCGGGCTGCGCCGCGCACTCTTGGCCTCCCGATCGGGGGCGGAATCCGGAGCACTGACCTGACGTCCGCTGCCTCGCGAATCGCGTTCCTTGCCAACGAGGTCAAACAGCACCGGGCATCCGGCCAGTTCAAACTCGTTGACGACTCCCGCTTCGAGGTAACGTCGGTAGCTTTCGGTGAGCTTCTCCTCACGGTTGCAGAAAAGCTTGATGCGGAACGGACGGTTGCCGGTCTGCGTCGCATAATAGATTCGGAACCGTCTGCCCCCGATCGCAGGGGGAGGATTCCGCTCGGCCAGATAACCGAGAACGTCATTGAGCTTCGCGGTCGGGAGCTTTCGGTCGAGCTCCCGGTGGAGGCGAACCGCCGCGTTCAGCATGCGATCCACTTCGTATCCACTCATCGCTGATACGAAGATCAAGGGGGAGCCCGGGGTGAAAAAGAGCCGCTCAAACAGCGCCTTCTCGTACTTCTGGCGGTAATCCCGCTCACTCTCGTACCCCTGGATGCCCAGGGGGTCCTTGAACGCCTGATGCACAAGGTCCCACTTGTTCACCACCACGACGATGGGCTTGTGCTCCTTCACCGCCTCACCCGCAATCGCCTTGTCCTGCTGCGTGACTCCGTCGAGTGCATCAAGGACGAGAAAAACGACGTCGGTGTTCTTGATCGCATCGAGCGAGCGCAGGCGCGAGAAGTACTCGACCGGCGAGGCCAGCTTGGTCTGGGCCCGGATGCCCGCGGTATCGATCAGACGGAACGGATGCTGTTTTCCATCACGCCCCTTGAACTCAAACGGAATCTCCACCGCATCGCGGGTCGTTCCGGGCGTGGGACTCACAATGAGACGATCGCTTTGGAGCAGGCGATTGCTGAGGGAGGACTTCCCGACATTCGGTCGTCCGATAAAACACACGCAAAGCGGATCGGCCGCCGTTTTTTCACTGGCCTCTTCACTCTCGGGCGGACCGAGTCGGCGCAAGACCTCGTCTCGCAGCTCTCCTTCTCCGCGACCGTGCTCCGCCGACACATACACGGGTTCGCCAAGTCCGAGTCGATGCACCTGACCGGTTTCAATCTTCTCCTCACCAAAATCCGCCTTGTTGACGACCAGAATGACGTTCTTTCGCGTGCGACGCAGGCGCGCCGCGATGGTCTCATCCATCGGCGTGACCCCTTCGAGGCCGTCCAGCACGAAGACGATCACATCCGCGGCTTCAATCGCGAAGTCCACCTGTTGTTCGGAGGCTCGAATCAGTTCACGCGACGATTCGCCGCCCTTCAGCCCCAAGCCTCCGGTATCGAGCAAGGTGAAGGCACCATCGGCAATCTGCGCCGTGAGCACATCGCGGGTGACGCCCGGCTGATCGTGGACAATGGAAATGCGCTTGCGGGCAAGCCGGTTGAAGAGGCGGCTCTTTCCGACATTGGGACGACCAACGATGGCAACAGTGCGGGACATGGTAGACAGGGATCTGCTCGAGACACGCTGATCAAAACCGCGTTTGCGCGGTGATCGTCGGTCGTCAGGCTTAGGTCACACCATCAGGTCCCGACGCGCTCAGTACAATCAGCTTCGTCGCGATGAGAGGAAACGATCGATGCGATCACAGGCGACGCCAATCTGCTCATAGCTGGTCGCGAAGCAGGCCCGAACGTGTCCGCGGCCATTCTCGCCAAAGGCGATTCCAGGCACCACGGCCACCTTCTCCCGCTCCAGCAAGCCGACTGCAAAATCCCGTTCCGTCAATCCGGTCGCACGTACGTCCGGAAAGGCGTAAAACGATCCCCGAGGAAGATGACAGGTAAGTCCTAACTCATTGAAGCGACGAACAATAAGGTCACGACGACGGTGATACTGTTCACGCATCTTGAGCACTCCCTCCCAACCTCGCGTCAGTGCTTCGAGGGCACCTTCCTGGGCAATGATGGAGGCACACATCATGGCGTATTGGTGCACCTTCATCATCGCATCGATGAGTACGGCCGGACCGCACGCATAACCGATGCGCCATCCCGTCATGGCGAAAGCCTTGGAAAAGCCGTGCAGGAACACCGTCCGTTCCGCCATGCCCGGCAAGCTGGCAATGCTCACGTGGGTGCCTTCGAACGTGAGTTCCGAGTAGATCTCGTCACTCAGGACAAGGAGGTCCTTCTCCCGGCAGAATTCTGCGATCTTTTCCAGCTGCTCCCGATTGCAGGTCCCTCCGGTGGGATTGCAGGGCAGGTTGAGCATCAAAATCTTCGCGCCCGGCTGCCAGGCGGCCCGCAGGGCCTCTGCGGTCAGCGCGAATCCATCCTTGGCAAAGGTAGGGACCGCAATCCCCACTCCGTGGACCAGTGTAATGCTCGGATGGTAGGATACGTAGCACGGCTGGTGAAACATCACCTTGTCCCCAGGATTGCAAAAGGCCCGAAAGGCCAGATCGAGGGCCTCGGATACGCCCACCGTAACAATGACTTGATCCTCGGGTCGATAGTGCACGGAAAAGTGTTCCGCGACGTAGGTCGAGATGGCCTTGCGCAACTCGAGCAAACCGAGATTCGAGGTGTAATACGTCTTTCCCCGTTCCAGCGCGAAAATAGCGGCCTCGCGCACGTGCCACGGCGTCACAAAATCGGGCTCACCCACGCCCAATGAAATCACGTCCTGCCCCTTCATTTTTGCCACCAGTTCAAAGAAGTCGCGGATGCCACTTCTCGGGAGCGTGGCAATGTGGCCCGCGACCCAACGCTGAGAATTGTCGCTCATAAGGATACGTTAATCGGCCGGACTTAGGGCGCCACGGTCAAACGGGTGCTCGGCGAATCCTCCCGCTCCAGCAGGAAGCCCTGTTCCTTGTAACAGCGAAGCATGAAGTGCGTGGAGGTGGAAAGAACCCCCTCAATGGTCGAAAGCTTCTCCGACACAAAGCCCGCCACTTTCTGCAACGAACTTCCTCGGACAAACACCAAGAGATCGTAGCCTCCGGACATCAGGTAGGCGGACTCCACTTCGTCGAATCGACTGATCCTCTCCGCGAGTCGGTTGAATCCCCCGCCCCGCTCCGGCGTGATCTTCACCTCAATCACGGCGCGAACCGCCCCCGCAGCCTCGCCCTCTCCGGACAAGTCGAGCACCGGACGCCACCCCAGGAAGATCCGATCCTTCTTCAACTGCTCGAGCTGGCGGTCGACTTCCTCCGTCGACAATCCAAGCACGTGCGACATCTGCGCGGTGGAGAGGCTACTTCCTTCGGTTAACAGCTTGAGAACAGGATTCATGGCTCAGGACATGCTCGCAGAGTTTGAAAGCAGGAATCCACCTAATTCTTTTGGGCGACTCGCAGCGGCCGACCGCTCCCACAAGCACAGATCATCTGGGATCACGGCAAACCAACCTATTGACGGACAGTGTTGGGAGCGACGATACTGGGCGACCTTCCCTCGATGAGTAACGGTCCCGGCCCCTCGGCCCCAACGCCAGCTTCCCCCGCCCCCTCGGCTTCCGCACCCGCCGCCACGGTGGCCACGATTAAGCCCACTGATTTGCGGGGGATCCTCAAGTATGTGCCACGGTTTCAGGGCCAGATCTTTGTCATCGCGATGGACGGTTCGATCGTGGCGGACGACAACTTTGGCAACCTCTTGGTCGATATCGCGGTTCTCCGGTCTCTCGGAATCAAGGTGGTCCTGGTCCATGGAATCGGCCAGCAACTCCTCGAATTGTCGGTCCTCCGTTCCATCCCGGTCACAAATTCCGACGGCACGGGGATAACGGATGCCGCCACGTTGGACCTGGCAATCCGGGCCTCCGCCCGAGTCTCTCACCTTCTTCTCGAGGGGTTGACGCAAAATTCCCTGAAGGCTGCGCTCACCAACGCGGTGCGTGCACTCCCGATCGGGATCATCAAGGGCATCGACCAACAATTCACCGGGAAGGTGGAGCGGGTGGATCGGGACTTCATCACTCACATTCTTGATGAGGGCATCGTGCCCATCATCCAGCCCATCGGTTTTGGACCCGACGGAAAATCCCTTCGTATCAATTCCGACTCTCTGGCCGCCGAACTGGCTGAGGCCCTGCAAGCAACCAAGATCATCTATCTGACTCCGGCGGCGGGGTTGGAGATCGACTCGGAGGTGCGAAGGGAAATTTCAATTGAGGCCCTGCGGGAAATCCTCCGCACCCGGCCGGAACGTATTGCTGAGTCCATGCGCAGCAAAGCGGCGCATGCGGTCAAGGCCATCGAAACGGGAACCCCACGGGTCCATCTGGTCGACGGTCGATTGTTTGACAGCCTCTTGAACGAAATCTTCTCCAGCGAAGGGGTCGGATCGTTGGTTTACGGCAATGACTACCAGCAAATCCGGAGGGCGACGCGGCGCGACGTCAGGGCGCTCTACTCGCTGATTCGTGGAGGCGTGAAGCGCGAGGAACTTCTCCACCGGTCCCAACAGGCGATCGAAAAGAACATCGATCAATTTTTCGTCTTCGAGATCGACGAAAACCTCATCGCCTGCGTCACGCTCTACTTTTTCCCCAGCCATCCGCACATGGCGGAAGTGGGTTCGCTCTACGTTCTCCCTTTCTACCACAATCGCGGGATCGGGAAGAAAATGGTGGAGTACGCCTGCATGCGGGCCAAGGAAAAGGGAGCCACGACCTTGGTTGCGCTTTCCACCCAGAGCTACGGATTTTTTACCAGCGTGGTGGGCTTCGACGAAACCGACAAATCCATCCTGCCCGAGTCGCGCCTCAAGCTCTACGAAGAGAGCGGGCGCAATCCTCGAGTTCTGGTCAAGACACTCTAACGGAGCCCTCAGGCGAAGCGTCCCCGCCTGAACTGGTCGAGCGTCACAGCGGCAACAATGATGCCGCCGGTGACAATCTCCTGAACCCAGTTCGCCATTTCGAGCTTGGTGCAGCCGTTGTTGACCACGGTCATGATGAGGGCGCCGACGAGGGTGCCGACAATGGTTCCCCGTCCACCGGCAAGACTGGCGCCCCCAATCACCACGGACGCGATGATGTTCAACTCCAACCCCACCGCCGTCGTGGGGTCTCCCCCGGTCAAATAGGAGAACTGCAACACGCCCGCCAGTCCGGCAAACGCGGCGCCCACGGCGTAGATGAGGGTCTTGGTCCTCTCGACGCGAATGCCGCACAGTCGCGCGGTCGCCTCGCTTGATCCAATGGCAAAACAATGACGGCCAAAACGCGTGTACCGCAGGATGGCACCCACCACCACGGCCATGACCAACATGACCCAAACTCCACCGGGCAGCGAGTGATTCCCCAGCTGCATGAGGTCGTTCAACCACGTGGCCTCGGGATAGATGGGCTGTTCATCCGCAAGCCCCTTGGCCGCTCCGCGCAGGACTCCCATCATGCCGAGGGTGACAATGAAAGGCATGAGCCGGAGCCGGGTGACAAGCGCGCCTGAAACAAATCCGGCCCCGGCTCCCGCGCCCACCGCCGCCAGCGCGGCCAACGCGGGATCAAAGCCCGCCTGTAACAACAAGGCCACGACGATTGCGCTGAACGCGATGATCGATCCGAACGAGAGATCCACCCCACCGGAAATGACGATCAGGGTCATTCCAATCGCGCCGGTCCCAATGACCGCCGTCTGCTGGAGCATGATCGATGAGTTGCTCCACGTGACAAACCGGTCAAATCGCAACGCGGCGAAAAGAGCATAGACCGCCAGCAGGCCCACCAGCGGACCGAGGTTTACCAGCAGTCGGCGCAGGTCCAAACCGCGCCCCGAGGATTCAGCGGGGGTGTCACTCATCGTCGCAGAGGAGGAAGACGACGGCACCGTGAGGCAAGGCTTCCCTCCCTCCCGCCGGACCGCCCGAAGAAACGGCTCCCCATGGCGAGGCGGAGGTCACTTTCCTCCGAGCATGGACTCCACTTCCGGCCGTCCGATCGACTCGAGGGTGACCAGCGCACAACCGGTATCTCTCCGCGGCTCGACTGATTCCCCCCGGAGCTTCGCCACCACCGTCTTGACTCCCCAGTAACCCATCTGGAACGGATTCTGCGCCACCAGTCCTTGGATTTCACCTTTGCGCAACGCCTGGATGAGAGACGTGGAGGTGTCGAAACCGACAAATACCTTTTTGCCCGCCAGCCCCGTCTGCCGCAGGGCGAGGAGCATGCCCTGCGTGGTCGACTCGTTCGGACAGAAGACGGCATCGGCTTCCCGGATACGATCAATCAGGTTCATGGCGGCATCCTGTGCCAGGCTCACGGTCGCGCCTCCATAACGGTTGCTGACGGTGACCACAATCTGCGGAAAGCGGCCAATCGCGGCCAGAAAGCCCTCTTCACGCTCCTGCGTGCTCGCCGAGCCCTCGGCGTACCGCAAGAGCACCACCTTGCCCTTGCCTCCGAGGCGCCGCGCCAATTCCTCGCCTCCCATCTCCCCTCCGCGTCGATTGTCCGTGGCGACCAGGCTGACATAGTCTTTGCCGGGCTCACCCTTGAGCGCCGAATCAATCACCACGACAGGAATGCCCGCGCGTTGCGCACTCTTCACCGGACCGACCAGGGCCGACGCGTCCAAGGGAGCAAGCACGATACCAGAGACTTTCGAGGACACGAACTGCTGCACGAGGCCGATTTGTTGTGCGCGGTCATCCTCCTTCAGCGGTCCTTTCCAGCTCACGGTCACACCCAACTCGGCGCCGGCCTTGCGCGCGCCCGCCTCCACACTTTTCCAAAAGACATGCGTCGTTCCTTTGGGAATAACGGCAATCTCGAGTGCCTCAGCACCTTGGGCAACCCAGGCGCATGCGAGGAATAACAGGGTCGAAGTCGTTCGAATCATAGGGGGTTTGGGGCAAAACGTTGGTTGAGTCAGGGAATCACTTCCATCACCACCTGAATCTCGGTCGTGGAGTTCTTGGGCAATCCTGCCACGGCCACGGCCGCGCGCGCGTGCCGGCCGGCGTCACCAAAGAGCGAAACAAAGAGGTCGCTCGCTCCGTTGATGACCGCGGGGCTGTCCGGAAATCCGCTGATCGCATTGACGTAGCCCGCCACATAAACCACGCGCGAAACCCGATCCAGGGACCCCAAAGCAGCCTTGACGTTCGTCAAGGTGGCCAGTGCGCAAATCCGGGCGGACTCGTATCCTGTCTGGATGGTCTGCTCACGACCGACCTGGCCGGTATGCGTCATTTCGCCATTAAAGGAAGAAATGGTGCCGGCGCAGTACAGGAGGTTGCCGGTGCGCACGGTGGGAACGTAATTGCCACCTGCAGTGGGAGGATTGGGGAGGATCAATCCAAGCTCCTTGAGTTTTTCGTCGATGGTCATGCGGGCGAAGGCTCACCGAAATCAACCAGACAAGGCAAAGCGTTTCGCAAAGGAAGCCGATTGCGGACCCACGGCACTTCTGCAACCAGTGGTTGCCATGATGTTCGCGGACTGGACTGAACTCGCTCGTCAAGACCCGGGATTGGCTGCGCAGACACTATTGGATCGCATCGCCGAGCTCGACCCGCAGCAGCGTCGGGCCGTGGTCGCCTGGCAGATGCCGCGGCCGGCCTTGGAGGCCACGTTTGCGCGACAAGCCGCCCGACGGGGTCCTTTGTCCGGGGTTCCTTTTCTGGCGAAGGACTTGTTTCCCGTGAGAGGCGTTCCGATGAACGCGGGCGGCCGTTTTCTGCCCCAGGTCAAGGCTCCCCCTCATCGCGACAGCGCGCTGATTGAAGCCCTCGACGAGGCCGGGGCGGTGCTTGCCGGCACGTCCCACCTCCATGAATTCGCCTACGGATTGACGGGGGAGAACCCACACTGGGGAGACGTCGAACATCCCAAAGCCCGTGGTCGCACCAGCGGGGGTTCCAGCAGTGGATCCGCCGCGGCGGTAGCGGCAGGCATTGTACCGTTCGCTCTGGGGACCGATACGGGGGGCTCCATCCGCGTTCCCGCTGCGTTTTGTGGACTATACGGACTGCGGCTCACCCCGCATCACCCTTGGATCTCGGATGCGTTCGCCTTGGCACCGAGTTTCGACACCGCGGGTTGGTTCACACAGTCCGCATCCGACTTGAAGACCATGCTGTCCGCTCTGCTTGGAACGGGGTCCAGCGGGCGCAAGCTGAACGGCATTTATCTTGGACTCGCGGGTTGGCAGGAAGCTGAAACGGAGGTCACGTCGGTGCTTGCGGCCGCCGCGGAGAAGGTGGCTCCGCCTGCTGACCGGCTCGCTGCCTCCGAGCTGATCCATGCCTTCGCGGGCACAACCCAGGCGTACGCGGTCCTGCAAAGCCTGGAAGCCTGGAAGCAACATGCACCCTGGCTCGATACCCAGCGGGACCACTACTCCCCGGAAGTGTGGCAACGTATCGATCGGGGGCGGAAGTGGAGCAGCGAAGACGTGGAACAGGCCCGGACCAAACTTGCCGCGATCCATCTTCTGTGGACGAAGTTTTTCCTTACGTACGACTTTCTCGTTCTGCCGAGCACTCCCTTCGGAGCATTGACCAAGTCAGAGTGCACTCTGGAGTATCGCAACCGCCTGCTGGCACTCACGACCCCGGCCAGTTTGGGTGGACTGCCCGTCCTTTCGATCCCCGTCGCCCTGCCCTCGGGCCTTACCTCCGGCCTGCAGATTGTCGTCAATAGCTCGGTGAGCCCGGTTCTGCCCTGGGCGCTTGATCAATTCTAACCTCCACCGGCGGGCAGGCGCCGCCCTTCCGCTTTCGTCCCCGTTCCTTTACTGCGGGGGTGCGGTACGCTAATCCCAAATCTCGCCAAACTTGGCACCAGCAGTGCTTTTCGAAGGTATGCTCAACCGATTTTTTAAACTGGATGCGAACGGGACGACCATTTCCCGGGAGCTTCAGGCCGGGCTCACGACCTTTGCCGCCATGGCCTATATTCTGGCGGTCAATCCGGCGATCCTCGCGGACGCGGGGATGGACCGCGGTGCGCTGGTGACCGTCACCGCTCTGACCGCCGCGGTCAGTACCGTGTTGATGGCGCTCCTGACCAACTACCCCATCGCGCTCGCCCCCGGCATGGGAATCAACGCCTTCTTCGCCTACACCATCTGCCTGGGCGCCGGGGTGCCCTGGCAGCAGGCGCTCGGCATGGTGTTCATCAATGGCATCGTTTTCTTGGCGCTCTCCTTGACCGGGATCCGCCAACGTATCGTCGCCGCGATTCCCTACCCGATGAAATTAGCCATCACCTGCGGAATCGGGCTTTTTATCGCCTTTATCGGGCTCAAGAACGGTGGAGTGGTGGTTGCCAGTCCGGCCACTCTGGTGACTCACGGAAACTTCACCTCGGGGAGCGCCGCTCTTTGCCTGGCCGGAATCGCGTTGACGGCAATCCTGGTGGCGCGACGGGTCCCGGGCGCCATTGTCATCGGAATCGCCGCCATCACCGTGGCCGGGCTTTTCGTTTCGAACGGAAAAGGGGGCTTCATCACGGAGCTGCCGGATCGTTTCTTCTCGGTTCCTGTTTCTCCGGAACCGGTGTTTCTCAAGCTTGAGTTCACCTTTCTCTCAAGTCTGCCGGCCTTTATGAAGGCGTTGCCTTTGATCCTGACCCTCCTGTTGGTGGATATGTTCGACAACATCGGTACCCTGATCGGCGTCTGCAAACGCGCCGGATTCCTCGATCGCAACGGCAATCTTCCCAACGCGGGCCGCGCTCTCGTTGCCGACTCGACCGCGGCCATCCTGAGTTCCCTCTTCGGCACGTCGACCGTCGTCAGCTACATCGAGAGCGCATCCGGGGTTGAAGCCGGCGGACGTACGGGTCTCACGACCCTCACCACGGCTGCTCTCATGCTGGCAGCCCTGTGCTTTACCCCTCTGATCCTCGCCGTCCCGGCCGCGGCCACTGCGCCCGCCCTGGTGATCGTCGGCATCTTTATGTTGCAGTCCATCACGGAGATAAAGATGGACGACTTTGCGACCGCCGCTCCGGTGGCTCTGACGGTGCTCGCCATCCCCCTCACCTTCAGCATTGCTGAAGGCATCGGCTTGGGACTTATTGCCACGGCCATTCTTGCTTTGGCGACGGGACGCGGCCGCAGTCTGACCGCACTTGGCTACGGTATCGCGGCGGTTTTCTTCCTCGAGTTTTTCCACATTTTTCCGTTCAGCGGTTGATCGTCAGGCCATCATGTCCATCAGCTCTCCTCTCCCGCCTCAGCCGCCTGAGGTTCCCGATCCCAACTTCGGTCCGAGATTCGACACGTTGGTCGAACAGATCCAGGACGCATCCGGCGCGGTATTCCGACCGACGGCGCTCGAGAACCGGCCTCTGTATGGTCAAACGCTCTTTATTGCCAGCTGCGCGCTCGATACGAGATTTGGCAGCTTCCGGGCGTATGTTTTTCAGGACATCATCGACAAGCACTATATCATCGCCTTAGCCCACGGCGATGTGGTGGGGGCGAAGACGCTCTATACGCGACTTCACTCGTCCTGCGTCACCAGTGAAACACTGCGCGGTTGCGACTGTGATTGTGTCCAGCAGCTCGAAGGTGCATTCAAGGTGATCTCGGAAAAGGGGAATGGCATTCTCTTTTATCTGATGCAGGAAGGGCGAGGCGTGGGGTATGTCGGAAAGGCCCGGGATCGGATGCTCGTTCAGGCCTCCCTCGATCAAGTTTCCACGTTCGCGGCCTATACGGCGATGGGCCTGCAAAAGGACCATCGCAACTATGACAATATCTCCCAGATCTGCTACCTCCTGGGCATCACCGCCTCTTGGATCGTTCTCACGAACAATCCCGACAAGGTGAACGCGCTCAAGTCCCAGGGATTGGTGGTGGCAGGCACGGAGGCGCTCGAGTTCGAACCTTCGCCCTTCAATCTGGCCTACCTCACCTCCAAGGCAGCGGGTGGCCATATCCTCCGGCGACCGGGAGAGACCACGGTCAAGCGCGCCCTCCCTCCGGAGCCCGTGATCCCGTTCAAGCCGCATGCCATCGCCAATGCGCGCCGGTTCATTTACTCCGCGAGCTACTTTCTGCCCATGAAGCCGGTGGACAGTGACATCCTGCTCACGGAAGCACAATTCAAGGACCTCTTCCGGAAGAAGGCCATCGATCGCTATATGTCGGGGTCTCGACCCCTCGTCCTCGGCTATCAACTGATCCGGGAGAACCGGTTTTTTGTCAAAATAGACGCGGAGAACCTGACCGCCTTTTGTCGCGAGTCACCCAACGACCCCATCGTCGATCTGCTGACCACCCCCTACTGGTTTCGAGTCCATGTGTACTACGATATTGTGACCAGCCAGGAGTTTGTGGTGCTGACGCACGGACAGGCGAAGATCTATGACATCCCGGTGGTAAGGCTGCATTCCGAATCGCTCTTCAACCGCTTTCCCCTGCGCGCGGTTGACAACCGGGACAAGTTCAAGGCTTCGGTCAAACACATCGTCACCTATGGGGTGGGAGCAATCCAGCTCATCTACAATGATGGACGGGGCGCGGGCTTTGGAGCGCACGCCACCGACCTTATGCTCACAGAAACCAATCAGGCCTTCTCCAGTGACGAGGCCTATCGGAAACTGGGTGTGGGCTATGATAGCCGGGACTATGACGCAGCGCTTCGTCTGCTCCGCCACCATATTCCCAACGAGAAGATTCAGATGATCATGAACTCTCCGGCCAGTCTGGTCAAAAAGCCGGAGTACGCCGAGGCCCTCAACGCTCACCGTATTGATGTCGAGAAGTGGATCTTCCTCGACGACCAATCCTAACCCTCGTCTCGATGAGCGACCCTTTGGGACACGTCTTGCTGGCCGAACGACTCGAGAGAATTCCATCCATTCTGGTGGAAATGATTCGGCAGGCGCCTACAGCGCTGAAGGCGACGACCCGGAGCTCTCAGCGTTTTGTCGTAACCGGGACCGGCAGCTCCGAAGCACACGCCCGGTATCTGGCCATGCTGCTGAACCTCTACACGGAGCGATCTGCCGCTTACGTGCCCCTCTCCGGTTTCACCACGGCGACACCCGAGGCATTTCAGGGCAAGACCTTGGTCGTCTTCTCTCAGGGAGTGTCACCCAACGCCCAAATCGCGATCCAACGACGCAGAGATTTCGCCCACACCCTACTGTTCACCGCCACCAACCCGCAGGCGGCGCGAGAGGCCGGAAAAGTCGATCGCGCCGTGCTGCTCGAGCGCATGCTCGACGAAGGTGGAGAACTCATTGAATTCCCCCTCGCCGAAGAATACACCACCCTGATTCGTTTCGTCGGCCCGATGGCCGGTTACTTGGCGGCCCTGCAATTTGTCGCGCGGCTGGGAGACTGCCGGTTCAGTCCTCCCTCGGAAGCATCGATTCTTCCGTTGCTCGCCGCAACCCCTCCAGAGGAGTTGCTTCACGATATGCTGCGATTGCCCAGCGCGTTTTCGCAGGGATTCAATCTGGTTTCCGCCGCGCCGATTTCGGACTTCGCCCAAAACCTGGCCTGTAAATTCATGGAAGGACTCTATTGGCCGTGTCCTCCGATCTCGGATTTTCTCCAGTTCGCGCACGGTCCTTTTCAGCAAATGAATGCCCACCCGAAGCCGGTGATTATCCTTCAAGGTGGCAATCCCATGGAGACCGAGATGGTCAATCGAAGCGTGCGCATGCTGCAAGAGGTCGGGCTGGGCGCATATGTCATCCGGATCGAAGGTCACCCACTCCTCTCCATCTTTGGCTTTGAAGCCGCTCTCAATCGCTTGGTCTTTCCGATGATGCTCCGACTCCGGATCAATCAGATCCAGTGGCCCGGAAAAGGTCGGGATGATTTGCTCTACGGATTCTGTCCCGACGTTTGAACGTCCTTGCGCGCTCTCGGTCGCGCTCCGAAAACCCGACACGCCGATCCCTCAGGATCAGGCCGCGTCCTGCTTCGGTTCCGCTTTACTCGTCCGGCGCAGCGTCGGACGCCGTTTGCCCGCCACCACCGCCGCGTCGACGGAGACCTCCGTCACATCATCGCGCTGCGGGAGCTCAAACATGACCTCAAGCATCAGGTTTTCGATGATCGACCGAAGCGCACGCGCTCCCGTCTTCAGCTGAATTGCTTTTCTGGCAATTGCCTTGATGGCATCGGGCGTGAACCGCAGTCGCACCCCATCCATGGCAAACAGTTTCGAGTACTGTTTGATGATGGCATTCTTCGTCTTGAGAAGAATACGAACCAAGTCCTCTTCCGTCAGGTGATCGAGGACGGAGACAATCGGCAGACGGCCGATGAACTCTGGAATCATCCCAAAGCGAATGAGGTCCTCCGGCGCGAGTTCCTTCATCAGATGCTCGGGCTTCAGGACAGAATCCTGCTGTTTGGCGATGGAACTAAAGCCCAGACCGCGCTGCCCGCTGCGGCGTTGAACGATGCCGTCGAGCCCGACGAATGCACCGCCACAGATGAACAGAATGTTCTGCGTGTTGACCTGCACGTACTCCTGGTTGGGATGCTTGCGGCCTCCCTGCGGCGGAACGTTGCACACGGTGCCTTCCAAAATCTTCAAAAGGGCCTGTTGGACACCCTCGCCCGAAACATCGCGCGTGATGGAGACGTTCTCCGTCTTTCGACCGATCTTGTCGATCTCATCAATATAGATGATGCCGCACTCGGCTCGCTTTACATCGTAGTTTGCCGATTGCAGTAACCGCAAGACGACGTTCTCGACGTCCTCACCCACATAACCCGCTTCGGTCAGCGTCGTCGCATCCGAAATGGCAAACGGAACATCCAAAATCTTCGCCAGCGATCGGGCCAACAACGTCTTTCCGGAACCGGTCGGACCCACGAGGAGGATGTTGCTCTTCTCCACTTCCACCCCGTCAAATTCTGGCGACAGCGCGGTCGCATCTTTTCCTGACTGACCCGAATCAAAGATCAGGCGCTTGTAGTGGTTGTAGACCGCCACCGACAGCACCTTCTTGGCGTGATCCTGACCGATCACAAAATCATCGAGCGTGCGCTTGATATCCGACGGCTTGACAAGTCGGAAGGCGGGTTTCGTTTCGGTCGGAGGCTGTTTTATCTCTCGATCGATAATTGTCTTACATACATTTACGCACGAGTCACAAATGTACACGCCAGGGCCCGCGATGATCTTCTTCACCTCTGCCTGCGATTTCCCGCAGAAGGAGCAGAGCGTCATGCGGGATGATTTTGCCATGGTGCTGCGAGCGTGACGGAATAAGGCAAGGTGTGTCGAGGTGAGAATTGCCTAGGCGTACATCGACACAATTCGACGATGATTGATCTCCCATTTTCCATTCCTTGGGAGACCGACCCGCATCTAAATCGACTGTCCGCTAGTAACTTAACCCCTTAACCATCTACAGGATGTCATTTGGCCGGAACGGCTCCAACGGCGAGCTGTTCCGCATCCCGGGTCGAAGCCACCACGTGGTCTACCAACCCGTAAGTCTTTGCTTCCTCGGCGGTCATGTAATAGTCGCGATCCGAATCCTTTTCAATCTGCTCCGCCGTCTTGCCGGTGTGTCGAGCCAAGGTTTGGTTCAGCGTCCGTTTCCAACGCAGAATTTCGCGTGCAGCGATCGCGATATCAGACGTCTGTCCGCCCGCGCCGCCGCTCGGTTGATGAATCATCACCCGACTGTTGGGCAACGCGAAGCGCTTTCCTTTGGTCCCCGCCGCGAGCAATACGGTGCTCATGCTGGCCGCCATGCCAATGCAATACGTGACGATATCACATTGCAGGAAATTCATCGTATCGTAGATCGCCATGCCACCCGTGACGATTCCTCCGGGTGAATTGACGTAGAGATGGATATCCTTCTTCGAATCCTCCATCTGCAAGAACAGCAATTGTGCAATCACACTATTCGCCACCCCATCGTCAATCGGCGTACCGATAAAGATAATCCGGTCTTTGAGCAACCGGCTGTAAATATCCATCGACCGCTCTCCGCGGCCGGTGTTTTCGATGACGTAAGGGATGTAGTAGGAGCTCACAATGGTAGTCGACGGTCGTTAGGCTTTGACCGACACCGTAGCCTTGGAAACCAGGAATTCAACCGCCTTGTCGAAAATGATGTTCTGCTGGACTGCGCGCAGTTGATCGCGGTCCTTCGTCAGCTGTTTCACGAGTTTGTCAGCCGAGGTCCCCGCGCGCATCGATTCGCGATAAATAAAGGCATTGATATCACCTTCAGTGACTTGGAGTCCTTCTTTCTCCGCGATCTTGGCGAGGATGAGCTGGCTCTTGACCCGGGCCGTCGCGGACTTCCTCGCACCTTCAAACAGCTCCTTCTTGTCTTTTTCAAACTGCTCTTGCGGGACGCCTCGGCGCATCTGCTCTTCTATGAAATTGCGCAACACATTCTGGGTTTCACCCTCAACCAAAGAAACGGGCACCTCAAAGTCGACCTTGCCGAGCAGCGCATCCACCACCTGGCGACGCTGGGCTGACTTGTTCTGATACTCCTTCTGCATCTTGAGGTTGTTGCGCACATTATTGCGCAGCGCATCAACGGTATCCGCTTGATGAGACTTCAGGAATTCCTCGTCGAGCGGTGGCAAAACACGCTCGCGGACTTCTAGAATCTCCACCGCGTACACCACGTTCTTGCCGGCGAGGGCGGGCACCGCCGCAAACTCTGCCGGGAACTCGATCGAGATGTCCCGCTTGTCACCCACGGCAAGCTCCGCGAGCTTCTTGCCGAGCCCGGGTACGACACCTTCTTGGGCTCCATCCACTTCCTCCCACGTCTGGGGCACCTTGGCGTAGATCTGCTTGTCGGACACGAGCTCGGAAATGGATTTCCCATCGATCGAGCCTTCGTACGAGAGTTTGACATAATCGCCCTTCTGGCTGGGCCGATTCGCCACCTTGAAGTCCGCACGTTCCAAGCGCATTTGCTCGATCACTTGGTCAACTTCGGTCTCTGGCAGATCTGCGCCAGCGACTTCGGTGGGAAGGCCGACATAGTCCGGCAAAACAAACTCGGGCCGAACGTCGACGGTGAATCGGACCTCAACGGGCTGATCGGGGCTGATGGCGCCGGGAGCCGCATCGATCAGCTGCACCACGTCCAGCTTCGCTTCGTCCAGTCCTGTGCGATAAGCCTTCGAAACAACCTTCTGCTTGAATTCGTCTGCGATGTCTTTGCCAAAGCGCTTGGCAATCATGTCCGCCGGGGCCTTCCCGGGACGAAACCCCGGAATGCGCGCCAGCCGGGCGTACTCAGCAACCGTTGCCGCATGTTCAGCGGCAACTTCTCTCTGATCGAGAGTAACGACGAGGCTCTTGCGGGTGACAGTCTGATCTTGGACGGCGATGTTCACGGAAGTTTGAACGTATGGGAGGTTTACTTGATGAATCGTCAAACTTGCGGCTTGGTTTGGAACCGGTCAATGCCGGAGTGTGCGGGTGGCCACGTGCAGCCGCCGATCCTCTTTCCGATCCTCGCCCATGGAGTCATTCCGAACCCTCCTCCACCGACATCCTCGGCTCCTTGTGATCGATACGGCATCGTCGGTCACACAGGTCGGTTTTCTCCGCGACCTTGGAGGCGAACAGCGGTGGGCGGAAGAACCAGCGGACTCCGGCGAAGCAATCTTTGCCTGCCTGGAAAGGTTGCAGATCAAGATCAAGGACATGGACGCCATCGCCTTCTGCGAAGGCCCAGGCTCAATTCTGGGCATCCGCACCGCCGCCTCCGTGATCCGTACGTGGCTCTCACTCTTTCCGAGAGCGACGTTCGCCTATGGCAGCCTGGAATTGCTGGCGTGGTCCTTGGGTGAGGTGGAGGTGGGTGTCATCGCCGATGCGCGCCGCGATCTCTGGCACGTGGTGGAAACCGATGCCGCGGGTCGCCCGACTCCCCTGCGAAAAGCAAAACCCAGCGAACTTCCCCGTCTTCTGCGGACCCCAGATACCTTCAAGTCTTGGGCGGCCTACCCTCCCGGTGTTCAGCCGACTCCCTATCGGCTCGCTAACCTGCTTCCCAAGGTCATGGATGCGCCGCTCTTGCACGCCCGACCGGAACCTGACGCGCTTTTGCTGGAGCCAGCGAGCTACGTTCGCTGGGCGCCCAAAATCCATCGCGCACACCAGGTCTGATGCTCCCTCGCATCCAGAGTTTGGTTACAGCCACCTCGCCTGGAACCCACCACGCCCGATGGAGCGCGCTAGCGGGCGCCTTCTCGATCACCGTCCGATGGAGAAGACGCGAAACCCGATCTCGCGGAGCCGCCCGGCAGGCAGAATGTTTCGGCCATCGAAGATGAAGGCCGGTTTGGGCATCGCGGCATAGAGTCGTTCGAAATCGAGCGTCTTGAACTCGTCCCACTCGGTCACGACCGCAATCGCGTGGGCGCCCGCGGCCGCTTCATAGGCGGTTCCAGCAGTCGACAAGCGTGGGTTCGTCACCTCGGCGCCCAATACATCGCGCCGGATTTCATCGGCGGAAACTTTCGGATCATAGACGATCACGCGGGCCTGCTCGGACAAGAGATCGCGGACGACAGAAATGGCAGCGGACTCACGGGTATCGTTGGTGTCCTTCTTGAAGGCGAAGCCCAGGACCGCGATTTTCTTGTCCGCCACGGTGTTGAACAGGGTTCGCACAATCTTTGAGGCAAATCGCTTCTTCTGCCAGTCGTTCATGCGGACCACGTGCTCCCAGTAGGAAGCCACTTCCGGCAATCCGAAGTGCTCGCAGAGGTAGACGAGGTTAAGGATGTCCTTCTGAAAGCAGGAACCGCCAAATCCAACACTCGCCTTCAAAAACTTGGGGCCGATTCGGGAATCCTTGCCGATGGCGTTGGCCACTTCGTCCACGTCAGCTCCCGTCGCTTCACAGAGAGCCGAAATCGAGTTGATCGAGGAGATGCGTTGCGCGAGAAATGCATTGGCCACGAGTTTCGACAACTCGGAGGACCACAGATTGGTGGTGATGATGCGTTCGCGAGGGACCCAGCGGGCGTAGATGCCGGCAAGCGTCTGGATCGCAACTTCTCCACCCGGTGTTCGCTCACCGCCAATGAGCACGCGATCCGGCGCCGTCAGGTCCGCAATCGCCGTCCCTTCGGCGAGAAATTCCGGATTCGAGAGGACCTCATGAACGGGTCCGCCGACGGGACTATTCGCCGCCAGGATATCCTTGATCGTCTCCGCGGTCTTCACGGGGATCGTGGACTTCTCCACGATGATCTTGGGACCATTAGCGACCTCAGCGATCGTCCTCGCCACGGACTCGATGTAACGAAGATCCGCCGCACGGCCCGCGCCTACTCCATAGGTCTTGGTCGGTGTATTGACGGCGACAAAAATCAAAGCGGAGTCACGAATCGCACCTCGAACATCCGTTGAGAAGAAGAGATTTTTGCCCCGGCACTGGCGAACAATCTCGTCCAATCCCGGTTCATAGACCGGCAGCACGTCGGAATTCCACGCGGCGATGCGCGCGACATTCATGTCGACGACCGTCACCGTGATCTCAGGCGCCTTCATGGCGATCATCGCCATGGTTGGACCACCTACGTAGCCAGCTCCAATACAGCAGATCTTCATAAGAGGGCCTGTTCGAAAATACGAATGTAGTATTTTGTCACGCAGATCTCAGCAGTGCGTCCAAAGGCTCCGGCACCTGCAGGCAAACTCGCATCGTTCGCCCTAGGACCGAAATACACCTCCAACGAACTCCGCAAATGAGAGGTCCACCTCATCTCCTACGCGGGATTCGGTGCAGGGGCCGGGCCGCCCAGGCCGTCCGGAACCGTCTTTTCCGTCGGCTTCTTGCCTCCGCGATCATCGGGCTTGATCGGATTGGAAAGGATTTCGCGCACGATCGGAGAACGTATCTCCCCGAACTCGACGATCTCGCGGACATGCACGCCCTCAAGTGTCTCGTGCTGCAGCAAAGCCTCGGCGATTTTGTCGAGGGCGGAGCGATGATCGACGATGATGAGCCGCGCCCGTTCGTACGACTGGTCCACCAGCTTCTTCACCTCGGCGTCGATCAGGCGCGAGGTCTCTTCGGAGATGGTGTGGGAACGGGTGATCTCTCGTCCCAGGAAAACGGTGTCTTGATTGTCGCTGAACGAGATGGTTCCGAGCGGGCTCATGCCCCAGTTGCAGACCATGTGTCTCGCCAGCTTGGTCGCCTGCTCAATGTCTCCGGACGCTCCACTCGTGATGTCACTCAACGCCACTTCCTCGGCAATGCGTCCACCGAACAGCGTGGCGAGGTTGTTGAGCAACTTTCGTTTCGCGTAGTTATAGGTGTCCTTCGTCGGGATGTACATCGTACTGCCCAACGAACGTCCGCGGGGGATGATCGTGACTTTGTGCACCGGCAGGGTCGCGTCACCAATCACCACGCTGACCAACGCATGCCCGGCTTCGTGGTAGGCCACGATCTTCTTGTCTTCATCATCCATCACGCGACGACGCTCCCGACCAAACAGCACCTTGTTGCGAGCATCGTCCACGTCCTGCATCTCGACCTTCTTCTTGTTCCGGCGTGCGGCCAGGAGGGCCGACTCGTTGAGGAGATTGGCCAGCTCGGCTCCGGACAGCCCGGGAGTCCCGCGTGCGATGACCGAGAGGTCGACGTCTTCCGCCAGGGTGATCTTCCGCGCATGCACCCTCAGAATTTGTTCACGCCCAACCAGGTCGGGCAGGTCCACGTAAATCTGCCGGTCGAAGCGGCCTGGACGCAAGAGGGCCTGATCCAAGACATCGGGGCGATTCGTGGCCGCGATGATGATCACCCCTTCGGTCGTGTCGAACCCGTCCATCTCCACGAGCATCGAATTCAAGGTCTGCTCGCGCTCGTCATTGCCTCCGCCCAATCCTGCTCCGCGCTGGCGGCCGACCGCATCAATTTCATCAATAAAGATCAGGCAGGGAGCATTCTTGCGGCCCTGCTCAAACATATCACGCACGCGGCTGGCACCCACTCCGACAAACATCTCCACAAAATCAGACCCGGAGATGCTGAAAAACGGCACGTCGGCTTCGCCGGCCACTGCCTTGGCGAGCAGCGTCTTGCCCGTACCCGGGGGCCCCACCATGAGGATACCCTTCGGGATCTTGCCTCCCATCTTGGTAAACTTCTTGGGGTCCTTGAGGAACTCCACCACCTCGGCCACTTCTTCCTTGGCCTCGTCGCAACCGGCCACTTCGGCGAAGGTGATCTTGTCCCGGTCGCGGGTAAGGAGTTTGGCGCGACTCTTCCCGAAATTCAGCGCCCCACGCCCAGCGTTGCGCAGTTGCCGGACAAAGAGGAAGTAAAGCAAACCGATGATGACCAGGAAGGGGATGATCTGCGACGCGATCTGCGTCAGCAGCGTCGTCGCCGGCTGCTCCACAAATTTCTGTGACTTCTGCAGCTTTTCCAAATTGGTGTCCGTGAGACGTCCGGACGCACGAAAACTCTGGGTCTTTCCCGCGTCGGTCGTAAGCAGCGGCTCGTTCAGCTCACCCGTGATCATCACCCAATCACGCCCACCCGCTCCATCCGGCCGGATAATGCCTTCCCGCACCTGACCCGCCTCGGACAATTCAACCACGCGTTGCAGATTGAGGACGGCCGGCGTCTTGACCTTGTTCGGGTTCAGCAGAAACAACGCAAGAACGGCGCCTACAATCGCCAACCAAATCAACAGCATCTTCGGTTGGAAACGTTCCGGAGGGAGGTTTTTCAAGGGGCGACGCTTGGGTTTGTTTTCGTTTTCGGACATTTTCCTTTAGGGACTGTGGTGAAAAGGTGGAGGTTCCGTGTCGACAAGTCAATTGGCCGAACCTTGTTTCGAGCGGTGTACGCCGAGACGGGTGACGCGGCCGCACGTAGGCTATCGACGGGATTTCGGCACAACACGTTCGTACGTGAGTGTAAATGCCTGAATTACAGCAAATCCCGACGCACCTAGGCTTAAACGCGTATCACGTTGGGCCATTACGGCCGCCAGTAGCGCTTCAAATCCCTGTTTCGACAGGTCGCCGCATCGATCCTTTAAGGACAGCTTCCACTTATACAATACCCTACGAACCAAGGCCTTGGGTACGCCCTTAAGTTTTCTCAGGTCTATCCGGGATCGGCGCAACGCACCGATCGACGCACTGAGGGTGTCGAGGGCATCCGCATCTTCTTGGAGCAACTCCCGCGACGCCGCCATTCCGGACACGATATCGCGGCCCGGCTCGGCCGCGAGCCACGCGGGCAAAACGTGATTTCGCACGCGATTTCGAAGAAACTGATCCGTCTGGTTGGACTCGTCCTCTCGCCACGGTATACCCAAGCCGGCCAGGTGCTCAACCAACGTCCTCTTGCTCAAGGTCAAGAGGGGTCGGAGTCTAATAATTTTATCATTAGAGAGTTGCAGAGGCCGCGGCGCCACCAGTCCCGCCAGACCGCTGCCACGTCCCAAACGCATCACCAGGGTCTCGGCTACATCATCCTGGTGGTGTCCCAACCACAGGACCCGGCTCGAGTCCCGCTCCATCGCCCGGCGGAAAAAGTCGAAGCGCGCCTCGCGCGCCGCCGCCTCGGTGACCGGCCGGGTGGACTGCCGTTTCCATCGTTGCGAGCGAAAGGGAATCCCGAGGGAGCGACACAGGGACCGGCAGAAGCGAGCATCCTCGTCCGAATTTCTTCCTCTCAACCCATGATTGAAGTGGAGGGCAAGGAGTCGGTCGCGTCGATTGGGCCAATGAGCCCAGAGCAACAGCAAGAGGGCGACCGAGTCGCATCCCCCTGAAAGGGCCACGGCCCAACGCGACTTCGCTGCCGCCCCACCCGCCCGGGTCGCTGCGACCACGGTCGGATGGAGTAAGGCCATCGGAATTCGTTCCGCCAAGGAGCTCGCCCGAAGCCTCCAGTCCATCGGCTCGGCTGAATCCATGCGAAACCGCCGGCGTTAGTTCGAAAAACTCAGGAACTCGCGTCCAAAGTACGGCACCAAAACGGACGGCAGTTTGACCCTGCCATCGGACTGCAGGTTGTTTTCGAGGATCGCCGCCAACACCCGGGGCACGGCCAAACCCGAACCATTCAACGTGTGCACCAGTTCAGGTTTCCCTGAATCCTTCGCCCGATAGCGAATTTGCGCCCGCCGGGCTTGGAATCCTTCAAAGTTCGAACAGCTGGAAACTTCGAGCCAGCGCTTTTGTCCCGCCGCCCACACCTCAAGGTCATACTTCTTCGCCTGGGCAAACCCCAGATCGCCGCCGCACATGAGCAGCACTCGGTAGGGCAGCTCCAGTTTCTTGAGCAAATTCTCCGCGTCGTTTCGCAGGAGATCGAGTTCTTGGTAACTCGAGCTGGGGTGAACCCACTTGAGGAGCTCCACCTTGTCGAACTGATGGAGGCGATTCAATCCACGCACATCCTTGCCGTAACTCCCGGCTTCCCGTCGAAAACAGGGAGTGTAAGCACAGCGATAGATCGGAAGGGTTTCCTCCGCCACGATTTCGTCCCGGAAAAAGTTGGTCAACGGAACCTCAGCCGTCGGAACCGCGTACAAGTGATCGCCAGAGGTTTCGTACATCTGACCTTCCTTGTCCGGCAGCTGACCGGTGGCCGTCGCGCTGGCCGCATTCACGAAGATGGGCGGGGCGACCTCGAGGTAGCCCGCTTTGCCGGCTTCATCCAAAAAGAAATGGAGCAGCGCCCGAACCAAGCGCGCCCCTTCCCCGACGTAAAAGGGGAATCCTGCACCGGTGACTTTTGCTCCCCGCGCAAAATCAAAGAGGTTGTCAAAGCCGGGAATCTCCCAATGCGACTTGGCGTGCGGCGAAAGGACCTCCAGCGAGCCATGGGTGGCGAACACCACGTTCTGTTCCGGCGTTGCACCCTCCGGCACCGACGCGTGCGGCAGGTTCGGCAAACTGAGCATGCCCTGCTTCCAGGCCAATTCCGTGGCGGCAAGCTGCGCCTCGCGCTCCTTCACCTGGACCGACACCGCCTTCATCTCGGCCACCTTGGCCAAAAACTCGGGAGACCCTTTCTTGAGCGCCGCCATTTCGCTATTCGCCGCCTTTTGCACGGCGCGCAGATTCTCCACCTCGTGCAACTGACTCCGCCACGTGGCGTCCAGAGTAAGCACGGCATCGAGATCGATGTTCAGGTGCTTTTTGAGGATGGCCGCCCGCACCAGTTCCGGCGATTCACGAAGGAGTTTCGGATCAAGCATGACACCTAGGCGAAACCACGAATCTCGCTCATTGAACACCTTTTTCGGTCAATCATGAATGACAGCGGCCATTATTTCGCGCCGCTGCCTGAGCTCCTCAACGGTCCATCGATTCGCTGAAAGCGACCAAAGACTTCTTTCGCCGAAAGCATCGAAAGGGCCCCCACGGGAGCCTGGATCACGTGATTGGTCGGCGACGTGAGCGGATAAGGTCCAAAAAGCCTGGGGTCGGTCGGACCGAAAATCCCTAAGGTTCGAATCCCAAGCGCCGCCGCCAGGTGCATCGGACCACTGTCGTTGGAGATGACCCACCCTGCCCGCGCAATCAATGCCGGCAACGACATCAGACTCGTGTTTCCGGTCAGATTGGTGAACTGCTCCTTCGCAAACGCATCTTTGTCAGGGACATAATTATTTCCCGCCCATACCACACGTCGGGACCGATCATCCCGGATCAAGAGTTCCGTCAGTTGTTTGAACCCGCCCCAGCGCTTCTCCGCTCGGCGTGAGTCGGGGAAGATCAAAATCGGAGCCGCCCCGCTCCGGCCATCGACAAAACTCAAATTGAGCTTCTCCACCTCTCGGAAGCGCAGACTTCCTTTCAGCTCCGGTTTCGCCCCCAGGATCGGAGCAAACTGCAAAAGGATATCCACGGCATGGGATCCGCGTCCGCCCGGGGGAAGCGGAACCTGCTGATCATAAAAGAACCGGGCGCCCTCGCGTGCATCGGTGCGCCCCACTTTGTGATCCGCCAAGGTGCGCCAGGTCATCAAACCCGTGCGCAGCAATCCCTGAAAATCGAACACCCAATCGAACTTCAGCTTTCTGACATCGCGCATCAGTTCAAAAAACCCTTTGGTACCCGCCATCCGCCGGAAGACAAAGACCTGATCAACCGCCTCACACGACTTGACCAACGGAGCAAAAATATCCCTCACAATCCACGAGATGCGTAAATCCGGGACCTGTTCCTTCAAGGAGGCGGCCACCTGGAGTCCGTGGACAATATCCCCGAGGGAGGACGGTTTGATGATGAGCAACTGAATCATGTAAGTGTCCTGCGGGAGGCGGCGAAAACGTTCCGCTTTGCCCGCAATGATTCATCCTTTCATGGACTTTCTGAAATGAACGCAAACGCTAACCGCATCGTTCCGCACGCGTGTTAACCTTGATCCTCAAATCAGTCGGGTGGTGCCTCGCGCACACGCCTGAACTCCTCTTGCGGTGGCTGGCGTCCACGCTGGGCGCAACGATCTTCCTGCTCTCGTCGCGGAGGAGACGGGTCGCGCTGTCGAATCTCGCCCACGCCTTTCCTGAGCGGGACGCACCTTGGCGGCGGCAGATCGCGCGCACGAGCCTGGTTCGACTGATCGAGACGGGGCTGCTGTCTCTCGCGTCGCCGTTTATTGCACCGGCGCGACTCCGACACATCGCGAAGCCGGGCCAGGGCTTGGAGGAGATGCTCGTGGCACGGACGAAGGGTCACCGGGCCACGGTGCTGGCATCGATCCACCTCGCCTACTGGGAGTGTCAAACCTGGATGGGATTGCTCAGTGACAGTCCCATCGGTGACTTCGGAGTGATCTATCGTCCCTTGGACGACCCCCAGGCCGACGCGTTTGTTCGGCAAACGCGCGAGCGTTTCGGGATGCGCCTGCTGTCTCGGAAGGAGGGTTTCGCGCAAGCACTCAAGATTCTCCGCGGCCAGGGGTGCGTAGGTCTTCTCTTCGACCAAAACGCCGGGCTGCAAGGCGCACTCACGACCCTCTTCGGACGGGTTTGTTCGTCCACCGAACTGCCGGGAATCCTGGCCGAGAAGTTCCAGGCGGAGGTGCGCGTGATCTACCCGGTCAGACTTGCCTTCTGGAGAGTGGAGCTGCGCGTCGACACGCTCGTCCACTCGGGCACCTGCGAGGACGTGACGGTGGGGTTGAACCGCTGGCAGGAGGCGCTCCTCACCTCCAGTGACGATCTCTGCGCTTCATGGCTGTGGTCCCATGATCGGTGGCGAAATCAGGACATGCCCCCGTCCCGGCTCCGCCTGCAGTCGAAGCGGGATTTTCTTCAGTTTGAATCTCGTGCGCGCCACTGGGAACGACTGCCAAGAAAGACTCACCTCGTTGTTCGTCTGCCCAACTGGCTGGGCGATGTGGTGATGACCCTGCCATTGCTCCGTCAATTGCGGGAATCCAGACCCGATGCCGCCCTCACCCTCGTCGGAAAGGCGCAATTCAAAGGGCTGATCGAGCAGCTTGGTCTCCCCTATGAGCGCTACGTGCCGCTCGCACGACAGGGCCTCAACGACTGGCGGCAGTTCCTGCGCCTGCGATGGGACTACCCCGACGCCTATCTGCTCTTCACCCACTCGGTCCGGGGCGATGTCGAGGCCCGGCTCACCGGTTGCCGGCAACGGTTCGGCATTCGCCGCCCCCAGCATCATCGCCCTCTGCTCAGCCACGCGTACCGCCGTCCCTCCGATTGGAACGAAACCACGCAGCACCAATTCTCAGAATGGACTCGTTTTCTGGAGTCCTTCGGCCTGCGCGGGCCGATCGACTGCACGCCGTTGTCCGCGCCTCGGCGCACGGGGTCGTCCAAACCCTGCGTAGGTTTGATCGTGGGTTCGGAAAACATGCCCGCCAAACGCTGGCCGGTGCCACGTTGGCGCGAACTCGTGCAGGCCTTTCCGGATCAGCACTTTCTTGTTTTCGGGACGCCGGGAGATCGTGTGATCGCCGACGAGGTGTGCCGCGGATTTGCCAGTGACCAAGTGGAAAACCTGGCGGGCAAAACCTCCTTGGCGCAGTTCATCGATCGACTGTCCGGGTGCGATGTCCTGGTGGCAAACGACACCGGGGGAATGCACCTCGCCAATGCACTGGGGATTCCCGTGATTGCCCTTTTCGGTCCGACCAACCCCCTGCGAACCGCGCCCGTTTTTTCCGCGCCGGTGATCGTGCTCCAGCCTCCCGGATGCCCGCCCACGGGTGGCGCTTCCCTCGACCAACTCGCCGCCAATACGGTGGTCGACCGTTTGCGGAGCGAAATCGCGGCTTTGGCCCCACGCGATTAACGTTGCCGTCACTACCTCCTCTCGCAGGTTCACTCCCAAATCCCGATACCGCACGTGCCGCTGCTGTCTGTAAAAGACCTCCGTACTTACTTTCACACTCGCAACGGAGTCTATCGCGCCGTCGATGGCGTGAGCTTCTCCTTGGAACGGGGCGAAACGCTGGGCATCGTCGGCGAATCGGGTTCAGGCAAGAGTGTCACGTGCTACTCGATCATGGGCCTGATCCCGCAGCCTCCCGGGCGGATCGAGAGTGGTTCGGCCGTTTTTGACGGCACCGACCTGCTCCGCTGCCCGCCGGAGGTCTCGCGCAGCATTCGAGGCAAACGGATCGCGATGATTTTCCAGGATCCGATGACGTCGCTGAATCCCTATCTGCGAATCTCGGAGCAGTTGATTGAACCGCTGCGGATCCACGAACCCATCAGTCGCAAGGCGGCGCTCGATCGGGCCCTGTTGATGTTGGACGCCGTCGGGATCAATGATGCGGCGAAGCGCATCCACTACTATCCCCATGAGTTTTCTGGCGGGATGCGGCAGCGGGTCATGATCGCCATGGCCTTGATCACCCAGCCGGAGCTGCTGATTGCCGATGAGCCCACCACCGCCCTCGACGTCACGGTGCAAGCGCAGATCCTCGAACTCATCAAGCGCCTGCAGAAGGAGTTCCACATGGCGGTCATTTTCATCACCCACGATCTCGGCGTGGTTTCGGGACTGTGCGACCGGGTGCAGGTGATGTACGGCGGCAAGATCGTCGAAACGGCGTCGACGCGGTCTTTGTTCTACGAACCGCGACACCCCTACACGCGCGCGCTTCAGCAATCGATTCCGTCCCTCCAACAAAAGGGCGGAGACTTGTTTACCATCCCAGGGATGCCA
Source organism: Opitutaceae bacterium (assembly GCA_016794625.1). Classification (GTDB taxonomy): domain Bacteria; phylum Verrucomicrobiota; class Verrucomicrobiia; order Opitutales; family Opitutaceae; genus UBA6669. The sequence goes on from JAEUGY010000112.1 coordinate 137,712, forward strand.
CCGGATCTTTCCAAGCCGACGCCGGGGTGCTCGTTCGCTCCCCGTTGCCTCCATGCCACGGACGCTTGTTTCGTCCAGCCGGTCGAACTCAAGACGTGCGCCAGCGATCATTCCCAATCGTGCCGGCGTGTGCAAAACGGCGAGATCTAGGCCGCCTCCGAACCCACCGAGACCATGCCCGAACCGATTTTGGAACTGATCGACGTCAAGACGCACTTCCCCATCAACACGGGATTTCTGTTCAAGCGTCAGGTGGGAACCGTCAAGGCCGTGGATGGGGTGTCCCTTCGAGTCGAGCGGGGCGAGGTGCTGGGTCTCGTCGGCGAATCCGGCTGCGGCAAATCCACCCTGGCTCGGACCATCCTGCAGTTGCTGCCCACAACCGCCGGAAAGGTTCTGCTCTCCGGTCACTCCTTGGGGGATAGCACCGCGCGCGAACTAATCGAGCGTCGGCGTGACCTGCAGATGGTGTTTCAGGACCCGTACGCATCACTCAATCCGCGCATGACGGTCTTCGCCACGTTGTCCGAACCCCTGCTGACCCATGGCATCTGTTCGGGCAAGGAGGTCACCCAGCATGTCGCCGACTTGATGGAGCGGGTCGGGCTCGCCTCCCGTTTCATGCAGAAGTACCCGCATGAGTTTTCCGGGGGACAACGTCAGCGCATCGCCATTGCCCGCGCCCTGGCCCTGCAGCCCAAGGTGATCGTCGCGGACGAGCCGGTCTCCGCCCTCGATGTTTCCATCCAGGCTCAAATTTTGAATCTGCTCGCCAAGCTGGTGCGAGACATGGGGCTCTCCTTGATCTTCATCGCCCACGATCTGTCCGTGGTGAAACACATCTCCGACCGCGTGGCCGTCATGTACCTCGGCAAGATCGTCGAACTCGGCTCCGCGAGCGACGTCATCGATCGTCCGCAACATCCGTACACCCGGGCTCTGGTCAGCGCCATCCCCACTCCCAATCCGGACATCGAACGAAGCCGGAAGCGAATTGTCCTGCCGGGTGATCCCCCGTCTCCGATCAATCCTCCCTCCGGATGCACCTTCCATCCCCGGTGTCCCCACGCGATCGCGGCATGCCGCAGCGAGGTTCCCCGGCTGAAGCCCTTCGACGGACGGGAAGTGTCCTGCCTGCGGGCGGGTGAGTTTTCCTGAGCGCAGGGTGCAGTGCCGTATCCGTCCGTTTCGCACACGGACCTTCCAGCCCGCCTCTCAGGGCTCTTCCGCTCGGATCAGGGACGACTCCACGGCCCGCTTGAGCGCCGTCGGCGTCGGGCGCTCCAGAATCAGCTGTCGGACCGCCTCTCCCACCACCAGGAGTTCAAAGTGCGGGATGCGGCGCTCCGTTTCCGACGGGCGGATCAATCGCTGCGACACCACCGCCGCCAGCGCGCAACTGAGGAGGAAGGGCTCGACGCCGAGATCCAACAATCGGGTGATGGCCCCTTCGGTGGACGAAGCGTGCAGGGACGTCAGGACCAAGTGTCCCGTCAGAGCCGCCTGCACCGCCACTTGAGCCGTCTCTGGATCTCGCACTTCTCCAATCATGATCACATCGGGATCCTGCCGGAGAAACGCCCGGACCGTGCGGGCAAAGGTGAGTCCGATCCCGTCATCCACGCTCACTTGAATCAACCCCGGGGTCTTGAATTCCACCGGATCTTCCGCCGTGAGGATCTTGGTGGCGGACGCATCAAAGGTTCCCAGCGCACGGTACAGCGTCGTCGTTTTGCCGGATCCCGTCGGTCCCGCCACCACCATCAAGCCATGCGGCAGGGCCAGAACCGAAGAGCACGCTTCCACCATGCGAGCGGGCATGCCCAGTGCAGACAGGTCGCCGCGCAGCCCGGATCGATCGAGGACGCGCAGGACCACGGACTCGCCAAAGGAGGTCGGAAGCGTGGAAACGCGGATGTCAAAACTCCGTCCGTCATGCTGCCATACCAGGTGGCCGTCTTGCGGCACGCGCTGTTCGGCAATGTTGAGTTTGGCGAGGACCTTGATGCGCGAGGTGATCTCACGCGCCAGGTCGCTGCCCGGCGACTCGACTTCCTGCAGTTCTCCTTCGATCCGCATGCGCACGCGCAGCGCGTGGCGAAACGGCTCCAGGTGAATATCCGAGGCCCGCGCGGCGACGGCGCGTCGGAACAGATGATCCACCCAGCCGACCGAACCCGACCGTTGGTCGTGATCGGACGTCTTGGCGGTCGGGAGGCCCACGGATGAATGCATGCGCCCCCGTCTTCCGCGTCCCCGGCTAGAGGTTGCGGAGCTGAAAACCGAGCTGGAGCAGCTTCTCGCGCATGACCAGGGGGTCCTGCGCCTTCTCCAAGGCTTCATCCGGCGAGACCATTTCGCGATTCACCAAGCTCATCAAGTGGGTATCCATCGTGATCATACCCAAGTTCGCCCCGGTCTGGATGTCAGAGGTGATGCGGAATGTCTTGTTCTCGCGGATGAGCGAGGCGATCGACGTGGTGTTGATCATGATCTCGTAACCCGCGATGCGCCCGCCTCCGGTCTTCTTACAAAGTACCTGGGAAATGACCGCCACAATGGAGGACGCGAGCTGGGTGCGGATCATCTCCTTCATGTTGGCCGGGAAGGCGTCGACAATACGATCGATCGTCTTGGCCGCACTGTTCGTGTGCAGCGTGCCAAACACCAGATGCCCCGTTTCGGCTGCACTGATGGCGGCCTCAATCGTTTCCAAATCCCGCATTTCGCCCACCAGAATGATGTCGGGATCCTGACGCAGCGCGCGCCGGATCGCCTCGGAAAAGGACGGTACGTCGACTCCAATCTCGCGTTGGGTCACGATGCACTGTTTGTGCGCATGGTAATACTCGATCGGGTCCTCAATCGTGATGATGTGGCCGTCCCGGTTCTCGTTGATGTAATTCACCATCGACGCCAGCGTCGTGGACTTGCCGGAACCGGTCGGGCCCGTGACCAGAATGAGCCCGCGTGGGCGGTAAAGCAGCTCCTTGATCCGATCCGGCAATCCGATCTCACGCAGCCCGAACATGCGGTTCGGGATTTGCCGCAGGACCAGGCCGAAGTTTCCCTTGGATTTGAGGATCGAGACGCGGAAGCGCGCCTTGTCCAGATAGGCAAAGCCGAAGTCCGAGCCTCCGTTCAGCTTGAGATTCTGAATGTGATTATCGGGCGCGATCGACAGCACGAGCTTCTCGGTATCAAGCGGAGCGAGATTGGGTCCCTCGATCGGCACCATGGAGCCGCTGATGCGGAGTGTAGGGGGCTGCCCGACTTGGCAATGCAAGTCTGAAGCATTTTGATCCACTACCAACTCAAGGAGATCGTTCATTTCGTAGCTCATGGGCGGGTCTAGTTGTTGTCGTTTATCGTCGCACCGAGCACTTCCTCCAACGTTGTTTCGCCCCGCGCCGCTTTGCTCAGCCCATCTTCACGGAGCGTGGGGAATCCTTCCGCGCGGACCCGCGCCCGCAAATCTCCCAGGCTGCAACCTTGAGCGATCGACTCGCGCAAGGCATGATCAGGCACGAGGAGCTCAAAGAGACCAATCCGTCCATGATACCCCGAACCTCCACATTGCGAGCAGGTTAAGCTGGACTTCGAGTACCCCTTGGGAGTGTTTCGACTCACCGCATCGGGGGCGCCTCCCGGGGGGGCGGAGGGGGGACGATTCCCGCGGCACGACGGACACACCTTTCGGACCAAACGCTGGGCCAAAACCGCCCGGAGGGCAGAGGCCACCAAGAACGGTTTTACACCTAAATTGATCATTCGCGAGACCGCCCCCACGGCATCATTGGTGTGAAGGGTCGAAAAAACCAGATGCCCGGTGAGGGATGCTTGGATCACCATCTCCGCAGTTTCCCGGTCGCGCACCTCCCCGACCATGATCACGTCGGGCGACTGCCGGAGCATGGATCTCAGCACACTGGAAAAGGTGACATTCAACTCCGGTCGGACTGCCACTTGATTGATCCCCGGAACCTCGAACTCCACCGGGTCTTCCACGGTGATGATCTTGCGCGTGACGGCGTTGAGCCGATGCAGCGTGCTGTACAAGGTGGTGGTCTTTCCCGATCCCGTGGGTCCCGTCACCAAAACCAGCCCGTCTTGTTCCGAGACGACCCGAGTCCAGCGCTCGCGCTGCTGGACCGAGAACCCCAGGTCTTCCGGGCGCTTGATCATGGACGCCGGATCAAGGAGGCGAAGCACGAGGCTCTCGCCCCAAACCGAGGGCAGGGACGAGACGCGAATGTCGGTGCTGCGGCCATCCACCTCCTGCCTCATGCGGCCATCCTGTGGCAGTCGCCTTTCCGAGATCGAGAGTCCAGCAAGGATCTTGAGTCGTGAAATCACGGCTCCCTGCCCCTCCACGGGGACCGGGTCAGCATGCAGCAATTCTCCGTCAATGCGGTACCTGACAGCGAGCCACTGCTCCGTCGGCTCCAAATGGATGTCGGAAGCGCCTCGGCGCACCGCTCCCGCGATCAAGGCCTCCACGCGCCGGGCCGAACCCACGTCCTCCTCCCGCGGGATCCCATCCCGGCGTTCCCCGATCGCAGGTCTCCGCTGGGTCGCTGGGCTCACCGTCTCTTCCGTCTTCAGGGCGAAGGAAGGGCGCTCCGAACTCGACTCTGACGTGGGCGCGTAAAGCACCCCCAAGGCTCGTTCGATCGCCGACCTCGTTGAGACCACGGGATGCACCTGGCTGCCGGTTGCCTGAACGACGTCCGCAAGGCGCGACTCATCCACCGGATTGTCGATGGCAATGCTGAGGCCGCCCCGCGTTTGTTCCAAAGGAACAATACGCAGACGTCGGGCGAGGTGTTCCGGGACAAGTCCTCTCGCCTGGACGAGGTCTCGGCCTACCAACGGATCGAGCGCCAGGGTCAACCCGAAGTGGTTCGCCATGACTTGCGCCAGAGACTGCTCCTCGACCCCGGCCTCTTCCAGGAGCCATCGGCTCACATCCTTGCTTTCAGCCATCGGCGACGCGGCTTGGGCCAGCAACGTCGCCTTCTCCTGATCCGAGTCTCCGAGGAGCCCGGACCGGACCGCCAAACTGAGTAAGAACCGGTCGGCGGGAGTCACGGGATCGACATCGCCTCGGTTCAGCTCACTGACGCGAAAGACTCATCAGGAACTCTGCGTTCGACTTGGTCTTCTTCAAACGCTGGATGAGCATCTCCATCGATTCAATCGGCCCGATGCCCTGCATGGTCCGGCGCAAGCCATAGATTCTCTGCAGCTCCTCCGGGTGGTAGATCAGCTCTTCCTTGCGCGTACCCGACCTTAACATGTTGATGGCAGGGAAGATACGCTTATCGGAGAGACCGCGATCCAAGTGCAGCTCCATGTTGCCCGTTCCCTTGAACTCTTCGAAGATCACTTCGTCCATGCGGCTGCCGGTATCGATGAGCGCGCTGGCGAGAATCGTCAGGCTTCCGCCCCCTTCGATGTTTCGGGCGGCACCAAAGAAGCGTTTCGGTCGCTGCAGCGCCGTGGCCTCCATACCTCCGGACATGATCTTTCCGGAGTTGGACGCGAGCGCATTGTAGGCGCGCGCGAGTCGGGTGATGGAATCGAGCAGGATCACCACATGTTGTCCGCGCTCCACGAGGCGTCGGGCCTTTTCTCCCACCATTTCCGCGCAATGGACGTGGCTTTCGGGGGTCTCGTCAAAGGTCGACGAGACCACTTCGCCCTTCGTGTGGCGGCGAAAATCCGTCACTTCCTCCGGGCGTTCGTCGATCAGCAACAGGATGAGTTTGACGTCGGGAAAATTCGCGGAGATGGAATTCGCAATATTCTGCAGGAGAACGGTTTTACCTGTTCTCGGTGGCGCCACAATCAAGCCTCGCTGACCAAAACCCACGGGGGTCAGGAGATCGACGGTCCGCATGGAGATGTCCTTTTGGACCTCGGGCGCCTCCAGGAGAATCCGCTGCAGGGGATAATACGGCACCAGCTCTTCGAACGGCGTGACCGCATTCGCTTCCTCCGGCGGCCCTTGCATGACGCTCTCAATCCGCACCACCGCCGGGCAACGATCATCACCCACCGGAGCCTGGACGAGGACTTCAACCTGATGGCCCCGCTTCAAGCCATAGCGCTTGATGAGCGCTTCGGGCACATACGCATCCTCCGGATAGAGGCGGTAGTTCACGTGCTCATGCACCACAAATCCATGGCCCCGGTCCGTCAGGTCCAGCCAACCGCGGTCGCGAATCGGCCGCTGTTGCTTCACGGCGGCATTCAGGATTTCCGCCAGGATCTGCCGCCGGGGTACCTGACCCTCAAACGTGCAGCCGATCCGCCGCGCGAAGGCCACGAGGTCCGCCAGATTCAAAGCGTAGAGGGAATCTAGCCAGATGGCCTCGCCGGAACCTTGTTCCAGGGTTTTCGCCAGGGCATCCAATGCCGCCAGATCCGCAAATCGAGCCGGATCAGGCAGATCTCCCAGCCGGGGCGCCATCGTGGGGGGAGGCGGCTGCGGGGGGTGTTGAGGACCCCGTCCGCCTCCGTGGCCCTGTTCGTTGCCCGGGCCCTGCTGCCACGGTTTGCCGTGCTTGTTCCGCTTGTCCTTCTTCAGCTGCTTCCAGTAGTCGCGTCCGCGAAACTCTCGATTCGGGAATCCACCTTGACCGCGGTTGCCTTGATCCTGGTTTCCGCCTTCCGCGGGAAGATCCCGCCGGCCACCGTCTGAACCCGGCAACGGTGGCTTGGGCGCTTGCGCGTCGGCCGGTGCGGAGGGCTCCGGGGCATGCTCCATGGGCTCGTTGCGGTCCATCGCTCGCTCGTCCGGCGTCGGTTGAGCCTCCACGGGAGGCGCCGGGCGTTCGCGCACTTCTGGCGGAGGCGCCGCCGGCACGTCGGGTCGAACCGGGACAAAAACGGGCCGGACCGTTTCGCGCACCTCCTCCGCCCTGGGGGCCTCGCTGACCGGGCTGGGAGCGACAGAAACCTCTGCCACCTCACGCACCGCGGGCGGTGCATCCTCGCGCGTCACGGCTGAACCCGAAAGTGGCAGCTCGTCCGTGGTCGCGGCCGATTTGGAGCCTTTGGATCGCGACCGCGGGGCGGCGGTTTTGGCACGAGGCTTGGTCACCTTCTTCTTCGGCTTCGCGTTCTCCGCGCTGCCACTTTTCGACGATTTCTCCATGATGGGCTGCGTTACTACTCGTTAACTGGTTGGGGCAGCGTGCGTTTTTCCAAAAAAGCCTCACTCCTGGTCCGCAAACTGAGCTTTTCAGCGAAATGACTCACTTGATCCTTGAGGAACCAAAGAGCCCCGTCGTTACCGAGTACGAAATCGGCAAGGTCGGATTTGCGAGCCAAGGGCAACTGCTTGGAAATACGTGACTCGGCCTGCGCTCGGGTAATTCCGCGCTTTTCCAGCCGGGCAAACTGCTGCTCGGGAGTACTGGTCACGCAGAGGGTGAAATCAAACCAATTCTCCAACCCCTTCTCAAACAAAAGCGGCACTTCGACGATCCAGGATCGACCCGGACTGGAGGCAAAGGCGTTTCTCCAATAGGCGAAGAGGGCGGGATGCAGAAGACGCTCTAACCACTCGAGTTCATTTGTTTGCGAGAAAATAATGGAGGCGAGTCGAGCCCGGTCGACCGCTCCCTGCGGGTCGAGAATCGGTTCTCCATAGCGTTGCCTCAAGGCATGGATGACCGGCTCCGAGGTAAGGATTTGGGAGCGAACGATCCCATCCGAATCGAGGCGTTCATAGCCCAGTTCGGCAATCAGCTTCGCCGCGGTCGTCTTGCCACAGCCCATGCCTCCAGTAATCCCAAGTATCATTGAATATATCTTGCAACAAGCTAGCGCCGCCATTGAGATCATTATCGCTTCTTAAATGCAATAACAATCTGACCTCGATTTCGCCTCCCTCTCGCAACCATGCTCGCCATTCTCACTTCCGCCTCACTGCAGGGGATTGATGCCGAACTCGTTCACGTGGAAGTCAACACTGGGGAGGCCGGAGCCCCTGACTTGGTCATGGTGGGCCTTCCGGACACCGGAGTAAAGGAGTCAAGAGACCGTGTTTCATCGGCTTTGACCAACTCGGGCTTCAAGATGCCGTGGTCGCGCACCACGATCAACCTGGCCCCGGGGCACCTGCGCAAGGAGGGGCCGATGTACGATCTGCCGATCGCTCTGGGTATCCTGACCGCGACGCAACAGCTGGGGGAAGGCCTGCTCGAGGATTGTCTGGTGGCCGGTGAGCTCAGTCTGTCGGGGGCCACGCGTCCGATCCGGGGTGGTCTCGCCATGGGCAAACTGGCCCGGGCCTTGGGCAAACGTCGTCTGCTGCTGCCGGTCGACTCCTCCAACGAAGCGGCCTTGGTCGAAGGATTGCAGGTCTTCGCCATTCCATCCCTGGATGTCGCATTTCGCTACCTCGTCGGTGAAATCGCCTTGGTTCCAGTCGTGCCCCAGGACCTCTCCTCGCCCGAGAAAAAGGTGAGTCCCGGAGACTTCAGCGAAATCAAGGGTCAGCACACCGTCCGGCGCGCGGTGGAAATCGCCGTGGCCGGAAATCACAATATCCTGCTGTTGGGTCCGCCGGGCTCCGGCAAATCGATGATCGCAAAGCGGATTCCGACGATCATGCCGGCCCCGACACGGGACGAATCACTCGAAATCCTGAGCATTCACTCCGCCGCAGGTATCACCCTCGCCGCCCGCGGCAACAGCTTTGGTTCGCGCCCAGTGCGGACACCGCATCACACGGTCTCGGATGTGGCGTTGCTGGGCGGCGGCTCCATTCCCGGTCCGGGCGAGATCTCCCTCGCCCACCACGGGGTCCTCTTCCTCGACGAACTGCCGGAATTCAAACGTTCCGCACTGGAGGTCTTGCGGCAGCCTTTGGAGGACGGACAGGTGACCATCTCACGGAGCGCGGGCAAAATCACGGTGCCGTGCGCGTTCATGTTGGTCGCCGCGATGAACCCCTGCCCGTGCGGTTACCTGGGCGATCCGCGACACAACTGTCGCTGCACGCCGACGCAGGTCCAGCGGTACCGGAATCGCATCAGCGGTCCTCTGCTCGACCGCATCGACCTTCATGTCGAAGCGCCCGCGCTGACCATGAGCGAGCTGCGTGGGGAGACCGCGGCCGAGTCCTCCGATTCCATTCGCCAGCGCACGGAATCGGCCCGGGACCGTCAGCGTCGGCGTTTCAGTGGCACGGCCACGGGCTCGAATGCCCGGATGACCCACGCGCAAATCCGGCGCTACTGCCACGTGACTCCCCAGATGGGCGACTTGTTGCAGTCCGCCATGGAGCAGCTGCACCTCTCCGCCCGGGCCTACGATCGCATCCTCAAGGTCGCCCTCACGCTCGCCGATCTCTCCGGGTCGGACGCGATCGCGGAGTCTCATCTGCTCGAAGCGATCCAGTATCGGAGCCTGGATCGTCGCTTGTTCTACTAAGCCGCAACGATGCAGTCGAAGGCGGAGTAGCGGGGTAGATGGCGAGCGGATTTCAGAGGCGAATGGCCAAGGAATACCCGGAGGGTACTTCGCCGGAAGGGAGCCACTGCAAGGCGCCGCTCGATTACCTCGATACGACCCGCTCGACTGCATCGTTACGGCTAGGGCGAACCGGCGCCGGCGCGTGGCTCCGGGAGTTTTTTGTTGTGGTGAAGCAGGTACCGGGAGGTCTCGAAAAAGGCTTCGGCCCAGGCGGAATCGACAGCGCGATTCGCGTCGAGGTCGCTCGTATCGACCGGCTGATACGCGTTCGCCCAATCGACCGCAAAGGTCGTGCCGTCGAGGCGTCGGTGCGTATACGTTGAACCCCGCACCACGCCAATCGACTTGTTATTGTGGTCAATGATGAAGGCGATGTTGCTGCGGCCGCCATCGACCTGTTCCTGTCGTAGCAAGTCCCGGCCGAGGCCGGAGTAGCGCGCCGGGACGCCGAGGACGCCGGCAATGGTGGGCATCACGTCGACCATGGACGACACGGAGTGCACTCGACGGGGCTCCAGGTACCGGGGCGCGTAGAACAGCAGCGGGACGTGAAACGAGGTGAGGCTGCGCGAGGTCCAGGAATCAGGGAAGCGTTTGCCTGCATTTCCGCCAATGCCGTGATCCCCGATGAACACGAACAGGGTCTCGTCGTAGTAGTTCGTTTTCCGGGCCGCCTCGATAAAGGTCTTGAAGGTGAAGTCGGTGTAGCGAAACGCATCCAGTTCCTCCTGCGACTCAAACCCCGCCTCGCGCAGCTCGGCCTCGCTGTGTACATCGCCCGGCAGGAAGGGTCTGTCCTCCGCCGGGATGGTGTACGGGCGGTGGTTGTTCGCGGTCTGGATCACGGCAAAGAACGGCTTGGTCTGCCGGGCCAGGATCTCGTTCGCCTCGAGGAACAGGCTCTTGTCACTGATGCCCCAGACGTCCGCCCGGGGCGACCGGAAACTGCCTTCCTCGTGCAACTGGAGTCCGCGGATATTGTTGGTCAGCAATCCCCTCAGATTGGCCCAACTCGAGCTCCCTCCGAGGAAGTAGAGTTTGCTCAACGCCTCGAACTCGTTGAGCAATGTGTGTTGGTCGACCAGCGACGGGTTGCGCGACGCCGTTTTGACGAGCTCGACATCGGGCACGCCGGTCACGGTCGCCCAAACCCCGCGCGCCGTGCCAAAATGCGGGGTGAAACAGTGGTCGAACAGCACGCCTTGCTGGCTGAGCTCGGCAAAGAAGGGTGTCGTATTCAGGGGATTGTTCCCGACCGAACTCTTGTAGACACTGAACGACTCGCAAATGACGAGAACGACGTTCTTGGGTCGTTTCGCGGGTGCCGGGGAAGCGACCAGTGTCCGGAGGAAACGACCTTGATCTCGCTCCGTGTCCTGCACTCCCAGATACTGCTGCATGCGGGCGCGGTGCAGCTCGACCTTGGCGGGATCATAGCGCGACGCGCGGAAGCTCAAGGAACTGATAAACGACTGGACCGGATTGAGCGCCAGATTGGCCTGCAGGTCATTGCGGAGGTCAAAGGCATCACTCCAGCGGAGCGGATACTGTCCGAGTCGACCGTACAGGGCCAGGACGAGCAAGGCCCCGGTCCCGACGCGCCACGCCACCGCCACCTTGCCCACGCCGCCCGCGGGCGATCGTGCGACGTAGGCATGGGTGCTTCGGACCAACCCCAGCATGACGACGAGCCCGAGGATCAAACCGAGGCTTCCCCACACCACGGGATAACTCTGCCAGACCATCGACAGGGAGATGCTCATGTCTCCGAGGAATCCCAGCACGCTGGCGTTGAGCCGCTGATTCAGGTAGCGGAAGTGCACGACGTCGCAGGCATAGACCACCAGCAACACAAACGTCGCCGTCGTGAGGTAGCTCAGCCAGACGCGTCGCCCGGCCGCTCGCGCAAAGGGGCTCAATCGCACCACACTGCCCAAAACAAGGAGGGGAAACAGCATCGCTGCGACCACGCGGGCATCATAGCGCAAGCCAAGCCAGTACACGCCGGTCCATGACTGCAGCGCGTCACTGTCCCGGCCAAAATACAGAATGGACGCCCAACGAAGTCCCGCGAGTCCCGTCAGAAGGACGAGCGCGAGGACGATGATCCAGCGCACCTCCCGCGGCGGTCCAGCCTGCGGCCCGTCGGCGGAGACATTGCGGGAGGTGGGTTCGGGGGTCATCAGAATGCACGCGGCGCTTGCCGGGTTCGTTTCAACACTGCCCGGTCGATGGGCACCACCACGCAGGCCATCGCATCAGTTCAGGACCAGGGGCGACTCGCGCCCAATCCTCGCCACTTCTTCCGACCAGGCTCGTCGGGTGGCGTCGTCCAGATCGGCGATCTCCCATCCGGCCTGCACCAGACGAACCAGCTCGTCTTTCTTGAAGCCGCCTTCCTGGACAAGGGCGCAATACTCGTCGCCCACGGTGTTCCCAAACACCAGCGGATCATCCGTGCTGATCGTGCAGCGCACTCCGGCCGCCATCAAGGCGCGGAGCGGGTGCAGGGCGATCGAGGGCACGACCTTGAGGCGGACATTGCTGATCGGGCAGACATCAAAGGTAACACCACGCTGCCGCGCCAATTCCACCACGGCCGGGTCTTCGATCGCCCGCACGCCGTGCTGGACCCTCGTCACCCCGAGCTGCTCGATCGCCTCGCGTACGCGGTGCGCTCCGTCGAACTCGCCGGCATGGCATTTGGTGATCTTGCCGGCCTGGCGGAGCCGTGACCATACATTCGCGGTCCAGGGTTGGGTCGGCACCTGCTCAAAACCGTGCAGGTCCACGCCGGTCAGGTCGTCCCAGTTCTCCAGGTCATCGATCACGCCTTGCAGCGCGCCTTGGTAATCGCTGCGCAACATGCCCGCAAAGATCCGGACTTCGAGACCGGGAGGCACCGCCGATCGGATCGCCGCGATGATCTCCTGTCCGGGCACCTGGATGAACTGGGTGACCGGCAGATGAAAACTGGTCTCCACGTAACGGACGTTCTCGACGACCAGCTTGGCGAACATCAATCGCGCCGACTCATAGTAACGCTCGGCGGAAACAAACCACGGCAGGGCGTGGCCAAGGAGGATGCGGTCAAACTCCGGAAAGCTCTCGAAGCGGTAATCCGGGTGATGAAAGTCCGCGACGGCAGGATACACCGAAGGCCGCCACGCGGGCAGCAGTTCGTACGGCATAGCCCCTTCGATGTGAAGGTGCGTCTCCGTCTTCGGCAAAGACCTCACAAACGAACGAACCCCGGCCGGCACGGTTGCATCACTCATAGTTCAGTCTCGTTGATCACGGGCGATCCTGTCGGTGGGATCCGCGTCGTTCTCTAGTCCTTGAGGAGGTAGTCCGGATTGAGCTTGTGCAGGGTCTTCGGCACAAAGAGTCCGTCTTTGCGGATCAGCTTTCCATCAAACCAAATCTCGCCCCCGCCGTAGTCAGCCCGCTGGATACAGACCATGTCCCAGTGCACCTGGGATCGATTTCCGTTGCCCACGCCTTCGTAGGCCTGTCCGGGGGTGAAGTGGAACGAACCCGCAATCTTCTCGTCGAAGAGGATGTCCCGCATCGGCTGCAAAATGTGGGGGTTAAAGCCGATCGCGAACTCTCCGATGTACCGGGCGCCTTCGTCGCTATCCAGAATCTCATTCAGGCGTTTCGTATTGCTGGACGTGGCACTGACGATCCGGCCCTGCTTGAACTCCAGGCGGATGTTATCGAAGGACGTGCCGAGGTACACCGTCGGCGCATTGTACTGAATGACGCCCTCGACGGAGTCGCGGACCGGGCAGGAAAACACCTCGCCGTCCGGGATGTTGCGCAGACCGCCGCACTCCCGGGAACCAATGCCGCGAATCGAAAAGCGCAGGTCGGTGCCCGGCCCCTTGATGTGCACCTGGTCGGTCTTGTCCATCAGCGCCTTCAGCGCCTTCATGCCCGGGGACATGCGCGAGTAGTCGAGCGTGCACACGCGAAAGTAGAAATCCTCGAAGGCCTCCGTGCTCATGCCCGCCTGCTGGGCCATCGCCGAGGTCGGCCAGCGGAGCACGACCCACTTGGTGTCGTTCACGCGGTGATCCAGGACCGGCTTCATGATGCGCGCCACGAGCTGCACATTGGCCGCCGGCACGTCGGAGGACTCAAAGATGTTCTCCGAGCCGCGCAGGGCGATGTAGGCATCCATCGACTCCATGCGCTTGAGTTCCACCTCGGCATGGGGACGGTACTGCACTTCGGTTGCGCCCATCAGGAGCTCGCGATTCACCCGCGCCCGCTGCAACTGCACGTAGGGGTGTGCACCCCGTGCCCGAATGGCCCGGATGAGGGCGATCACCATGGCATCGGGGATGTCGAACGCGTCGACCAGGACGCGCTCACCTTTGCCCAAGGAAGTGGAGAAACCCGTCAGACCGGCAGCTAGCTTTTCGTACCGCGAGTCAATGATCATAGGACGGCAGCTAACCCGACGTATCCCCGCACCTGCAAGGGCAATTCTGTCCAAGAAAAAGGACCGCACCGTTTCGGTGCGGTCCTCTTGGAATCCAACCAGCGGTTTCGCGTCAACTCGTGGAGTTGCCGGTGGTAATGTGAACCGCCTTGTAGCCGCCCTTCGCCTTGAAATAGAGGAGCAGGCCCAGGTAAATCACGGCCATGATGGCGGGGATGAACGAGTCGGCGACCAAGGTGCGGCGATCGCCCTTCATGTCCGCCTCGTGCACCGCTTTCTGACTCTCCGTGGCGGTGTTCGCCGCGATGGCGGCCTTGACCTCGCCGAGCTTCTTGCCGTCCAGACCATGGCTCTCCGCGAAGATCAGGAACTTGCTGGGGGTCTCCGCCCGGTACTCGGCATAGAGCGCGGGGTTCGACTTCTGCAGCTCTTCACCCGCGAAACGGTCCTTGGCATAACCCAGACCCGGCGAGCCCACGAGACCGGCCGACATCATGCCGAGTCCGCCCATGATGGAAATGGCCACCGCACCGGTCCGGGGGAACCGATCCGAAGCGACCGCGAGCATGGTCGGCCAGAAGAAGGTCTTGCCGATGCCGTAGATCGAAAGCGCGATCAGCGCCCCGCCGAAGGACGAGATGCCCGCGGTGAGGTTCAGACCGAGACACGCCAGGATCGCGCAGACGAGCAGGATGCCGATCGGTGACAGACCGATTTTCTTTTCGATGAAATCGGCGCAGAACCGCAGCGCGAACATGGTGAGCGACGTGAACACGAACAGGATCTTGCCCTGTTCCGAGCTCAGGATGTTACCCGTGATGTTTTGGATCCATCCATCGGTGCCCAACTCAACCGCACCCAGCAGGGTGTGAGTGACAAAGAGAACAAAGAGCAGTCCCGAGCCCAAGGCCCAGCCGCTCAAACCGCTAAACGTCAGGAAGGTGCCCGCACCCAGCGCGATGGCCACCCAGCCCCAGCTTTCGCCGGTGAAGAACGCCGCACCCGTCAAGCCACCGAGCATCGGCCCGAGCGCGTCTTTCGAAAAGAGCCAGACGAATAGACCGATCACGGCGGCGCCGGCCATGCCGACATCCTTAAGCATTTCGCCGAGCTTCAGACCCTTTTCCGAGGCTTCCGACTTCGGCATGTGCTGGCCCATGAACATGAGGCCGTAGATCACCGTCGGAATGAGGTAGAGCGAGAGCTGCCACTTCCAGGGCAACTGCATGCGATCGTCGAGCACCCATCCGCAGATGCCGCCGAGGACCAGACCCGCCGGCCAGCTCGCGTGCAGGATGTTGAGGTAGTGCGTCCGCTTCGCCGGGAAGAGCGTCGCCACGAGCGGATTCGCCACCGCCTCCAGCGTACCGTTCGCGTAGGCGAAGATGAACATGCCCCAATAGAGACTGTTGTAGGCCCCCGCACCGGCCGCGGTGAACGTCACGACCGCTGAAAACACGTGCAGGACAAACGCCAGGATAACGAGCTTGCCGTATCCAATCTTGTCACAAATCACTCCGCCAAAAATAATGCCGAAGCAGAACCCGGAGAACCCGGCGCCACCAATCGCGCCGAGCTGGGCACCAGTGAAGCCGAATTCTCGGCCCCAGTTATCAAAGATGCCGCCTCGGAGTGCAAATCCGACCCCGGCGGCGAGGATGGCCATAAATCCGGCCCACAAGAGGCGGTTGGCATTGGGGGCGATGGCCCCGGAGCTGTCTTGGTTGGAGCTCATTACTAGGTATTAATCGTGTGATTCACAGACGTGGATGGGACCAATGCCGGCACCTACTCTCGGGCGCATGGGACACGAGAGACGGAGATTTCAGGAGTACGCGCTGGAAGGCGGGAACCGACGTTGGGGTGTGGGAGAAACGCGAGCCCGAGCACGTTGATGATCCAACCTCCGGGCATCAAGGAACATTTTCGCCCATTCCGCTCCTCTCCAGCGCAAAACAAGAGTGAGATGTAGGCAGGGTCGCCGAACCCGCAGGCGTCACCATCAGGAAAAGTCAGGCCGAAACCGGCTCGGGCGATTGAGACCTGTAGGGCCGGCCCTTGCGGCCGTGCCTCGGATCGGCAGCGGGGTTCACGCGAAGGCGCGAAGCCGCAAAACGAGGTCTGGGTAGCGGCGGCCTTTCAGTGGCTTGCGTACCC
>JAEUGY010000125.1 GCA_016794625.1 Opitutaceae bacterium
CCTGAGCCTGTAGCGCTGATCCCAGCCCAAACACTTTTCGCATAGAGACCCTCTCCCCACCGTCTCTATCATCGTCCGCCACACCCGGGCTTGTTCAACAAGGGTCGTGTTTCGGCAAGCGAAACACAACCTTCTGGGTTAAGTTGATCCAGACTCTGCGATTTAGAAAACCATTGGCTTTGCAAATAGAATCAATGCAAGAGTAATGCCCTCAATTCATGTCATTATATGACAATAGCATACGTCTTTATAATGGAGCATTCGTTACCATCGAGACACATGGGATTTCTCGGGAGGTTTCAATGAATGGATACCTTAATTACCTGCTATATAACTATTTACGGCATAACAATATCGATATAAATTCTCTGACGAGTTGCTGACGTAGCAAAGTTGCAACCACAAACTGACCTTGCGCACGGCGCGTTGCGTGGTCCGATGCCCGGGAACTTTGATCAATCACCCAGATCTCGTGTTTTGGGCCATCTCGGCAGCGACAAATTCCCTTCTGGCTCGCGGAGCCATCACCGTCGCTGGAGATCGAGTTCCGACAGCAGCTGGCGACCCGCTTGTCCGTCCAGATCTTTGCGCCGCCTGCGCCAAAGCAGGGGGTAGGTCCGCGGCCGTGCGCCCGATCTGCCTTTTCTTGGCGGAGCGAAACGAGGTCTGGGGGCGGAGGCGCCTTGTTGGCTGGATCGTGCCTTTGCTGAGCATTGCCAACACGAAGCCACAGCCCCCAGACCTCGTTTCGCGGCTTCGCGTCTCCGCGTGAGACCCTGCTGAACCCGGGGCGGGACCGAAGGTCCCGTCGCGGCCTCAGCGAGGCCACCTCCAACGGGGCGTGTTTGTTGCCCGCTCCCGCTGTTCTCTGGTCGCGCCTTCGTGCCTCCGCGAGAGCGCCCGGGGTGGCGCGTCTGGCTAACGGTCCCGGCCCTCAAGAAACGCCTTCATCCCCGCGGCGGCCTCGGGCTGTCGTCGGCAGCGGGAGTAGGCGTCGAGCGTGCGCGCGAGATCGCCACTGGAACCCGCAGGACCCAAGTCAGCGAGCAACCGCTTCGTTTCGGCGAGGGCCCGCGCGGGCAGTCGGAGGAAGTCACCGACCGCGCGTTCCGCCTCGCTGCGCAGCTGATTGTCCGCCACCACACGATCCACCAGCCCCAGCTCCCTCGCCTCGGCAGCGGTCCACGTCTCCGCGAGCAACGCCAGCCGTCGCGCGCCGTTCCGCCCCACTCGCGCCACCACGGCATCGAGGGTATAGGCCGGCGGCCAACCGAGTTTGACTTCGGGAAGGCCGAAGGTGGCGGAGTGACTTGCCACCACCAGGTCCGCCGCCAGCGCGAGCATCAGCCCGCCCCCAAAACAAGGGCCGTGCACCTGGGCGATCACCGGCTGCGGCAGCAACGCGAGTCGCCGGCAAATCTGTCCCCGTCGATTGGCGAGGGCGATGCTGGCCTCCGCGTCGAGGGCCGCATGCTCCTTGATGTCCTCGCCCGCACAATACGCACGCCCTGCACCGGCCAGCACCACCAGTCGCACCGCACAGGCCGGGTGCTCCAGATAGTCCAGCCACGACTCGAGATCGGCCGTCAGGCTGCGGTCGATGGCGTTCAGGCTGGCCGGACGGTTCAAGGTCAGCCGGGCCACGCCGCCTGTCACCCCTCCGAGAATCGTGCCCGTGGCTGGCACCATGGGCGGGGAGGCAATGAGCCTCTCCGCCTGCGGTCCGGTTCGCCGCGCGAGCGCGTCCTTGAATTTGGAAAGTGAGACCACCGCGCGCCGGTGACTGCCGCGTCCGATTTCGCCGGCGGCATCGACCGCCACCAGTTCAAAGTCGAACTGCCGCCCCTGCACCGCCACCAGTCGGGCCGTCGCCTCGACCCAGCCACCACGCGGAGTGGGCGCTGCGTGCTTGAGCTCCACGTGGACCCCGACCGAGTCCTCCTCCGCCTCGAGGTGTGGCGCGAGCAAGTCCTTGGCCGCCAGTTCGAGCAGGAGGATCAACGACGGGGTGGAGAACACCTCCACCGGAGACTCCGCCTTGGGCCCCAGCGCAATCGTCTGCCCCGGGCACACCTCGATCCGGCGACGGGACTCGCTCGGCACGGAAGGGATGGATTTCATGAAGCGTGGAGCAGGAGTCGCGGACCTCGCGACTTTCGCTGTCACGCAACCCGCGAGCCGCACCCAAGGCAAGCTTCAGGGCTCCCCGTTGGATCAAGCCAGCATCACCCGGTAGCGCAAAGCCACGGCGGCGATGACCGCCCGCCCGTCGTCCACCCCGCCCGGGAAGATCAGCTCCGGATTCGACTCCACGATCGTGGCTGTGACGGTGGCGCGGTGAACCTGGACCCGGTGATAAAGCCCACGCAGCGCCTCCAAGTGACGAAGCAGCGTGCTGCGATCCTCCCGATCTTCCAGTTCGACCCGCTCCGAGTAGTGAATCGTGAAATGAGCCTCGTGCTCCGCCCATGCCTCATCGTGCGGAGACGACGCATGCAATTCGGTTTCATCCCAAGAGATCGCCGCCGCCACCGAAAACGCCTCCGCCAGCGCGCGGTACAGTTCCCTCTTTTCGGCCGCGGACAAGGCCAGCAGGTTCACCGGAGACGTGGTGGCGAAAACAGGCATGGCGACACTTCTGTTGATCGACACACGGCGCCAAAACTCGCGGAGCACGTTCCCCGGGAGTCCACCCTAGCGAAACCAGCATTTTTCTGCGCGTCCGGCAGCGCCAACGCCCTGCAGGACACGCCCCAAAAATGCCAAAATCTGCGCAGTCGACAGGGTACCGTTTTCGTAAACTGGTCCATCGCAGGGTGACACGAATGCGGTTATCTGCGCCTCCATGACGCCATCACCGACCAAACCCGAGCTTGTCGTGGGTGTCGGCGCGTCTGCCGGGGGCTTGCGCGCCCTCGAAGGTTTCTTTCAGGCCATGCCCTGTGACAGCGGTTGTGCGTTCGTCGTCGTGCAGCACCTCTCGCCCGATTTCAAGAGCCTGATGACCGACCTGCTCGCCCGCCACACCCGCATGCGGATTCACCGCGTGGAGGAGGGCATGGTACTGGAGCGGGACTGCGTTTACCTCATCCCGCCACGTAAACTGATGACCGTAAAGGGCGGCAAACTGGCCCTGACCGAACGGGAGGCGGCGCGCCAACTGGAGTTCCCGATCAATGTCTTCCTCGACTCCCTCGCCGCGGACTACGGTCCCCAGGCCGTCGCCATCATCCTCTCCGGCACCGGAACGGACGGCACCCAGGGCGTGCGTTCCGTGCACGAGGCCGGAGGCCTCGTCGTCGTGCAATCGCTCGAGTCGGCCGACTTCAACGGCATGCCGCGCAGTGCGCTGAACACCGAGCTCGCCGACTACGTCCTGCCGCCGGAACGCATGCCGGAGGCGGTCATCACCTACGCCCGCTACCCGCAGCTGCGCATGTCGCAAAACAACCGGCCCATGACGCCGAGCGAGGCGGCGACCAGCCTGGGGCCGATCCTCGAACGGCTGCGCCATGCCTACGGTCTTGATTTCGGCGAGTACAAGCTGCCCACCGTACAGCGACGTATCCACCGCCGCATGAGTTTCCTGCAGATGCTCGACGCTGTGAGCTACGCCCACTTGCTCGGCGAAAACGGCGCCGAGCTCGACGAGCTCTACAAGGATCTGCTCATCGGGGTAACCGAGTTTTTCCGCGATCCCGAGGCGTTCGAGTGCATCGGCCGCGACGTGCTCCCGGCCCTCATCAACGAACCCGGCCGGGAGGAGCTGCGGCTCTGGGTGGCAGGCTGCGCCACCGGGGAAGAAGCCTACTCCCTGGCCATTCTCGCCGACGAACAGGCGCGACACCTCGGGTACCACGGCCGCATTTCGATTTTCGCGACCGACATGCACCGCGAATCTCTGGCCAGGGCCTCCGCGGGCGTCTTCGAGCGAGGGCGCGTCGAGAACCTCGGTCCCGAGCGAATCGCCCGCTATTTCAAGGACGAATCCAACGGCCAGCTCCGGATTGTCCCGGAGATCCGACAACGGATCATCTTCTCCTCGCACAACGTCATCAATGACCCGCCTTTCACGAAGATCGATCTGCTGACCTGCCGGAACATGCTGATCTACTTCCAGCCGGCGACGCAGGAGCGGGTCATCTCTCTCTTTCACTACGCACTGAAGCGCGGGGGTTGCCTGTTTCTCGGGTCGAGCGAGGGCCTCGGCGGGCTCGACGGCGGCTTCTCCGCCGTCTCGGCCCGGCACAAGATCTATCGTAAAACTTCCGAGAGCCTGGTCACGCCGCCCGAGATCCGTTCGATTCCGACCGCGCGCAACCGGCGGATCGGCACCCTGCCCCCGCTCGGCACACCTGCGACCACCATCACGGTCAGCCGTGCGCTGCTCCGGGCCTATGATCACCTCCTGAAAGCCGCGCTGCCGCCGAGCATGATCGTCGCGGAGAATGGCGAAATCATCCAGTTCTTCGGCAACTCGAGCCAGTACCTGCTGCACCCGGAGGGCCGTTCCCACGAGAATCTCTTTAACCGCACGGACGGAGACCTCCGGCTGGCGCTGTCGACCCTCCTGCCGAAGGCGTTCAAATCCGGGGAGACCTGCCGTGCCCGCGGCATCCACCACTCGGTGTTCGACCAGCGGTTCGTCCTCGACATCGAGGTCAATCCAATCCCCGACGAACGGACCGGCATCGTGCTCGTGCAGGTGGTGCTGAGGGATGTCAAGGAGACCCGCCCCCTCCTCCCGCCCGACACACCCGCGGTCGCCACGGCGGATTTCCTGCCCAACCACGCCCTGACCGACCGCGTCAGCGACTTGGAGCTGGAGTTGCACACGACCAAGGAAAACCTCCAGGCCACGGTCGAGGAGTTGCAGACCAGCAACGAGGAGCTCCAGGCCACCAACGAGGAGCTGCTCGCCGCCAACGAGGAACTGCAGAGCACCAACGAGGAGCTCCACTCCGTCAACGAGGAGCTCTACACGGTCAACGCCGAGTTCGAACGCAAGAACCACGAGCTGAAGACCATTGGCGAGGACCTGCACAACCTGCTGGCCAGCACGGATGTCGGCACGCTTTTCCTCGACCGCAATTTGCGTATCCGTCGATTCACTCCGGCGATCGCCCGCATTTTCCATTTGCTGCCGCAGGACATCAGCCGCCCGATCCAGCACATCGCCTACCAGATCGAGAACGAGCAGGACCTGCTGCCGATGCTGGAAACGGTGCTCGCGAGCGGCACCCCGATCGAACGCGAGGTGCACACCCGGGATGGCGCCTGGCTTTTCCAGCGCGTGCTGCCCTTCCGCACCGCCGAGGACAAGATCGACGGCGTGGTGCTCACCTTCACGGACATCTCCGGCGTCAAGTCGATTCAGGACAAGCTCAACCTCGCGATGGAGTTCTCGCGCATGGTCTGGTGGGAGTGGGACCTCTCGAACCAGGTTCTTTCCACCCACACCGGAGGGCAGTCCATCTTCGGGTACGCAGGGGCGACGGTGACCACGACCTCCGAGGAGTGGATGAAGTTGGTGCACGAAGACGACCGCGCGCGCGTCCGCACCGGCCTGGAGAGCTGCCAGACCGGTGAGGTATCCCGCTGGGAGTGTCAGCACCGGTTCCTGACGCGGGACGGACTGTGGCGCTGGGTCGTCAACAAGGGCAAGGTCGCCGCACGCGACAGCACGGGCCGCCCGATCCGCATGCTGGGCACGACCCAGGACATTCATGAACGTTTCCTCGCGGAACAGGAGATCAAGAAACTGAACCGGGCGCTCGAACGCGGGCCCATCATGGTCATGATCACCGACCTGGAGGGAAAGATCGAATACGTGAACGAATCCTTCACCGAGACGACCGGCTACACGACCGCCGATCTCCTGGGAAAGAATCCGCGCGTGATCAAGGCGGACGAGCAGCCCGCCTCCGTGTTTCACGAACTCTGGGAGACCCTCAGACGGGGCCACACCTGGCAGGGCGAGCTGCTCAATCGCCGCAAGGACGGGCGGCTGCTGCGCGAGCGGGCGACCATCGGGCCGCTGCGTGACGCCGACGGAACCACCACTCACTACGTTGCCCTCAAGGAGGAGATCGTCACCGCGAAGGCCGCGGACGACGACCAGCGGCGCATGGAGGAGCAGCTTTCTCAGGTGCAGAAAATGGAGACTCTGGGTGCCCTCGCCGGAGGCATCGCGCACGACTTCAACAATATCCTGACCGCGATCATCGGGCACACCGAACTGGCCGCCGAACTGGCCCAGCCACCCCATCCCGCCGCCGAATGTCTCCAGCAGGTGCGCCAGGCCAGCCTGCGCGCCTCGGAGCTGGTCCAGCGCATCCTCTCCTTCAGCCGACGGGGTCCGTCCCACCACGAACGGGTGGACATCGGGGCGCTGGTCGCCGAGGTCATTCCTCTGCTTCGCTCCAGCACCCCCGCTTCCGTGCAGGTGGACTTTTCACTGTGCCGGGATCGTCTCCAGGTGCTCGCCAATCCGACGGATATGCAGCAGGTCGTGCTCAATCTCGGGGGCAACGCCGCGCACGCGATGCGCGACGGCGGCGGCGTGCTGCGCATCCGGGTCGAACCGCTCCCGCTGCCACAGCCCCACAAAGCGACGACCGGGACGCTGCCGGCCGGTGACTACATCCGCCTCTCCGTCAGCGACACCGGCACGGGCATTACGCCCGAAGTCATGGCTCGCATGTTCGAGCCGTTCTTTACCACCAAGCCGCAGGGTGAGGGCACCGGCCTCGGACTCTCGATCATCCTCGGCATTGTCCTCTCCCACAGCGGCGCGATCGACGTGCAAACCTCGGTCGGTCATGGCACCACCTTCGATGTGCTGCTGCCGGCGCTCGCCGCAAACTTCGAGCCAACGAAGGAAAAGCGCACCACCCGGACCAAGGGACACGGTCAACGCATCGCCTTCGTCGACGACGAATCGGCCATCACCATGATGGCCCAGCGAGGGCTGAGTTTGCACGGCTACTCTCCCACCACGTTCTGCGAGGCCCAGGGGTTGCTCACGCATCTGGCGTCCGGAAATCCAGGTTTCGACCTCATCATCACCGATCAGTCGATGCCGGGTTTGACCGGACTCGAAATGGTCAAGGCCCTTCGCCAGAGCGGCCATGAAACCCCGGTCATCATTCTTTCGGGCAATGCGCGGTACGTCTCGGCCGAGGAGCTCGCCGATTTGGGCAAGATCCAGTTCATGCCCAAACCGTTTGATCTGGCCAGTCTGCTCGAGCGTGTCGGCTCGGTCCTGACCCCGACGGGCACCTGATCAACCCGCTCCCTGGGCCGACCCGCCGGCCGGCTTCGAGCGAAGGTACGACTTATCCCTTGGCGTGGGACACCACGGCCCCAAGCTGAGGCCTCTCCCCTCCATGCGCTTCTTCGCCGCCCGCGTTCTCTTGATGACCCTGTCCCTCGCTCTCTCTGCTTCCGCCCGCGAGACCTTGAATTTCAATGCCGACTGGCGTTTCGTGCGGGCCGACCCGGCGGACGCATCGAACCCCGCCCATCCCGACGGCGACTGGGCGGTGGTGTCGGCCCCCCACACCTACAACGACACCGACACGTTCGACACCTTCTCGCTGCCCGGCCACCGCGGCGAACAGGACCAATGGAGCGGGCGCACCTGGTACCGCAAGCACTTCGCCGCTCCGGCCGCCTGGAAGGGCCGCAAGGTCTTCATCGAGTTCGAAGCGGTCCGGCAAATCGCCGAGGTCTTTCTGAACGGACAACGGCTGGGCACGGCGAAAAGTGGATTCACTCCGTTCGGTTTCGACCTGACGCCGCATCTAAAGGTGGGACAGGACAATGTGCTCGCCGTCATGGTCGACAACCGCTTCCAGAAGGACCCATGGGATCCCAAACCGGCTGCCCCCGGCACGGTTTCCCCCAATTTGGCTGAACTCTCCAAGCGGCTGATGGAACAGATTCCCGACACGTTGGAGGAACTGCAGGCCGACCAGATCCCCTGGAACAATCCGCACTGGCATCCGGCGCACGGGGGCCTCTACCGCAATGTACGCCTGATCGTCACCGACCCTCTGCACCTCACGCTGCCGCTGTACAGTTTTCTGCAGACGGAGGGACCCTACGCCTACGCCACGTCCGTCAGCGCCGAGCGCGCCGAGATCGGCGTGGACGTCACCCTGCGCAACGACCATGCGGTCAAACGCGACTACCTTGTCACCGTGACGCTGCGCGACGCGGAGGGCAGGGTCATTCGAACCCTCAGCCAAACTGGAACGCTGCCCGCCCAACGTCTGAGCCGTCATCGGTTTGCCAGCACCGTCCCGAAACCGCGGCTTTGGGAGCCCGGTTCTCCCCACGTTTACCGGGTCGCCATCGCGATCGAATCCGAAGGCCGGACGGTCGACACGACCGAGATTCCTCTCGGCCTGCGCCATGTCCGCTGGGACGCCACCACGGGCCTGTGGATCAACGACGCCCACTACAAGCTGCACGGCTGGGGCCAGAAGGCGACCAATGAATGGCCGGGTCTCGGAGCCGCGCAACCGGACTGGCTGCAGGCTTACACGCTCCAACTGATGAAGGAAGCGGGCGGCAATTTCGTGCGCTGGGGACACGTCGCCGCCGGTCCGGCGCAAATCGCCGCCGGCGATGCGCTCGGTCTGGTCGCCCTGCAGCCCGGGGTCGATGGGGAACACGACACCCGCGGCGGGGCGTGGGCGCTGCGCGTCGCGACCTTTCGCGACGCCATCATTTATTTCCGGAACCACCCGTCGATTCTCATCTGGGAAGGGGGCAACCAGAAGGTGAGCCGGGAGCACGCCGCGGAACTGCGCGCCCTCATGGACCGGTATGACCCGCACGGGCAGCGTGCCTACGCCCACCGCCGGGCCGACGCGGTCACCGCCGAATTCATGCACGTGGGCATCGGCACCGAGGGCGGCCGGGAAATCGCCCGCCTGCCGGTGGTCGAAGGGGAGTACAACCGCGAAGAATCTCCGCGCCGCGTCTGGGACGACGCCTCGCCGCCTCGCTTCGGCTACCCGGAGGCGAAGGGTCAGACCTACCAGCTCACGTCGGAGCAATTCGCCGTGAATCAGGTGAAACACTACGTGACCAAACTCGGCGCACCGGAGCATGCCGGCGGCGCGAATTGGATCTTCTCCGACAGCACCAGCGGCGGACGGGTGGCGGTCGAGGTGGCGCGCGCGAGCGGCGAAGTCGACGGCGTGCGTCTCCCCAAGGAGGCCTTTTCCGTCTGCCAGGTGATGTTCACCTATTCCCCGCGGGTCCATCTGATCGGCCACTGGACCTACCCGGCCGGCACCCGCAAGACGGTCTACGCCGCGGCCAACACGGGCGGAGACGTCGAGTTGTTTCTCAACGGTCGATCCCTCGGTCGCGCCAAACCGGACCTGCGCTTCCTCTACACCTTTCCGGATGTCGCGTTCGAGCCGGGTGAACTCAAGGCCGTGGCCCACGATCTCGCCGGCCGGCCGGCCGCCACCTCCGTCCACCAGACGACGGGCGCCGCCGTCGCCCTGCGGCTGACCCCGAAGACCGGCCCCGACGGCTGGCGCGCCGATGGCGCCGACGTCGCACTGTTCGACGTCGAGGCGGTCGACGCGCAGGGCCGGCGTGTGCCCACCATCGAACCGGAGGTGGAGTTCAGCGTCTCCGGACCGGCCACGTGGAGGGGTGGATACAACAGCGGCCGGGAGGGCTCGATCAACCACACCGTGCTCCGGCTCGAGGCAGGCATCAACCGCGTCGCCCTGCGCAGCTCGCGCACCGCGGGAGCGGTCACCTTGACCGCCCGCAGTCCGGGCCTGCAGCCCGCCAGTTCGCTCGTGACAGCCCGGGCGGTCGATCCCGCCCTCGCCCCGGCCTGGCCGGCGTTTCCCCTGCCCGCCACGCCGGACCGGCAGCCCGCCCATCTCGCACCGAAACCCGGGGAACTCATCGTGCCCGCACCCGGCCAGGTCGGTCGCTACATCAAGACCAGCAACTACACCGGACCCAGCAGCTACCTGGTGCACGTGGAAATGAACGCCCGCGACGGTCGCAACGCCTACGTTGATGTCGACTCGCCACTGAAGGACCTGCCGGCATCGCTGATCGGGGCCGACTGGGTCCAGGTGGCCAATCGCGACGCCCTCTACCACGCGGTGGACTTGATGGAGATCGCGGTGCCGCCCGGCACCCGCGTCACCATCGCCCACGACGACCGCCTGCCCCGTCCCCCGTGGTTGACGCGGGACTTCGCCCCCACCTCGGAGCGAATGATCGTCGCCGGCCGCCCGATGACGCTGTTCGCCCGCACGGTCGCCCAGGAGTCCGGACTGACCTTCGGGCCCAATACCGAGGACTCCACGCAGAAAGAAGCGAACATGTACCTTGTTTTTGTTTCGCCAGCCCCCCGCCCCCGCGGCGAATAAACCCCGTTCCCCCACGTTTCCACCCCGTTACCCATGCCACGTTCCCCGTTCTCGATCCTCGGTCTGTTCAGCCTTGTTTTGCTTATGACCCACGCCGTTCCCGCCGCGTCGGCGGCGCCCGCCTCCGCCCGGGCGGAGGTGATCATTCCTCGCCAGGCCCACCCCTGGCAGTCCCAGCAGGTGCAGGAGCCGTGTATCCTGCCCAACCCCAAGGACCCGACCCGACTGGTCATGTTTTATTCCGGCGTGCCTGCGGCCAACCGCCGGACGTGCTACATCGGCAAGGCGTGGGCCCTGAAATCCGATCCGCTGACCTGGCACGCGGACCCGGAGAATCCAGTCATGGTGCCGGCGCCCGGAACCTGGGAGTCCGGGAGCATCCGGCTGGATGCCGTCCTCTATCTGCCCGAGGAGGACGCCTACTACATCTACTACTCCGGCACCACCGGCACCGTGCAGGACCGCATCGGTCTGGCCATCTGTCCGGCGGGTGCCGACGGCTACTCCTCGATCAAACCCGATGCCATCCGGCGTCACGGTCCCAACCCGGTGCTCGCCCCCGAGGCGGCCGCCCCGTACTTCGAGACCATGGCATCGCAGGCGGCCGTTTGGCGCGAGTGGAATGCCGCCGAACGGCGCTGGGACTGGACGCTCTACTACTCGTACCGGGGCAAGGATGGCACCCTGCCGGGTATCCGCCTCGCCACGTCCGTGGACGGCAAGTCCTGGACACGGCAGTTCAACGAAAAGGACCCGCGCGGCATGGGTCAGATCTTCGAGTCAACCCCCGACGCCTACTACGAGTGGCATCAGATCCTGAAGATCGACGACACCTATGTGCTCTCGATCGAGGTCGGCACCTCCAAGGGCCAGCGTTGGCGGCCGGTCATCGCCGTGAGCAAGCACCCGCGGCAGGGCTGGAAACAAGCGGACGTCGACACCCTCCTGCAGACCAAATGGGACGGAATCTACCGCGAAGAGACGATTTACCACGTCGCCACGCCGGCGTTCTATCTCATCGACGGCGCGTGGTACCTCTACACCCAGGCCTGTCCGCGTCCGGGCAATGGCAACTACATCGACGGCCATTGGGACATGTGGGGCTTCACCTGCAACCAGATGCTGCCCACCCTGCCCGGCTACGCGGCCATCCCCAGCCCGGGTCGCGGTCCCGCGCCCACGATCCGGGTCGGCATCATCGGACTCGACACCTCGCACGCGGTGGCGTTCACCCAGACGCTCAATGTCGGGCCGAAGAATCCGGCCGATGCCCCGAAAGTGGCGGGCGTGCGGGTGGTGGCCGCGTATCCGCAGGGCAGCCGCGACATCGAAAGCAGCACCCGTCGGGTGCCCGAGTACACGCAAAAGGTCCGGGCCATGGGCGTGGACATTGTCGGCTCGATCGAGGAACTGGTCTCGCGCGTCGACGCCGTGCTGCTCGAGTCCAACGACGGCCGCGTCCATCTTGAGCAGCTCGGTCCCGTCCTGCGGGCGCGCAAACCGGTGTTCGTCGACAAGCCCATCGCCGGTTCACTGGCGGACACCCTGCGCATCCTCGACGCCGCCAAGCAGGCGGGCGTGCCGCTCTTCTGTTCGTCGTCCCTGCGGTTCAGTGCCGCCACCCAGGCGGTGCGCGGAGGTTCGATCGGTCGCGTGCGTTCGGCGGAGACGTTCAGTCCCGCCAGCCTCGAGCCCAGCCACCCGGATCTATACTGGTACGGCGTGCACGGCTGCGAGAGCCTGTTCACGGTGCTGGGCACCGGCTGCCAGCGGGTCCGGCGCACCGTGACGGCCGACGGCTTGATCGAGGTGGTCGGAACGTGGAGCGATGACCGCATCGGCATCTTCCGACAGGAGAATGGCAAGGACCGCAAGGGCTATGGCGGAATCGCCGTGGGCGAAAAGGGCAGCGCCGCCATCGGCTCCTACGAAGGCTACGACGTCCTGCTCTTCGCCATTGTCGACCTCTTCCGCACCGGCCGGGTTCCCGTGTCGGCGGAAGAGACACTGGAACTGTACGCCTTCATGGAGGCGGCCGACGAAAGCAAGCGCCGGGGAGGCGCCGAGGTGTCGCTGGGAGACGTGCTCGCCCGGGCGCGGAGCGAGGTCGCCGCCCGCCCTTGAAATGCAGAAAACGAGCCCGGGCGATCGTATCGCCCCAGGGCTCGTCGTGACTCCCGGCCCGCCGACGTCGCGCTTACGAGCGGGGCGGCGGTGTCGCTCAGCGGCGACGGATACTGGAGACCGGGCGCAGGCCCTGGACCGCCGGAGCCATGTCCGAAAACGCCTCGTCGGAAACCTGCACCGGCTCGGACCGGCGGACCGCACCGCGATCGGCCGCACGGCGGCCACCGCTGCGGAGCTCACCTCCGCGCCCCAGCCGGTCATTGGCCCGACGGCCACCGATCAAGCCGAACAATCCGCCGACGTTCGCCGTCAGCTGGTTGGCCTGGTCATTGAGCTCCTCGGAAATCGCGGCATTTTCCTCCGCCGTGGCGGCCATTTTCTGGGTGGTGACGTCCACGGAGGAGACGGCCGAATTGATCTGGCTGATCCCTTCGTTCTGCTCGCGCGACGCCGCGGCGATTTCAGAGACGAGCGTATCAAGTCGACGGATCTGGGCGTCAATCGAGGCGAAACTCGCGGCCGCTTCAGAACAGATTTTCGCCCCCTGATCGGTCTTCGCGGTGGAGTCGTCCATCTTCGCGGCGGTCTCCCGCGCGGCCGAGGCCGCACGCTGGGCGAGCGCCCGCACCTCGTCCGCCACCACGGCAAAACCCGCCCCGGCCTCGCCCGCGCGGGCCGCCTCGACCGCTGCGTTCAGCGCAAGGATGTTCGTCTGGAAGGCGATTTCGTCGATTGTCTTGAGAATCTTGGCGATTTCCCGGCCGGAGGTCTGGATCTCGGACATGGCGTGCTGCATGGACCGCATCTGGGCGGCCCCGGCCTCGGCGCTCTGCCGCGCAGAGGAAGCCGCGCCCAGGGCGGACTGCGCGCCCTCGGCGTTGCGCTTGGTCATGCTCGACATCTCCTCCATCGAGGAGGCGGTCTCTTCCAGCGACGCGGCCTGCGTGGTGGCCCCCTCCGCCAGCTGGGTTCCAGAGGAAGCGACCTGACGGGCCGCGCCCGAGATTTCGTCACTGCCGTTGCGGATCGACTCGAGGGACCGCATGATCGGCAGGCTCAGGCGATGGCTCAGCAGCTTGGCCGTAACCGCAAGGACCACGAGGGCGCTCAGTGTCACCAACAACAGAGTAACTTGAGTCGAGACCGCCACGGCGTGGGCCTCGTCATGCTTTACCCGCGTGAGCACCGACCAGCCCTGACCGGGGTATCCCAGTGCGCCCGCCGACTTCGCAAACCCGACGATTTCCAGATAGCCCTTTTTCGCGTTTTCCTCCTCGTCCACGCCTGACCCACCTCCGATGGACCCGCGGGCGATCTCGTTGCCTTCGTCCACAAGATTGCGTTTCAGCACCACCGCGGGGTCGTTGAAGACCTGATCGTTGCCGCGAGTCCGCGGGTCATACTGCAGGAGCACCGTCCCCTGCTGGTCCAGCACAACGATCTCAGCCGTCGTGGCCCCAATCCGCTTGAGCGCCTCATAGCGGGCGTGGACGATTTCCTCGACCACAGCGAAATCCGCCCGGTTGGTCCAGATCGCCACCACCGCGCCCGAAGCGTCCCGCACCGGGGCGGAGAAGGCCACCGCCAGGCGGTTGTTCCCCGAAACGCGGGCCACATCCGAGTCAAATTCCGGTGACCCCACGTGCGTGCCATCCACCGAGCCATTCTTTAAAAATTGACCCGCCCGCACGGCCTTGAACCAAGGCGTTTCGCTGAACTTCTTCTCATAGAGCCAGCGCGTATCCACCGCTTTTCCGTCGCGGTCGCGGTCATTCACGGCGATCACTTTGCCCTCAAGATCGACCAGCATCGTCAACGGATAGATTCCGTAGAGCCGGACGTACTGATTCATGGCCCGCACGATCGGACTCGCATCCGCGCCGGGTTGGTACCAGCCGGCCCGGTCCTGCACCACCGGATTGCCGGCGAACGCCTGCACATCCCCATAGCGT
Organism: Opitutaceae bacterium; assembly: GCA_016794625.1. Lineage (GTDB taxonomy): Bacteria > Verrucomicrobiota > Verrucomicrobiia > Opitutales > Opitutaceae > UBA6669. The sequence goes on from JAEUGY010000125.1 coordinate 14,501, forward strand.
TCGAAAAAGTTCCGATCAATGAGATCGAGGGTCGTGCGACTCTGCTCCGCATAGGTCTCGGAGAGCGATGAACTCGTTTTTTCGAGCGAGAGCAGCGCGAGAGCGGCCATGACCAGCAGGGGCACCGTGCCGACCACGCAGAAAGCGGCGATCAGCTTGGTTGAGAATGAGAGAGGCTTTTTCGAAGCGAGCGAGGACATAGAAGATACGGACGAAGTCGTTGTGCCGTCAGTATGCGGTCGCCATCGATTCTCCACCATAGGGCAAAGGGCCTAGCCAGGGTGCCGACGGGTACTTTAGAACCGTAAATAGCTCATTACATGGTTCTTATGAATGTGGTGGTACTAACACGCTCGACGATGGGTACACTTACGCAGTACGCCGCCGGCGCACCCTCGGCCGGTCTCTGGAATCGCTCCCCTGTCGCGACGCCAATCCCCGCAGGGTCGGCGACCCCGCCTCCATCGGCAGAGATCGTCCTCCGTTGCTGAAGGCGGCCTCGCGGAGGCCGCGATCGTTCAGAGAAACAGGAGCCCGACCGCGGTCAGAATCGGCAGGAGGACCGGCAGCGAGTATTTGAACACGTATCCGAAAAAGGACGGCACCGCGACACCGGAGCTCTCCGCGATCGACTTGACCATGAAGTTGGGACCGTTGCCGATGTACGTCATGGCCCCGAAAAAGACCGCACCCAGACTGACGGCGACGACAAAGAGTGGGCGCTCCGCCAGCAGGACACGCACCGCGGCGACACTGTCGCCCTGCGCAGCTGCGAACGCCACCGGGTTCTCCGCCTCGGCCGTTGTCTGGGCGAGCTGCAGGAAGTTCACGTACGTCGGGGCGTTGTCGAGCACGGCCGATAGGCTGCCCGAGGCAAAGTAGTATTGGGTCGGACGGGTGAAGCCGAACTCCCTGCCATGCTGTTCCAGGTAGCCGAGGGCCGGCATCATGGTGGCGAAGATGCCGACAAACAGGAAGGCCACCTCCTTGATCGGGCCGAAGGAGAACTCGTTCTTGGCGTGCACCCCCTTCGGAGTCCAGCGGTAGGAGGCGAAAGCCGCGCCCAGCATGACTGCCTCGCGCAAGAAGTACTTCGCCGGCAAAAAGACCGCGCCAATCACCACGAGGAGGAAAAGCACATTGATGATGCCGTCGAACCGCCAGGTATCCGCATGCTCCGCCTGCGCTTGCGCCCGATGCGGGATGCGATGAAACCCCCGCAGATCAAAGAGGAAGAAGACCGCGAGCAGAGCCCCGACCGTGAGGAGCCAGATCCCAATGACATGGTCCATCAGCCAGAAGAAGGGCACCCCACGCAGGTAGCCAAGGAAGAGCGGGGGATCGCCGATCGGCGTCAGCGCCCCACCCACGTTGGAGATCAGAAAAATGAAGAAAACGATGTGATACGGGCTGATGCGCGCACGATTCATCCGGATCCACGGCCGGATCATCACCATCGACGCCCCGGTCGTGCCCACCGCATTGGCCAGGATGGCTCCCACTGCCAGAAACACCACATTCTCCAACGGAGAGGCATTTCCCTTCACGTTCACATGAATGCCACCCGCGACGACAAAGAGCGACCCAATCAGCGCGATGAAGGACACGTATTCCACCATCGTATGCTGGAGCACCGTCCCACCGCCCGGTATCTTCAGCACGTAATACGCCCCCACCGCCGCCCCCAGGGCGATCGAAACAAAGGGATAACTGCGCTCCCACAGGTGTTTGATCCGATGAGGGGTCAACGGCAGGGTGGCAATGAGCAGCAGGAGCAGCGCGAACGGGGCGATCAACCACAGGGGAATATCCACCCCGGCGGCCCCGGTGGCGTTGGCAAATAGGATCGGGAAGTGCATGCAGGCGATGTCGTTGAGTCGTGCAGGTGTTGCGGACCAGCTCAAGCCCGCAAGCGCACAACACCCCTGGTCCGCTGCAACTTTTGCGCCAAGGTACGCGGAGAGTTCGCCAACCGGTGCGCAGGAGGCGCGCTTGACCACCCGCCGCCGGCGAACAGCCTTGGACTCACGCCCTTTACCCTGGGCGATCCGCAATCCCAGCGCCGAGCTGCCCCGCAGCCGGCATCCGTGTCGAAGCCGATTCAACCCCCGCTTGTCATGACCTGGAAAATCGAAATCACCGAACCCCACAGCGGCGAACTAGGCGAAGCGATCGATCACGCCGATCACTCGTTCGCGATGGAGGAGTATTCCTATGAGCAGGGCCGCGTCCTCGCGGTCCACGTGCACCGCGCCGAAGAAGGCGCGGAATGGCACATCTTCACGGACCTCGACGAAGGTCACCGGTTCAAGATCCCACCGACCCGTTACCGCAAATTGGCCGCAGGCTAGCGTTCGCCCTCCGAAAATCACACGCGATCTCGCCCGTGTGCTCGGCCCGCCCCGCGGTGGCACCGGGGGCAAGCGACGGACGGGCGTGTGGTTTGCGTTTGGAAAAGGCAGTGATCCGTCGTTGCCCGCCTTCGCCCTACGGCCAAAGGCGGGGACCCCTCCGTGGATTGACATCGCGTTTGCGGGGCACCCGGAGGAGCGTGCACCGTGCCCCTGAGCAAAAGCCAGCAGTTCGCCACCCTGAGCGAACACATCCATGCGCGACGCGACCTGATTCTGAAGTCCTGGCGCAAGGCGGACCGGGCCGATCCAGACCAAACCACGGGCCGGTCCCTGACGCTCGGACAGTTTCTCGATCACATCCCGGAAATGCTCGACGCGTTCGAGCTCCGGCTCCGCTCCCGCCCCGGCGGCGCCGCCGCCCGAGCCGCGGCCGTCGACGAAAAGGACGAGGGCGTCAAACACGGTCTGCACCGCTGGCAGCAGGGCTACCGGCTGCAGGAGCTGATCAATGAGTGCGGTCATCTTCAGCTGTGCCTCCACGAGGAGATGGGCGCGATCGCGGTGGATTATCCCGAGATTGAGACCGCGACCGTGACCGAGGCGCAGCGTCAGATCATGGTCCTGATCAATGACATTGTGAGTGAGAGCGCGGGACAATACCAGCGCATGCAGCAGGCCGAGGCGGCGGGTCATGTGGGCGATCTTCGCGGCGCCATCGCCACCCTCCGCCGGATCGAGCAACACCGGGCCACCCTGCTCCACCAGGCCGTGCATGACATCAAGAGCGATGTCCTCGGCATCAACCTCGCCGCCACGCTGCTGGGCCAGCCCGCGATGGCGGAGACTGAGCGTATCCATTCTACTGCCTACATGCAGCTGGCGGTCCAGGGACTGAACACCATGCTGGAGGAGCTGATGGAGCTGGCCCGGCTGCAGGCGGGCCAGGAAACGAGGAAGATCGCGGAGATCGATGCCGCCACGCTGCTGACCGAGCTGGGAGCGGCCCACCAACCGCTCGCGGGCGAGCGGAGGCTGGATCTGCACGTGAAGGGACCGACCCGCCTAAAGGTCGAGGGCGACGGCGAGAAAATCCGGCGGCTGGCGAAAAACCTGCTCGGCAACGCCCTGAAGTACACTCCGGCCGGCGCCGTCGACCTGACCTGGGGCAAAGAAAAGGAGACCTGGTGGCTGATGGTCAAGGACACCGGTCCCGGCCTCATGTCCGGGCCAGGCACCGCGCTCGCGACGGGGCTCCAGGAAGCCACCGCCAGCGCCAAGGAGTCGGACGAAAAGTCGGCCGCGGAGGAGGGACATGCCTCGAATGTGCTGCCAGCCCCGTGGGATGCAGATGCCGAAGAGTCGGCCTCGGTGCACCAGCCCGGCGAGGGCATCGGTCTCTCCATTGTGAAGCGGCTCTGCGAGTTGCTCGACGCCAGCATCGAGATCGCAAGTTCAGCCGCCACCGGCACCACCTTTCGGGTCGTCTTCCCTCAGCGCTACCGGCATTCGAGCCCACCCGTGCCGGCGGAAGACGCGGTGACGTGAGGTGAGCGGCCAGGAGGAGCAACCGCACCGGCCGCGGCGCAAGGTCCGCCCCCGGGGCGGGTCCAAACAGGACAACAGATCTATCCACTCGATTTCACTGGTCGCGGGCCAGGGCGGAGCTTGGCTCGGACACCGCGGACACCTCCGTCCCGCCCCCGCACCTCCGCGCAGCCTCCGTCCCGTGCCCGCCGCCCATGTCCGTCTCTGATCGTCGGATTGATTCCCGCTCCACCCGCCGCGATTTCGTCAAGACGTCGCTGGCCGTCAGCGCCACCGCCGTCGCCCTCGGCGCCGAGGTCGCCCGGGCCGCCCCACCCGCCCCCGCCCCCCTGGCGCCGCCCGCCACCCCGGCCCTGCCTCCGGTGCCGCTCCTTCCGTACGGATCAGGACAACCCCTCTACCTGGCCGACCTCGACCGCGCCCAGCCGGCCTCGGCCCAGTCGAAGACCTGGCAGCCGCACCGCTGGAAGCAGTACGCGTTCGAGACAGCCCAGGTGAAGGGCATCATGCTGGCGTGCGGACAAAACACCGGTGTTCCGGATCTCGAATACACGCTGCCGCAGAAGGGCTGGTACGCCATCTCCTTCGGGCTGCAATCCCACTACTGGGAGTCACGGCTCCAGGTCCGCTTCAAAAACGACCCCATCTTCAGCGTGCTCACCCCCAACAATCTGGCGGAGGCCGGCATGATGTGGGACGACATTCAGTGGTCGAAACACGCGTACAATTCGAACGGTATCGAGGAGCTCTTCTGGCGCTATGCCGAGCTGGGTGACGCAAACACCACCGTCGTCCTCCGTCAGTTGAAGGTGCACACCCTGCCGGGCAGCGAGGACGCGTTCGGGAACATCTTCTCCCCCTGCTGGCTCGCGTACATCAAACTGGTGCCGCTGACCGAGGAGGAAGTGGCCCGGATTCAGGCCGACCGCCGCCGCACCGACACCCGGCGCCTCTTTGCCGCCGACGACGCGTTTTCCGCCACCGCCCTGTATCGGTTTCGCACGGCCGACGATGTGCGCCGGCAGATCGAGCCGTATCGGGACACCGACTTCTCGCGGATGTACTGGGAGGCCGGGGCCGGCGATGTCACCAACTATCCGAGCCAGGTCGGCCGCCAGAACACCCAGGCCTGGATGGCGGAGCACTACCGACTGTGCGACCGTCTGCGCAGCGCCAGCGTGCAGGATTTCCAGCGGGAGGGCCTCGATCCGTTCAAGATCGCACTCGAGCACAGCCACGCCATCGGACTGGAGTTTCACGCCTCGTACCGTGTGGCCGGATTCTACTTTCCCGCGCCGGAGGACGAATGGAACGCCGGCGGTCTCTACGAAAAACATCCCGAATGGCGTTCACGCGACCGCCTGGGACGGGTGACGCCGCGCCTGTCCTACGCGGAGCGCGGAGTGCAGGAGTACGTCCTCTCGCTGCAGGAGGAAATCGTGACAACCTATCCCGTCGACGGCATCAGCCTGCTCTTCAACCGTCGCCTCCCCATTCTCGGCTACGACGATCCGCTGGTGCAAAGCTTCGAGGCGAAGCACCACCTGGATCCGCGGAAACTGCCGGCCAACGATCCCCGCTGGCTCACGCACTCCGCGGGGGTCCTGACCGATTTCATGCGGGAACTGCGCCGACGCATGCGCGCGGCGGCCACGCGGCAGAGGCGGAAACCCATCGGCATCACGGCGGTGGTGATGAGTTCGATCGAGGAGAATCTCAGCTACGGCCTGGACCTGGTCGCGTGGGTGAAGGAAGGCCTCATCGACACGCTCATTCCATACTCCTCCGTGAAGGGGATCAACAGTCGGGTTCACTCCTGGGAGGACCCGGCTTCCATTGCGGAATTTGTCCGGCTGACCAAGGGCACGTCCTGCACACTCGCGCCCAACCTCATGCCGCGTGGGCTCACGCCCGAGCACTACAAACGACGAGCGGACGGCCTCTATCGCGCGGGGGTCGAGCACCTCTTCTTTTGGGACTGTTTTGGTCGGACCAATTTTGATCCCTCGTGGACCACCCTCGCCCGGCTCGGACACCGCGAGGAACTCGCCGAGTGGAGCGCCCGCGGCGGCCCTCCGGTCACCCGCCCGCGCAGCGACCTCACCCGCATCGGCGACTGGGACCTGACCTACCA
>JAEUGY010000126.1 GCA_016794625.1 Opitutaceae bacterium
TCAGCCAGACTGCGCAGCTTCAGCGCCTCCTGGAGACGTGCGATCGACGAATACGATGGGACCACAATCTTTGGTTTTGGCATAGCCCCGCCAGCCTTGCCCACCCCCGCCCGCCCCCTCCATACTCGATCCACGATCATGTCTCTCCGTCGCTCCCCCCTACAACCCCGCGCGCACAACGCCGCGCCAGCGGCTTAGTTCAACCGCGTGTTGGAGCTGGGGAATGGATGCTCCTCGGGATTTTGGCATGCGTGATTGAGAGGTCGGACTCGCACACTTCCTACCTATGGGTGCCCCGCTCACGTTTGCTGTCAGTTGCTTTAACCTAGTCAGGCGAGTCCCTTCGTCCGAAGGAGCTCTTTGTAGGTCCGGTTCCTCCACGTCGTTTGGCCTCAACACGGCAGGCTTCGTAGTAGCCGTTACATGTGCGCTACTTGTTGCCCCGGCGCTTCTGGCGCAGGATCGACCCGTATCCGAATCGCCCATCGCTGATGCCCAGCCCCTCCTCCAACTGAGAGTGCCGAAAGCACAAGCAGGGGCCTTCTTGAAAGCACTGAGCGTAGCGAACGGGGCGCTGGAAGCCGGACGGTCGGATGAAGCCCGACAGGCCTTTGCCGAGGTGTTTCGGTTTCTCGATGTCATGGAAGAAAATCCCGCACATCGCGAGAGCGTCATTCTCGCCAAGGCGACTTTGTACGCGCGCACCTTCACGGATCGGGTCTCGGCGCAGCGGGAATTAGCGCGTGTTCTCCAGATCAATCCGGCGTCAAAACAGGCACTCGCGTTGGCGGCTCGCTTGAAACAAGAGGAATTTGCCACCCGACAAAGTCCGTCTGATCCACCCCCTGCCGTGCCTTTGGTCCCCCGTTTAACTGGAAAAAAGGGGGAGGCACCATGAAACGGATACTCTTTGGGCTCATTCTCGCCTTGGTAGGGATGGATTGTGTTGTGGCTCGGGAGCCTACTTTTGCTCGCTCCAAACACCTGATCGGGCTGCGTTTCAATTTCACGAACGTGGAGTCACTCTCCGCGAGTCTGGGAAGTGTCGTCCTCAACGAAACGGGTGTCTCGGATAGCACACCACGAACGAGTGCGATGTTGTACACATCGCTTGAACCCGGTCGAACGTACCTGTTGGTGGTGAGCTGGTCGTCAGAGTCTCCGTATCCGTATACGGGTTCATTCTCTGCGGAATGTTTCAGTGAGCCGGGCGAGGAGGTCTTTGTGAATCAGGTTCCGCACGCCAAGATACAGGGCTCGGCCTACCATGATCCAAGTGATCCCACGGTCACCAATACCTTCTGGGAAATCCGGCTAGGGTCTACGTTGGCGGTATCACCTGGAATCGGGCAGTCTGGGTCACTCGCCTTGGGGGAAACCAGCTGGTCGGTGAGTCTCGGGCGAGGCGCTACGGGTATGGCGCTTGATCCATTGACCTTGGCCCCAAATTGGGCGCAGTCCAACGGCCTATCCCTTGCCAAATTGACCGCGCCCAGGGGAGGGGAAGTCATTGCCGTGGACGCGCCGGTGGGAGAGTTAAGGCAGGTTCTGGTGCCGCAGGCCCTGGTGGACTTGACACCAATTTCGCAGGGGTTTGAGGCCAAATTTTATCCGAGAAGTGCCATCACAGGAATGAGCGGCAATCTTTACACGCTGGCGGGCAATGCGACGCCGTTCATCACCCATCGGCTGATTCGACCGCAGGCTTCAGGCCAGCAACTCAGCCACACGCGAATTGTTGGAACCGACCTGGAAACCACCGAAATCAACCCACTGGGATCAAATAGCTGGCGGCGCACCGGACCAGAGGGTTTGGTCATCGAAGAACGGAGTCAGGTGGTCAATGGCTCCGGCAACATCGAGGAACTTCGCTCCATCAAAGGGTCAAATCAAGTGGTCGTGCAGGAGAGTTTACTGGAGTACCGCGACTTTCCATGGGGAAGGGAGGTCGTTCGACGAGTCGATGACCCAACTGCGGCCGCTCTGACCACGTTTTATTCGTTTTATGACGATCCCGCCCAACCCGCCAACTACGGGCGACTCCGTCACGTGCGCACGCCTGATGGCAACTGGACGCGCTATGACTATATCTTGACTGGCCCTTCGACTGGGCGGCTTCAACGTACCCTGAGACCGTGGTTGGATGCCCCAGCGCATCCCGATTCTGCTAGCCTGGGTAATTGTTCGGCGACGACCCTTTCCTATGTTGCGGACTGGAATGGAGTGGTACGGCTGGTGGGCGAGTCAGTCGAAAGCGTTCTCGGCGTTACGGTGGGGCGAACAGTGACCCAATGGGCGTTCCCGGTTCAGCTCGTAACCTTCTCGATTGATTGGGGAGCTCCCCAAGTCTTTTCGAATCAAGCAACAACGCTCAGGTATTCAGGAGCGGCGGAAGCTCCGCAGACGTCCACCGTGGTGTCCATCCGTCCAGCAGCATTTACGCCACCGTCCTTTTGGGAAAAACCTCTGCAGATAACCTCGCCTGAAGGAATCACCACAAGTATTCTCTATGGAACAGGGACCTGGAACCAAGCGACCGGCGAGTTCGTGCCCAACAATTCCTACAATGGTCCCGGAATGGATCAGATAGAGTACCGCACGCCGACTTTGATCGTACAGCAAAAGTCGATACGTACGATCGAGGTGCGCGTTTCGGGTCAAGTCGCGCTTTCCGCAAAATATGTATGGGACAATCCGCCCACGGAACCTCAGCAGAATCCCGGTTGGCAGATCCTTGCAACCGAGGAGGCCATGTTCTCCCCGGCTATGAAACCCACGTGGCGGCAGCGGGGGCCGCGTTATTTTTGGGACACAGGGGCGGCTTGGACCGGCACCTATTCCGCCGACGGGCGGTTGGCCTCGGAGCGGAGCGAGCAAGGAATCGAAACGATCTACGTTTACGATGCGATCGGACGGCAGGTGCGAAAGACGATCAAAGGCGTTCCGGCACCTTCGTACACCACGCTGTTTGGAGGCAGCCCACAAACCGTGACCTTGCCGGCGGTTCCAGATCTCGTGACTGAGTACCGCTACGATGCTGCAAACCGCGTCATCGAAGAGAAGGTAGTCGGATCGAGTGAATCGCTTACGACCTCGCACGTCTTTGACAAAGCGGGCCGGCGTGTGCAGTCGCAGGTTCCGGGGCCGGCGGGTCCACTCACGACGACCCACACCTACCTCCCACTCTCCGGTGGTGGCTGGCAGGTCACCACCACCGCTCCAGACGGAGGAACGGTGATTTCCAAAACCCATCGAGATGGAAAGACGTTCGCGGCCGAGGGAACCGCTCAGGTCACCCGCCAGTGGACTTGGCAGGTGGCGGTCGATGGAAGGCTCCATTCCACAGTCTCTGAGGGTCCACGTTGGAACACGACTACCTCTGACTGGCTCGGACGTACCGTGGCCTCGTCGCGGCCGGATTCGTTAGGAGGCACGTTTGTCGAAAGTCATGTCTACAATGCCGCTGGCCAATTGACATCTACGGCAAGCAGTTTTCCGGGATCAAAGCCCACGCGTTATGTTTATGGATCTCTGGGCGACTTGGTCATGAAGGGGCTCGATCTGGACAACAACGGAACCCTCGACGCGGCTTCGAGTGACCGTATCGAGGCGTACGACACACGATACTCCTTTATCAGTCCCTATTCGGGATACTTGTCTGCCGTTCAGGTCGACACCACCAGCCATTACGCGGTGGCGGGGAGTTCGGTTGCTACCGTGGCACGCACTCGAAAAACCCAGGTCGGCTGGTGGCAGCCGATCACCATGAGCTGGGAGTCGACGTCAGGGGATCTTGGAGAAATGACTCGTGCCACCTCCGCGGCAGGAGGAGTAAGCTGGACAGGGGTTCAGGCGGCAACCCCTCAACTCGTCATCCAGGCTGCGGGTTTGACCCTTCGCACGATCACCGGAGCCGTCACCACCTCATTCCAGTATGACGATTGTGGCCGGCTGATCACTTCCACCGATGCGCGAAGAGGAGACACGGAGTTCACTTATTTTGCTAACAGCGCGGTGCAAAGCGCGATGATCGACCCCGCTGATCTGGCGGCCAATCGGATCACCGAGGCGTATCAGTACAACTCAGGCGGCCGTCGGATAGCGACGGTCGACGCGCTTGGCCGGACTCGTCGACTCGAGTACGATTTTCACGGCCGAGTGGTCAAAGAATGGGGTTCGGCCGCCTATCCCGTCGAACGAATCTACTGCTCCTGTGGAAAAATCGCCGAATTGAAGACCTATCGCGCAGGAACGGGTTGGAGCGGAGTGAGCTGGCCGTCAGGCACCGCAGGTACGTTCGACAAGACAACATGGACCTATGGTCCGACAACGGGATTGCTCGTGGCCAAGACCGACGCCAACAATGCGGCCGTGACCTACGGCTACGATTCGGCGGGACGCATGACCACGCGCACTTGGGCGCGTGGCGTGGTGACGAACTACGGTTATGATGCGGCGACCGGAGAACTTCTGTCCACCACCTACTCGGATGCCACGCCCGCGGTCACCCACACGTTCAATCGGTTGGGGAGGCTGACCACGGTAATCGACGGCACCGGCAGCAGAACGTTTACCTACACGGCCCATGGACAATTGGCCACCGAAGCGTTCAATGTCACAGGCTTCGGATCAACTAGTTCAAGCTTCGCTTATGACAATTCGCTGCGCCGAGTGAGCGCAACCGTGGCCGGTTTTCATGTCGGCTATTTTTACGAAAGTCTCGGACGGCTTTCGTATTTGAATTCCAATTCCTCGAGTTGGTCATCTTTGGGAAATTATCGCTTCAACTACCTGGCGGATTCCAACCTGCTTTCGTCGGTCTCCAATGGCACGGGTTTCAGCATTGGAACCGCATTACAGGTGTTCACGTGGTCGCCTCATCGCAACGATCTGGTCTCACTGTCAAACGAGGGAATGGATCCGGGCAGTACGAATGCGTTGCGTTTCAACTACGTGCGTGATGCTCTCTCCAGGATTACACAAGAGACACGAGTCCTCGACGGCCAATCCACTCCACCGTGGGCCACCCGCACGTTTGCCTACAACGATCGATCTGAATTGACCACGGTTACCGGTGAAGCCGAGTCGTACGCCTATGATGCTCAAGGTAACCGCCAAACCGGCAACGGGGTGAATTATCAGGCCAATGCGCTCAATCAGTACGCCACCGTGGGTGGCGTCGCATGGACCTACGATGCCGACGGCAATCCGCTGAGCGACGGCCAGCGGACGATGGTGTACGACGCGGAAAACCGACTCGTGCAGATCACCAAGGCCGGAAACGTGTTCACGTTTCGTTACGATTTTCGGCACCGCATGGTGAAGCAGACAGGCACGTGGTTGACCCTGTGGGATTCAGGATCGACGGCACAGGTCACCTCTTGGCGATTCCATGACGGCAACAAGGTTGTGCGGCGCGTCGATCAGTCGTCACTTGGTACACAGGAGGCAGAGTATATGTGGGGGTTGGATCTTTCTGGACGGGTTGACGGCGGTGATGGAACCGGCGGATTGCTTGCAGTCATGACGAGCGACGCGGGTTACCACCGTCCGCTCCATGACGGCCGCGGCAACGTCTGGGGCTATCCCTCGGGCACGCAGTCCAACTGGCTGGCTACCGGCTTCTTGAATCGACTTTCTGCCTTCGGCGAAGTGACCCATATCTCCGGAGCCCCCAGCAACGTACCGTACGCAATGCTCAACATCGGGCAAGGCACCAAGGAATTTCTAGCAGAAATGGGTCTATACAACTACGGAAGGCGTTTTTATGATGCGAAGAGCGGGAGATTTGCAGGAAGGGATCCAATTGCAGAGGAAGGTGGTTTGAATCTGTATAGATTCATACATAACAATCCAATCAACGCGTGGGACTACTTGGGCTTGAGTGGTGGGTTCATGATTCAAATTGGATGGACGGAGAATGGGTCCCCTATTTGGGTCGAAGGCGATGATCCGGTGGTCCCGCCGAGCTACGGTAAGAATTACCTTGCTGAAACGCCGTTTGGACCAATTCCAGGCGGTTACCTGCATCTGTCAGGAACCAATCTTCTGAACCGAGCTTTCGCGGGGGTGGGCGGCGCCCGAGGGGCCGCGACCGGAGACGAAGGCACCATGACTGCAAAGAGCCGGGTTCTGGAGAAAATGAAGAATCTTACTGAAAGCGAAAAATCGGGACTTTGTTCGACGTATCTTAATCCTTCGAATGACATTTACGCACCGGGGCCTGGTTTCTCCGAGAGTCCAGTAATGAAGCCCAAGGAGGTAGGATATGTTCATGAGGTGGGCATGGCGATTTATACCAAGGACGGACAAAGAGTTGTGACAAGTCCGGTAAATGGACGGGGAGCGCTACCGGTTCCTGGGGGGGCGTGGGAGCGACTCAATGCAGATGGTGAATTGGAGAAAGTTAGCTATCTCACCGTTGCTATTGAGGTGCCTACAGGTGCCTCAGACATTCTGAGGTTTCATTCCCACCCGAGACACCCTGACGGTAGGCCGCAGCCACCCAGTGGTCAGGACCGGGCACCGTTCGATCCGAGTATAGCATACGGAGCTGTATACCGAAACAGCGGCGATTACTCTGGTTCGGGAGTTTTTGATGGAAATACGAGGCAATTCTATTGGATGGATAGAACGTCCCCGGACTACGAGCCGGTTTCATTTGATGAGCTTGCAACTACGATAGATTGTGCAAAATATTTGAAATGAATATGTTCATTTGAGGAAAACGTCTAGCTTTTATCGAATTACAGAAAATGAGACGCTACCGATTTCGTTGAAAGGGGCAACGGAGTTTAATCAACGGAAAGGACTATGGGTTGGAGATTCGAGTATCGTTGATTTTTCATTCATCCGCCATTGTGGCCTTCATAGGTACGCCAGCTATAAGATCGGATTTGGTTCCTTGCAAATATGTTGGAGCGGGCTCCAACGTAATGGCAGTTTCAAGTCTACTCACATCCAACACGCAGAGCGAACCGACTTCACCATCTTCGTGATTTATCATCGTAAGTTGGTGTGACTATCTCTCAAATTCAGCTACGCAATGATCGCGCTTAGTTGACAATTGGCAAACTCTTTTACCACATATGTATATCAATGTTTGGCGACCTTACCTTTTGATTGGCTTGATATTTTGACTCGAAAATCCGATGAAATGGCTCATTATTGTATCAGTCTTAGTTTTTTCACAGTACGGGTTATCTACTGCCTGTTTGAGTTCAGAAATAGTGCGACCTACGATAATCCCAATTATGGATGCTCGCATCAACGAAAAGACGGGGGAGACTTTGATTTTAGAAATGCAGCGAGTGTTGCATAGTGCGATCAAGAGGTTAACGAATCGAGAGAAGGCAGTCTTGCCTAGCGATATTGAGACGATCGTTATGATGCAAAAAAAAGAGGGGTGGCTCGTGGCGTTTGTTGTCAAGGGAAACGGTAGATTAGCTAAAGAAAGAGCAGGGCAGATTTTCTTGAGTGACGTCCTCCTGAGTCCTGGTGTCGTTTTGGTTGATGTAAAGTCGATGGAGGCTTCGGATGCTTCTGAACTATATACCGTGCTGCCTTGGCCGACCAAAATGCTCTCTAATTTTCTCACATCTTATGCTGACCAGACGTCTGCGGAGAAGATGTATAATGTTTCAGTGGAAGGTGATTTAGTGAAATAGTCATATAGATGATGCGCTCACTGACAAATGAAAGTTGGCTATAGTCCAAGATTCCATGCGAACTATTCGGCGATACGGGTTGAAAAGGTTACGTTAAAGGCATCAAGAAGTAAGGCATACTACGCGCACCCGTGGGGGACAACTATTCCGCTGCAGTTTGAGGTAAGTTACGAAGACGAGAATCCGGCGGAAGCTGCCTTCAATCGGCCCGACAGCAAGTAAGCTCTTCAGTTAGTGACGTCTGTTCACAGCTATCCAGCTGCGATCAGTTGGTCTCCATGTGGTTACACGAGCCAATACCTCTGAAGCTTGTGTCAGTGTTAGCATAGGCGTCGAATTCGCTGTAGAGAGCGAATGCAACATGACCGAGTCCCCGGCTGGTGCTCTGGAGGCGGGAGGCAGCGCATGCGCACCATGTATAGAGGATTGGACGTTGCCCGGCAGTCTCGCAGCAGGGGCCCAGGCAGGGCCTAAAAGAGGGCACGGTTCATCTCAGCCAACGGTATCCATCGGATTGGGCTATCTTCGTGGAGAGACTCGGATCTGCGTGAAGGTACGCGCGTTTTACGCCAGAAGCGAGTGGAGCAGGTTTCCGTGCACGTCGGTGAGCCGGAAGTCGCGACCCTGGAAGCGAAAGGTGAGTTTCTTGTGATCGAGTCCCAGGAGGTGCAGGATCGTCGCGTGCAGGTCGTGCACATGGGCGCGGTCGGCCACGGGGCTGAAACCGAGTTCGTCGGTCTCTCCGATCACGGCGCCGGCCTTGGTCCCGCCGCCGGCAAACCACATGGTGAAGGCGTCGATGTGATGATTGCGTCCGGTGGTGTCGCGATTTTCCCCCATCGGAGTCCGGCCGAATTCGCCGCCCCAGATGACGAGTGTATCTTTCAGCAACCCGCGTTGCTTCAGATCGGTCACTAGGGCGGCCTGACCCTGGTCCACTTCGTGGCAACGGGCGACGAAGTCGGTTTCGAGATTTTCGCCGGGCCCGCCGTGGCTGTCCCAATTGGTGTGATACAACTGGACGAACCGCGTGCCCCGCTCGATCAGCCGCCGGGCGAGCAGGCAGTTGCGGGCGAAGGACGGTTTGTCCGCCTCGATTCCGTAGAGGCCGAGGGTGGCGGCGGACTCGCCCCGCAGGTCCACAAGTTCCGGTGCACTCGACTGCATCCGGCTCGCCATTTCGTAGGCGGCGATGCGGGTGTGGATTTCAGCGTCGCCGGTCGCCACCGCGTGCTGGAGGTTGAGGTCCCGCAGCGCGTCCAGGGTGAGCCGCTGCCGGGTGGCGGAGATGCCGGCCGGGTTGGCGAGATTGAGGATCGGGTCGCCCTGTCCGCGAAATGGCACGCCTTGGAACGTGGTGGGCAGGAAACCGGTTCCCCAGTTGACCGCACCCCCGCGCGGACCGCGGGGACCGGATTGCAGGACCACAAACCCAGGCAGGTTGTCGGCTTCACTGCCGAGCCCGTACGTGACCCATGCGCCCAGGCTCGGGCGGCCGAACTGGCCGGAGCCTGTGTTCATGAACAGCTTGGCCGGCGCATGGTTGAACAAGTCCGCGGCGCAGGACTGGACAAGCGTGATGTCATCCACGATCCGGGCGGTGTGCGGAAAGAGGTCGGAGACCCAGGCTCCGCTGCGACCATGGCGGGCGAACGTGCGCTTCGAGCCAAGCAGGTTTGTACCATGGCTCGTGCCCATGAAGGCAAAGCGCTTGCCGGCGATCAGGGAGGCGGGAACGGGCTGACCGTTCAACGCCTGCAGCCGGGGTTTGTAGTCAAACAGATCGAGCTGACTCGGGCCGCCGGCCATGAAAAGGTAGATGACCCGCTTGGCGCGCGGCCCGAAATGCGGAGTCTTGGGAGCGAGGGGCTCCGCCGCCGGAGCGGGGGCGCCGCCCAGCGGCTGTTCGCCGAGCAGCGAGGCGAGGGCAATCCCGCCGAGCCCGACGGCGCAGCGGCTGAAGAAGTGGCGCCGCGTGACGTTGGTGATGTGCTGCGCCGGATCGAAGGGGACGGAGGGAGGCATGATCAGGCGCGGGTGATGGTTTCGTCGAGATTGAGCAGCACCCGGGCGACCGCCACCCAGGCTTCCAGCGGGGTGGCGGCGGGTTCGCCGGTCCCGGGCTGCTGCAGCGTGCGCAACAGGTCGAGCAGCCGGTCCCGCTCCGCGGCGGCCGGTGGCCGGGAGAGGCAGAGTTGAAATGCGAACGCCAGCCGGGCGGAGTCGTCCGGTCCCCCGGCGCGCAGGATACGGGCGGCGAGGGCCTCGGCGAACTCGACGAACTGACGGTCGTTGAGCAGCGTGAGTGCCTGTAGCGGTGTATTGGAACGGATGCGACGCGTGCACGCGCTGAAGGCGTCGGGTGCATCAAACACCGCCAGCGCCGGATGCGGCGTGGCGCGCCAGTAGTGGGTGTAGAGCGAGCGCCGGTGCCGGTCCGCGCCGGTGCTGGGGATCCAGGCACGCCGGGACTGCCCGAGGTTCATCACCCCGTCGGGTTGCGGCGGGTACACCGGCGGCCCACCGAGCTTGGGGGCCAGCAGGCCGCTCGCGGCGAGCGACACATCGCGAACCAGCTCGGCGTCCAGCCGCAGGCGGGTCTGGCGGGCCAGGAGGTGATTGAGTGGGTCGACCAGCGCCAGGTCGGGACGCGCGTGGGACTGGCGGCGGTAGGTGGCCGAGGTCACGATCAGGCGATGCAGGGCCTTCATGCTCCACGCCTGGGCCGTGAACTCGGTGGCCAGCCAGTCGAGCAGCTCGGCGTGACTCGGCGGCGAACCTTGGGAGCCGAAGTCGTTCTCCGTTTCCACCAGTCCGCGCCCGAAGTACCCCTGCCAGATCCGGTTGACCATGACGCGCGCCGTCAGGGGCTGGGCGGGGTCGAAGAGCCAGCGGGCCAGGTCGAGCCGCGTGGGGTGTTCGACGTTCAGGGGCGGCAGGATGGCGGGCGTGCCGGGTGTGACCGGCTCTCCCGGCCGGGTGAAGTCCCCTTTGATGAAGAGCGTGGTGGGGCGCGGTTCCGGCGCATCGGCCATGATCAAGGTGGTGACGACTTTGCCCTCCTGACGTTCAAGGGCGTTGAGTTTTTCCACCCGCTGCTGGAAGTCGGGGTCGTCGCGAACGAAGTATCCGTAAATCGATCTACGCTGCGCCAGCGTTTGTTCCGCCCAGGGCAGTTCGAGCGCGGCCCGCATCGCGGCGCTGAGCTGCGCCCGCGTTTCCGGATGGAGCGATTCGCGCCAGCGGGTATAGTCGCCGCCGCGCGCGTCCAGAAACGCCTCGAGGTCGAGCCGGGCCTCGTCCGCGGCCGCCTTGTCGGCTTCGCTGCCGCTCTTCTCACCCGGAAAGGCGAGGGTGCCGCCGGGCTGGCTCTTGCCGTGGCCGTCGTCGACCGACTGATTGAAGAACGCGTAGAGGCGGTAGTAGTCGCGCTGCGGCAGTGGGTCGAACTTGTGGTCGTGACACTGGGAGCAGGAGAGCGTCAGCCCGAGGAAAGCGCTGCCAAAGGTGGCGACGCGGTCCATGACCGACTCGATGCGAAACTGCTCCGGATCGATGCCGCCCTCCTGATTGATCTGGGTGTTGCGATTGAATCCCGTGGCGACTTTCTGGTCGACCGTGGCGTTCGGCAGCAGGTCGCCCGCGAGCTGTTCGATCACAAACTGGTCATACGGCAGGTCCCGGTTCAGGGCGGCGACAACCCAATCGCGGTACTTCCAGATCTGCCGGGGTGCGTCGATCGAATAACCATTGGAGTCCGCGTAGCGGGCGACATCGAGCCACGGGCGGGCCCACCGTTCGCCGTGGTGGGGTGAGGCGAGCAGGCGTTCGACCTGGCGCTCGTAGGCGTCGGGGCGGGCGTCGCGCTCGAACGCGGCCACGTCTTCCGGGGAGGGCGGCAGGCCGATTAAATCGAGCGAAAGCCGGCGCAGCAGGGCGGCCCGTGGAGCCTCCGGTGAGGGCGTGATGCCCTTCTGATCGAGGCGAGCCTGGATAAAGGCGTCGATGGGATGAGTCGATTGCGCGGCGGAGGGCGCAGACACCTCGGGCACCACCGGACGCTTCGGAGCCACGTAGGCCCAGTGTTCCTTCCACTCGGCCCCCTCGGCGACCCAGCGTCGCAGCAGGTCTTTCTGGGCGGCAGTCAGGACCTTGTGCGAATCCGGGGACGGCATGACCTCCTCGGGGTCGTCGCTGAGGATGCGGGCGATCAGTTCACTGGAGTCTGGCTTTCCCGGGACCACGGCGGGCAGTCCGGACTTGCCCCCGGCAAGGGCGGCGTCCTGCCGATCGAGCCGCAGGCCCGACTTCCGCGACGAGGCATCAGGCCCGTGGCAGTGGTAACAGGCGTCGGACAGGAGGGGCTGAATGTCCCGCGTGAAATCCACCCGGCTGGTCGCAGCGGCGAGTGTCCCGAGGGGCGCTCCTGCGGCGAGGATGAGCGTGACCAGGGTCAGGGTGGGGCGGACGACGGGCATCTGGATCTGATGTAGCGACGGACGGGCGGGGTGCAAACGCAGGCGCGATCAGAACGTAAGAAAGTCCAAACGGGTCGGGACGCGGGCGGGCGGAGCGGGATCAGCGGGCTGGAGGCGCGGCGGGGCCGGGCAGGGTGAGTCCGGACTGCGCGGCGTAGAGTTTGATCACCGCGCTGTCGTCCTCCCGTCCGTGGCCCGCTCCGGCGGCGCCCAGGTAGAGCTGATGGGCGGCGGCGGCCAGAGGCAGGGGGATTTTCAGGTCGCGGGCGGCGTCGAGCACAATGCCGAGATCCTTGACAAAAATGTTCACCGACGAGAGCGGCGTGTAGTCGCCGGCCAGGATGTGGGGCACCCGGTTGGCGAACATCCAGCTCGCCCCGGCGGAGTGGCAGATCACGTCGTAAAGCTGTTGTGGATCCGCCCCGGCTTTCATGCCCAGGGCCATCGCTTCGCAGGCCGCGGCAATGTGCACGCCGGCGAGGTGTTGGTTGACCATCTTGATCGTGGAGCCGATGCCGGCGCGATCACCCAGCCGATACACCTTGCCGGCGATGGCATCGAGCAGACCACCGGCTGCGGCGAAGGCTTCCGGACGACCCGACGCCATGACCGTCATTTCGCCGGCGGCGGCCTTGACCGCCCCACCGGAAACCGGCGCGTCGATCAACCACAGCCCCGCCGCTTCCAGGCGGGCGGCCCAAGCGGGTGGATAAGCGGGGTCGACGGTCGCCGAGGCAATGACCACCGAACCGGGACGCAAGTGAGCGGCGAGCCCGTCGGGCCGAAAGAGCACGTCCTCGGTCTGCTCGGCATTGACCACCAGGATCAGCACGGCGTTGCAGGCCCGGGCCAGCTCCGCCACCGTGCCCGCCTGTTTCCCGCCGGCTTCCACGATGGCGGCGGCCGCGGCGGGATTGACGTCATGGCCCCAGGTGGAAACCCCGCGACGCAAGGCGGACAGGGCGGCGCCGCGACCCATGGATCCAAGACCGATCACGCCGAGTGTGGGAGCAGTGTGCATGGCCGAAGACAAGCAGGGCGCGCGCCGGCTTCAACGTTCAACGCGACGATAAGGGTGGTCGCCCCCGCCTTCCTGCCATTGGTCCCCGAACTGATACAGAACGGCCGTCCAACCAAGTTCCATGTCTGTTGTAGGCGGGGTCGCCGACCCCGCGGCGTTAACGTTGAGAAACAACGCGGCGTAGACGACCGCGGGGAGCGTTGGATCGATGGAGGGCGTCGCTCCGTCGACGCCGGTTGCGCGTTGCGTTCACTCAAAGCGTACGGACGCAGGGGTGCGGGGTTCGTCCCCCGGCGTCGACGGAGCGACGCCCTCCACCTGAGCCCATGGGTCGTAGCTTAAGTTGAATGGAGGACTCCACCTGCGTTTCAAGTTAATGCCTATGGGTCGCCGACCCCGCGCGCGGTGCGTTTCCGGGCTGCATCCCGGCCTCAGCGAGGCCAGCTCCATCGGGAGGGTCGTTGGCAGCCGGGGGATTTTTTGGGATGTGGACGAATGTCCTTTGACCTCGCGGCGCGTTCTTCCCGAAATGGAGTTTTCCCCCATAGTGATCACCTCCACCTCTGCTCGTTTCCTCGCGTTCATCCTGGCGGCTTTGCCCGTCGTTGTGTCCGGACAGGCGCCCAAGGCCGCGCCCGCTCCGGCACCCGCTCCGCAGCCGAACATCGATCCGCCGCAACCCTACCT
>JAEUGY010000023.1 GCA_016794625.1 Opitutaceae bacterium
GCCGGCTCCTCCGCCGGTCGTTCCCGCCTCCGCCGAGCCACCGATGCGACGGCACCCGAGGGTGGCGCCGGCACGCGTCTGGGACGCTCCTGGAAGGGTCACCGCTGGCCGCGGCGCGATGCCGGGTTCACCATGATCGAGACGATTCTCGCGTCCGTGGTATTGCTGATTCTGATTCTTGGCGTATTCGCCGGTCTTGTTCACTCGTATCGGCTTTCGGCCAACACCCGGTATCGCGATCACGCGAGATACATTTTAAAATCATTGGGAGATGAGTTTCTGATTCAAAAGGCGGAGGCGGCCGACGGCTCGCTCAACGCAATGTTTCAACCGACCACCACCGCCACCGGGACCGGCTTGTCCTGGCAGGGCGCCACTGGCGGCACGACCGGCCTGACTGTCACCCTAGGCACTTCCACCGGTGCGCTCATCACGAACGCCGTGGTGACGCGTGACGTCACTTATCTCTCCTCGACCGGCACCGCGGCCACCACGCCGCCCGCCTCGACCGCCGGTCTTCTCCTGCGCGGCGACTTCAAGATAAGCTACACCTACAGCGGCAAATCGTTGGAACAAAAAGTCAGTCTCGTCCGACGCGTCCCATGAGCCACCTTCTTCACCGTTTGCGCAACGTGCGGAACCGCACTCGGCAGGATTGGCGGGCCTTCACGCTCGTCGAGATCCTAATGTCCATCGGAGTCGGTGCGATAATGATTATCGCAGCCACGATGTTTTTTATCAGCGGAAACGTAGCTACGAAAAAGGTCACAAATCTCAACGCGGTCAACGTCAAGGGACGCTTCTCCTTTGATCACATAAGTAAGGAGATGTCGTTGTCCGGGGATCTCAGCGCAGCCAACTTTCAGGCGCCAAACGGCGATTCTACTGCTTTTTCCCGAGTTACCTATCGAGTCAATCTCGGTCTGCCCGGTACCACTTCATACGCGCTTCACACAGCTGAAGAAGTAGTGGTCAATCTGCCCATCGACACGAAGCCCCAGGCGGGCGACTATCTCGTGCTCGGATCTCCGCGACTAAATGGCGGCGCGGGAGGACGCATTATTGCGGTCAGCGACACGCGAGGCGCTGTTACGCATGGAGATGTAACTCTAACGCTTGAGGCTTCAATCGCTACACTCTCTGGACGTACTGACGACGTTCCAGCAGACCAGATTGCAACTATTCTCAGAGAGCGCGCCTATGCGACCGAGGTGGTTAGCAGCGTGCCGGCATTTGTTTGGTACGACTCGTATCCGGGCGGCACCGCAAAAGTGTTAGCTGCGCCGGTGATCGCGAACCAGTTTCCCTTCAAGAAGGTAGCCACAGGTTCGGTGGGCTCCGACAAGTTCTTTGTGGACTTCAATCTCGTCTTGGACACCGAGGAATTGAACAAAGTGCAGGTTCAAACGGGCCGCAGGGACTTTTACTCAAAGAATGCAGTAGCCGGCCTGCTCGTAAACAAGTCAGGTGCCTCCTACAACCTGAGCTACAGTCCTTCGCCGACTCCCACCCCATCGCCGACTCCACTTCCGACGCCTACTCCGACTTCTGCGCCGACGACGACACCAATACCAACAGAGGCACCTACGCCTACTCCGGTACCCACGCCCACGCCGAGCCCCACTCCATCTCCCACGCCGAGCCCTACCCCGACGCCTACATCACCACCGGCACCGACGCCGACGCCCACCCCCACGCCCACTCCTAGCCCCACGCCCACACCGCGTCCCACGCCTACTCCGACCCCGACGCCGACTCCAACACCGCGTCCCACGCCGACGCCCACGCCGACGCCGACCCCGACGCCCACGCCGACGCCTACCCCCACGCCGACGCCCACACCGCGTCCGACCCCCACTCCCACGCCGACGCCCACACCGCGTCCAACCCCCACGCCGACTCCGACGCCCACGCCGACGTCACGTCCGACGCCGACCCCGACGCCGACCACGCGCCCGACGCCCACGCCGACGCCCACGCCGCGCCCGACGCCCACGCCGACACCTACGCCCACGGCCCGTCCGACGCCCACGCCGACGCCGACCACGCGCCCGACGCCGACCCCGACGCCCACGCCGACGGCACGTCCGACGCCCACTCCGACGCCCACACCGCGTCCGACGCCCACGCCTACGCCCACTCCGACCGGCCGCCCGACGCCGACTCCGACGCCGACCACGCGCCCGACGCCGACGCCCACGCCGACGCCTACACCCACAGCTCGTCCGACGCCCACGCCGACGCCCACGCCGCGCCCGACGCCCACGCCGACGCCGACTCCGACGCCGAGACCCACGCCCACGCCGACGCCGACTCCGACGCCCACGCCGCGTCCCACGCCGACACCGACACCTTCGCCCACGCCGCGCCCGACGCCTACGCCGACGCCCACGCCTCGTCCGACGCCCACGCCGACGCCGACCCCGACGCCGACGCCCACTCCGACGCCTTCGCCCACGCCGACGCCTACGCCGCGCCCGACACCCACGCCCACACCTTCGCCGACGCCGACCCCGACGCCGACACCCACGCCGACTCCCACGCCGACGCCGACTCCGACGCCGACACCCACGCCGACGCCCACGCCTCGTCCGACGCCGACTCCGACGCCGACACCTACGCCGACGCCGACCCCGACGCCGACACCGACGCCCACGCCGACGCCCACGCCGACGCCGACGCCGACACCCACACCTTCGCCGACGCCTACGCCGACGCCCACGCCGACCCCGACGCCCACGCCGACGGCTCGTCCGACGCCGACGCCGACGCCGCGCCCGACGCCTCGTCCCGATAGTTGAGATATGCCTCCCATGAACCCAACTCGTTCCCGGCTCCGAGATCGCAGCGGTAGTGTCTTAATGACGGTTGTCCTAGTAGTAGTGGTGCTCTCCTTCCTACTAGAGAGCGTCATGAGATATAGCTCGAACACGCATCGCAATTCCGTGCGCCAATCGCGCATGGAAAAGGCGAAGCTGGTGGCCGAGAGCGAGATGGAGTACCTCTTCTACCGGTGGATAGCGGAGGTGAACCTGGGAACGCCTTCCACCTCGGTGGCCGCCGAAATGGTCACCGACGGCCATTGCGTCGCCAGCCTTTCGACCGACCAGACACCGTTTTCTTCCACGATTTCCGATGACGGCTGGATCGTTTCCCGGACGATCGAATTCTATTCAATCCCCGGCACGGCGGACGGCAGCGCCACCGGGCAACGACACGGTACTCGCAACATCGCCCGTAACTACTACTTCACCGCAAGGGTCAGGGCCAAGAAAGACGATCCCATGTTTGGACCCATCGAGTACCGGGCCGGCCGCCGGTTCGTACGTTCCGAAACCTCTATCCTTCAGTACAGCGTGTTCTACCAGGACGACCTCGAGTTGGCGTCCGGCAGTGACATGATCATCAACGGTCCCGTCTCGACCAACGGCAGCGCCTACATTGGCGCCCAAAGCGGCGTGGATATCATCATCACCGACCAACTGAGCGTCTTCAACGGTTTCAATGGTGCCAGCGACACCACATCTGGCACCACAATGCGCAAACCGGGTGCACCCGGCACCTCGACGCTGCATGCACCTATTTTTGATACTGACCCCCACGATGCAGTAACTCCCGATCAAGCCACGGCTCGCGCCAGTCAGGTCGAGAAACTGACGTCGCCCGAAAATTTTGTCGGTGGCGTGAACATCGGCAAAGCCCTCACCGACTACCCGGAAGCCTACGAAAACGCGGCTGGCGTCACCGACGCCAATGAGGTTTACCGCTCCATCATTGCCCCTCCCCCGAAGCAAACCGACGGTACCGCAATCGCCGAGGATCCCACGGTGGCCTCCCGCCGGATGTACAATCGCGCAGGCATCGTGGTGACGATTGCCGAGGCGCTGGATGGAACCATTTCCGTCAACGTGGGCACGCCCACCAATCCGACGGCCTACAACGCCACGGTCGCCAGCAACATCAATGACATCATCCCGGTCGCCGAGCGCCGCAAGGCGCTCTATGACAAACGCGAAGGACGAGAAATCAAGACGACGACGCTCGACGTCGGCGCGCTCAAGACCGCGCTCGGGACGCTCTCCACACTGGCATCCGGTTACAATGGGGTCGTTTATATTCACGATGAGACTGCAGGAACGCGTGGCCCGGGAGACGGGAGCGGAATACGTCTGAAGAACGGAGCCGACACGCCGAAGATCAACGATGTCAATGGAAACCCCAAGGGGTTTGCCGTGGTCTCTAACAACGCGCTGTATGTACAAGGCGACTACAATACAAGCACGGTGGGAATGGCGGGAGGACGTACAAACCCAGCCGCGCTTATGGCCGACGCCGTAACTCTCCTATCGGACGGCTGGAACGATGACAACGCCACCGGCACCATCGAGGTCCGCCGCGCCGACCCCAGCGGCACGAGCACGTCGATGACAATCAATTCCGCCATTCTCACCGGCAACACGCCGTCTTCGGCCAGTCCTCCGGTCAACAGCGGTGGCGTGCAGAACCTGGTCCGTCTGATGGAGGACTGGAGCGGCTACCGCATCGCGATCAAAGGTTCGATGGGACAACTGTTCACTTCGAAGTACATGAACTCGATCTTCAAGAGCCCGAGCCAGCCCATCGGGGTCGATCCGGACGGCACGGTCACCAACGATGACCGCGTCTACTACGTGCCGGATGAGCGGGTGCTCGACTTCGACCAGGACTTGGCGCGACGTCCCCCGGCCTGGACCCCGACCACGACCGAGTTTCACCGCGGCGACTTCTTCACGTGGTAGTCGCCTGATGGGCCGGAGGCCGGCGCGTTCTTCGTCGACCTCCGCGGCTTGGACCACCAGCCTGTCACGATGCGTGTCATCGTGCAGCGTGTGTCTTCTGCCAGCGTGACGGTTGACCACGAGGTGATCGGCCGGATCGACCACGGATTGCTCCTGCTTCTGGCGGTGGCTCCACCAGACACCCAGGTGGAAATCGACTGGCTGGTGCGCAAGCTCGCCTCCCTGCGCATCTTCGCCGACGAAGCGGGCGCCATGAACCGCTCCGTGCTCGACGTGCGAGGCTCCTTCCTGGTGATCAGTCAATTCACGCTCTACGCCAGCACCCGCAAAGGAACCCGACCGTCCTTCAACGCCGCCGCAGCTCCCGAGCTGGCGCAGACGTGTTACGATCAATTTGTCCGACACCTCGCCACGACCACCCACCTCCCGGTCGCCCAGGGTCGGTTTGGGGCTCACATGCAGGTCGCGTCCGTGAATGACGGTCCCGTGACCCTCATCCTTGACACCGAAGTAAAGGAGTGACCACCCCGGTCGAGCGCCGGTTATTGGCGCTCACCCACCACACTGCGGACGTCACCCCGGGCGCGGGCCAATTCGACCCGGCTGAGGTGATAGAGATAGATCGCCTCGTTGAGATTGTCACTCGCCTGCGCCAGCCGATTCTGCGCATCGATGATCTCCCGATTGTCGGCCACGCCCTGCTGAAACCGCCGCTGAGCCAGTTCCAGTTCTTGTTCGGACAGCCGAAGACTCTTTTCCGCCACTCCGACCTGTGCGAATCGCGAGCGGGCATCCTGATAGGCCAGGCGCATTTCACTGGAAATCAAAAGTTCCACCTGACGCAGGCGGTACTCCTGCGACCGAATCTGGGAAAGCACCTGACGCTGGTTGGCCTTGATCCGCCCGGCGTCAAAGACCGGGAGCGAGTAGCCGAAACCCAACGACCAACCCGGCTGTTCATCGCCGGCCCAAAGCTCCGTATTGCTCAGACTGTAGTCCCCGGAAACGGAGAGCGACCCGTAACGCTCTGCCTTGGTTGCCTTGTAGTTCTCATGCACCTGTTCGAGGGCCTTGCGGGTGCGAAGAAAGTCGGCGCGCTGTTCGAACAACGACTTCTCATCCGCCACCGCAAACGCCGCCTCTTCCGCCCGACGGACCGCAAAGTCTTCCAGCTCGAGCGGTCCGGCCGCCTCGAGATCGAGCAGGCGCTTGAGCAGCAATTCGCTCTGATAGACCGCCGTCGCCTGCTGCAGGCGCGCCTGCTCCGCGATGGCGAGCTGTGATTCGGCCCGAGTGACATCGATTTGCGTCGCCACCCCCGCCGCGACTTGATTCTGCGCGAGCCGGACCAATTCACGCGCCCGGCCAATGTTGGCATCGAGCACATCGATGCGCTTCACATTGCGGAGGTGGGCGAAAAACGTCTGCGCCACTGTCGCCAGCACGCTCTGAACGGTCTGCTGCAAGTCGAGCTCGGCCACGTCCACCCCGATCTGGGAGGCCCGGTACTGCAGGATTTGCTGCGGACTGAGCAGTTGGTAAGAGCCAGACAGCCGGGCAGATGCGCTATTTGAGGGAGTGCCCCGGCGCTTCAAGGTCGACGAGACGCTGGGCGACTCGGACCTCCGTTGCTGTAATGAGGCCGAAACGGAGGGCAGCAAATCGGCTTTTTGCTGTACCACCGACTCCATCGCCTGCGCCAAGGCCTCGCGGCTCAGCAGGACATTGACGTTGACCCGGTCGACCTTCGCCAGAGCGCCCTCCAAGGACAGCCGTGCAGGCGATTGAGCCCAAACGGAGACCACACCTGCGCAAACCCATGCAAAAATAACGCGGCACAGCATACCCACTCACGCTCCGCAGGAGTTTGTCCCGGCGCAAGCCTCGGGAGTTGTCCTTTTCGTCAAACATCTCATGGTAACACGTTCCTCTCGTCCCGTCCGCCCACGAAACCACGCCGTCATGCGAATCGGCCTCGCTCAACTCAATACCACCGTCGGAGACCTCGCTGGCAACCGGCGTCGCATCCTCGACGCCTACGGCAAACTCGTGGCCGACGGCGCCGAACTGGTGGTGTTTCCCGAATTGATTGTCTGCGGGTATCCCCCGCGCGACCTCTTGTTCAAGCGTCGTTTTGTCAGCGACGTCGAGGAGTCGCTGCGCCTGATCGCCGCCGAAATCGGGGCCGTTCCGGCCTTGATCGGAACCGTCGAGGCGAACCCGCAGCCCGACGGGCGCCGGTTCTTCAACGCTGCCGCCCTCTGCCAGCACGGCGCCGTGCAACATCACGCCCGGAAGTGCTTGCTGCCGACCTACGATGTCTTCGACGAGGACCGTTACTTCGAGCCAGCCCCCACCCCGATCATCCTCACCCTGGGAGGCGCCCGAGTCGGGGTGACCATCTGCGAAGACATCTGGACGCAGCCCCGTGTCGCCCCGCGGCGGCTCTACCATTTCGACCCCGTCAAGTGGCTGGCCGAGCAAAAGGTCGACCTGATGGTGAATCTTTCAGCCAGTCCCTGGCACTATGAAAAGAGTGACGTCCGCCAGACCCTCGTGACCGACGCGGCCAAGCTCCTCGGCTGTCCCGTCGTGTATGTGAACGCGATCGGCGGCAACGATGAGCTGGTTTTCGACGGCCGAAGCCTGGTCGCGAATGCTCGCGGACAGATCACCGCCGGGCTCGCCGCGTTTCGGGAGGAGAACCGGGTGGTGGCCATCCCCCTCGCGTCCGAGCGAAGCCAGACCGTTCAGCCGCCTGACCCGGTGCCCCTGCTCGCCCCGAGTTTCCGGCAGGAGGAAATGGCGGACATTTATGACGCCTTGGTGCTCGGGCTGCGGGATTACGCCCAGAAATGCGGGTTCAAACGGGCTTTGATTGCGCTCTCTGGAGGCATTGATTCGGCAGTCGTCGCAGTGCTGGCCGCCGCCGCATTTGGACCCGAGCAGGTGACCGGCGTGTCACTGCCCTCTTCGATTTCGTCGCAACACTCGCGTGACGACGCCCGCATCCTGGCCGCCAATCTCGGCATCCGCTTCGAGACCATTGCCATCGCCGATCCCGTCGCCGCCTGCGAATCAGCCCTCGCCGCCACGTTTGCCGGACGCCCCCGCGATGTGACGGAAGAGAACATCCAGGCGCGGGTCCGGGGTGTCATCATGATGGCGCTGTCGAACAAGTTCGGCGCCCTCCTGCTCACCACCGGCAACAAGAGCGAAGTCGCCGTCGGTTATTGCACGCTGTACGGTGACATGTGTGGCGGCCTCGCGGTGATCAGCGACGTCTTCAAGACCCAGGTCTATTCCCTGTCGCGCTGGATCAACCGGGAGCGCGAGATCATTCCCGAGAACAGCATCGTCAAACCACCGAGCGCCGAACTGCGACCCGGTCAGGTCGATCAGGACAGCCTCCCGCCCTACGACATTCTCGACGCCATCCTGCGTGGATACGTGGAAGAAGGCCTGTCGCGTCGCGACCTCGTCGCCCGGGGCTTCAATGCCACGGTGGTCGACGACATCGTTCGCAAAGTGGACCTGAATGAGTACAAACGAAAGCAGGCGGCGCCCGGACTGAAGATCACCCCGCTCGCCTTCGGGGTCGGCCGTCGCATTCCGATCGTTCAGAAATATGTCTCCTAATTTACGCTCGACCATGACCTCGGAACAACTCTTCGCCCGTGCCCGCGAACTCATCCCCGGAGGGGTGAACTCACCCGTCCGCGCATTCCGCTCGGTCGGGGGGGCGCCCTTCTTTGTCAAGTCGGCCCGCGGGGCGACACTCACCACCGCGGACGGACGCGAGCTGATTGATTTCGTCTGCACCTGGGGCCCGGCGATTCACGGCCACAATCACCCCCGGATCAAGGAAGCCATTGCCAAGGCGCTGGAGAACGGCACCTCGTTCGGCACTCCGAATCCGTATGAAGTGGAGATGGCCGAGCTCATCGTGCGCTTCGTGCCCTCCATCCAGAAGGTGCGCATGTGCAACAGCGGGACGGAAGCCACCATGTCGGCCATCCGCCTGGCCCGTGGGTTCACGCGCCGCGACAAGATCATCAAGTTCTCCGGCTGTTACCATGGTCACTCCGACTCCCTCCTGATCAAGGCCGGTTCCGGCGCGTTGACCCACGGAAATCCGGATAGCGCCGGGGTGCCGGCCTCGTTCGCTCGCGAAACGTTGGTCCTGCCTTTCAATGATCCGGCGGCGGTCGAGGCGGCCTTTGTCGCCCACCCCGGCGAAATCGCCTGCATCATCGTGGAACCGTACCCGGCCAACGTCGGGCTGATTCTGCCCGAACCCGGGTTCCTGGCTCACCTGCGGCGCCTGTGCACGGCGCACGGCGCACTCCTCATTTTCGATGAAGTCATGACGGGCTTCCGCCTGGCCAAGGGCGGCGTGCAGGAACTCGAAGGGGTGCAACCCGACCTTACCACGCTCGGAAAGATCATCGGGGGCGGACTGCCCGTCGGCGCCTTTGGCGGCCGGGCGGACGTGATGAACCTGCTCGCTCCGCTCGGTCCTGTGTATCAGGCCGGCACGCTCAGCGGCAACCCCCTCGCGATGGCGGCCGGCATTGCCGCATTGCAGTTGTTGGAGGAGGAGAATCCGTATCCGCGCCTCGCCGCGCTCGGACGCCAGATTCGCGATACCCTGGTCGAAGCCACCCGCGCCAAGGGCCTGCCCGCCCAAGTCCCACAGACCGGCTCGATGTTCTGCCTGTACTTCACCCCTCATGCGGTCCGCGACTACGCGACCGCACTGCAAGCCGACGCGACGCTCTTTGGCCGGTACTTCCACGCCAGCCTCGCCAAGGGCGTTTACCTGCCGCCCAGCGCGTATGAAGCGTGCTTCATCTCGACCGCCCACGCCGGGGCTTCCATCGATCAGGCCTGCACCCACCTGAGTGACGCCATTCGCTCACTCTAGCCCATGTCCCTTCCGATCCCCAGTCCGCACTTCGCCCCGCCTCGCCCCGACCGCCTTTTCCGCCGGATGGGCCGGGTCGCGGGACTGATCTGCGCCCTGGTCCTGACGTGGTCCACCGGATACAGTGCCAGCCAGCCGGCGGATGCGCTGCCCATCGCGCTCCACGAGCTGCAGCCTGGCATGAAGGGTGAGGTCTGGACGGTGTTTCAGGGCACTGCACCCGAGCCCTTCGAGGTGGAGGTCACCGGGGTGGTCCGCAACGCACTCGGCCCGGGCAAGGCGCTGATCCTCTGCCGCCTGACCGACCCCAGAGTGCAGGCGATGGGAGCGGTCGCCGGCATGAGCGGCAGTCCACTCTACATCGGGGGCCGGATTGCCGGTGCCCTGAGCTACCAGGTCCAGCGGTTTGAGACGGTGCGTTACGCTGGATTCACTCCGGTCGCAGATCTCGATGAAGTCACCGGCAAACTCTCCGGTCTGCCGGTCGCGCCGGTGCCCCTGGCGCCGGAGGAGGCGGCTCCGCGTCCTCGTTCAACGGACACCGGTGAGTTCCAGGCGTTGCGACCCGTCTTTGCCTTGACCGGTCTGAGTCCCGCCGTCGCAGACCTCTTCGGTCCACGCCTGCGGGAATTCGGGTTGTCGACCACCGCTCTCGGCGGATCGGTGGGCGCATCAGGCGCGGAGCTCCCGTCCACTCCATCCTCCGGACCTGCGCCCACCCTCCAGCCCGGCGGCGCGGTGGCGGTGGCGCTCGCCACGGGCGACATCACGATCGCAGGGACGGGAACGGTCTCCCGCGTCGACGGCCGGCGCATCACCGCATTTGGGCATCCGATGCTCGGCATTGGCGAGGTCGCTCTGCCGCTGTGCTCGGCCGACATTGTGGCGATCCTGCCCTCCAATCTCAATTCGATGAAGGTTTCCAATACGGGCCCGGTCATTGGAACGCTGCTGCAGGATCGATTGTCCGCGGTGGCCGGGGAACTCGGGCCCGGGCCCGCCATGATCCCGGTCGAAGTCACCACGCCCCGCCGCACCCTTCGCTTCTCCATCGTCAAGCACGCCCAGCTCGCCCCGACGGTGACGGCGATGGGTGTCACCCAGGCCATCCAGGGTTCCAACGACGCCGGCTTCACAGAGGGATTTCGGGTCGCCACGCGCGTGCTCTTTCCGGGTGTGCGTCCCTACGAAATGGAGATGCTCTACGCCGGCCCACAGGGATTCGCCGCCGGTTTGGAAGAGTTCCTGCAGCGACTCAACGCCTGCCTGCAGAATCCGTTTGAAAAGATCTTCCCCACTCAAATCTCCGTGCAGATCTCCCCGCTGGCGCGGCGCCCCTGGGCCTACCTCGACCAAGTTCAGCCCTCGACCACCCGGGCCCGCGCCGGCGACCTGCTGACGGTCAGTCTGACGGGACGGGACCATCAGGGAGAAGCGTTGCGCCAAGTCATCGAAATCCCGGTGCCACCCGCCTGGGTGGGACGATCGCTTGAACTGGTGGTCATGAACGGCCGGGACCTGGACCGTGCCACCGGACAGGCGGCCACGCTCTCCTCGACCGACATTCGCAGCTTTGCCTCGTACCTCGACGCCCTGCGCGCGTTCCGGCGCCCGGACGGACTGTACGTGGCCGTCGTCGAACGAGCCAGCGCACTGATCGACGAAAACGAACGGATGATCGACGCCCCGGGTTCGATCGAGCGAATCGCACAAGCCAGCATCAACACCCGCTACGGTCGCCAGGACATTGCGGTTCCCCTCTGGGAGACCCGGGTATTCCAGGACCGACTGATCAATGTCCAGGTCAAGCGACCGCTCTCGGTGATCGAGTGATGCCTTTCTCCCTCCCCTTTCGCAGCATGCATGTCGTCCCTTCTTTCCTCCGCGGCGCTTTCCATCGTTCGCTCGCGCTCGGCGCGGCCACCGCGAGTCTGCTGATCTCGTCCGCCTCCCCTGCCCGGGCCGACGCCCTTTCCAAGTCAGTGGAGATTGATTTCTTCCGCGACAGCTCCAGCCGGCACCTCAAGGGACTCGCGACCCGGTCGGACGGACGGATCATCGCCGGGCCCACCTTTACGGATCTCAAGGGATCGCCCCTCGCCGATCTGCTATGGAATCTCGTACCGGCCGGCGATCGGCGATGGCTGGTCGGCACAGGTCCCGACGGCCGGGTATTGGAGCTGACCGTGGACAGTCGCGAGGGTACCTACCGCAGCGAAACCTTCGCCAAAGTCGACGACGGCCAGGTGTTCGCGCTGACGGCCCTGCCCGACGGGCGCGTCCTCGCCGGAGTCTCGCCCAACGGCGGATTGTATCTGCTGGAACGCGACAAAACGGTCGCCCGGGTCGTGCTGCCCGTCGACAGCCTGCTCGACCTTTGCCTGATCGACGCCCGGACTGCACTCGTGGCCACCGGAAACCCAGGACGCATCTACCGTGTCGATCTTGAGCGACTGGCGGCCGCCGGTGTGTCGCCCGAAAAGGTGGTGGATGCGGCCAAGCTGGAGGAGAAAGGAATTCGACTTTTCGGAGAGGTCCGCGACCGGAACCTACGCCGCCTCGCGATTCACCCCGACGGACGCGTGATTGCGGGCTCATCGCCCAAGGGCAACCTGTACACGTTTTCGCGCGACGGGGGCGCGCCCCTCATCCTGCATGAAAACCGGGATGCTGAAGTCACCGACCTGGTGATCACCCCGGCCGGCGACCTCTATGCGAGTTTCGTCTTTTCCACCACCGCGGGCACCGCCCGGATCAACCGACCGACCCCGGTCGCCCCGACGGGAACCACGGAGAAAGAGCCCCCGTCGCCGCCTCCGACGGAAGCAGGCGTGCCGGAGCGCTTTTCCGGGCGCAGCAGCCTGGTCTGGTTTCCGGCGGGCGGTGGGTTTCCCGAGACCCTGCTCTCCCGCACCGGAGTGGCCTTTTACCGGTTCCTGAAGCGAGGCGACCACCTGCTGATCGCCAGCGGCGAACAGGGAGACTTCCTCGGTTACGACCTCAAGGAACGACGCTCTCTCACCTTTCCCGGCAGCGCTTCGACGCAACTCAACGGTCTCGCCGTGCTCGACGACCAGCGCCTGCTTGCCCTGCGCAACAATGCCGCTGGCCTGGCCTTGATTGACTTCTCCGCCTCCGGGACCCGCGAGCTGGAAAGCCGGCGCCTCGACGTTGGCACGCTGGCGCAGCTGGGCGCGTTTCGTTTCGGCCGGCTCCGCGAGCTCGGCGATCAGGAGATCACGTTGTCGATCAAGACCAACCACGGCAGCGATGAAATCGAGGGCTGGACCGAGTGGACTTCGCTCGAACCCGTGGAAGGCGGCTGGCAGGTCCAGCCGGCGCTGCGCGGCCGGTACCTGAAGTTCAAACTCGGGGTGAAGTCCACGGTTCCACCGTCCTTTGAGATCGACAAGGCCCAGCTGCACTACCTCTCGCAGAACCGGCGCCCCGTCCTGACCGATTTCCGGCTCTTCTCCCCCAACTACGCAATTCTCCCCGCGCCGGTTCCGGCCCCGCCCGCCAGCACCACGCTGGGCCAGCTCCTCGGACAAACCAAGGAGAGCGGGGACGACAAACGCCGCAATGTCCTGCTCGGCTCTGCGGTAGTCGCGGCGCCCGGCAACCAGATCGCCTACTGGACCCTCAACGATCCGGACGGCGACACCCTGGCGGCGACGTTTTCGTTGCGCCGCCAAGGCGAAGAAACGTGGACGGATCTCGCCGTGGCCAGCGAAACGCCCTTTGTCCAGTTCGACACCAGCACCCTCCAGGATGGTGTCTACTTCACACGGCTGGTCGTGACCGAGCAGGCCCCGCGTCCGGTCGCGGACCGGCTGACCCTGCGCTTCGAGACCGACGACCTCATCATCGACCGCACCCCGCCCAAACTCGCCGAGGCGCAGGCCCGGATCGAAGGCGACCGGCTCGTGCTCCAGGTTCGCGGCACCGACGCCGCCTCGCTGCTGGAAGGGGTGGAGTTCCGTTTCAACAATGGCCTGACCGAAAGCGTCGAGCAGCCGGTGGACGGTATCCGGGATGGAAGGACAGAAACGTTCCGGCTGGAACTTCCCCTCGCGCGTGTCGCCGGAGCCACCAGCGTCGAGGTCCTCCTGTTTGACGCCCACGTCAACAGCGTCAGTGCCCGCCTCAGCTGGTGACACGGACCGTTAGGCGCGGGGATGGGCGCGATCATAGACCGCCCGCAGCCGGGCGGCGCTGACGTGCGTGTAGATTTGGGTCGTCGCGAGTTGGGAATGCCCCAGCAGTTCCTGCACGAGGCGGAGGTCAGCTCCGCCATTGAGCAGGTGGGTGGCATAGCTGTGCCGGAGCGTGTGCGGCGTGGCGTCGGCCGGCAGCTCGGCCAGCGCCAGGTACCGCTTGAGCGAACGTTGGATCGACCGGGCGTCGAGCCGGCGCCCTTCGGAGGTGACGAGCACCGGGGAGCCCGGAGCAAGATCGAGCGCGAACTCCCGCTTCCCCTGGGCCAGCACCGCCAGCGCGACGCGCCCCAGCGGACAGAGCCGCTCCTTGCGTCCCTTGCCCACTACGCGGGCCACCCCCGAATCAGGATCGATCTGCCCATGCGTGAGCGCGATCGCCTCGCTGATGCGCAAACCTCCGCCGTAGATCAACTCCATCGCCAGACGATCACGCCAGGCGACAAAGGCATCCAGAGATCCCTCCCGCTGCAACCGCTGCGGCCCTTCCAGCAAACGGACCATTTGGGCTTCGGTCAAAAAACGCGGCAACCGACGTTCGAGACGCGGCAGCGGAACTCCGACCAGCGGACTACGCTGGAGCCGTCCGGCTCGCTGCCAGAAGCGGAAGAACGCGCGCAGCCCGGACACATGGCCGTGGACCGTCCGGCGGTCCCAGCGTCGCTGCGATTCAATGACAAAGTCCCGGAGATCGCGCGGGCCCAGCCCGCCGAATCCACGCTCGGAGAGTCCGCTGCCTCGCACCCACGCGCAAAACACAACAAACGCCCGCCGATAGTTGCGCACGGTGTAGGGTGAATAGCGCCGCTCCAACACCAGGAAGTCGGCAAACGGCGCCCACCACTCCGCCAGGAGCGCCGGCGGGGGATCTTCAGGTGCGGGAAGCGGCTTGGGCACGGGTGTCGACTTCGTGCATGACCCGTCGCGCCTCCAGGCGCAAGGCGCCCTCGGCATCCAGCCCGCGCTTCCGCGCCGCCGCCGCCAATTCAAAGAGCCGGCGGCCAAGCGAGGCCTCATCGAGGTCCTTGGCGAGCGCGGAAATCCGCTCCTCCGCCACCACCTCGTCGACCGGCAATGCCTTCTTTTCGATCTGCTTCCAGACCGCTTCCGCGTACATCAAGGCCGGCAAGGCGGGAGGAAGCGATTTGAAGGTCGAGACTGGAGCCGCCTGTCCCCCGGCACGCTTTTCCTGGGCTTTGATCTGCTCCCATTTGACAAGAACATCGGCCGAGGTGCCGAGTTTGCCGTGGTCACCGAAAACATGCGGGTGCCGGCGCACCAGCTTTTCATTCACTTCCCGGGCGACGTCTTCGAGCGTGAAGTGTCCGGCTTCGGAGGCCAACTGCGCGTGGAAAACCACCTGGATGAGCACGTCGCCCAACTCTTCGCGCATGTGGGCAAAATCCAGCAAATCAATGGTCTCGATCAACTCGCTGACCTCATCGATCAGGCAGCGCACCAACGAGGCATGCGTCTGCTCCTGGTCCCACGGGCAGCCCCCGGGCGCCCGCAGTCGGGCAATCGTCTGGCGAAGTTCCTCCATGGCACTCATGGCCCTTGGGTAGCGCATGGCGGGTGGGCAACGCACGAACAAACTGAAGCGCCAAACTCCGAACTCGTTTTCCCGGGGGCGTTGTGTTTGCTGCCAGACGACTCATGTCCGACAAACTCACTGAGATCATGGCGTGGAAGCGTCAGGAGATCGCGCCCTCCGTCCGGCCCGTTTCTCTCGACGAGCTCCGCTCGGTCGACGCGTCCCTGCCACGGCCGCCATCGTTGGCCGAAGCGTTGCGCCGCCCGGACGGCACCCTGGCGGTCATCGCGGAAATCAAGCGCCGTTCCCCCTCTGCGGGCGCGATCGCGGCCGGGATTTCCGCCCGGGAACAAGCCCTGCGCTACCGCGCCGCCGGCGCCAGCGCACTGTCGATCCTGACCGACGAGCGCTACTTTGGAGGGACTCTGGCCGACCTGCGCGAGGTGACCGCACACTTTCGCGCGGAAGGTCCTGCGCTGCCCTGCCTGCGCAAAGACTTTATGGTGCACCCCATCCAGGTCCTCGAAGCCCGGGAAGCGGGAGCGAGCGCAATCCTGATCATCGTCCGGGCGCTCGATGACGAAGAAATCGCAACCCTGGCCCGGGCCGCCGACGCCGCCGGCCTCGATGCCCTCTTCGAGGTGCATACCGAAGCGGAAGTACAGCGGGCCCAGCGACACGGGGCTCGCATCATTGGCGTGAACAATCGCGACCTCGCCATCTTTAAAACCGATCTGGGCCTGAGCGAGCGGCTGATCCCACTGTTTCGGCAGCACTGCATCGCCGTGAGCGAAAGCGGCATTTTCACCGGGGCCGACGCCCGCCGCGTGCGAACCGCCGGGGCCAACGCCATTCTCTGTGGTGAAGCCCTGATGAAGGCGCCCAGCCCAGGCGACTTGATCGCCGCGTTCCGACTCCCCTGATGCCCCTGTCCCCCTCAGAAACCCGTTCGCTGCTGGCTCGCCTCAACCACTTTCCCAAGCGGGCGTTGGGACAGAATTTCCTGGTCGATGGCAATATTGTGCGCAAGTCGCTCGAGCTCGGGCAGGTGGCCGCCGGGGATGCCGTCGTTGAGATCGGCCCCGGCTTGGGCACGCTGACCGAAGCACTTCTGACGCTCGGGGCCGAAGTCTGGGCCGTCGAACAGGATCCGGCGCTCTTCCGCTACCTCGAGACCACCCTCCTGCCCAGGTTTCCATCGCAGCTCCATCTCCAGGAAGGTGACGCGATCGAACTCCCCTTGGCCGGTTATCACAGCGCCACCGACCCTGGACGAGTGAAAGTGGTGGCCAACCTGCCCTACGCGATTTCGTCACCGTGGATGGAAGGAGTGCTGACCGGCGTCCTTCCATCGCGCCTGGTGTTGATGCTGCAAAAGGAAGCGGCCGACCGTTACGGTTCGCCTCACGGCAGCAAGACCTTTGGCGCGATCTCCATCTTTCTCCAGTCGGCCTATGATCTGGCTCCAGGCCACTCGGTTTCTGCGGCCTGTTTTCATCCTCGACCCGAGGTCGATTCCTGCCTGCTGCATCTCGTCCGAAAACCACAGCCCTTCCTCTTCCCGCCCGAAATCAGAGCGCTGATCCGCCTGCTCTTTCAACAGCGCCGGAAGCAGATCGG
Source organism: Opitutaceae bacterium (assembly GCA_016794625.1). Taxonomy (GTDB): domain Bacteria; phylum Verrucomicrobiota; class Verrucomicrobiia; order Opitutales; family Opitutaceae; genus UBA6669. Next base: position 17,077 of record JAEUGY010000023.1, read on the forward strand.
CTCCCTCCTGCGGGGGAAACTGCCAGACGGCGGCGCCACCTGGCTGCAGCAATTGCAGAATTGGGGACTCAGTCCCCTCGCCCGGCCCGAAGAGATACCCGTGACGGCCTGGCAGCATCTTGTGCAACCTGCTGCTTGAATTACGTTCACCTCGGAGCACACTATCCCTTTTCCCATGCGTTCGCTTCGTTTCTCTTTTCTCGCGAGCCTCCTCCTCGCGTCCGTCTCCGTGAGCATCACCCAGGCCCAGGTCCGACTGGCCGGTCGAGTCGAAGGCACTTACTACATTGCTCCCACGGGTTCGTACAAGATCGCCATTCCGGTGTTGCCGGAACTCGGAGGGAAGATCGTCGATACACCGGAAGTCGTCACCTTTGAGGACGACTTCAATGTCCACGCCAGTCTCGCGTGTTTCCGCATGGATGCGACCCAGCGCTGGGAACATGAAACCCGAGGACGTCGTGACTACCTGGTCTGGTTTTTCACCAATTTCGTCCAGGCCGACTTCCAAAGCCGCTTCACCGGTTCCAAGGTCGAGAGCGCCAAGTTCATTCCCGCGATGGAAGGAGGAGCGTTGCTCTGCTTCAATCTGCTCCCGGGAGGCACGATGTTCGCCGACCGTCCCAGCTTTAGCACGACGGACGACGTCTTTGTCGCCAAACGAGGCAATCTTTTGTTTTTGCGCGATGGCTTCGTCTATGTGCTGAGCATCGAGCTCGCCGAACGCGCGCTCGAACGTCGTACCTACGACAAGACCGTTGAGCAAGAAGACGAATTGCTGCGGAAACGCCTGATGGAAATGCTGGGACGTATCACGTTCCTCACCCAGTCCGCCGAACCGGCCAAGTAGGGCCGCGGATCCGCGCCCGAATGATTTCCCTTACGGAGCTCGTCACAACCCTCGTGGTCGGTCTCATCGCCGGATGGCTCGGCGGTGTCCTGACCAAAGGCCGCGGGTTTGGATGGATCGGCAATCTGGTGGTGGGGGTGATCGGAGCCGTTCTTGGCAGCGTGCTTTTTGGCATCATCGGCCTTGGAGCCACGCACCTGGTCGGCCGGATACTTTGCGCCTTGGTCGGCTCGCTTATTTTTCTCTCCCTCCTTCGATATGTACGGAGGTAGGCTTCAGGCTCCCCGCCGGCGTAGGCCGGGTCGGGATTGGCGCAGTCGCAACGACCAACGAAGTCGGCCGGACAAGGATGGGAGAGTCAGACGATTCAACCTTTACAGCTCGTACCACCCACGTACTGTAGCTCTGTCATGACCTCCTTCGTGTCGATTTTTGCCGTGTTTGGCCTCGGTGGTCCCGAGTTGTTGCTCATTCTCGCCGTGGTTCTCCTGCTCTTCGGTGCGAAGAAGCTCCCGGAACTTGCCAAGGGCCTCGGCCGCTCGGTCAAGGAATTCAAGAAGGCGTCCGTCGAAGAAGAAGAGGACGTCACCACCCCCAAGACGTCGGCCTCCGTGGCGGCTGAGCCCAAGAAGGTCGAGCCCGTCCGTACCCACGGAGCAAACTAAGAAGCCTGGCTGGCCTCCAGGGGTGAACGAACCTGCGGGTGCGTCTCCCCAGCCCGGTCCCGGGTGCCCTCTCGACGTTCACGGTTCGTCGATGGCATGAAACATCGCTTGACGCTGTCCGGCCGTAGCCTTTACTCCCTCCCTTTCACACACCTCACAAGGCCCGGAACGTTCGGGCTGAGTGACTCCTAACTCCTTCCGACCATGGCTAATCCGAAACGCAAGCAGTCCAAACGCCGCAGTGCCAATCGCCGCGCGGCCAATGCCTTCAAAGCTCCCGAGCTCGCCCGGGATCCGAGCGATGGTTCGGCTTGCCGTCCTCACCGCGTGAATCCGAAGAGCGGCACGTACCGCGGTCGCCAGGTACTCAGCGTCGAAGTCTGATCGCCGACGCCTCGACCGCGTATCCTACCTCTCTGCGATGGGTTCCCTATCCGGAGTTCCAGCACGGATCGCGGTCGACGCGATGGGAGGAGATTTAGGGCCGTCCGAAGTCATTGCGGCCCTTCAACTTGCATTGAGGGAATTCCCGTCCCTCTGCCCCGTCACCGTGGTGGGTGACCAGGCCATCCTGAATCCCCTTCTCGCTGCGCAGGGCCTCGCCGGCCACGAGAAGGTCACCGTGTTCCACGCCTCCGAGGTCATTCGACCCGATGACGAGGTGATGGCTGCAATAAAGCGCAAAAAAGATGCGTCCATGTTGCGAGCGATCGAGTTGGTGAAGGACGGAACCGCTTCCGCGGTCGTCAGTACGGGCAACACCAAGATTCTTGTCGCCGCAGGTACGCTCAAACTCAAGACGCTCAATGGAGTCGAGCGTCCGGCCCTTGCCCCGGTCATTCCCCGCGATCAGGGTCACTTTATTCTGATCGACGCCGGCGCCAATCCCGATTGCCGCCCGGAACACCTGGTCCATAACGCCATCCTGGGCAACCATTACTGTCAACTCGAACTCGGAGTGGCCTCGCCGCGGATCGGCCTTTTGACCATTGGGACCGAGGAAGGCAAAGGGAACAGCCTCATCCATGAAACCCACGAGGCGCTCAAGCGGCTCGGAAGCTTGGTCAACTATGTCGGGCCCATCGAAGGATTTCAGGTGTTTTCAAATCACGTGGATGTCGTTGTTTGCGATGGTTTTACGGGGAACATCTGCCTGAAGAGCTGGGAATCGCTGTCGAAGTTCTTCCGCAACGAACTTCGCGAACAGATTTCCAGCAACCTCCTGCGCAAGGCCGGAGCATTCCTTGCCCAGGGAGCGTTCCTCGGACTGAAACGTCGGATTCAACCCGAACGCTACGGAGGCGCACCGTTGCTCGGGTTGCGGGGTGGCGTAATCAAAGCCCACGGTTCGGCCAATCGATTCGCGCTGATGAACGCCATGCATGACGCCAGTGAGTTCATCCGAGTCGAACTCAACCACCGCATCGAAACCGACATCGCCCGAGCCAATGAAGTGGTTCGCCCAGCGTCGACTGTCGCCTGAACCCCGACCGCTCGATCCTCCTTCGCGCACCCGCACGCATGGCCAACCCGGCAATCGCTTTCCTCGGCACTGGCGCCTACGTCCCCTCCCGCATCCTCGGCAATAACGAGATCGCCCAGCGCGTTGAGACCTCGGATGAGTGGATCGTGTCCCGCACGGGGATTCGCGAACGCCGGATCGCCGCGCCGGAAGAAACCGTCTCGGACATGGCGACCGCAGCCGCGCGCGTGGCGCTCGACGATGCGGGCATCTCGGCTGATCAGATTGACCTCATCATTCTGGCGACCATCACGCCCGATCTGGCCATGCCAGCCACCGCCTGCCTGGTGCAACAGAAACTGGGTGTTTCGGAGCGCGCCGCCTGCTTCGACTTGAATGCCGCCTGCACCGGCTTTCTCTATGCGATCGACACCGCATGGGCCTTGCTCGCGTCCGGCCGTTACCGTCATGCCCTCGTCATCGGGGCGGAAAAACTGTCTTCCGTCCTGGATTGGACCGATCGCTCCACCTGTGTCCTTTTCGGCGATGCCGCCGGCGCGGCCGTGCTGGGCCCGGCCCGCGCGCCCAACTCCGGCATCATGGGAACCCGTCTGCACACCGTGCCGGGCGCGGCTGAATTGCTTTACATTCCCGGCCCGGAAGTATCCCTCAATCCGTTGGACTCAAGACGATTACTACGGATGAAAGGTCGCGAGGTGTTTAAGTTCGCCGTGCGCGCGATGGACGTGGTGGTCCGGGAATTGTTGGAACAACATCAGCTCGAGGCGCATCAAATCGACCGCGTCATCCCTCACCAGGCGAACCTTCGGATCATCGATGCGATCGCCAGCTCTCTGAAACTCCCCTTGGATCGTTTTTACATCAATCTGGATCGCTACGGCAATACGTCGGCAGCGTCCATTCCACTCGCTCTCCATGAAGCCCGCCAACAAGGAGGCATCCGTCCGGGTGACCTCACGCTGCTCGTCGCATTTGGGGCGGGCTTGACCTACGGTGGCGCCTTGGTTCGCTGGTAACCCTCCTGTCATGACCCATTTGTTCGTTCGCACGTGCCGTGCCCTGTGTCTCGCGATTGCTGTCGGTTCTCTCGCGGGCGTTGTCCGCGCCGAGTTGGTCTGGACGCCACAGACGGGCTGGCGGGTCGATGGGGGCGTGCTCTCAGGTCTGGTCGGAGAGGAAGGAAAGCGCGCCGTCGAGATGATGAACAAGGCGCGACAGGACGAGGAGCGGCAGGACTATGGCGATGCCGCCAAGAACTACGAGAAGGTGGGCAAGCGCTTCGGCAACTCCGTCTACGCTCCGGAAGCTTATTACCGTGCCGCGCGGATGAGACTCCAGCGCAAGCAGTACTTCAAGGCGCACGAGAACTTCCAGCAAGTGGTCGGCCGGTATCCAAATTACCCTCGTTTCAGCGAGATTGTCGGAGAGCAGTATCGCATCGCCAGCGCCCTTCTCGATGGCGCACGCAACCGGCTTTGGGGCAAGATTCCCGGCTTTGCCAACCGCGAGAAGGCGATCGAGTACTTCGAAATCCTCCTGGCCACGGCACCGTACAGCGACTACGCCCCGCTCTCGTTGATGAACATCGCCCGGGCCCACCAAAAGCTCGGCAATGACGAGGAGGCGATCGACGCGCTGGATCGCATGATCAATACCTACCCGCAGAGCCTGCTGGCCCCGGACGCTTATCTGAAGCTCGCCCAAACCCACGCCACGCTGGTCGACGGTCCCTACTACGATCAAGGGTCCACCCGCGAAGCCGTCACCTACTTCGAGGACTTCATGATTCTCTTCCCGAGCGACGCCAACGTCGGAGCCGCGGAAAAGGGATTGAGCGAAATGAAGCGCGTGCTCGCGGAGAGCAAAATGAAGATCGCGGATTTCTATTTCTACAAGCGGGACAACTACACAGCGGCGCGCGTCTTCTACAATGAGGCGATCACCGTGTTCCCCGACTCCGCCGTGGCGCAGAAAGCCCGGGACCAACTCGCCAAGGTGGAGGCCGCCGCCACCGCCGCCGGAGCCGCCGTGGGCAAACCCAAGAAGCGTTTTCTCCTGTTCTAATCGCGCGTTGGGCCCGGCGATTACGACCTGCACCTTCTGGCATGAGAGTTCTCGATGCCGTTGTCTCCGCCAGCATGCTGCTGGCGCTGCTGCTGGGCACCGGGTGTGGACATTACCGCTTGGGCACCGGGGTCGACACGGATTTCAAAACCCTCTACGTCGCTCCGGTTGAGAACAGCGCCGCCCTCCCGCAGGGCGTGGCGCTCATCAGCACTCAGATCCGCGACGCCTTCCTCCGGGACGGACGCCTGCGGCTGGTGAACTCCGCCGCAGAGGCGGATGCGACGCTCTCCATCCGCCTGACCACCTACCAGCGGGATGTGGCCACGGTACTGCCGAATGACACCGGACTCGCGCGAAAGTTTGAACTCTCGCTTTCGGCGACCGCGACTCTGACCGACAACCGGGCGCATCGGCCTTTGTTTGCCAACCGGCCGCTCGCGGTCCGGCGTCAGGCCTATACCGACGATCCCCGCGCGCCGAACCAATTTGGTCAACAACGCCACAGTGAGTATCAGGCGTTGCCCTTGCTGGCGGCATCACTGGCTGAATCGGCCGTCTCCGCTGTTCTTGACCGTTGGTGAAGGTGCCAGCCGGTCCACCGCGGTGCTTGCGCAGGTCCAGGCGAGCCTGTACGGTTTCTCTCCGACGCCTCCGTGCCTGATTGTCTGGCCGTGCTTCTGGGGAAGACGTCAAATCATTCCGCCGTGCCGCATTCGCCGATCCTCGCTCCCTCCCTTCTCGCCGGTGACCATGCCCACCTCGCGGCCAGCGCACGCCTGATTGCGGAGGCTGGGATTTCCTGGGTCCATCTCGACATCATGGACGGGCATTTCGTGCCCAACCTGACGTTCGGACCGCAAACCGTCACCGCCCTCCGCCGGAACTCGTCCCTCTTCTTCGACACCCACCTGATGCTCGATGAGCCGCACCGCTACATCGAGGCTTTCGCCAAAGCCGGATCAAATCTCATCAGCATCCATATCGAACCCTCGTATGACCACCGAGCCACGCTGGCACGGATCCGCGCCTTGGGGTGCCAGAATGGAATTGTGCTTAATCCCGGCACCCCCGCCGAGGCGGTGCGCGACCTGCTGCCGGAGGTCGATCTCGTCCTGGTGATGACGGTGCAACCAGGATTCGGCGGTCAGGCATTCCGCCCGGCCATGCTGGAGAAACTGACCACGCTGGACGCGTGGCGGCGGGAGGGAAACCTGACCTTTCGTCTCGAAGTGGATGGAGGAATCGATCTCGTCACCGGATCAAGCTGCCGCCGGGCCGGGGCGGACACCTTTGTCGCCGGCACCTCCTTTTTCTCCGCGGCCGATCCTCGCGCCTACGCGCAGGCCATCGCCTCGTGGTAACGATTCACCAAGGTCATGACCCCTCTCGTTGTACTCGAGGCGCTGAGCTACCTGGTGACCATCATCGCCCTGCCCTTCGCCATCTGGGTTTTCATCAAGGAACAACGGAAGGAACGGGCCAACGATGACGAGGAAGTCTACCTGAAGCTCGCCGACGACTATGAGTCGTTTCTTAAGCTGGTCCTGCAGCACACCGATCTCCGCCTGCTCGCCCCGATGGCGGAGCAACCGAAGCTGACGGCGGAGCAGATGGAGAAACGGCACGTGCTGTTCGAAATCCTCATCGCCCAGTTTGAGCGAGCTTACATCCTGGTTTACGAAGAGTCGATGACCCGGCAGGCGGCACGGCTCTGGCAGACCTGGGAGGACTACATGCGTTCCTGGTGCCGGCGCAGCGACTTCCGGTCGCAGCTTCCCCTTTTGCTCGAGGGCGAGGACGCCGGTTTTCAGGCCTACATCCGGCGCGTCGCGGCGGAGGAGTCGACCCGGGTCGCGTCGTAGTCGAGGATCAGTTACGCCCCAGGGCGATCGCTTCCGCCCGCCGGTAGTTGGCGCGGAAGAGCCGGCCCAGTTCGTTCGCCAGCGAAATCTCGTCGACCTTGTTCTTCGAGTTGAGGGCTCGTTTGATCCGACCGCCCGTTTCCGCATACGACACCGCCGACAAGTCCTGCAGCACGCGCAGGGCTTCACTCCGCCGCGGTTCCGGGGCGCCGAGGATCGCCCGCCATGCCTCCTTCAACTCCTCGTGGGAATCCAGGCACATGACTCGGATGACAAAGGACATTTCCCGGAAAAGGCCCCCGGTCCAGGCGGTATGATAGACAAGCTGGTCGGTGACATCGAACGGCGCGTCCTGGGGATCGCTGCGCAGGTCCTTCCACGCGTCCTGCCGGTAGAAGTCCTTTCGGACCGGCAACCGACGCAGGGCGAACCGTTCAGGACCGCCTTCCGTGCCCGGTTTGAAGTTCCAGAGCTTTTGTCCCTCCATCGAAAGCACGAAATCGATGAACGCCTCCGCCGCCGGGCGATTCGGAGCCCCGCGCAGCAACGCAATGGGGTCCACTGAGCTGACGGTGCCGCCGACCGGTGAAAGGTAGCCAAGCCTGTCACTGCGATCACGCCGGCGCACGGCCTCCTCCTGCTGACGACCATAGAAGTCGATGCACATGCCAACGGCACAATTGCCCGTGGCGACATCGATGGGCGGCTTCTGTGAGGTATCGGTGAAATAACGGGCGTTCGCTCCCGTGAGTTGCAGGAGGCGCAGCCCCTCGATCCAGCCTTCCTCCACCGCCTGTTTTTCCAAGTCGCGAGGCGCGGCCTGGGGATTCTCGCGTGTCAGTGCCACGACCCGGCGCTGCATTTGCTGCTGGATCACGTTTTCAAACGCCTTCGCAATGGAGCCACTCTTGGTCGGATCCGCCAGGGCCACTTCTCCCAGCAATTTGGGATGCTTGAGATCTTCCCATTGCGCGGGCTCGCCGGGAAATCCCAGTCGACGCAATGAATCCCGATTGAAGACCATGCCATACGCACTCAACACGGTCCCCACCCAGCGTCCCTGCGCATCCCAATACTCCTCCCCCGCGAAGGTTTGCGGAATGATCTCCGGCACGAACCATTCCGGGTGACGCTGCAAAACCCCGCTGTCCACCAAGCGACCCGCCTGCGCCTGACGAATGAAGTCGTAGGTGCCCCCTCCGAAAAAGAGATCGATGCGGCAGCTGATCGTGGAGGCCAGAAACACCGCCCGCGCCTCCCGGGCGACGGGTGGCGCGTCGTCGGCGAGCCGGTGGTTGGCAAAGGCCGTCTGCACCTCATTGCTCCACGGCCGGCGCAAGGTATTGGTCCAATGGTTCTGGAACGCCGCAGTGTACTCGCCCTCAAGGAACCGGGCGATCTCACTGGTCCCTCCGATCACCCGCCAGTCGATGAAAACGGAGCGACCGGTCTTCTTCCGGTACCAGGACTGGAAGGCGAGTCCGAATTCGTGCCGAATCGCCTCGTTGTGCGGAGTGATGATGACGAGCGACTCATCGAACGACTGCCCTCCGCCCTTATCCGGTCGCAACAGGAACGGGAGAGCGACCGTCGTCACCAACGCCACGATGATCAGGATCCGCTTCAGCATGATCGCAGGGTGAGTTCAGGTCGCACGATCAGCGTGGCAGCGAGCACCTATGCGGTCAGGACCACCACATCCTCAGGCTCAACGGAGGCGTAAAGCTCGCCCTTCGTTGCGCCCATGTGGCGAGGATTGAGCTCGTAGATCTTCAGATCCACATCGCCGACCAGAAAGTCATATTGGGCAATCTCTCCGAGATAAACCGACTCACCAATGCGACCCCGCACCGCGTTGCGTTCGACCCGGGCATCGCCCAGCGACCAGCATTCGGGGCGGATCGAAAGCGTCACCGCCGTCCCGATCGCGGGGGGAGCCGAGGGATCTCCCAAGATCCCTTCGAAACGACCAATCGCCGTTTCCACCATCACCCGTTCGCCTTCCCGGCCGACCACCTTGCCCTCAAGAAAATCCGTATCACCGATGAAGTTCGCCACGGTCTTCCGGCGAGGACGGCGATACACATCGCGCGGCGTTCCCACCTGCAGGATGTGTCCGCTTTCCAGAATCGCCATGCGGTCCGAAATGGAAAGCGCCTCCTTCTGGTCGTGGGTGACGTACACGGTCGTAAGTTTGAACTCCTTGCAGACCCGACGAATCTCGGTGCGCATCTCCAAACGCAACTTGGCGTCCAAATTGGACAAGGGCTCATCCAGGAGCAGACAGCGTGGCCGAATGACCAGAGCGCGAGCGAGGGCGACGCGCTGCTGCTGCCCTCCGGACAGCTGGTTGGGGCGGCGCTCCCCATAGGCGCTCATGCGCACGGACTCGAGCGCCTCGCCAACGCGCCGTTTGATTTCATCCGCCCCGACCTTCCGCTCCTCGAGGCCAAAGGCGACGTTCTGCGCCACGGTCATGTGCGGCCAAAGCGCATAACTTTGGAACATCATGCCCGTGTTTCTCTTGTGCGGCTCAAGTCGGGTAACATCCTCGCTACCAAAGAGGATACGTCCCTCATCGGGAATGTAAAACCCCGCCATGCTCCGGAGAAGCGTCGTCTTGCCGCAACCGCTGGGACCAAGCAGGAAAAACAGCTCTCCCGCCTCGATCGTCAGGTCAAGCCCATGGAGCGCCACGGTGGTGCCGAACCGTTTGGTAAGTTTCTCGATGCGAATCGCTATCATATCGGGACCGTGGTCGCGACCGAAGCAACGTTTGGCCCGCGCCTGAGTCAAAAGAAATAACCGTCGGCAAATACGATGGGAACCTTGCGCCTTTGGCCGGGATTTTACTTCTTCCCCTTGCATGCCTGCGAACGCATCCAAGTCTCCCGCCCACGCCGATCTTGAGTCGATCCTCGTTTCCGAACAAGCGATCAAGCGCCGTCTCAAGAAACTGGGTGCGGAAATCAAGGCGGTGTACGGCGACGAGGAAATCACCGTGGTGTCGATCATCAATGGCGCCATTCTCTTCACCGCCGACCTGCTGAGAGAGATCCCTAACCCGGTCCGTTTGGACTGCATACGCATCTCCAGCTATCGTAATTCGACCAAGTCCCACGGGAAACCACAGCTGCTTCACAGCCTGTCCCTCGACATCGCCAATCGCCACGTGCTGCTGATCGATGACATTCTCGATACAGGCAAGACGTTGTCCATGGTCGTAGGGTTGATCGCCAAGCAGTCGCCGGCCAGCGTCAAGGTCTGCGTCCTGCTCGACAAGAAGGGCCGGCGTGAAGTCCCGTTCGAGGCCGATTTTGTGGGATTCGGGATCCCTGACAAATTCGTCGTCGGCTACGGCCTGGATTTCGCCGAACGCTACCGCAACCTTCCGTGCATCGGCGTGCTCAAGCCTCAACTACAGAATCCCCCCGAGTGGGCGTGAGCCGGCGCATCGTCCGTTAACGGCGCCGGGCACCGGGGCGGCGCCCGCTGCCACTGCGACGCGATGCCGGTCCGCCTTCGAGGGCGCGAACGGTCTTCCGCTGGTAATCACCGCTGCGAAGGGCATTGATCTGATCGCGCAGCAACGCCGCCCGCTCAAACTCGAGCCGTCCCGCCGCCTCCGTCATATCGTTCTCGAGTTCAGCAATCACGGCCGCGACATCCTCGCCGGACTCCTCGACGACCGCACCCGCGTCGGACTCCACTCCCGATCCATCATAGGTGTGCAGGCTCGCCTGGGCAGCACGCTTGACGGAACGGGGGGTGATGCCGTGCAGCGTGTTGTGCTCGATCTGCTTCGCGCGACGGTACTGCGTGACTTCGATCGTGCGATTGATGGACGCGGTGCGCTGGTCCGCATAAAAGATCACCCGACCACACTCGTGACGCGCGGCGCGTCCGGACGTCTGGATCAGGGAAGTTTCACTGCGCAGGAACCCCTCCTTGTCCGCATCGAGAATCGCCACCAGGGCCACCTCCGGCAGGTCGAGGCCCTCCCGGAGCAGGTTGATGCCCACCAGCACGTCGAAATTGCCAAGCCGGAGGTTGCGCAGGATTTCCACCCGCTCGATCGCGTCAATGTCACTGTGCAGGTACTCCACCCGGATCTTCGCGTCCCGGAGGAAGGTCGTCAGGTCTTCCGAGAGACGTTTCGTCAGTGTCGTGACCAGCACGCGCTCGCCCGCTCCGACGGCTTTGCGGATCTCGGCGATCAGGTCCTCCACCTGGCCCTTAGTGGGACGGATCGTGATCTCCGGGTCAAGCAGTCCGGTCGGTCGTATCAACTGTTCTGCGACCACTGAGGACCATTTCAGCTCGAGGGGCGCAGGCGTGGCCGAAACAAAGAGGGTCTGCCCCGTGATCTGCCGGAATTCCTCGAAACTCTGGGGTCGGTTTTCGAGGGCCGAGGGCAGTCGAAATCCAAAATCGACCAGCACCTGTTTGCGCGCACGATCGCCATTGAACATGCCGCCGATCTGGGGCAGGGTCGCATGGCTTTCATCGATCATGAGAAGGAAGTCCTTCGGGAAGAAATCGATCAGACAAAAGGGCCGGGAGCCCGGACTCCGGCCGGCCAGGTGCATCGAGTAGTTTTCGATGCCGTTGCAGAAGCCCATTTCTTGGAGCATCTCCAGGTCGTAGTTGGTGCGCATCCGGATCCGTTGCGCCTCGAGGTAAAGCGACTTGGACTCGAACTGCCCCACCCGCTCGTCGAGCTCCTTCTTGATCGCGGCAATCGCGCCATCGAGCTTTCCCTTGGTGGTGACGTACTGGTTCGCCGGATAAAGATCAAACTGTTCGAGGGTGCGAAGCACGGCCCCGCTGACCGGATCAAACTCGCTGATGGCCTCGACGTCGTCACCCCAGAGCTCGACCCGCAGCGCCTGCTCGCTGTACGCCGGCATGATGTCGATCACGTCGCCGCGCACTCGGAACCGGCCGCGCTTCAGCTCATAGTCGTTGCGCTCGTAAAGATTGTCCACCAACCGTTCCAGCAGCCGGCCGCGTCCCATCGCCTCGCCGCGCCGCAGGGATATCCGCAGATCCTGAAAGTCCTCCGGGGAACCGAGGCCGTAAATGCAGGAGACGCTGGCGATGACGATGACATCCCGGCGCGACACCAATGAACTGGTCGTCGCGATCCGCAGCCGCTCGATCTCCTCGTTGATCGAGGAGTCCTTTTCGATGTAGGTGTCGGACGAGGCCACGTAGGCCTCGGGCTGGTAGTAGTCGTAGTAACTGACAAAATATTCGACGGCGTTCTCCGGAAAGAAGTTCTTGAATTCCGAGTAAAGCTGGGCGGCCAGCGTCTTGTTGTGCGAGATGATGAGGGTCGGGCGATCGCACCGGGCGATCACATTCGCCATGGTGAAGGTCTTGCCGGACCCGGTGACGCCGAGAAGCGTCTGATCGCGGTTTCCCTCCTGGATCGAGCGAACCAGGGTCTCGATGGCCTGGGGCTGATCCCCGGTGGGCTCATAGTCGGCGTGCAGTTTAAAGAGCATGCGTTGGGGAGGAGGTACCGTCGACCAAGTTGACCAGATCCGCAATGTCGAGCTGGTCGAGACGATCGACAATCCGGTCCGCCCGTCCGACAAGGTCGGAGCCCGGATGGGTGGTCGCCACGGCCACCGCCTTCATACCGCCGGCCCGCGCCGCCTCCAAACCGACAAAGGCATCTTCGAACACCACACACCGCGCAGGGGACAGGCCGATGACGCGGGCGGCCTTGACGAACACATCCGGGTGCGGCTTTCCTTCGACCACATCCTCGGACGAAACAATGCCTCCGAACGCGGATTCAAGTCCAAGCCTCGCGAGCACCGCGACGATGTTCAACCGGTGCGACGAGGAGCCGATGCAAGTCCTCACACCCGCGTCCTGCAGGCGGCGCAGAAACTCCCGGACGCCCGGCAACGCCTCAATTCCGATCTCGGCTACGATCTCCCGGTAGAGCGCCTCCTTGCGCAGCGAAAGGCGGCGGATGTCCTCCGGATCGCGACTCCACTCCAGCAGGTTGGGAATGATCCATTCGTTCTTTTTCCCGAATCCACGCAGGAAGTGACCGGCCGGGAGCAACTTCCCGATTTCATGAGCCAATCGTTCCCAGCTTTGCTCATGATGCCGCGAGGAATCAATGATGACGCCATCCCAATCAAAAATCACTCCATAGCGTGGGTTCATAGGCAACGGTGCCCTGCCGGGGGAACAACGCAACCCGAGCGCCGCAGCTCGTCCAAGTCCAATCACGCGGCGGCCTTGGATTTTCGCTGTTGTCGACGCAACCGGGTCAGATTGAGTGGTGCTGTGAAGGACCTCGACGCTTGCTTCCGCGCCTTGCGCGAACCGGGTACGCCCCTGCCCAGCGACCTGTTCACGGCCGACACCCTTTCGCGCAAGAACGAATCGGGTACCTCGGTGTTGCATGTCGCGGCCAAACACGGCCGATTGCGGGAGTTTCCCGCCGCGGTCGTCACGGAGTCCCGACTGCGGCAAAAAAACGATGCCGGTTACACGCCCCTGCATCTGGCGGCCCTCTCCGGACACCTGACCCAAGTGCCGGCCGGATTGATCACCGCGGATTCGCTGCGAGTGCGCAGTAACTCCGGCTTCACCGTCCTGCATTGCGCTGCTTCCGGCGGACATTTGGCCCAACTGCCGGCGGCCCAGCTCACCCCGGAGGCACTGCGCCTGCGCAACGACCTGGGTGAAACCCTGCTGCACGTGGCGGCCGAGCACGGTACCCTCGATCGTATTCCCCGCTCCCTGCTGACGGTCGAAGCCCTCGCCGAACGGACCATCAGTGGCGAAACCGTCTTCCACGTGGCGGCCATGAACGGCAACCTGACCCAAATTCCGGTCGCTTTGACGAGCGACGAAGCGCTGCGAACCACGACCTCCGCCGGAGACACGGTATTCCACGCGGCGGCCATTGCCGGACACCTGGGCACACTCCCGCCGGCTTCACTCACCCGCGACCATCTCGCACTTCGCAGCAAATCGGGATACTCCGTGATCCACGCTGCGGCCGAAACCGGTCAGTTGCAGTTTATCCCTCCCCAACAGCTGACGGCCGACCTCTTGCTGACGAAAAACGACCATGGAGATACCCCGCTCCATGCCGCGGCGTTTGAAGGTCACTTGGACCAGGTTCCGGCCCAGCTTCTCACACCCGAGTCCATGAATGTGCGCAACTACGACGGTGCCACGCCCCGCCAAACCGCGATCGACCGCGGCTTCCAGGATCAGTTGCCAGATGAACTGCAGCCCGGCGGCCTGCAACGACTTAAGCGATTTCTTCGCCTGAAGCGCTAAGGTCCCTCGTTTGCAGGGCCGGCGGTCTGCGTCAGAGGGCGTAGGATGCCCTCCCCCTGCATCATGACGGAGTTGGATCTCCGCCTTTTCCTCGGTCCACTGCGGTTTCGCCAAGGCGTGCGCAGTGATTCTGCTTTCCACTCCCAGGTGGCTTGTCTTCAGTAGAAGCGTCCCGTGCCACCAGGCGGGCATCCTTCCTTCCTCATGAGCAACACCACGATCACAGCCATCACTGCCCGAGAAATCATCGATTCCCGCGGCAATCCCACGGTTGAAGTCGACGTCCGTCTCGCCTCCGGCGCACTCGGACGCGCCGCCGTCCCTTCGGGCGCTTCCACGGGCGAACACGAAGCTCACGAGCTTCGCGACTCGTCCGCGCCTCTCAAGTCGCTGCCGAAAGGGGTGGATGGCAAGAAGCGCTACCTCGGAAAGGGCGTTCTCGCGGCCGTCAATAACGTGAAGCTTGCGATCGCTCCGGCCCTCGTCGGGCACGACGCGCTTGATCAGGCCGGAATTGACCGGACCATGATCGCCCTCGATGGGACCAGCACGAAGTCGAAGCTCGGCGCCAACGCGATCCTCGGCGTTTCACTCGCCACCGCGCACGCCGCCGCCGCCGCCCTGGGCCAGCCGCTCTACAAGTATCTGGGCGGACCGAACGCCAAAGTCCTGCCGGTTCCCATGATGAACATCATGAACGGCGGAGCTCACTCCGACGCACCCATCGACTTCCAGGAATTCATGATCATGCCGGTGGGCGCGGAATCGTTCCGCGAAGGCCTGCGCATGGGCTGCGAAGTCTTTCATGCCTTGAAGAAGGTCCTGAAGGAAAAGGGTCTCTCCACCGCCGTGGGTGATGAAGGCGGCTTCGCCCCCAAGCTGGAATCGGCCGAAGCGGCCCTCGACGCGATCGCGCTCGCGGTCAAGAATGCCGGGTACAAGTTGGGCAAGGACATCGCTCTGGCTTTGGACGTCGCCTCCTCCGAATTCTATGTGGCCGACAAGAAGACGTATGTCTTCAAAAAGTCCTCCGGTCGGATCCTGACGGGTGACGAGATGGTGGAATTCTACCGCCAACTGACCTCGAAGTATCCGATCGTTTCGATCGAAGATGGCTGCGCGGAAAACGACTGGGTGACCTGGAAGAAGCTGACCGACGCCATCGGGGACCGCGTGCAGCTGGTCGGCGATGACCTCTTCGTAACCAACACCGCCTTCCTCAAGAAGGGCATCGATACCGGCACCGCCAATTCGATTCTGGTCAAGGTGAACCAGATCGGTTCGCTGACGGAAACCCTCGACGCCGTCGAGATGGCAAAGGAAGCAAACTACACCGCGGTGATTTCGCACCGTTCCGGTGAGACGGAAGACGTGACGATCGCCGACATCGCGGTCGCCACCAACGCAGGCCAGATCAAGACCGGATCGCTGTGCCGGACGGATCGCGTCGCCAAATACAATCAACTCCTCCGCATCGAGGAAGAGCTCGGCGCGAGCGCAATCTACGGCGGCAAGATGTAATTGGCGCCTACGTCGGTTTCACTCCCAGCCGGTCGCTCTGCGACCGGCTTTTTTGTTTACTCGTCCTCGTCGGGATCCGCGACAATCTCGAGCAGTTGACGGACAATCTGCTGGGCGGAGGTGTCCTTGCGGATGAATCCGTCGGCACCGGCGTTCACCGCAGCCATCACGGCGGAAGCCGAGGCTTCGCACGTGAAGATCACCGCGTAAACGGCTTCGTCCTCGAGCCGGATCTGCTTGAGCACATCCATGCCGGAAAGCGGGCCGGCCAGATTGAGATCGATCAAAATCAACTCCGGCTTTTTCTCGCGAAACAGGTTCAGTCCAAGCTCGGCGTCACCCGCCTCCAAACAGGCATGGATCCCCGCCTGGCGGAGCAACTGCATCGCGTAGACCCGCACGTGCTGCTCGTCATCAATGATCAGGGCGGAATTTGGAAGTGCCACGGATCTATGTGCCTAAGAACTCCTGTAGCCGGTACAAGCCTCGATTGCAGGCGTCGAGGTCAAGTCAGCCCCCACCCTTCCGCGTGGAACGCCAGCGCTTCGCGGATGTGCAGGTCCCAATAATCCCACGTGTGGCCCCCGGCAAACTCGTGGTACTGGTGCGGTACGGCCAGATCGAGGAAGGCGTGGTGGAGACGACGGTTATCCTCCACGAGAATGTCGTCGGTGCCACAATCCAGCCAAATCCGGGGGAGCAACCCTGCCTGTTTGGCCTGCTGCGCAAGATGCAGCACATCGTGCGGTGTCCCGACCGGAGCCGAACCAAAAATGCGCCTCATTTCCTCGACGAAATCCTCCGACCAGCCCCGGTCGCGGGCTGCAGCCCGAAACGCATCCACTCCAGAGCGCCCCGCCCAGCCCACCGCTCCGGAGTGGCTGTGGACCGAACCAAACCGGCCCGCATATCCCAAACCAATGCGCAACGCACCATATCCGCCCATGGACAATCCTCCAATAGCGCGAAGCTCCCGGGTTCGCCCGACGGGAAGAAGCCGCTCCACGGCCGCCGGTAGCTCCTCCCCAAAATGCTGCGCATACGGAGGCCCTTGGTCGTGGTTGGTGTAGAAGCTCCGGTAGCCGTCGGGCATCACCACCACGATGGGTCGACCCGCGACATACTGCTCGATCCGCGACCGCCGGATCCAAATCGTCGCGTCGTCGGACAAGCCATGCAGGAGGTAGAGCACGGGAAACGGTCCCGCCCCCGTGTCGGGGACGAGCACTTCCGTCGTCGTCTGTTTGCCAAGACAGGCACTCTTCCAGCGCAAGGTGATCCAGGCCATGGTGACGCCTCAGTCGACTCTCACGAGATAGCCCCGCAGGTATTCGCTCTCCGGCATGGTGATCAGGACCGGATGGTCGGGAGGCTGATGGGCGAACTCCACCACGCGGACCCTTCGCTTCGCATCCGCCGCCGCATCGGCGAGCACTGACCGGAGGTCCGCATCCTGCATGTGATGGGAGCACGTGTAGGTGGCCAGAAGGCCACCGGGCGCAAGCCGCTGCATGGCCCGCAGATTGATTTCCTTGTAACCGCGAAGAGCCCCTTCGAGCGCACTTCGCGATTTGGCGAAGGGCGGTGGATCCAGCACGATCACGTCCCACAGCGGTTCTCCCTCGCGTGCGGGATCATTGAACCAGTCGAAAACGTTGGCCGTCTCAAAACGAGCCCGCACTCCCGCGCGCTCCGCATTGCGCCGCGCGGCGGATACGGCCTCTTCCGCGCTGTCCAGCCCGAGGACCTCCACCGCGCCCGCGCGCGCGGCATGCAATGCGAACGCGCCCTGATTGCAGAACGCATCCAGCACCCGACGCCCCTGGCAATGGCGGGCGACCGCGGCGTGCTGCTGCCGCTGGTCGAGGTAAAACCCCGTCTTTTGTCCGCCCTGCAGATCGAGCCAGTACTCAAAACCGTCCACGACGACCCAGCGGGGGTCCCAGGATCGTCCTGTCTGGGTGGATACTTCCAGCGGCAGCCCCTCGAGTCTCCGGATGGGGGCGTCGTTGCGAAAGATGATTTCGGCCGGACCAAAGACCGACATCAGCAGCTGGCCCACCCACGCGCGCCGCTTTTCCAGCGCCAAGGTCTGGATCTGCACCACCAGGGTGTCGCCATACTGATCGACCACGAGTCCCGGAAGGTCGTCCGCTTCGGACCAGACCAACCGCCGTGTCGTCTTCCAGAAGGGTCCCAGTGCTTCGCGCCGCGCGTGGGCGCGTTCCAGGCAGCCCCGCAGGAACCCCTCATCCAAGGCCACCCGTTCCCGCGCCAGACGACGCCAAACGATCTGCGAGCGGGAATTGTAGATGCCGCAACCGAGAAACCGTCCGGTGCGGTCGCGACAGTCCACCACCTCGCCGTCAAAAGAAGGCGCCAGCAAGGATTCCACCTCGTTCGCAAACACCCAAGGGTGTCCAGTCATGGAACGGGCTCGGACATTGGGCTTCAGCTTGAGGCAGGCGGCAGGCGACATTCCCTCACCTCAACGTAGCCCTCACAAAGTAAAAGCTCAAAGTGGGTTCCGACCAAAGACTCTCCGGGCGGAACTCCGCTCTCCCCGACGCGTCAACCGAAGGTGTCAGTCCTTGCCCGGACGCGACTTCGACAGGTGATAGCCATCCTTGTCCTGATAACCCGTGGGTGCTTCCCACACCGCAGACACGACCACCACCAAACCTGCGCAGGAAATTACGCCAAGAATGACAAGGAGGGTGATCATAGGGGGTAACGAACCGTGTTGCCGTCTCACGCCCCTAGCAAGTCCTAATACGCATTTCTACCCATTCCAAACCGGAATGGGTTACCTTTTGGAGGAGAAATCGTACTGTCGTTCTAGCCCTGCCGTCTATTCCGCAGCCTTGCGTCCGTAATGAAATCCAGTGGCATCCTCATAACCTTCCGGGATCTTCACGTCATTGAGAGCTTTGATCAGAAAGCCCATGGAGGTGACGAAACCGGCGGCAGCGAGGATGTAGACGATAGCCATGACGTTGTAGGAAAGGTGTCGGCACGGCTCTGAAGAAACTTTTGGCGGTTTCGTGCAAATGAGGGATTCACCTCTCACTCCTGGGGGTTCGCCTGACGGGAAACGGGGAAAGGTTGAGCGAAAACACGTCGACCCTGCGCTCGGCGCGCCCACTTTGCGCTTTCCCCCGGGAGCCTCGGCCCCTTCCCTTCGCCCTTGCCTATGTCTCCTGCCGCCGAAATTGCCCGCCGCCGTACCTTCGCGATCATTTCGCACCCCGATGCCGGCAAGACCACGCTGACGGAGAAATTCCTCCTTTACGGCAATGCCATCCACCTCGCGGGCACGGTCACCGCACGCAAGAACCAGCGGGCCACGGCGTCGGATTGGATGGAGCTGGAGAAGCAACGTGGGATCTCGATCAGTTCCACGGTGCTTCAGTTCGACTACCGGGGGTTTGCCGTCAACCTCCTCGACACACCGGGTCACAAGGACTTCTCCGAAGATACCTACCGGGTCCTCACCGCTGTGGATGCCGCGCTGATGGTGATCGATGCCGGCAAGGGCGTGCAGGCGCAAACCCGCAAACTGTTCGAGGTCTGCCGCCGGCGGGGAGTTCCGATCTTTACCTTTATGAACAAGTGCGATCGGCCCACGCTGAACCCGATCGCTCTGATCGACGAGTTGGAGCATGTGCTGGGACTGCAGGCCAGTCCGGTCATCTGGCCCCTTGGCAACGGCCCATCGTTCCGCGGTGTCTTTGATCGGCGCTCCCGTGAAGTACACCTGTTCGAACGCGTGCCCGGGGGTGCCTACCAGGCTCCGGTCAATGTCACGTCGCTGGAGGACGAGGCGGTACGAGCAAAACTCGACGACTACACCTACGGTGAAGTGACGGAACAATTGGAGATGCTGGACGGAGCGGGCCATCCCTTCGATTTGGCGGCGGTGCAGGCCGGCCGGCAGACGCCGGTCTTTTTTGGCAGCGCCGTGAATAACTTCGGCATCCAGCTGCTCCTCGACGGTTTCCTGCAGCACTCCGTTCCTCCGGCTCCGCGCAAAATCTCGGTGCCGGTCACGGCTGACACACCGCGCCTAGCTCACGGCGACGTAGCCACATCGTTCGTCCCCGTAACCCATCCCAAGTTTTCCGGTTTCGTGTTTAAGATTCAGGCCAACATGGACCCGAAGCATCGCGATCGTATCGCCTTCCTTCGGGTGTGCTCGGGCAAATTCAGCCGCGACATGACCGTGCTCCACCAGCGCACCGGCAAGACCGTCCGGCTCTCATCCTCGCACAAACTCTTTGGGCAGGAACGCGAAACCGTCGATGAAGCATGGCCCGGTGATGTGATCGGACTCGTGGGGCACGACTCGTTCGGCATCGGGGACACCCTGACGGAGGACCGGGGAATTGTGTTTGACGAAATCCCCCGGTTTCCCCCCGAAGTTTTCACCTACATCTCAAATCCCAACCCCTCGGATTCAAAGAAGTTCCGCGCCGGCTTGGATCAGCTCCTGCAGGAAGGGGTGGTGCAGTCGTTTACCGCCCGCCACGCCCCGCCGGGAGCCACCTTGCTGGCGGCGGTCGGTCCGCTGCAGTTTGAAGTGGTGCAATACCGTCTGCAGTCAGAATACGGCGCCGAGTCCCGCTTGGAAGCATGCCCGTGGACTCTGCTGAAGTGGCTTGAACCTCACCCCAGCCTGAAGAATACCCAGCTGCTCGTGGTCGCAACGGGCGTGAGTTTCGGCACGGACAAGTTCGACCAGCCGGTGGCCTTGTTTCCAAACGATTGGACGATGCGCTATTTCCTCGAAAAGAATCCGGAGCTCAAGCTGCACGATCTTCCCCTCGAGCAAACTCGCCTTTAGGTTTCCGCCCGAGAACCGCCTCACGCATGATCGCTCGACGCCTGTTTGCCGCCGCCCTCTTGCTGGCCGTCCCGTTGTCCTGGGTTCAAGGGGCGTCGAAGGCTGCGCCCGCGCCTTACCGGAGCGCGCTGGTGATGGACGCCGCCTCCGGCAAGATTCTATTCGAGGACAAGGCGGACGCGCCGCGAGCGCCGGCCAGCGTGACCAAATTGATGACCTTTCTGCTGGTGCACGATCAGATGGTCGCGGGCGCGCTCAAACTTTCCACGACGATTCAAATCACCAGGGCCGACGCAGCCGTCGGTGGCAGCCAAGTCTGGCTGGCGGAAGGGGAAACGTTTTCTGTCGAGGAACTTCTCTACGCCTTGATGATCCAGTCCGCCAACGATGCAGCGCACGCGCTCGCGCGGGCCAGCCATGGCTCGAAAGAGGCGTTTGTCGTTAAGATGAATGAACGGGCGAAAGCCCTGGGTATGACTCAGACCACGTTCCGCACGCCGCACGGACTGCCTCCCACCAATCGTAAACTGCTCGACGGTGACGTCACCACCGCGCGCGACCTCTCCCTGCTTTGCCGCGAACTGGTCTTGAAGACCAACCTGCTCACCTTCACGTCGGTCAAGGAACGGGTGTTCCGACCCGGCCAGCCAGCGCCCAAGGAGGTGATCATGCGCAACCATAATCACCTCGTGGGAAAAGTGCGCGGTGTGGATGGGCTCAAAACGGGCTACACGGCGCTGGCCGGTTACTGCCTCGCCGCCACGGCCGAGCGCGAAAACCGCCGCGTCATCGTGATTCTTCTCGGCGGGCCGGACGTGACGACCCGGGACGTCAAGGTGGCCGAGTTGATCGAAACCGGATTCACGCTCGCACCGCCGGCGTCAGGCTTTGTGACCACTCCGCCAAGCCCGTTTGTGGGCACCACCGGACCAGTCACGACCCCGCAACCCACGCCCTCGCGACCCGCGGTCGCCCCGACCCGACCGGATGCTCCCCCGACGGTACGATTCCCACCCCCCAAGCCCTGAATTTGTCTCGCATGGCCCCCGACCTTCCTGCTGTTGAAACGTACCTTCGTGGACTGCAAGATCGCATCTGCCTCGCATTGGAGGCGGAGGAAACGGGCGCCCGGTTCAAGGAAGACGCCTGGAAACGGCCCGAGGGAGGAGGCGGAAGAACCCGCCTTCTGGCCGACGGTGCGGTGTTTGAAAAGGCCGGGGTTGCCTTTTCGCACGTGAGCGGGACCCAGCTCCCTCCGTCTGCCACGGCCCACCGCCCCGAGCTCGCCGGAAAACCGTGGCAGGCTCTGGGCGTGTCCCTGGTCATCCACCCGCGAAATCCGTTCGTCCCCACCAGTCACGCCAATGTGCGCTTTTTCCTCGCCGATGCGGAGGGTCCCCATCCCGCCTGGTGGTTCGGAGGCGGATTTGATCTCACCCCCTACTACGGGTTCGACGAGGATGTGGTTCATTGGCATCGCACGGCACGCTCCGCCGTACAGGCCGTCGCACCGGAGCTCTATCCGCGGATGAAGAAAGCCTGCGACGACTACTTTTACCTCAAGCACCGCAAAGAACCCCGGGGCGTGGGCGGCCTGTTTTTTGACGATCTCAATGAACTGGGATTCGAACGTTCCTTCGCGCTCATGCGCCGGGTGGGTGATGCGTACCTCGAGGCTTACCAGCCGATCGTGGCCCGCCGCAAGGACCTGCCGTTCACCGACCGCGAGCGACAATTTCAGCTGTATCGCCGTGGCCGTTACGTCGAATTCAACCTCGTCTGGGACCGCGGCACGCTCTTCGGCCTCCAGAGCAACGGGCGCACGGAATCGATCCTGATGAGTCTGCCGCCCCTCGTGCGCTGGGACTACGCCTGGACGCCCGAACCGGGCAGCCCGGAGGCCCGGCTCCATGACCACTTCCTCCAGCCACGCGATTGGACCGAGCTCGGCTCGTCCTGACCTCTGAACACCCATGAATTCACGCGAACGCTTCCTTGCCGCCGCCTCCTGCCAGCCTCTTGAACGCCCCCCGATCTGGGTCATGCGTCAGGCCGGCCGCTACCTGCCGGAATACCGGGAACTGAAGTCGCGCTCTTCATTTCTGGAGATGGTGAAGACACCGGAACTGGCGGCCGAGGTCACCCTCCAGCCGCTCCGGCGCTTTCCCGGAATCGATGCGGCCATTCTGTTTTCCGACATCCTAGTCATTCCGGAAGCACTGGGTCAGCCGTACCATTTTCGCGATACCGGCGGCATCGCCATGCAGTACCGGATTGAGACACGCCAGCAGGTCGACCAGTTGATTGCGCCTGAAGAGGTGCCCGGTCGGCTGAACTACGTCGCAGAAACGCTGACTCGACTCCGCAAGGAGCTCGGAGGCCAGCGGGCCTTGCTCGGGTTTGGCGGTTCGCCGTGGACGCTCGCCACCTACATGGTGGAAGGCGGCAGCTCTGAGGAATTCGAGCGCATCAAACTGCTCTTCTACACCGACCGGGCCTTGTTCGACGCGCTGCTGGAAAAACTCACCGCCGCACTCATCGCTTATTTCAAAATGCAGATCGCCGCGGGCGCAGACGCCATTCAGATCTTCGATTCCTGGGGTGGCATCATCGCCGGTTGCGACTACGAGGCCGCGTCGCTGCGCTGGATCCGGGAGATCATTTCCCAGCTCCCCGCCGACTTCCCCATCATCCTTTACGCCAAAGGAACCGGCTCCCACCTGATCGACCAGACGTTTTGCGGCGCTCGCGTGTTGAGCATCGATTGGTCCGTCGACCTGCGCGCGGCACGCGCCCTGGTGCCAAAAACCATTGCGCTCCAAGGCAATCTCGACCCGCTCTTGATGCAGACGACCCCGACGATTGTGGCCCAGGAATCGACACGGCTTCTCGAGTCCATCCGAGGACAATCAGGCCACATCTTCAACCTGGGACATGGAATCACGCCTCAGGCGAAGATTGAATGCATGCAAACCCTCATTGATACCGTAACCCGCTGGCGATAAATCGACCAAATTGGCACGAAAGAGGCCAAGAAATGACCAGACGTGACACTGTAAATAACGTAGTGTCATTCCGTGACATCGGACGCATCCCACCTCCTCCCCATCGCCGTGATCGGCGGTGGCGTCACTGGCCTCTCCACCGCCTTCGCTCTCGCCCGCTCGGGACGCCGAGTACGGCTGTTTGAAGCATCGGATCGGCTGGGAGGTGCCGTGCAATCGGAGACCATCGAGGGTGGATGGCTGGCCGAAGCAGGTCCGAACACGCTCTTGCTCAGTGACCCGAAGGTCCGGACCCTCTTCGACGATCTGGGTTTGGCCTCGGAGTTGCGCACCGCGCGACCCGAAGCGAAGCATCGCTACCTCGTTCGCAACGGAAAACTCTGGGCGCTCCCCACGTCGCCGGGATCGTTTTTGTCCACCGGGCTCTTTTCCGCGCGAGCCAAGTTCGGAATCGTTGCCGAACTCCTCAAGCGACCGCGGACGCGCACCACCGACCTCAGCCTCGCCGCGTTGATTGAATCCCATTTTGGGCGCGAGATTGTGGACTATGCGCTCCAACCGTTTGTGAGCGGGGTATTTGCCGGCAATCCGGCAAAGCTCTCCGCCAAACATTCGTTTCCTCAGCTCTGGGAAGCGGAACAGCAGCACGGGTCCCTCATCCGCGGACAGATCGCCAGTGCGAAGGCGCGCAAAGCCCGCGGCGAACCGCGTGGCACGATCGTGTCCTTTCCCGATGGTCTCGCCACCATCCCGCGCCGCTTGGCGGACCGACTGCCCGCCGGGACCATTGAATGCCGTGCCAAGATCGAATCACTGCTCACGGATGGCGCCTGGAAACTGGTCTGGAGCAGGGATGGCACCACGACGACGGAATCGTTCGCCGCGGTGATCACGACGGTGCCGGCACACGCGCTGGCACGCCTGTCGGTCGGCCCCTTGGGAGAGCGCCCCTTGGCTGCTTTGGACGCGATCGAATATCCTCCGGTGGCGTCACTCTTCCTCGGCTACCGACGCGATCAGGTGGCTCATCCACTGGACGGATTTGGGCTTCTCATTCCCGCGTTGGAGCGCCGCGCTTTGCTCGGGGTGCTGTTTTCGTCCAGTCTCTTCGCCGGACGCGCCCCGGATGGCCATGTCGCCATCACCGTCATGATGGGAGGAGCTTCATCCCCTGATCGCGCCCAGCTCGACACGACCGCAGCGCTCGAGCTGGCGAAACGCGAACTGGCCTCCTTGCTCGGAGTCACGGGCGAACCTTCGATCGTGAGACACCATCGCTGGCCGCGAGCGATTCCTCAGTATAACCTCGGTTATGAGCGATTCCTCGACGCCATCGCTCGTACGGAAGCCAACCATCCGGGATTGTTCGTGGGAGGTCACATCCGGGATGGCATTTCGCTGAGTCAGTGCCTTACCTCCGGCATGCGCCTCGCGGAGCGTGCCTCGAACCACGCCCTTCGCGCTTCCTGACGCCAGGGCAGTCGAATTGCACTTAGGTCCATGGGGCGCCAGATATGTCTGGCCCTGCCTTGACTAGGAGGACTGGCAACATACCCTCTGCCGCCTTTTCTTTGGCATGGCGCAAGACCTTAAGGACACTCTGCTACTCCCCAAAACCGATTTCCCCATGCGGGCGAATCTCGTGCAGCGAGAGCCCGCCCGGCTCGCTCATTGGGAGTCCAACCACCTCTACCGTGCCATCCAAAATCGGCGGGAGGGTCGTCCCGCGTTTGTGCTGCATGATGGGCCTCCCTTCACCAATGGGGACGTGCACATCGGCACTGCACTCAACAAGAGCCTCAAGGATATCACGCTTCGCTACAAATCGATGCGAGGGTTTCGGACGCCCTATGTTCCGGGCTGGGACTGTCACGGATTGCCCATTGAGCAGAAGGTCGCGCGGGAGTTGCAGTCGAAGAAGGAAACGGTGTCGGTTTCCGAGCTAAGGGCCCGTTGCGACCGTTTTTCGGAATCTTGGATCGCCCTGCAGAAGAAACAATTCAAGCGGCTGGGCGTATTGGCGGACTGGGAAAACGAGTACAAAACCAAGTCTCCCGCCTTTGAAGCGGACATTGTTCGCACCTTTGCCACATTCGTGGAAAAGAACCTGGTCTACCGGAGCAAAAAGCCGGTCTATTGGTCGATCCCGTTCGAGACTGCGCTCGCCGAGGCGGAAATTGAGTACCGCGACCACGTTTCGCCATCGATCTGGGTGCGTTTTGTCGTGACCCCGGAAGCGGCCGCCCCCTTTGGCCTGGCAACGGACAAACCGCTTTCCGTGGTGATCTGGACGACGACACCCTGGACGATTCCAGCCAACCTTGCCGTCGCCGTGCACCCTGAAGTGGACTACGTGGTGGCGGACATCGGTCCTGAACGCATCATTGTCGCCGAAGCACTGCTGCCGTCGGTCACCACCGCGGCGAAGGTCGAAGGCGCGGTTACCATCGTAGAGCGGCGACCAGGGCGGACGCTGGAGCATCTCGCAACCCGGCATCCCTTCATTCTCCGATCCTCACCCGTGGTGCTCGCGGACTATGTCACTACGGACAGCGGAACCGGAGCTGTACATACGGCGCCGGGACACGGCGCCGAGGACTACGTTACGGGCCTCAAGTACGGCCTACCGATTTACTGCCCTGTGGGTGATGACGGACGCTATGTGGCGGATGATCAGCTGCCGGGTGATCTGGTTGGGTTGACGACCTTGGAAAGCACGGAGGACCTCGAAGCCAAACGGACCTCCCCCGCCAATATCGCCGTGCTCAAGAAGCTGGGCGAAGCCGGGGCTTTGCTCGCCAAGCAACGCTACACCCACAGCTATCCGCACTGCTGGCGTTCGAAAACTCCCATTATCTTTCGGGCCGTGGACCAATGGTTTGTCAGCCTCGACGGTGCACCCGGCACCGCGGGAACGACCCCCACTCCCCGCCAAACCGCGTCCCAGGCAATCGGATCCGTCACGTGGGTGCCGGCGTGGGGCGAAAACCGAATCCGCGGAGCCGTCGAAGCTCGTCCGGATTGGTGTATCAGTCGGCAACGTTCCTGGGGAGTGCCGATCGTGGCCTTTTACGATGCGTCCAGGAAGCCATACCTAGACGCGGGTGTGGTGCGGAGCGTTGCGGCCAAGATCGCCTCCCAGGGTTCCAACATCTGGTACGACCTGACGGCGAAGGAAATTCTGAGTGGCATTCCCCTTCCCGCCGGATGGCCGGCCGGAGAGGATCTGACCTGCGGTCGCGATACGTTGGACGTTTGGCTCGATTCCGGCTCCTCGCATGCCGCCGTGCTCGCGCACGGTCAGGGTGGAACCCATTGGCCCGCCGACCTCTACATGGAGGGCAGCGATCAACACCGCGGGTGGTTCCAGTCCTCGCTATGGACTGCGGTGATCGCCCGCGGATCCGCCCCCTACAAGGCCGTGCTGACCCACGGGTTCATCGTGGGAGAGGATGGCAAGAAAATCTCAAAGTCGGGTCAGTACGAAAAGCCGCCCACCTCGGACAATTACATCGCACAATACGGCGCCGATGTCATCCGGCTGTGGATCGCCTCACAGAATTTTACGGAAGACATCACCCTCTCGGACAAGATTCTGAACAACGCGGCGGAAGCGTACCGTTTGTTCCGCAACACCTTCCGCTACCAGCTTTCCACGCTCTTCGACTTTGATCAGTCGCAGCATGCGGTCCCGCTCGAAGCTCTCGATACGTTGGACCGTTGGGCGTTGCACCAGACGGCAACGCTAGTGAAGGAATGCGAAGCCGCCTACGACGCGTACGAGTTCCATCGCGTGAACCAACTCTGCAATCAGTTCTGTGCGGTCACGCTTTCGGCGGTCTACCACGATGTCCTGAAGGATCGGCTTTACACGCTCCGATCGGATCATCCTCTCCGCCGGTCGTCCCAGACAGCCATTCACCATGTGTTTCAGACATTGGTGCGACTGCTGGCACCGATCTTGACGCTCACGACGGACGAAGCGTGGTGTCACGCCACCTTCAAGTCTGATTTTCCGGACCCGGCGCGCTCCAAAGGCGACCAGGCCCACCTCGCTTCGGTGCATCTGCAGGACTGGCCGGAGGTCGACTCCAAATGGCTCCAACCCGAAGTGGAAGGCGATGTCGCTGCGCTGCTCGATGTGCGTCGGCGCGTCAATGAGGCGATCGAACCGCTGCGCGCGGCGGGCAAGCTGGGCAAGTCCCTGGATGCAGCTGTGACTCTCGTTGTATCCGACGCTGGACTGCGCCGCGTGCTGGAGAAACACCGCGACTTCCTCCCGGAGTTGTTCATTGTTTCTCACGTGGACGTGGCCGCCGGCCCATCCACCGCACCCGACGCGTCACCGGTTTCCGTCACGGTCCGGCATGCTCAGGAACTGGGTTATGTCCGCTGTCCGCGATGCTGGCGCTGGGTTCCAGCCCTTCAATCCACCGCTCACGGCGATGTCTGCGCACGTTGCGCCGACGCACTCTAGTCCGCATCTCTTTTCCTTTTTCGAACATGGCCCAAAACAAAAAACCCTCTCCCGCCAAAGCCGCACCCACCGCCCCCAAAAAGTCGGAATTGCCGGAGAAGAAAGCCGCCGTCGCTCCCGCCAAACCGGCGCCGGTCGAAGCACCCGCCAAGGTGGCCAAACCCGCCGACAAGGAAAAGGGCAAGGCGCGCGATGCCCTGCGGAGCCGCATTTTGGGCAGCAAGAAGCCGATCAAACCGATTGCCTTCTCACTCGAGGAGGTGCGCGAGATCGCCAAGACCGTGGCAACCAAGACACCCGAGCCATCGGAAAAGGCCCCGAAGGCTGCCAACGGCCTGAAGTCTCCGAAGACCGAGACCGCGAAGGTGGAAGCCAAACCTGCGCAACCCAATCATGTGAAGGCCGCCTCGCTGGCGGACATCCTTGGCTTCAACCCGCGGAAGGCTTCCAAACCCCAGGCCGACGACGAATCCAACATCCCGGAAAAGTATCGTCGTTACTTCCGTCTGTTGATGGACCTCAGGAATCACGTCACGGGTCAACTCGACCAGCACACGGAAGACACGCTGAAGCGATCCTCCAAAGACGACGCCGGTGACTTGTCCAGCTACGGACAGCACATGGCAGATGCCGGCACCGACACGTTCGACCGCGATTTCGCCCTCAGCCTCGTCTCGAGCGAGCAGGAGGCGCTGTCCGAGATCGAGGCAGCGATCCAGCGTATCCGCACGGGCACGTACGGCATTTGCGAGATCACCCAGAAGCCGATCGCGAAGGAACGTCTTCTGGCCGTGCCCTTCACCCGTCATTCGGCGGAGGCGCAAAAGGAAATCGAGCGCAACCGTTATCGGACACGCACCGGCGCCGGGCTCTTCGGTGAAATCGGTGAGGAAGGCGCGAGCCTCTCCGGTGGTGGCGACGACGGCGGCGATGAATAGGAACGGGATGAAGGTTCACTCCTAACCGCTTGAGTTCCGAATCCTCTCTTTCGCAGGAAGGTCCGCCGGCCGCCCTGCCGCCCGGACCGGAGCCCCCCGCGCCTCCCTCCGGCATGGGCGCTCGCCTGGGTTCCTACAAGCTGCTTTGGATCCTCGCCCTCGGCACCTTCGCCCTCGATCAGGCGACGAAGATCTGGATCAGTTCACACATGCCCTTGGGCACCTACGGGCCTCCGGGGGCAGTGACGGTCATCGACGGTTTCTTCTACCTGGTACATGTGGGCAATACCGG
Organism: Opitutaceae bacterium; assembly: GCA_016794625.1. Classification (GTDB taxonomy): domain Bacteria; phylum Verrucomicrobiota; class Verrucomicrobiia; order Opitutales; family Opitutaceae; genus UBA6669. Next base: position 46,400 of record JAEUGY010000023.1, read on the forward strand.
CGCCGCCTGGAGTATGTTCACCGGCAAGAGCGTCTTTCTCGCCGCGCTCGCCTTTGTGACCTTGGGCGCCATCTTCATCTGGCGTCATACCCTCGGACTTCGCCACCGCTTCGTGCAAGTCGGATTCGGACTTCTGTGCGGAGGAATCGCGGGAAACCTCGTCGACCGCCTCGCGCATGGTCATGTGATCGATTTTCTCGACTTTCATTTCGGAAGCTACGTCTACCCAACGTTTAACGTTGCCGACTCCGGTATTTGCATCGGAGTCGTACTTTACATGATCTGGTCGCTGAAGACACCTGACGCGAACCCGTGAGCGATTTGCGGAGGACTTTGGCTCCCGTGCGGAGAATCCATTTGCCCTTCGGGTCGCCAGCTCTACTTCCTTCCCGGCAACCATGACACCGGTTGCTCTTCCTTCCGATTCGGGGGTTTTCATCGACGACGAGTTCTACCTGCCGGCTGACTCGTTCTTCCGCGCCAATCAGCCGACGGCGCTGACCTTTGACGATGTCTCTCTCGCCACGCTGTATTCGGACATCCTGCCCAAGGACTCTGACACCTCGACCGACCTTTCCGATTCGCTGAGCCTGTCGATCCCGATCATCTCGTCGGACATGGACACCGTGACCGAGGCCAAGATGGCAATCACGATGGCGCTGAACGGTGGGCTGGGACTCATCCACTACAACATGCCGGCCAAAGACCAGGTCAAGGAAGTGGCCCGCGTCAAACGCCACATCCATGGGCTGATCCAGGATCCCATTACCGTTTCTCCCGACCAGCTCGTCGGTGACGTGCTCGCCCTGATCGAGCAGAAACGCTACGGCTTTCGGACCTTTCCCGTGGTCGAAGCCTCCGGACGTTTGATGGGCCTGCTCTCCGGCAGCACCGTGCGGGACCGGTACAAGTCAAAACGCGTGGCCGATGCCATGGTTCCGCGACGCGACATCATCACGGTGCACGAGAAACGGCTCCAACCGGATCCCATTGCCGCCGCCGACAGCTTTTTCATGGAGAACATCGGTATCCATAAAATGCTCGTGGTCGACGATGCCGATCGACTCCGTGGCTTGGTGACGTTTTCCGATGTGGAACGGATCACTGCGGAGGCCAAATCGCGCCGCAAGCCGGCACGGGACTCCGAATTTCGGCTGGTGGTGGGAGCGGCGATCGCCCCGGTGCGCAAGCCTGACGGTTCGCTCGATCGGGACCGCGTGATCACCCACGTGGGCAACTTGATGGACGAATCGATCGACGCCATCGCCATTTCCACCGCGCACGGCCACACGGCGGGCGTGGGAGACATGGTGAAGATGCTGCGGGCCAGCTTCCCCAGCCTGACGATCATCGCCGGCAATGTGACGAGCGGCGCGGGCGTTCGATTCCTCGCCGAGTGCGGCGCAAGCGCGATCAAGGTCGGACAAGGCCCGGGCTCGATTTGCACCACCCGCATTGTCGCCGGCGTCGGTATTCCCCAGCTCACGGCGCTATTCGTCGCCAGCCGTGAAGCCGCCCGGTGTGGTGTTCGGACCATCGCGGATGGTGGCATCACCAAGAGCGGCGATATCGTGAAAGCGCTTTCGCTGGCCGATGCCGTCATTCTGGGAGGCCTGCTCGCCGGTTGCCGGGAAGCACCCGGTGAAATCATGGAAATCAACGGCAAGCTCTACAAACAGTACCGCGGCATGGGCTCCCTTTCGGCCATGAAGGCGGGGAGTGCCGCCCGGTATGGTCACGACAAGAACGACAGCACCCGCAAATTGACGGCCGAAGGCATTGAGGCGCTCAAGGAGGTGTCGGGTTCCGCCGATGACGTTCTCTCCGGGCTGGTTGGAGGGGTGCAGAGCGGCATGGGCTACCTCGGGGCATCGACGCTGCCGGAACTCAGAACGAAGGCCCGATACGTTCGTGTCAGCCCAGCCGGACAGAAGGAGGCTGCGCCGCACGACGTGGTGGAGATCAAGACCCAATCCAAGGGTTGATTGGCCGCAAGCTGCGGTCCAACGGGCGCTTTTTCGTTTGCGCTGCGCCAGCTCCGTCCGTTTCAACGTTCGGGCAACAGGGGTAGAACCTCGGTTGCCATTTTTGGAACCATGTCACTCCTGCCCTTTTCCAGTCAGCTCATCGCGGATGTTGGTATTTCCCTCGGGGATGAGGGGAAGGGTCGACTCATCCCGGAAATCACACACGAACTCGCGGGCACCCGGTCGCGCGTGTCGGTCGTGCTCAAGGTCAACGGAGGAGCTAATTCCGGCCATACGGCGGCGGGCATCAAGCTCAACCTCCTCCCTTCCGGTGTCGTCGAGCGGGACGTCAATCACCTCGCCATCGGCAGCGGGGTCGTCGCCGACCCACGCAAGGTGCATTGGGAAGCGCAGCCACTCGAGCGAAAGGGCTATGCGGTGTATTCGCGTCTTCTGATCGATGAACGCACCTTGGTCTCTGATCTCACCCATCGCCTGCTCGACCTGGCTTGGGAAGACTACCGGGTCAATGTCTTGGCGGAAGAGCCCCGCGGTTCCACGGGACGTGGGATCACGCCCGCCTATCAGGACGAAGTCGGACAGTGGCAAATCACGTTTTCAGACTTCCTCGCGGGAAAAAACTACTTTGCGCGTAAACTGTCGCAGCGCGTCGACCGAGCGCTGCGGACCATTGAGCACGTCTGCCGCGTGGCTCCGGCCACCTTCGCGGGCTTTTTTGACAAGTTGACCGCAGCTGAAACACGGGCGAATGCCGAAGCCATCGAGCTGGGAGTGTTTTCATCCGCCGAATTCGATTTCTCACGTTTCCGCGGTCCTGGGCCCTTTGGGATCAATGTCGACGCACTGACAGAAACCTATTGGGCCGCAGGCACCGGCCTCGCCGCAAACATCGGTGAAGTCCGCGAGCTGATCCTGCGGGAAACCGCGGCGGGTCGCAGCGTGATCGGCGAATTCGGCCAGGCCTACTGGCTCGATAAACGTCACGGCTTTTCTCCAAACGTCACCGCCTCCCATACGTTCACCCCTGAGTTTTTCGAAAGCGCAGGAATTCCAGTCCAGTCCATTCACACGTTCGGCGTCGCCAAAGCCTACGACACCAAGGTGGGCACCCATACCTTCATCACGGAAATGGATCCTGCGCATCCCCTCACGGCGCGACTCAAGCAGCTCGAGTTCGGAACCAGCACGGGGCGGCAGCGCATGGTCGGCTGGTTCGATGCCGTCGAAAAGGGAGACGCGCTGCGGTACGGCGGGTTTCAGGATGTAATGATCAACAAAGCCGATGCCCTCACTCATGGCGGCGAGTGGCAGGGCGAACTGCTGATCGCGGTGGCCTACGAGGATCCGCAGGGCAGACGCTTCCATCACGTGCCTCGCAACGAGGCCATCCGCCGCACGCTCAAGCCAATCTACACCCGGCATCCGGGCTGGAAAGCGGACATTTCCCAGGTGCGACACTTCGCCGATCTTCCGCTCGAAGCACGGGCCTACGTGGCCGCGATGATGAAATCCATCGTCACTGTGGCCTATGGCGAGGGCGTATCGCCACCGTCCGAAAAGCTGCCCAACCTGCGTTATCTCGGCGTGGGTCCGGATCCGTCCCAAATCATCAAGGACATCCCGTCCACGACGGAGCTCCTGCGCTACACCGGCCCTTGAACTAAAAGTCCTGCAGCCGGCCTTCGCCGGCGCCCATCTCCGGTGCGATGCGCGTGAGCACTTCGCCCAGCAGATACACGGAACCAGTGATGACCAAAAGGTCCGCATCGGTTCCGGCCCGGCAGGTATGGCGATCGGGAAACAGTTCCTCCAACGTAGCGCGCACGACGCGGCCGGAGTAACTCCGGGGAATCAGCGCTTCAAGCTCCTCGTATGAACAGGCGCGAGCCTGATGAGGCACCACCAGGTGGATCTCTTTCGCAAAATCCGCGATGGTGGTCAGCAGCGCCCCGGCCCTCGCTGCACCCAACGCCCCGGTGATCACCACAGGCCGCTTTCCGGTCGTACCCACCAATCGTTCGAGGTTGCTCCGCAGGACGTCTGCCCCCTCCGGGTTGTGCGACGCATCCAGGATCAGGGGGCGACCACTGAGGCTCACCCGTTGCCACCGTCCCGGCCAGCTGACCTTCTGCAACCCGGCGGTCACCGTTTCTGAACTGAACGCCCAGCCCGGACCCATCGCACGCGCCATCAAGGTGGCGGTCGCCGCGTTCCAACGCTGGTAATCTCCTTCAAGATTCGTGGTCGGATAGCAGGCAATGTCCTCACCAAAGACTTCACGGACGGAGTACACCTGGCACCCCCGCTCCCTCGCGATGGCTCGCGCCACCCGTTCCGCCCCCGGCGGAAGCCGACCAAGAACCACGGGTTTGCCCGGCTTGATGATCCCGGACTTTTCCATGGCGATCTGCTCGGGCGTATGGCCAAGCATTTCGCAGTGATCGAGGCTGATGGAGGTGATGGCGGAAACCTCAGGATCCACCACATTCGTCGCGTCCAGCCGCCCCCCCAAACCGACCTCAATCACCGAAAGCTGACAGCCCCGGCGTTGAAACTGGAGGAACGCCATCGCGGTCATGAACTCAAAAAAACTGGGGTGATCGTCCGGCGCCGTCCGGGCCAGCGCTTCCGCCACCGGGCGGAGTTGACGGGTGAACGCTACGATCTCGTCGTCGGTCAAAGGGGTACGGTCCACCTGAACCCGCTCTCCCAGCCGGACCAGATGAGGAGACGTGTACAGGCCCACGCGGTATCCCGCTTGCCTTGCAATCGCGTCCATCATCGCCGCCGTGGAACCTTTGCCGTTCGTCCCGGTAATGTGCACGACGGGCACAGCCCGCTCGGGATGGCCCAGCGCCTCGACCAATCCCCGCATGCGATCAATGCCAAACTTCAAGCCACGGGCCTTGAGCGAAAACAAGTAGTCCTGAACTGCAATGTACTCAGGCGAAAGCGTCGATGGAATCATGGGCCAGGTCCACACTGCGGTCCGGACCGCAAGCGTCGATCCTTCACCGACGCGACCACGTCGACTGCTTCTTCACGAACAGCGCGGACAGCAGCAACCGCAGATGGGAACGCATCTCCAGCCGACTCACAATCTGGTCAATCAATCCGTGCTTGAGGAGGAACTCCGAACTCTGGAATCCAGGCGGAAGCGTTTGCTTCGTGGTTTCCTTGATCACGCGCGCCCCTGCGAACCCGATCAAGGCTCCAGGTTCGGCAATGTTGACATCACCCAAGGTGGCGAAACTGGCAGTGACTCCACCCATGGTGGGATGCGTCAGTACTGAGATGTAGGGAAGTTTGGCCTCGGCCAGGCGACCCAACGCGGCGCTCGTCTTCGCCATCTGCATCAACGAAAAAATTCCTTCCTGCATCCGCGCACCGCCCGACGCGCTGAAGATGATGCAGGGAATCTTGAGCTTCAGTGCGACTTCAATGGCACGCGTGATCTTTTCCCCGGCGGCCGAGCCCATGGCGCCGCCACAAAACCGAAAGTCCATTACGGCCACGGAAACGCGAAGTCCCTCCAAAGTTCCCGTGCCGCAAATCACCGCTTCGTTTAATCCGCTTTCCCGTTCATATTTCTTGATCCGATCGGGGTAGGCTTGGGAATCGACGAATCCAAGCGGATCTGCGGATCGCAGGGTGACGTCCGCTTCCACAAAACTGTCCGGGTCGAAGAGAGCCGCGATGCGCTGCCGGGCACCAATGGGGAAGTGGTATCCGCTCTTGGGCACCACCATCTGGTTCGCCTCAAGCTCCTTGTTGAAGACGATCTCTCCGGAGATGGGGCACTTGGTCCACAGTCCCTTCGGGATGTCCTTCTTCTTGACGACGACGGTGGAGTACTTCGGCTTGCTGAAAAGCGACATAGCGCGAGAGGAAACTGAGGAAGGAACGAAGACCTTAGCCGTGACCAAACGTGACGACGTCGAGCGTCAGACAACCCGCGTTGCGAAGCACGCGAGCGCAGCTGTTGAGAGTTGAACCCGTGGTGAAGACATCATCGACAAGCATGTAATGCTGGTCGGGCAGGATGTGAGCACCCGGGACCAGTGCAAAGGCATTTTTCAGGTTCTCCATCCGGTGACGTCGATCAAATGCCGTCTGGGTCACCGTATCGACAACCCGCTGCAAACAAGGGAGAACGCACGTCCGCTCTCCCGCCGCCGCTGCCAGCAAGTCTGCGATCAAGCGACATTGGTTGAAACCACGCTCACGCAGCTTCCGCGGATGGAGCGGGACTGGCACCAGGATGGCATTTCGGACATGGTCAAGGAGGTGCGGTGACGAACGAAGAATGGCCTCGATGTCCGTAAGCACATGCAAACCATGATGATACTTGAGCTCAATGAGCAACGACCGAGCCACGCCGCGAAAGACGACCGCGGTGCATCCCCGACGGAACGCCGGCCGCAAACCGGCGCAATGCGAACACGTTCGTGGCCCCTCCACCTCCCCGTGGAAGGGGTGGCCACACACGTCGCACGCCGGAGGCACCACCCGCGGCAGCGCGAGCAAACATTGCCGGCAAACATGCCGATAGGGCTGATTTTCTTCCACCAAACCGTGACATCCCAGACAGACCGGTGGGAACACCACATCCTTCGCAGCCTGGTGAGCCTTGAAGGCGTCAGCCAGGCGGTGAAGCCGTTGACTCCAGCGAGCGAAGTGACCGAAGGCTATCACTCGTCCTGAACCGGAGCCGTTCCCGTGGCCCCACCCTGGTAAAACACTTTCTCGAGAAAGAGCCCCTGCGGAGGGGCCGTTTCGACCGCCGCGGTGCGGACACCGGAAGCGAGAAACTGGGAGAGCTGCGCAGCGGTCAATTTGCCCCACCCTACGCTCACCAAGGCACCGACCAGACTCCGCACCATTTTGTAAAGAAACCCATCCGCCTCGGCGATGATGGTCAGATGTCGCCCTTTTTTCCGAATCTCCAGCCGACGCAACGTGCGAACCGTATCCTGGTTGGCCGCGCCGTTATTGGCGGAAAACGCCGCGAAATCATGACGCCCGCGCAGCCGCTCAGCCGCTGCGATCATGGCATCAATCCGGGGCGCCGTGGGTCGCTCGATCGACCAGACGAAGGGCCGCAGAAAAGGATCTGCATCCCCTAAATAAATACGATAGCTGTAACGTTTGCCCGTCGCACTGAAACGCGCATGGAACGTAGCCGGCACCGGCCGCACCGATTTGAGCTGCAATCCCGCGGGCAGGTTCACACGCAAAGCGGCCCGGAGGCGCTCCGGAGCATGCTTCCACGGCAGATCAAAGTGAAAAACCTGGGCCAAGGCATGCACGCCCGCATCCGTCCGTCCACTTCCGTGGATCCGAACCAGCCCGCCGGCCACTTCACTGAGGCGAGCCTCAATCACATCCTGAATGCTCCGCCCCCCGACCTGACTCTGCCATCCCGCAAAGGACGTACCATCATACGCACAGATGACCTTCCAGCGGAGGGATGGAGAGAGCTCAGCACGCATGTTAAAGCAATTTATTTACTATAAATGATCCGATGTCGAGCCCTTTGCCCCTGCGTTCCCTGACACCTCGACACCTCAGGGATAGAAACCCTGTTAAATGTCTTCGACCACGGGAGGCAGGTCGAGGTGCTGGTTAAGGTAATCCTGCAAGATCAAGGTGGCGGCCCGGGAATCGACCCGTCCACTCGCACGAAGGTCGCGTCGATTCTGTTTCGGAATGGTCGATTCTGCTTCGCTGGACGTCAGGCGTTCATCCACCAAGTGAACGGGAAGCGAGAATCGCTGGTGAAGGCGCTCGGCAAAGCGCTGCGCCTCGATCGCTTTCGGGCCTGCGCTGTCGTCCATGTTCAAGGGCCAGCCCACCACCAAGGTGGTGATCCGTCGCTTCTGAATCAGCGTTGCCAAGGCCTCCATCCGTTCGGACTCCGTCAGGCCTAGAAGCGCAGGCAATGGCGTGGCGACTCCAATCTCGTCACCATAACTCAGGCCCACCCGTTTAGTCCCGTAGTCTATGCCCAGACAGCGCATTCCACCCCTGCGTTCAAAGCCACTGCGCGCCGCCCTCTTCCGCTTCCAGGCGCTTGATCAGCGACTTGATCTCCTGACACCGCGCCTTGGGAACGACCAACGTCGCATCTCGAGTATGAACCACGACACAATCATCCAACCCCAGCAAAGCCACGAGATGGCCCTCCTCGGTCACCACAATATTGTTCCGGCCCTGCTCAATCACCACTCGCCCGCGGGACACATTGCCCTGGCTGTCGGCCGACTGATGGCGCACCACGGCTGGCCACGCTCCCACATCGTCCCAATCGAACGAAGCAGGAAGGACCACCACGCGATCCGATTTCTCCAGGAGCGCATAGTCCACCGATATCTTTTCCAACTTTGGATAAACCTCCGCCAGCGTGGAGCGCAAAGGCCGGCCGCGAGCAAGGGCCCGACGCACCGGCTCGATGCCCGCAATCAGGGCGGGGGCGTGTTGCTGAAAGGAGGCGAGAACCGTGGAGACGCTCCAAACAAACATACCCGCATTCCACACATAATCACCCGACTTCAGGTACGCCTTGGCCAATTTCAGGGGCGGTTTCTCGACAAACCGCCTAACGTGGAAGAGCGGCCGCTTCTGGATACGTTTCCACGGTGCGCCCTGCTGAATGTAGCCGAAACCCGTGGCCGGCTCGTGGGGCTTGATTCCGATGGTGACCAGCACGTCAGCACTCTCCGCGGCTTTGAATGCCGCATCCAAATCGCGAAGATAGGCGGATCGGTCATGAATTACATGGTCGGCCGGCAACACGGCAAAAACACCATTTGGGTCGCGCGACTCGATCAAAACGGAAGCTAGAACGACGGCCGGAGCGGTGTCCCGACCGACCGGCTCGACCACCACATTTCCGGGAGGCAGCGAGGGGCAGCACGAACGAACCGCCTTCGCCTGAACCGCGCTGGTGATCACATACACATTGGCCGGCGGCACCAACGCACTTACTCGATCCAATGTCTGCGTCAGCAAGGGCTTCTGACCCACGATCGGCAGCAGGTGCTTCGGTCGCCGACTGCGACTTTGCGGCCAGAACCGTTCACCTTTTCCGCCCGCGATGATGACAATAAATCGTTGAGCCATGACACCCACTATCGACGGGTTGAAGGGGACCAAGCAATTTCCATTTGCAGGGGGCCGGAGTTGCAGTGTCTTGGTCATTTGTGGATTCCCTCTCGCCCGATGAACTGGCCCGTTATAGCCGTCACCTCTTGCTCGAGGAGCTGGGTCGGGAGGGCCAGCTTCGTCTGAAGGCATCCCGCATGTTGGTGATCGGGGCCGGCGGGCTCGGCAGTCCCGCCGCCTTATATCTCGCCGCCGCCGGCGTGGGAACCATTGGAATTGCGGACTTTGACCGGGTGGAACGCCACAATCTCCAACGGCAACTCCTCCATACTGACGCGACGGTCGGCCAGCCTAAAGTGCGATCCGCCGCCGACCAGCTCGCGCGCACCAATCCCCACATTCGAATCCACGAACACCCGCTGGCGGTTTCCGAAGCGAACGCACTGGAACTGTTTTCGTTATATGACGTCATTATTGACGGCACGGACACCTTTTCGGTCCGTTATCTCAATAATGATGCCGCTGTTTTGACCCAGCGACCGTTAGTCCATGGCAGTATCTATAAGTTCGAAGGGTCCGTCGCCGTGTTTGCGCCGCAGCGGGGTGGTCCCTGTTACCGCTGCCTGTTTCCAGAACCGCCTGCACCGGGAAGTGTGCCCAATTGCGGTGAGGCCGGAGTACTTGGAGCCCTTTGTGGTGTGATCGGGAGTTTGCAGGCGTTGGAAGCCATCAAACTCTGCACCGGTTTGGGTCAACCCCTGATTGGCCGGCTTCTTACGTTTGACGCGTTGAACGCCTCGTTCCGCACGCTGAAAGTCCCTCGTGATCCCCACTGCCCGGTTTGTGGACAGGCTCCTTCCATCCGTTCCCTGCAAGCCAGCCGCTACTTGCCCACCTGCGAAAAGCCAGTGCCTTCCCAATCACCTCTTCCCATGCCCGACGCTCCCTCCCCTCCCCTTGAAATTTCGGTGCAACAAGCAGCTGACTGGCTGCGCACCCGGTCCGATCAAGTCGTCATAATTGACGTGCGTGAACCCTATGAAACCGAGATTTGCTCGGTCAGCGGCACGCGCTCCATTCCCATGCAACAAATTCCGGCGCAGCTCGGCAGTCTGCCCAAGGACCGCCATCTGCTGATCCTTTGCCACCTCGGAGGGAGAAGCATGCGCGTGACCGAGTTCTTGCGCAAGAGCGGCTTCCCGCAGGTCAGCAATATTGCCGGAGGCATTGAGGCCTGGGCCATGGAGGTAGATCCTTCGCTCCGTCGCTATTGATATCTGGGCGGTGGGAGGACCGCCGCCTTGCGTGGAGGGCGGACCGTCGTGTTGCACGGCCGACCCGAAACGTCACCTCGCGTCAGGATGTCGTTTCCGGACGCAAAAAAACCCCGGCGCCAGGCCGGGGTTGATAAAAAATATTACCCTCCCAATCAACTGGATGCGGAAGAGGAGCGCGCTTTGACCAAGCCGAGGGCCTTCTTGATATTCTGCACGCTGGGCAGTGAAATCTTCAGCGCCTTCGCGATTTCCGCGCCGGTCTTTCCTTCGTCCACAAGCGCCTTCACCTGCGCCTTCGTCTCCTCCGTGATCTTGGCCCGCGTGCGCTTGGCCGGTTTCGCAGCTGGCTTCGACTTTGCCTTGCGACGACCACCATCCTTTTGCGCTGCCTTCAATGCCTTGATGAAAGCATTGAGATCCGAAAATCCATAATCAGAGGGAAGATTGGCCAAGGCGGTGGTTCGCTCCGCAGAGATCGTCTGCTCCATCTCCGCAAGTTTAGCCTTGGCCGCCACGAGTTGGTTTATTTTGTCGATAAAGGGCATAGTCCTGTATGCAATCATGACGACGGGTCATATCAAGCGCTAAGTTTGACTATAGAATCCAATATACACGCCTCGCTTTTGCGATGACTTCGGCACGCAACCGGCTTTGCATGCTCCATGCCTTCTCACCACACGCTCGATGAGTCTCCGACCGTTCACCGCTGGAACAATGCCTGGCCGGCCCGTCTGACCATCGCCCCGGGTGACACGGTGACCTTGCGCTGCGCGGACTCCAGCGGTCGCCAGGTGCAGCCCGGGTGGACCGCACAAGACTTCAGTCGTAAGTTCGATCCGCTCAAGGTCCACGCCCTGACCGGACCGGTCGCCGTTGAAGGGGCCGAGCCCGGGGATGTGCTGGAGATCAAGATCGAGGGATATCAACACCATGGATGGGCATGGACCAGTCTCATTCCTGGACTGGGTCTGCTCGCCGATGACTTCCCCCACCCACATCTCTTTCACTGGAAACTCGACGGTCACGAGACTCGTTCCATGCCCGGAGTCACGCTCGACCTACATCCTTTTGCAGGAATCATCGGTGTGCAACGAGCGGAAGCCGGCGAATTCCGCACGCGGGCGCCGGGTCCGTTCGGAGGCAATATGGACGTGCGCCACCTCACGGCCGGTACGACACTCTATTTGCCGGTCTTTACCGCCGGAGCCAATCTTCTGGCGGGTGATTGCCACGCCGCGCAGGGTGATGGCGAAGTATGCATCAATGGCATGGAGGCGCCCATGGAAATCACCCTCAGCATTCGTCTCCAAAAAGGGCGTCCGCTTCGTGCGCCTTATGCGATCTGCACAGGCCCCTTGGTGCCGCCACGCTATGCGGCCAGTCCGTGGCATCTCTTCATTGAATCCGACGAAGTACCCCGCGAAGCCTGCAAACGTGTCGTCCGCCGCGTGATCGAGTATGTGGTCAACCGGCTGGGCATTTCGCCGGAGCTAGCCTATACGCTTTGCAGCGTAGTTCTTGATCTCAAGGTCAGCCAGCTGGTCAATGTGCCCACCACCACAATCACCGGATACCTGCCTGAGGCCATTTTCCAGTCTCCTCAGCGCTGAACACTCAAATTGTCATGGCGTGATAGCCGCCATCCACGACCACCTCGGCCCCGGTGATGAATCCGCCGGCGGAGTCACTCGCCAGCAATAAGGTGGTCCCAATCAATTCCCGAGCCTCTCCAAAGCGCTTCATCGGCGTGTGCCCGAGGATGCTCGCGACGCGGTCCGGGGATAGGATCTTGCGATTCTGCTCTGCCGGAAAGAAACCGGGCACGAGCGTATTGACACGGACTTTTTTGGGCGCCCATTCCCGCGCCAGATTCTTGGACAGATTGTGCACCGCGGCTTTGCTCGCCGAATACGTGAACACCCGTGAAAGAGGTACGATGCCCGACATGGAGCCAAGGTTGATGATCGATCCACCCTCACCCCTATCCACCAAGTACTTCCCAAACACCTGACAGCCCAGAAAGACGCTTTTCACATTGATCTTCATGATCCGGTCGAACTCGTCTTCGGCAATATCGAGGAACGGCGTGGCCGAATTCGTGCCCGCGCCGTTGACGACAATATCAACCCGACCCGAGCGCTGGAGCACGGCCTCCAGAATCCCTTGCACTTCGGTCTTGCTGCTTGCCTCGGCCGCATGGAAGTAGGCTCGGCCACCTGCGGCGGCGATGGTGTCCAGACGCCCCTGGGCCTTCTCGGCATTACGGCCGACCAAGACCACCTCGGCTCCCGCACCGGCAAGCCCACCTGCCATGGCGCTGCACAACTCCCCAGTGCCACCAATCACGACGGCAACCTTGCCGTGCAATGAAAACAAAGTCTCGAGGAAAGAGGGGGTCGGCATAGACCGGCTTTGTCGGACGGCCCGCAGCTCCTGGCAATCGCGGGCTTGCTTAAAGTTAAACCTCCCCTTCCGTAGTGACCTTCATGGCCAAGATACCGATCGAAGACACGTTTGCAGACGTCATCAACAAGGCCCAGCGTGGCCTGCAAATCAGCGACGCGGATCTTTGCGCCTGGGCCAACGTGAGCGCAGAAGATCTCGCTGCCGTGAAGGCCGGCAAACCGGTGATCGCCGTGATCAGGCGCGTGGCGCGGCATCTTCGTCTCGCTCCCAATCCCCTCGAATCCATCGCACGAAAAGAGTGGTATCCGACGCAGCCGGTATTCCCGCGGGGCTTTGCGATGTTCAACACCGATTGTGGCGACATGACCGTCAACAACTATGTGGTGTGGGACGTCAAAAGTAACGTGGCCGCTGTTTTCGACACAGGCGCGAACTGCGACGAACTCCTCAACTTCGTAAAGGCAAGCCGGCTTGAGGTGCACTATATCTTTATCACCCACACCCACGAGGACCACATCGCGGCACTCGATCCTCTGGTCAAGGCAACCAGAGCGCAAGTGTGGTCCCATGAGCTGGAGCCGGTCGCGCTGGCGGGTGCAAAAGTCTTCAAGGAAAACTCCTACTTCCATCTCGGCGAGGTCGCGATCAAGACGTTGAAGACGAGCGGCCATTCGCCGGGCATGACAACGTTTTATATCACAGGCTTGAGCTGGCCTCTGGCCATCGTGGGAGACAGCGTGTTCGCCGGGTCCATGGGAGGCAGCGCGACGGCCTTCCGCGAACAATATGAAAACGACATCCAGAAAATCATGAACCTGCCCCGCGACACCGTCATCGCCCCCGGACACGGTCCGCTCACGACTGTGGCGCAGGAGAAGCTGCATAATCCTTTCTTTGCGTCTCGTACGGAAAAGAACAACCTCTCGGAAATCATCTCCAAACCCAATCCTACCTCTACCAATGTCTGATAAAATTGCATTTGTTGGTGTTGGCCGCATGGGAGCCAACATGGCGCGGCGTCTTCACGAATCCGGCTTTGCGGTTGCCGCAGTTTATGATGCCTACGCTCCGGCGGCGGCGGCGCTCGCTCAGGAACTCAAGGTCACCCACGCGAGCACGTTGGCGGCTGTCACCGCATCCGCCGACGTGATCATTACCGTCGTGACGGATGATGCGGCCCAGTTGAGCGTCTTTGCTGAAAGCGGCGACTCCCTGCTGACCGGTGCCCGCGGGAAGATCTTTATCAATTGCGCGACACTCGCTCCGAAAACGCATATTGAGACCGAACGACGCGCCCGCGCCGCGGGTGCGTCGTCGCTCGAAGGATGCATGGCCTCCTCCATTCCCCAGGCGCGGGCCGGTACGCTCTATCTCATGTGCAGCGGCGAACGCAGCGTCTTCGATCGGGTCAAGCCGGTGCTGGACAAGCTCTCCACGGGGCCACGCTATATCGGACATACTGGGCAGGCAGCGCAGGTGAAGGCTTTGGTCAACATGGTCATGAACATCAATACAGCAGCGCTGGCCGAAGGTCTCGGTCTGGGCGCCGCTCTTGGCCTGGATCTGGACATGTTGCGCGAGGTGTTTGCCCAAACGGGTGCGGCGTCCCAGGTCCTCAAGACGGATGGCGAGGATATGCAGAATCGGGCCCACGATTGCTATTTTTCCGCGGCCCATGCCGCCAAGGACTCGGGCATCGCTTGGACTCTGGGGGTCGAATCAGGTCTGAATCTCCCCCTTTCTGCGGCCACCAAGCTTCAATTCGAGCGTATGAACGCCCTCGGCCTGGGGCAGCTCGACAAGAGCGGGATCGCGGAATTGACCTTCAAAGGTCGCCGGGGCTGAGCCGCTCTAGCGTTGGCGCCGGTTCGCGCCGGCTAGACCTCGGGACGCTTCGGGACTCCGTTCCTGAAGCGACTCCCCGCGAAGCGGGGCGGTGGTCTCATCGACGCGCAGCGCGCAGACACCGCTCAAACTCTTCCGGCAGCGGTGCTCGTGCTCCAAAAGCGATGCGGCGCCCGGACCATTCGTAGTCGAAACGCGTCTCTGCGGAGTGCAGGAACATTCGCCGCTCACCGGTGCGTTTCGCGAATTCCCGGTTGGCGCGAAAATCTCCATAGGTGGCGTCGCCCACGATCGGCATGTGGCGGTCGGCGCATTGTACACGGAGCTGGTGGCTCCGGCCGGTTTTCGGCTCGAGTTGAATCAATGCGAGGGGTGGCATGCCGGGTTGGTGAGCGAGCAGCCGCATGTGCGCCTCGGCCGGCAAATTGCCGGATCGCTCTGTCCGGACCATCCCTCCTTGTTTTTGCACGGCAAGCCGGTCCCTCCACACCTGCACGGGCGGGGTGGGCGAACCAAAAACCAATGCCTGATAGATCTTCTTCACGCGCTGGAGCTTGAATTGGGCCCGCAGGGCCAGCGCCAATGCCTCGGTTCGTGCCGCCAGGATCACCCCCGAGGTTCCCGCATCGAGTCGGTTGAGGAGGTAGGCCCGATGTTGGATCGGACCCGCAGTCCATTCATAGTACTCTCCGTCGAGTCGGTAAGATGCCGCCAGTACGGACCGCTTCTGATCCGAAGGTTCATTCGGATGGGAAAGAAGGCCCGCGGGTTTCGAAAGGGCGATCACTCCCAGCGGATCCCGGTTCAACACACCCGCACCCGGGCCAAGCGGAAAGGTCCGCCAATAATCATCCGATCCGTCGATCACGGATTATAGTAAAAGGTGAACGTCATCTCCTGCTCACGCCCCAAAACCGCAATCATTTCATCACTCCAGCGTCCATAGGGTGCACGCGCCGTGATCGCACTGACCGAGGCCCGCTTGGCCTGCAACGGCGACTCGCCTTCATCCGGCGCAATATCGGTGATCTCACCCTTGTCGTTGATGGAAAATTTCACGCGAACAATCGTCCCCGCCGGCGGATAAACCGACCCCTGTTCAATGATCTTTTCCCATTGGACCTGGACCGTCTCGATCAACTTCTGCAAGTAGGCGCCGTACTCACTCCACTTTGCATTGTAAGCAATAGGGCCAATATTCTGCGTACCTAGCTGGTTGTCTCGTAGAAAGGCCGGGCGCGAATTGCGTTGCTCAACGCGTTCCCGCTGCGCCGGGCGGCGGGGATCAATCCGGATGACTTGTCCATTGAACGACACCACTTCCCGCACTTCGGAATCACCGTCAACCACCTCATTTGATCGCTTGCTTCCCGGCGGGGGCAGCTTGGCTATGTTGCTGCCCACGCTGTCCGGAGACTCACCTTCAAACTTCTCAAACCCGGGGAGCGGTGCTTGGGCCAGCGTCTGCGCCTTGGCGGCCGCCTCCTCGGCGGCTTGCTGCTCTTCCGCCGTCGGCGGTGTGGGCGGGACCGGCGGTTCGAGCTCCTTCAGGCGTCCGGTCACAATCGCCGTGCTTTCCTTCTCCTTGTCGCCTGCGAGCGCCGGTGCATCACTCTTGCCATCCGGGGTCGGCTTTTCCTGGGCAACCTGCTGGTTCTGGGCTCCAAAATTCTCCGTCTTGTCCGGTGGATTGTCGGGGGCGTCGGGGTTGATTTCGACGAACTTGAACGGCTTGGGCGGTGGCGTGGGCGCCGCGGCCACCTTGGGTGTCTCTTCCGGTTCCAATTCAACCGTGAACACCCGATCCCCTTTTGGCCCCGGAGATGTGACCGCCGTACGCTTGAGCAAATGCGGCAGCGCGAGGATCAGCAGCAAATGAAACAGGATCGTCGCGACTACCCCGATCTGGACAGAACGCGTTTCTCCATTCCGCGACAAACGTGGCCAGCCCATGCGCCGGCGGGGACGCGGAGGACCGGGGGGGGACGAAAGAGTCGACATGGAAGAAGAACCTGGATCAGCCAACCAGACCTGCCTGCGTGAGCAATTGTTTCGTGAGACTCAGTGGCAACCCAACAATCGTCGACCACTCGCCCTGAAATCCCGCCACAATCATATCGCCGTGCTCCTGAATCGCATAACCTCCCGCTTTATCAAATACATGCACGTTTGCTAGGTAGCGGTCGATCGTCTGCTCGTCGAGCGATCGGAAGGTGACCTCACTGGTCGCCCCCGCGTCGAGCCGCAAACCGGTCTGAAGACAGCGCAGCGACAGACCGGTGAAGACCCAATGGGAGCGTCCCGACAGCCCGCGCAACATGGCCCGAGCCTCCGGCAACGAGCCAGGCTTGTTCAGCGCCCGGCCTTCCAGAAAGACCGTGGTGTCCGCGCCGAGCACCACCGCTTCCGGAAAACGCTCGCTCACCCAGCCGGCCTTGAGGGCGGCATTGTGCGCCACCATTTCGCGTGGATCGGTGGCCGGATCCTCGTTCTCAATGACCCGCGCCACCTGAATGGAAAACGGGACGCCCAACTGTTCGAGCAGCTCTCGGCGTCGAGGCGAGGCCGAAGCGAGGATCAAGGGACGCGACATGCGCTCACTCCCCTGCTCCACCGACGGTGAGCGATCGACCGTTGTCCTTCGGTCCCAACCCCAGAATGAATGGCGCCGCCCTCCGGACCCAGTCTTCAGCTTTCGGATACGACGACGCCCCGTCGGCCCAGGCCAGGCGGAGCATGTCCGTGTCGATAACCCCGGGGTTGAGCGGGACCGCCGCCATGCCTCGCGGAAGCTCCGCCGCCAATGCCTTGGTCAGACCTTCAATTCCCCACTTCGACATGCAGTAGGGAGCCACATCCGGAGAGACACTTCGTCCCCAACCGGAGGAAAAGTTTACGATCACACCTCGGTTGGCCTCCACCATGGCGGGCACGAAGTGACGGATCACATTGGCCACGCCGCGGAGGTTGATATCAACGAGACGGGTAAACGAAGCATCGTCCTGCTCCCATAGGGGCGCGGGCGTGTTCATGATCGCAGCATTGTTGATCAGCAAATCGGGCGCGCCGTGTCCCGCCAGAATACCCGCTGCCCAAATGCTCACCTTTACGTCCTGCGCGACATCGACCACCGAAAACTCATGGGGCGCGGAGTGACTGAGGCGCAGGTCAAAAATCGCCTCTCCACTGCGGCCGCAGCCAAAGACCGTGTGCCCTTGGCTGATAAACGCCTCTGCCAACGCGCGACCAAGCCCTCGTGTGACACCGGTAAGAACGATCTTCATAGCGACAATCCGATGACACCATACGGTTCGGTCACCAAGATCAACTCCGTCCACCATCCCAACGGAGTTCGGTGCTCAACTCCCGAATGCGACCCGAGGCTGACCCGACCACCAAAACAACCCAATGGTGACCAAATCGAGCGTGGCCAGCAGGACGCTGCCCACTGAAAGCGAAACAACAAACCCACTGGCCACTCCCGAGTTCCGCGAGTCGCCATAGTCGATGGCGGCACACACCACCCAGACCGCAGCGAGCAACCCCATCATGGTGGCGACGTTGATGCGCAGGAGCAGCCACCACCTCGCTGCAGGAAACAAGTAGCAAAGAAAGACGGCCGGGACAAAGACGAGCGGCAGCAACCAAAGAAACCGTTCCAACGCTCGGCTGCCCGCTTCAGTCGCCGGCACATTGCGCAACCCGAAAAGGTAGAGCGCCAGGCTGACCACCAGCCAGTACATCTCAGGTCCCAAGAGTACACTCGTCCAACGGTCCATGGAGAGCACTAACGTCGTGCGACCTGATCCATCGGTGGGAGAAGAGACATGACCGGTCCATGATAATGCACGCGACCTCCGTTTCCCATGGGCCAATCGGCCCGTCCAGCGTCCCTACCTGTCCCGCTATTGGCGCACCTGCATCACCACCTTGTTCAAGCCCATCTTGCGGCAACTGTCCCAGACTTCCGTCACGCGCTTGAACTGCGTCACCTCATCGGCCCGGACCAACACCGGAGTGTCCTTGTTGACCTTCTTGACCTCCTCCAGCAGCCCGGCCAATTCACCCGGCGCCACCGCTTTGCCATTGAAGGTCAAGCCGCCATCCTTATCCACGCCGATGGTAATCTTGCCGGAGAATTCGTTGCGCCCCGCGGTCTCCACTTTGGGCACGCTGATGTTCAGCGTGGAGGCCGAGCGAAACTGCATCGTGACGAACGCAAAAAAGATGAGCATCACGAGCACATCGATCAGCGGGAGAAGATTCATCTCCGGACGCCGGCGACGGCGTTGATATAGTCCGCTCATGGGCAAGAACTCCGCACGAGGATCAAACCAACTCCTTGGCGCCAGTTCGGGCCAGAATGCGTTCCAGCAAAACATCCAGCTGAGCCGCGAAGCTCTCCACCTTCCGCTGCAAATATCCCCCGCCCACGAGGGCCGGGATCGCGATGGAAAGACCCAGCAGCGTGGCCGATAGGGCAAGCGCGACACCACTGGTGAACTGCACCGGATCGGGCAAACCCGTCTCGCCTGAAATCGCGGAAAACACTCGCAAAAGCGACCACACCGTCCCCGTCAAACCAATCAAGGGCGCCGCAGCGTAAATGATATCCAGATAAGGAAGCCCGCGCTCCATCCGGTTCAATTCCAACCGGGCAAACGCCTTGACCGCTCCTTCGTCTCCCGGATGGCGTTCCGCAAAATCGATGATTCGCGCCAAAACCGAATGCTGGCCTCCCGTGATCGGTTTTCCGCCGACGACCGCATCCACCAAGTCCTGGGGCATCACTGCCGCGCGACGCAGGGCGTAGGAGCGCTCACCCAAAATAAACACCATCACAATTGAGCACAGACCAAGGGGATAGATGAGAAAATCTGCGCCTTTAAAGACGTCGATGAGCGCGAAGAACATAGAATTGGTTGCCTTGGGAGACGCCCGGAACGGGAGAAAGGTTCACACAAAAACGCTCCGCAGGTGAAAAACTCAACAAAAAGCCGGCCCGAGGTGGGCCGGCGTCGACGGGCAGAGATGCAGTCCCGCCGACGGACTGGTTCAGGCGGCGAGGTAAGGCAGCTTCTTCGCCGTCTCCGCCACGGCGCCACGGCCGTCCAATAGTTCGCCAATTGCATCCCATCGGCCGTTGATGAGTGCGTCCCGGTCCGTTTCCCGGATCGTCACATTCACTCGTTGGCCGCCAAATCGGATTTCCCGGGCAAGCAGATCCAGTTCAAGTTCAAGATCGGGACGAGCATCCACTGCCTCGGCGATGCGCGCGATGTCCTCGCGCCGGGCCACCAGGCAGGGGATTCCAAGCGTGGTGCAATTCCCAAAGAAGATCTCAGCAAATCCTTCCGCAATGACCGCGCGGAAGCCATACTTTTGAATGGCCTGCGGCGCATGCTCGCGCGACGACCCGCACCCAAAGTTGGCGCCCGACAGCAGGATCGACGCTCCCTTGAAACGCGCTTCATTCAACGGATGCGGCTTGTCGGAGCCATCGGAGTGCTTGCGCACGTCGTAAAAGAGAAACTCACCGAGGCCATCAAAGGTGACGCACTTCATGAAGCGCGCCGGGATGATACGGTCGGTGTCAATGTCGTTGCCGGCGACATACACGCCGCGGCCCTTGACCGAAGTGATTTTTGCGAGGGACATGGATGAACAGCTGAACGTGAAAGGAGGGAGAACGGGGATGAAAAACGGAGGGGGCGCCCTCCGGCAGAACCTTTAGGTGGCGCTTACGCTGAACACTTCACGCGCATCGGCCACAGAGCCGGTGACCGCCGCTGCCGCCACCATCAACGGACTCATCAGAATGGTCCGACCGGTGGGCGAACCCTGGCGACCTTTGAAGTTACGGTTGGAGGAGCTCGCACACAGCTGGTCTCCCACCAGTTTGTCCGGATTCATCGCCAGGCACATCGAACATCCTGCCTCGCGCCACTCAAATCCGGCGTCCCGGAACACCCGGTCAATTCCGAGTTCAGCGCACAGGATGCCCACTCCCTGCGAGCCGGGAACGGCGATGGCTTTGACGCCCGGGGCAACCCGACGTCCCTTGAGGTATCTAGCCACTTCCTGAAAGTCGCTGAGGCGACCGTTCGTGCACGAACCCATGAAGGCCACATCGATCTTCGTTCCCTTGATCGCGGCTCCCGGGGTCAATTTCATGTAGGCCAGCGCTTCCTCGATCGAGGATTTCTCGTCCCCGGAGGCCTTGCTCGGATCCGGCACCTTTTCGTTGATCGAAATTCCCTGACCAGGATTAATGCCCCATGTGACAGTGGGAGCGATCGCCGCTGCATCCATGGTCACCACGTCGTCGTAGGTGCAACCGGCGTCACTCGCGAACCCACGCCAGCGTGCCACCGCCTCATCCCACGCGGCTCCCTTGGGCGAGTAAGGACGTCCCTTGAGGTAGGCGTACGTCGTCTCATCCGGATTCACATACCCGGCCCGGGCGCCGCCTTCGATCGACATGTTGCAGACGGTCATGCGCTCTTCCATCGTGAAGCGGTCAAAGACCTCGCCACCGTACTCGTAAGCGTAACCGGTGCCGCCATTCACTCCGAGCACGCGAATGATGTGGAGAATCACGTCCTTGGCATAGACGCCCGGCCGGAGGCGTCCATTGACGTTGATGCGACGGACCTTGAGCTTGCCCAGAGCCATGGTCTGGGTGGCGAGCACATCGCGGATCTGCGTCGTGCCGATGCCAAACGCAATCGCACCGAACGCACCATGGGTCGAGGTGTGTGAGTCACCGCAGGCGATCGTGGTTCCCGGCTGCGTGATGCCCTGCTCCGGACCAACGATGTGCACAATTCCTTGTTTGCCGGTTGCCCGGTCAAAAAACGTGATGCCAAATTCGGCGCAGTTGCGTCGTAGCTCCTTGATCATCGCATCCGCCAGCGGGTCGGCGAACGGCTCGGCAAACTGGTCAGTGGGAACGATGTGATCGACCGTGGCGAAGGTACGATGCGGCATCGCCACCTTCAGCCCAAGGTCTCGCACCATGCCGAA
The DNA here is from genome assembly GCA_016794625.1 of Opitutaceae bacterium. GTDB lineage: Bacteria > Verrucomicrobiota > Verrucomicrobiia > Opitutales > Opitutaceae > UBA6669. Next base: position 68,046 of record JAEUGY010000023.1, read on the forward strand.
GGCTTGAGGGCTGGTCACCTCATGGATGAGGTGGGTGCCAATCAGCAGTTGGGTCTGACCGTTGGCCAGAGTGCGGACGTTGTGAGCGTCCCAAACTTTTTGGAACAGGGATTTAGCCATGGAAGAGAGAGTTTCGGGACCACGCAGCGACGCGTCAATCCGACTCCTACCCTACCAGAAACTTGCCTTGCCGGGAAATACTTGTTTCGTCATCTGTGATGCCTAGAGAGTATCAGATTCCGTTTGAATTGCGTCACTTGCTTTATTTCCGGGAGGTCGGCCGGCAGCTTCATTTTCGGCGGGCAGCGGAGTCACTGGCAATTGCTCAACCTGCTCTGAGCAGGGCCATTGCACAACTTGAATCCAGTCTCGCGGCACCGCTTTTCGTCCGCAATCGAAGGGGCGTGGCTCTCACCGCCGCCGGCCACACGCTGCTCACCCGCATAGAACCGCTGCTGAAGGGGTTGGCGGGACTGCCAGAGGAAGTCCGCGTCGCCGCATCGGGAGAACGGGGTCATGTCAGAATTGGGTTCACCGGCCTGGCCATGGCGACGGTTCTGCCAGGCATCCTCCGCGAGTTCCACCGTCGACACCCGGGCATCCGGCTCGAATTGAATGAGTCCCCGACCTCTGCCCAAGTCACCGCCCTCGCCCGCGGCGAGATCGGCTGCGGGTTTTTTCATCCGGATGCCACCATGCCCGGACTTTCCACCCATCTTCTGTTGCGCGAGCGCAACGGGGTGGTTCTGCCCGGTGAACACCCTTTGGCCGGCCGGCCAACCCTCAAGTTGAGGGACCTGGAGGCCACGCCGTTCGTGCTGTTTCCCCGAGTCAACAATCCCGGTTTCTACGATCGCACGCTGGCCGCGTTCGCCCGCGCCGGGATTACTCCGCGGATCGCGGAGGAGGTCTGGCCGCGCACCAACGCCATCGGTCTGGTGCGTGCCGGCCTCGGCGCGACGCTGATGTGTCCGTCTGAAGCTCGCCATCTGCCCGCAGATGTCGCGTTTCGTCCCCTTGAGGGCCCCGCCCCGGAGAGCCGGCTGGTCTTCGGCTGGAGCCATGCCGAGTCAATCGACCCCTCGCTCGCTGCATTCATCCAGCTGGCAACGCATCCACCCTCTTCTTGATCCGGCGGCTCAGGACTCCGATCCGCCTTCGACGTGTCGCTCCACACCCATCAATGCCGTGCGTACGAGGTGGCGGACGGCAGTCAGCTGGACCTCGAGCGGCAGGCTGGGCTGGTCCGTCTGCCGGGCGGCTTGTTCCGGCAGCCAGGGCACGTGAACAAAGCCGGCGGCAATCCGGCCCTCCGCCGGCCGCGCGGCAAGGTGGTGCATCAGAGAATAGAATACATGATTGCACACAAAGGTGCCGGCGGTCTGTGAGACGGAGGCCGGCACACCCGCCTCCCGCAGATCGGAAACCATCGCCTTGATCGGAAGGGTGCTCCAATAGCCCACCGGAGCACCCCTGACGATGGGCCGGTCCACCGGCTGCGCTCCCCGATTGTCAGGAATGCGCGCATCGTCGAGGTTAATGGCGACGCGTTCGACCGTGATACCGGTCCGCCCTCCAGCCTGACCGAGGCAAAGCACGACCTGGGGATCACACTCGTCCACCCAAGCGGTCAGACGGGAAGCCGCCTCGTCGAACACGCAGGGGAGTACGCGGCCCACGATCCAGGCACCGTCCACCTCCTCGCCGTCAAGAGAAGACGCAATCAACGCCGACGGATTCACTGTCTCGCCGCCAAAGGGCTCGAAACCGGTCACCAACACCTGTCTGGTTTTGGAATTCATGACAGACCCAGGGTTGAAGGACCCACGGGAGCGCAGCGGATGGTTCGTTTCAGCATGACGTCATCGGCGAAACACGAGCAGACCCATCGCAAGGACATTAAAGGTCCAAAGAGCCAGCGCAAAAGGCACCTGCGCCTTGATCACCGCCCTGCGATCCTCGAGTTCGAGGAGCAAGGCGGGCACGAGATTGAAGTTGGCGGCCATGGGCGTCATCAACGTCCCGCAATAGCCTGAAAGCATGCCGAACACACTCATGATGGCCGGATCGCCACCATGCTGGCGCACAATGAAGGGCAACCCGATGCCCAAGGTCATGACGGGGAACGCGGCAAATGCATTTCCCATCACCACCGTGAACATCGCCATGCCTCCGCAGTAGGCCACCACCGCGATCCAGGCCCACTGCATGGGCAGGATCGCACCGATTCCCTGGGAGATGAGTTCTCCAATTCCCGCCCGGGCAAAGATGCCCCCAAGCCCGGCCAGAACCTGAGGCAGAATCAGAGCCCAGCCCACCGTGAGCAGGAGTCGCCCGCCCTCGTCGACCGCCGTGCGTGGTCCAGCGCGTGTGATCCTCATCGCCGCGACAAGGCCCGCGAGGCAGCCAAGCCCCAAGGCGACCTGGTTTGCCTCCTTCGTATCCACCATCCTCCAGCCTTCGCCACGGATACGCGGAAGCAGCCAGCCGGCACTCAACACCACCAGGGGAATAAGCAAGGCGGGCACCAAGAGCCGATGACCGAGTCGCGCCGCGGACGTGCGCCGGAACTCGGTTTCCGCCGCGGCGGGAACCGGTGGTTTGATTTGCCCTCGGGTGAGGACAAGCACCAGGGCGACCACCATGCCGCCCACCCACTCGGAAGGGAGATGCGGCCCAAGGCAGAATATCAGGCCGAGCAATCCGTAAAACAACACACCCGTCCATCCGTCCGTCCCGGCACGGCGCAGCAAACGCACAGCCACCGCAATCAATCCCAGCCCCGCGGCGACATAGAACACTTCCGACGAAAGGAGTTTCACGGGGCCTGCTTCTCCTTGGCGCCACATTCCGTCGGCGAACCCGATGCACGCCAGCGCGCAATGTCCCGATCCAGGAGACGGAAGCGCCAAGCCGCCAGCAAGAGCGCCATGGCGGCAGTGGGCAGCCCCCACAGTCCCAGTTCAACCACACCGACGGATACGCCCGCCGACTCCAGTACGCCTTTCATCAAGAGCACCGGACCGATGGCCACAAGGATATCATCCGCGAAGAAATTGCCCCAGTTCTCCGCTGCAGCCGCATGGGCTCGAATCCGGTGGGAGAGCTGCCGCGGCAGCGGAGCCCGGCCGGTCTGCGCGAGGGCCTCCGCCATCGGAGCAACCAGGGGGCGGACCATCGCTGCATGGCCACCGATCGTGAGTCCCACCATGCTTCCAGCCTGCCGCAGGGCCTGGTACACCCACATCACCCGGCCGGCCGTGGCGTGCGACACTCCCGAAATCAGTCCCGCCGCCCTCTCCTGCAAACCGAACCGCTCCAGAAGGCCGATCGCGGGAAGCAGCAGCACGACGGGGAGCGACATGAAGCGATTTTCAACGAAGAAGGACCCCAGCAAGCCCAGGATCTCGCGGATCGAAAAACCCGCGCCCAGTCCGGTCGCAAACCCCGCCAGCACGACGACCAGCAGGGTGTTCCATCGGAGCATGAGTCCGACCACCATCACGAGAATCCCCACCAGCGCCATCATGGGACGACGCGGGCCAGCCGGACCCCCTCACGACGCAACGCCTGGTGGAGTTCACGGGCGAATTCCAGGGCGTGAGGGGTATCACTGTGGATACACACCGTGTCGGCCCGCAATCGGACCGTGATTCCCGAGCGGCTGCGGACCTCGCCCTGGGAGACCAGCTGGAGCACCTGGACAAGTGCCGTCTCCACCGAAAGGTGCACCGCTCCCGGCTGGTCGCGCGGAGTCAGGCTGCCGTCCGGTTCGTACGCTCGATCCGCAAACACCTCGTGCGCCACAGCCAGTCCCGCCCGCCGGCCGGCCTCGACCAAAGCACCTCCCGAGAGTCCATAGATCACAATGCCCCGGTCCACACGACCGATTGCCTTCACGATCGCCTCAGCCATGGCGGGATGACGGGCGGACTGATTGTAGAGCGCCCCATGCGGTTTGACATGGTGCACGGTGGCCATCTCCGCCAGACGGGAGACTTGTTCGTAGACGAGCGTCTCGATGGCGGACACCGAAAGGTGCAGCTCTTTTCGACCGAACGACTCACGATCCTCGTATCCAGGATGGGCACCTACGGCAACGCCGCGGTCGGCGGCCCAACGCACGGTCCGCAGCATGCTCGCCCGGTCTCCCGCATGCCCACCGCACGCCACGTTGACCGAGGTCACCCACTCCATCAGGGCTTCGTCGTCCGCTCCGCCTTCACCCAGATCGCAGTTGAGGTCGACCCGTGGCATGGCTTCAGGCAATCGCCGCCAGACCGGCGCGGAGCGAGGCCAGGGCCGACTCTTGACGCACCACCAGATCGTGAGCGGATTCAGGCGAGACCAGGACGAAGCGCACGTGTCCGCCCGGTCGCAACTGGGCCACGACCGAACGGTCGGCCGAGATCACATTCGCGATCTTGGGGTAGCCACCCAGCGTCTGGCGGTCCGCTGACAAAACGATCGGCTGTCCGTCGGCCGGCACCTGGACGGAACCAAACGCGACGGCCTCCGACACCAGTTCGGGACCCGCGGTCCGCAAGACTGGAGTCCCTTGCAGGCGAAGCCCCATCCGATTGGAGCGCAGGCTGACTTCAAACACCTGTTCCTGCCATATCCGGTGAGCGTGAGGCGAAAACCATTCTGCCTGGGGTCCCGGAATCGCACGCAGCACCGCCGGATTGGTCATCGGCGGAAAGAGTCGTGCCGACACGGACCACGAACGCTGCAAGCGGGAAGGAAGCATCTCGGGTGTTCGGAGCTCGATCACGTCTCCCGCCCGTAACACGCGGCCTGCCATCCCCTCCCAACCGGACGACACCAGCGCGGAAGCACTGTCAAGGACCCGAGGGACCTCGAGCCCTCCGGCGAATCCCACATACATGCGGGCGCCACCGAGTATCTCCTCCAAGTCCAAAACCTCTCCGCCCGCCACCGCGCGAGGTCTCAACCAGGGAAATCCCGCAACGCGGGCTCCCGTTACCGCGATCCACCCGGGTTCGGAAAATCGCAGGACCGGCCCACGGAGGGTGCACTCCAGTCCGACGGCGTCTTCGCGATTGCCCAGAATCAGGTTCGCCACGCGCAGTGCCATGCGATCGATCGCGCCGCCTTCCGGCACCCCTTGGGACTGCCAACCGGGGCGTCCCAAGTCTTGCAGGGTGGTAAAGATCCCCGGTTTCAGCACTTCAATCATACGTGGGCTTCCCGCGGCACGGGTTCGAATCGAACGCGATCGCCCACCCGCAAGAGAGCAGGTGGCCGGCGCTCGGGATCGAACAGCCGGAGCTCCGTCCTCCCGAGAATATTCCAACCGCCAGGCGTCGCCTGCGGGTAAATCCCCGCTTGAGCGCCGGCAATCCCCACACTTCCGGCCGGCACCTGGGTTCGCGGTGTCGCCCGCCGCGGGGTGCGCAAGGTTTCGGGCAAACCCGCCAGGTACGGAAACCCTGGGGAAAAGCCGATGGCCCGCACCGTATAGGACGGCGCGCAATGCCGGCGGACGATCTCCGCCTCATCCTGACCGAGGTGTTCGGCCACCCAGGCAAGGTCAGGACCCGCCTCCCCCCCGTAAACGACGGGCACGAGCCACTCGCGCGGTCCGCTTTGGCTGACCGGCCGTATATCTGAACAGGTCCGTTCGATCCAAGCCTGCACCAGTTTGGAGGGACAGTGCCCGCCAATCCTGATCGGATCAAAATGCACAGCCACCGTCGTATAGGCTGGTACAATGTCCACCACTCCGGCGAAGGGATGTTGGGCCAACGCTTCCGTGAGGGCCTGCACGTTTTGGGCCGTGGCATCGTCGACACGATTGCCGACTTCAACCAGCACTGCGGAATCGCCCAGAAGCCTGCACACCATGACCCTGCACCATGCCCAAATCAGGGGTGAGCTCAAGCATCACGTGACTGAAAGCGATCCTTTGCGCTTCGGGATTCCCTTTGGCCGCAGAGGGGTTTAACTCGCCGACCATGCGCAGCCGCGGATGGCTTCTGCTCGCGATCGGACTCCAGATTGGAGGTCTTCACGCGCATCCGGAATCGGAGGTCGCAGTAGCGGAGCTGAGTCGCTGGATCGAGCGAACGCCGCACCAGCCCAGTCTGTGGTTCGCCCGCAGCACCCACCACCGCGAACATGGACGGTGGGACGCAGCCGAAGCCGATTTGGTCGCCACCGAACGCCTCGCCCCGCACCACCCCGGACTCGACCTCGCCTTTGCCCAGGTGTTTCTCGAAACCCAGCGCTGGGCCGAAGCGCGCAGGCGGGCCGAGCGGGTTCTCGCCGTGGATGACCGCTCAGCCGCCGCCCACCTCCTGAATGCCAGGGCATGCTCCCGCTTGGGCGACACACAGCAGGCCAGGGCGAGTTATTCGCGCGCGCTTTCGCTGCTGGAGGAACCCACACCCGAACTCTTCCTGGAACGAACCGCCTTGCCGGCAACCGTAGAGGTCCGGCTGGCGGAACTCGAAGAAGCGATGGCTCGAGTCGGTGCCGCCCACGTCCTCATGCTCCGTGCGCTCGAACTCGAAATCGCTGCCGGGCGGACCGATGACGCGCTGCGGCGGATCAATCAATTGGCGGCTCAGAGCGAGAGGAAGGAAACGTGGTGGAAACGAAAGGGAGATCTGCTTGCCGCCAGCGGACGCTCGCACGAGGCTCGCCTCGCGTACAGCCAGGCGCGGGCGGCGATCGCTGCTTTGCCCGGCTGGCTGCAAAAATCACCCGCCCTCCTCGGTCTCCTCGACGACCTTCAACGGGACCAAGACAAACTTCCGACGGTTCCTTCCCCCTAGCCCATGGTGCTTCCACGTTTCTCCCTCTTGCTCGGACTGCTGATGCTTGGCCAGCAGATGCAGGCCGCTACTTCCTTGCTGCGCGGTCCGTACCTTCAGTCCGCAACACCCACCAGCATGGTCATCCGCTGGCGCACCGACTACTCAGAGCCATCGCTGATTCGGTATGGCCCTGCGGCGGACCAGCTCACATTCTCGGCCACGGCTGCCGGGGTGCACACCGAACATGTCGTGCAGCTGTCCCGGCTCACCCCCGATACGCGCTACTACTACGCCATCGGTCTGCCTGGAAAAGTGGCACTGGAACCGGGGCCACTGCTGGGCGGCACCCACTCCTTTGTCACGCCACCCGTTGCGGGTCCGGCCAAACCCACACGCGTCTGGGTTCTGGGCGACCCCGGAACAAAGAATGCGACGCAGATGGCCGTGCGGGATGCTTACACCGCATTCACCGCCCAACGCGGAACGGACCTGTGGTTGATGCTTGGAGACAATGCCTATCCCGATGGCACCGACGCCGACTACCAGAAGGCGGTGTTCGACATGTATCCGGAGTACCTGCGTACGATTCCGCTGTGGCCCGCCCTCGGCAACCACGATGCGCGCACGGCCTCGTCCCTCACTCAATCCGGGGTGTACTACTCGATCTTCACCCTGCCGACCCGAGGCCAGTCCGGGGGAGTCGCTTCCGGCACCGAAGCCTACTACGCTTTCGATCACGCCAACATCCACTTTGTCTGCCTCGATTCCCACGACAGCGATCGCTCAGCCTCGGGTGCCATGATGCAGTGGCTCAAAGCCGACCTGTCCAACACCACTCGCGATTGGATCATCGCCTACTTCCACCACCCCACCTACACCAAGGGCACACACGACTCCGATTCCGACAAGGACAGCGAAGGGCGCATGAATGACATGCGCGCCATCTTCCTCCCGGTGCTCGAGTCCTTGGGCGTGGACCTTGTCCTGACGGGGCATTCCCACGTCTACGAACGCTCCATGCTACTGGACGGGCACTACGGCAAGAGCCCCACCTTTGACGCCACCCGACACGTCAAACAAGCGGGAGACGGCCGCGAGGGTGGCGGCGGCGTCTATCGCAAACCCCGCGTGCGCACCTCCCACGCCGGAGAAGTTTCCATTGTGACGGGCAGCGCCGGTCACGCTTCATCCAAGCCCGTGGCGCTCAATCATCCGGCGATGGTGGTGTCGCTCAATGAGGCCGGCTCGTCGATCATCGACATCAACGGGCTACGCCTCGACTTCACGTTCCTCAACGAAAAGGGAGAGAAACGGGACTGGTTTACGCTGCTTAAGGAGTAAAAGCGGGACCCGCACCATCGGGCCCCGCTGTCATGCCATCCCTTTAACGAGTCCCGGCCGCGAGCTTCGCGGTCGGTGCACCACAAATTTCCAGCACCGCAGGAGGACCCTTCCGCGCCACGGTGGTGCTCGCAAGGGATCCTTGCGCGGACACATCGGGCTGCGTTCCCACCAGCGACAAACGCGCCGTCGAGCCGGTGCGCTGTTCAAAGGACTCAATCAAGCCGATCCCGGTCGCGCCGCCGACACCGGAAATCACGATGGAGTACCCTCCGGGGGGCAGGATCACGTCAAGGACTGCGTCCTTCGCGTCAAGCCCGGTGGGAGCCACGGCGGGCGCCACGATGGCGTGGTTGTCGTTGGTGGCCATCAGACCCGCGGGACCATAGAGCGAAATCACCGGATCCGCCAGCGCACCCTGGACCCCAAAGGCAGCCAGGGATGGACCGCGCCCCACGATCCGCACCGCCACGGGCTCCGCACCCGTCACCCCCACGCCCGCAATCAGGACCTGATTACCCGTACCCACAAAGCCGCGGGCGGAGGCATTGATGAGCCGCGATGACGCCACTTCCTCCGCCGCCACCACTTGTCCCCGGACTTCGCCGCCACCGTACACATTGCTATGAAAATTCAAATAGGCGCCCCCCGTAAGGAGTTTAATCGGGTCGCCCGTATAGGCCAAATCGGAGAAAATGCGCGAGATATTGCCACCGGCCACGGTATAAACGGCCGCTCCTCCTAGATTCGTCACCACCGGTCCGTTCACACCGACCGCAGCCTCGTGAAAATGCGAGGCCGTCAAGGTGTTGCTGAAGTTGAACAGCGTGACTTCCAGTGTCACCCGATTGGTTCCTGAGTCATAGCTCATCAAGGCCCCACCAAACGCATTAGATACGATGGGATTGGCCGCCACTTCGTTGGCGGAATTGATGCGGGCCGAAAGGCGCTTCGGCTGCGCGATCAATTGTCCCCGGATCTCCCCGGAGGGATTCGTGCTGGAGTGGAAATTCAGGTAGGCTCCGTTCTGCAGGAGCTTCAGTTTGTCTCCGCCATGCGTGAGGTTGCGGAACGTTCCGGTGAGGGTGGTGCCAGTTCTGACATAAACAGCTTCGGCACCGAGGTTTGTAACAACTGGTCCGTTGACCCCAACTGCCGCCTCATGGACGTGCGAAAGGGAGAGGGTATTCGTGAAGCCGGTCAACGTGACGAACAGATCGAAGGTATTGGCTCTGACATCATACAGCATCACGGCCGACCCCGTAGCCGTGGACGCGGTGGCAGGGTTTTCTTGGGCTGCATTGATTGTCGCGCGAAACTCCACGACCTGAGCGATGGAGGGGGTCAAACAAGCGGCGAAACCGCCGAGGAACATAAGCGAACGGACAAAAGGTGATTTCATGGTGGGTTCAGGGGCTGAAAGTGCCCATTTCCGGCACTCGAGTGGAAACTTCACGAATTTGTCCAACCATACGGAAACCCCGAGCTTGGAAAGGTAACAGGATGGTCAGAATCGGTGCTTCGACCCGTCATGTGTGCCCATTCTCCCGTCGCTTCTCCTCATAATCGGGCGGTTTGGGTTGAACTTTTCCAATCCGCCCATGCCCTCTGTTGCCTTATGTTCAGAAACACCCCTCTGGCCGGACTCGCACTGGTACTCCTGATGGCGGCCGGCGGCTGCCGCGAAGCCAAGGTCACCGCCTACCGAGTAAAGAAAGACCCCGAACCGGTGGCACCACCCCCCGCCGCTGCCCCGGCAACCTCCGCTGCCCCCGCTCCCGGGGGCACCATGGCCTCGACCCCGGTTGCCACGGCTGAAGGCGCTGGACTCGCCTGGACCGCCCCGGCCACATGGACCGCCAAGGCCGGCTCCGCGATGCGCCGCGGCACTTACATCATCAAGGGGTCAGGATCTGGCGAAGCCGAGCTGGCGATCACTGCCTTCCCGGGCGATGTCGGTGGCGACCTCGCCAACGTCAATCGCTGGCGTGGACAGATCGGGTTGCCGCCGCTGGTCGCCGGCGACCTTGAGGCCGCCTTGACCCGGATGACCGCAAACGGACTACCCGTCGCGGTGGTGGATATGACCGGCGGAAATCAGCGCATCCTCGGCGCCATCGTTCCTTTCTCCGGCTCCACCTGGTTCTTCAAGCTCACCGGGCCCGACGCTGTTGTCGCCGAGGCCAAACCCGCCTTCCTTTCCTACCTGCAAACCCTCCGGGCTCAGTAACCATGCGAGAACTACGCCAGTCCTTCCTTTCCTTCTTCGTCTCGCTCCGGTTGACCGTGGTGCTGCTGGCACTGTCGATCGTCCTCGTCTTTTGGGCGACCCTCGCCCAGGTCAAACTCGGGGTCTGGGGCGTACAAGAGCACTTTTTCCGCACCTTCTTTGTCTTCGGCAAGCTTCCGGGGACCGACATCCCGGTGCCTTTGTACCCCGGTGGGTATTTCCTCGGCGGGCTGCTTCTGGCCAACCTGCTGGCCGCCCATATTCAGCGCTTCCGTCTTTCCTGGAAGAAATCCGGCATCCTCCTGACCCACCTCGGATTGATGCTGCTCCTGGTTGGCGAGCTCATGTCGGGGCTCTGGCAGGAGGACTTTCAGATGCGGCTCGATGAAGGTGAAACAAGGAACTATTCGGAGAGTTTTCGGCTGAACGAGCTGGTCGTCGTCGATGCGACGGATGCCGAGTGGGATGACGTCGTCGCGATCCCTGAATCCTTGCTCGCAAAAAATCAGGAGATTCAGCATCCGAAACTCCCGTTCCGAGTGGCGATCCGTGCATACTTTCCCAACGCCCAGTTGCAGATGAAGGACCCCAACACGCCGGCCCCGGACACCGGCGTGCCGGCGCTGGCGACCCGCGATATCGGTACTCAGGTCAGCGTGACTCCCCTGCGCATCACCTACCGGGACAACGAGCGGAACCTCCCGGCTGCGTTTGTCGAACTCATCGGACCCGAGGGTTCCCTGGGTGTCTGGCTGGCGTCCACCATGATCACGCAGGCCCAGCGTTTTGACTACGGTGGCCGCACCTGGAAGCTGCAGTTCCGCTTTGAGCGCGAATACAAGCCCTTCGCCCTGTCCCTGCTCGATTTTAGTCACGATCGATACCCGGGTACGGAGATCCCCAAGAACTTCTCCAGCCGTATCCGGCTGAAGACCGAGGACGGCAAGGTCGACCGGGAAGTCCTGATCTACATGAACAACCCTCTGCGCTATGACGGCCTCACGTTTTACCAGGCGGGTTTTGAAAACAATGATCGCACCACCGTCCTCCAGGTCGTCCGCAATCCCAGCTGGCTGCTTCCCTACATCTCCTGCGCTTTGATGTCCGTCGGCCTGTTAATCCAGTTCGGCCTGCACCTCGTTGGTTTTGTCCGCCGACGCGCCTCGGCCGCCGCGGCCGCCGCCTGACCCGTGGAACACCCTCATCCGATGAAACGCATTCTTCCCTTCCTGGTCCTGATCCTCGCCATCGGTTACCTCGCCAGCTCGCTCTTCTCCCGACGACAGACGACGGAGTTCGATCTCGAAGGTTTCGGCAAACTTCCCGTTCTGGTCAATGGACGCCTTAAGCCGATGGATACGGTCGCCCGAACTTCCCTGCTCATGTTTCAGGGTCGCCAGGCAGTCAAGAATCCAGCCGGCGCGCCTCTCAAGCCCGTGGCCTGGTTGCTCGATGTGCTTTTCCGTCCCGAACTCGCGGATCACTATCAGCATTTCGAAATCGTGCACCCGGACGTGCTCGCAATGTTCAACCTAACCACGGAACAAGGGGCGGCCAAGAAGCGCTTCTCCTACGCCCAGCTCTCCGGCAAGCTGGGCGAACTGGACCGCCAGGCCCAGCTTGCCGCGCAGACCGAGGCACCGGTGCGTACTCCATTTCAAAAGGCGGTCGTGGACCTCCGCGAGCACCTGGTTCTGTACAACCGGCTCAAACAGTCCCTGGTGCTGCCGGACAGCGCCAATCCACTCGACGACTACATGGCCTTTCAGAAAGGCCTGGAAGCAGGCGTCGCCGCAATTCGCGCGCGCGAGCAGAAGCTGCCATTCGATGAAGCCGCCGCGAACGCCACGCTGGCCCTGGGCCAGAAGTTCGAATTCATGGCCAATATGGGATACCTGCTGGCCGTCCCTCCACCGGAGAACAACCCCGATCCCAATGCCTGGAAGCCGGTGGGAGCCGTTCTTCTGGAAACGATCCAGACCCGGCAGCTGAACGCCTCGGCCATGGCCTACGCGGGCATGGCGCACGCATGGCGGCTGCAGCAATCCGAACACTTCAACACCATCGTCAAACTGTTCCGAAAAACCCTGGAGGGCCGCTACGGTGAGCGCCTGGAGAAATCCGACATCGAAACGTCATTCAATGCGGCCGAACCTTTCTACCGCTCGATGGTTCTCTATCTGTGTGCGTTCCTCGGAGCGGTGGTTTCCTGGCTCTTCAGCCGGGAGGTGCTCGGGCGGAGTGCCTTTCTCCTCATGACACTGGCCTGGATCGCGACCACGGTGGGAATCGGAATCCGGATGTGGCTCGAGGGACGTCCACCCGTGACCAACCTCTACTCCTCCGCCCTGTTTGTCGGCTGGGGGGCCGTGGGGCTTTGCCTCATTCTCGAGTTCGTCTATCGCAATGCCATTGGGAGCGCTGCCGGAGGGATGGTTGGTTTCTGCACCCTCGTCATTGCGCACTACCTTTCATTGAGCGGTGACACCCTGGAGATGATGCGGGCCGTCCTCGACTCCAACTTCTGGCTCGCGACCCACGTGGTGGTGGTGACGATCGGCTACTCGGCCACCTACCTTGCCGGATTTCTTGCCCTGATCTATGTGTTCCGTGGCGTCTTCACCCGGTCACTCGACGCCCAGTCCGCAGACGCCATCAACCGCATGGTCTACGGTATCATCTGCTTCGCTACCCTGTTCAGCCTGGTCGGCACGGTCCTCGGCGGAATCTGGGCCGACCAGTCCTGGGGACGGTTCTGGGGCTGGGATCCAAAGGAAAACGGTGCGCTTATCATCGTGCTTTGGAACGGTCTGATCCTTCACGCCCGGTGGGGAGGCATGGTCAAGGCCCGGGGATTGATGTCACTGGCGATCTTCGGCAACATTGTCACGTCATGGAGTTGGTTTGGCACCAACATGCTCGGCGTCGGGCTGCACAGCTACGGATTCATGGACTCGGCGTTTTACGCCCTGCTGCTCTTTGCCCTGAGCCAGCTGCTCGCCATCGGAATCGGTTGTCTGCCGGAACACCGGTGGCGGAGTTTCACCTCAAGGGCCAATCCCGCCCCCCAGAAACCCGTCTCGCCGGTTGCCGCCTGAACCGCGCAGGCCCGCCCTAGCCTTTCAACAATTCCTCGGCGTGAGCGAGAGCGCTTTTCGCCGAGCGGTCGCCCAGCATGCGTGCGAGTTCGCTCACCCGTTGCTTCCGGTCGCCATGAATGGGCTCGATCGTGACGATCGCCCGTTCCTTGGACTGGTCCTTGTTGACCAGAAGATGATTGTTCCCCTGCGCCGCCACCTGCGGAAGGTGCGTCACGCAGAGGACCTGGTGGGACTTCGCAATCCATCCCATCTTTTCACCCACCACACGGCCGATTTCCCCACCCACATTGGCATCCACCTCATCAAAGACCAAAACCGGGATGTCATCGAGATCCGCGAGCACCGTCTTCAGCGCCAGCATCACGCGCGCAAGTTCTCCGCTTGATGCGATCCGGTTCAAGGGCAAGGGAGCCTCACCGACATTGGGAGAAAACAAGAACTCCACGCGACAATCGCCGGACGGCCCCAGTTCGTCCAAGGGCACCAGACGGACCTGAAACTCGGCTTTCTTGAAGCCGAGCTGGACAATTCCTTTCGCGGCGGTCCGGGCAAGTTCTCGCGCTGCCTTGTCGCGTTGCTCGCGCAGGACCGCAGCCTGCTTTCGCGCCGCCCGGTACGCATCCGCGATTTCGCGGTCCAAACGGGCGAGGGTTCCCTCGATGTCGCCTTGAGAAGCAATCCGCTGACGCAGTTCCTCGCGCGCCGCGGCCACGCGTTGCACGTCGCCACCATGTTTCCGTTTGGCTTCCAACCACGCATTCATCGACGTGGTCAACGACTCCGCCTGCTCCGGATCAAAGGTGAGGGATTGTCCGAGCGATTCGAATTCAGAGCCAAGATCTGCCAGTTCAAAGGAGACGCCAGCGAGGCGATCGGCGAGCGCTTTGCTCGACGGATCGATCGCCTCCAAAGCCCGCGCTTCGCGCACCAGCGCTGAAATCCGACCGGTCACGCCGTCGTCTCCCGCGATACCCGCGGCCAGTGCGGCGGAGAGCTCCATCAACTCCTGGGCACGCGACATCCGCTGGAAATCGCGCTCCAGGTTGGCCACCGCCTCCTCCGTGAGGTCCAGGGCATCGAGCCGTGCCAGTTGATTCTCCAGAAAACGCAGTTGTTCGGCCGACAATTGAGTTTGCGATTGCAGCCTTTCTTTGGCGCCAACCGCCCGGCGCCAGGTCTGGTAGTGCAGGTCATAGCCATCCCGCGAGGCCGACGTCCGGCCAAAGAGATCGAGCAGCTCCAACTGACAGCTCTCCTTGAGCAGTCGCCTGGGTTCGCTGGGGCCGTGGAAATCAATCCAGTGTTCTCCCAGTCGCTGCAATGCAGCCAGGGTGGCCAGACTGCCATTCACCGTCAGTTTGGGCGCTTTGTCTCGCGCCACCGTGCGCTTGAGGATGAGTTGCCCCTCCTCGGTTCGCGGCAGCTCGAGCTCCTCAAGAACGGCGTCGATGCGCTGGGGATGGGCAAAAAACAACGAGGCCTCCACCTCGCACGCCGCCGCACCCTGGCGGATGATGGTCTTGTCCGCACGTTCTCCCGCCAGCAGACTGAGCGCGCCCAGGAG
Organism: Opitutaceae bacterium; assembly: GCA_016794625.1. Lineage (GTDB taxonomy): Bacteria > Verrucomicrobiota > Verrucomicrobiia > Opitutales > Opitutaceae > UBA6669. The sequence goes on from JAEUGY010000023.1 coordinate 83,064, forward strand.
GATGCTCTTGCCTGCCCCGGTTTCTCCGGTCACCACCGTGAAACCCGACTCCAAGTCGAGTGCAACCTCTTCCAACAGGGCCAGGTTTTTGATGTGGAGCGACTGCAGCATAATTCAATGGCGCAAAATTCCGGGCGACTTTCAAGATGGCGGTGGCGACATTCGTAAGGCACGTGAATAAAAGCAACCGCCACTCCCCGAGACACGCGGTTGCCTGGCGTCTGGACCCCCTCCGCGCGCGGATCGATGCGACCTGACGTAACGCCACCGCCACCTGAACGTGCCTCCGGCGGCGGCCATCGTCGCCTCGCCCCTCTGCTTTTTCACCTGGGGGCAGCGGGGGTCACCCTCGCGTTTGCGCTCGCCGCGGGGTTGAGCCGCCAAGCTACGCTCGATTTGACCAGCTACCTGACGCTGATCGGACTGGCTTGGATCGGTTTCGGTCTGGCTTGGGGCACCAGCCGATCCGGTGCCAGCGGAGGAATCTCGTCTCTCCTCGTCTGGGCCGTCATTGCGCGCGTCGCCGCGTTTGCTTCGGCTCCTTTATTGGAGGACGATCCTTGGCGCTACCTGTGGGATGGCTACCAAACGTCGGTCCGGGGACACCCCTACGGTCGGGCTCCGGCCGAGTCGTTCCAGGATCCCGGCGTCCCGGTCGTGATGCAACGCGTCCTCGACCGCATCAATCACCCCGACCTTCCGACTGTCTACGGGCCTACCGCCCAATTGGCCTTCTTCGTCAGCCATCTCGTTTCGCCGGGCACGCTCTGGCCCTGGAAACTCATGCTGGCAGTCGCAGACCTTTTCGTTCTGCTGCAGCTATTGCGGCAAGGCTCTCGTGGCGCCGGTGCGTTCTGGGCCTTTTGTCCGCTGATTCTCCAGTGCACCTATGCGTCCGCCCACCTCGACGGTCTGGCCGTCAGCCTGGCTGTCGCCGCCGGCGCCATCGCACCTCGGTTGCACCCGACCGCTCGCCACGGATGGTGGCTCGCCCTCGCAGTGGGGACTCGTCCGTTTGCGCTCCTCTTGAGCCCGTGGCTTCTGCAGCGTTCACGGGTCGCCTGGCTTCACTTTTGTCTGGGGACGGTCCTCCTTCACGTTCCTGTGATCCTTGGAGGCGGATGGCCGCTCCCTCCCGAGGTCGCGAGCCGGCTTGGCGGCTGGGAGTTCAATCCCTCCGTGTACGCCTGGTTTGCGGCAATCATGGATCCCGTCGCGGCACGATGGATCCTGATCGGAGTCTTTGTGCTCGTGTGGGGACGGCTTGTACGACGGTTCCTAAAAGCAACCGATCAACGCCTCCCAGGGTCAACGCCGGCCCCTCCCGGCGATGTTCTCTTCGGCACCCTCTGGCTGGTATCTCCGGTGGTCAACCCTTGGTACCTGTTATGGATGGCACCCTACGTTGCACTCCGACCTTCGGGATGGTCGGTGGCCGCGCTGGCCGCCGTGGCGCTCAGCTATGTGACCGGACTTCGCACAGGCGATGATTCACTTGGCGCGTTTGGTCATCCCGCCTGGGTGCGGCCGGTCGAGTACGGCCTCATCGCCGTAGCAGGTGGGGTGGATCTGCTACGTTGGTACCGGGCTCGACGAGTCCACTCTGCCCCGCTCTAAGGCGCCTTGCGGTCCAGTCGGCCCGACGTCCGACCAAAGCCCTCCGGCGACCACCACGATTTAGAATGAGAGGGTGACAGAACCACCCATGATCCGTTTGTCCCCGGTGTTTTCACCCTCCAGGGTCCGGGCGACGTAACCTTGCAGAAACCATCGATCGTTGACCGAGCCTCCCCACCCCAACTGCACTGTGGAGTTGCGTTCTCTTGTCTGAGGAAACCCTCCCACCGTACCAAACCCGGGGCCCAAAATCGTCAGTCCTGAAACAGCTCCATCATAGCGCCAAGCGGCGGAGAAAATCATGCTCCTCCAACTCGCCGCCAATCCCAGCGACCCGAAGATGTCTTCCGGTACGTCATTGTTCCTCCATCGGTATCCAAGATCCCCCAGCACGGTGAAGTGACGACCCAGCGCGCGTCCCGCCAGCAGAGACACCTCGACACCGGAGGCACCATCCCCGGACGAAAAAGGGACTCCTTCGTTGTAGTCGCCCGCCAAGATCCCTCCGATTCGCAAGGCCAGGGTGGGCGCCCACCGGTTGAAGGACTCAGCCTCATCAACCAAGAGGAAACGTAACCCTGCCTGGGTATCGACCCACCCCTCATCCGACGGAAAGGACCCCATTTCCACGCGACTGGTCCCCACGGTGAGGTCCAAGGCCCAACGCTCAGTCAGCCCGTGTTCCAAAGTCAGAAGGGTCGTTGACTGGTCTTTCCCCGAGCTACCCAGCGTCGCCTGGGTCCCAAGCTTGACGGATCCCGCCCAGAAGGCGTCAAACGTTACAAAGGTATGACTGACGGTGACCTCCGTATGGCCGGCCGGCGGCAGGTAGGGAGAAAACTGGGAACGTAACTCCGTCGAGCCTGCGACGGCCGCCCACCCCAGCAGAAAAATCCAAGGAAATCGGGGCATGATAAAGCCAGAGATGCGAGTCATGGTGCAGGAAAGCGGACGCCCAAGTAGTAGATGACCGCGTCCAGCTGGGGCGGCGTCAGGCGTCCGGCCAGGGAAGTCAACTGGGCCTTTTGCCGGACTTCATTGGAAAGACGGGCTTCAACCGCACGCAACGCCGCCTCCTGATCGGCCCGGACAGAGGCATTCACCTCGTTGGAAATTCGGATCTCCCCCGTTCGCAGAACCAAAGCGCGTCCCAATCCATAGCGCTCCGGATCAATCTCCGCCGCGGATCGCTCTGCCTTGACCAACTTTCGGGGCGGACGGGGAACGTAGCTGCCCGAAGCAGCGAGCCAGACGGACGAAACCAGAAAAAGCGACAGGACGACAAAGCAACGAATCATGGGAGCGAGAGGATCGCTTCAACGTAATGATCCATTCGTTGGCGCAAGTGCTCAACCAAACTTCCGCCAACCGATGGGAGTCTGACGAAACCGGGCCTGACCATGGCGGGACGTAGCGGCGAGATCAGCATCGGGCCGGCAGAATGAGGCGAAAACACGTTCCTTGAGCAGACGCACCCTCGGGATCGACGGTCAGATCGCCACCGGCACTGCGAGCCAGCTTGTAAGCGATGGCCAGTCCCAAACCAATGCCTTCGTGGGCACGGGAGGTCGATCCATCGCCCTGTACAAACGGCAGGAACAATCGGGAGCGATGTCCCTTGGCGATTCCGACGCCGGTATCCTTCACGACCACACGCAGGTCCGCGTCGATTTCCGAAGCGAGGACCCCGGAACCCACCAAGCGCACCGGAAACGCAACGCGTTCAGTCGTGATCTCAACCGAGATCGAACCCTTTGCCGTAAACTTGACCGCATTGGAAAGCAGCACATCGAGGATCCGCTGGAGTGCGGGACCATCCGCACGGATGGTGGTGGGCAGATCCTGCGACACCGTCAGGGCAAACTCAACGCCCTTGCCCAGGGCCGCCGCCCGATGGGTGGCGGCCGCGGTCGTGACCAGCGGGCGCAAAGCGACATTGCCCCACTCTCGGGGCCGCTTGCCTCGGTCCAACTGGGAATACTCCAGCACAGCGGAGATCGTCTTGAGCAATCGGTCACCGCTTTGCTGAATCGAACGCACGCATTCCAGCTGCTCCGTATTCAACCCTCCGGAGTCCAGCACCTGGGAAAATCCAATGATGCCGTTCAGCGGTGTCCTCAATTCGTGACTCATGGTGGCGAGAAACTCGGTCTTTGCCAGTTCGCCCGCCCGTGCCTCCTCCTCCAGCCGTTGCGCCTCTTCGACCGCTGTTTCGAGCTCTCGATTGGTTTCGGCCAGCTGCCGGTTGACTGCCTCCGTCCGGTGGTTGGCCTCCAATAGCTCCCGCTTCTGAAAGTTCTCTCGCTCCCGTCCAAACATCAGCTCCGTGGCCATGCCGTTGAAGCTGCGCGCCAGATCTCCTAGTTCGTCCGTGCGCGTTTCTGGGACGCGGTAGCCGAAATTGCCCCGAGCCACTGCCTCGGTCGCCTTTGCCAAACGCCGGATAGGTCCGGTCAAACTCCGCGCGAAGAAGAACGCCAACGCCGCGCCGATGGTAAGGCTCGAGGCCGCTCCTCCGAAGATTTTCAACGCCACCGCGCGCGCTTCCGCGTAGAAAAAGTCAACTGGCCGGTCGGCCTGCACCACCCCGACCACCGAGCCAAATGCATTCCGAATCGGTGCTGCGGCAGAAATCCAGACGCCTTCGTCGTCGCTATACACCCCCGTCGACGCTGCGGTGCCTGCGAGCGCTGTCAGGAGGTGTGGCTCCGCGTGATAACGCGCTCCCGTAAAGAACTGCCCGGACTCATCCGGATCCGTCATGACGACAAACTCCAGTTCACCGCTGATCACAAAGTCATCCGGCTTTCGCAGCGTATAGAGCGGACTTCCTCGACTGAGCAGCGCATTGCCCTCTTTCACCCGAACCAATTGTTCCTGCAGCCGCGCGAATTCGTCCGAGAGCGACACCGAACCCACTTCCCCCACCCGAATGCGATCATGGACATCACCATCGATTAACGGCGCAACCGTCTTGACGATGGCAAGGAGCTCCTTCGCTAAGCTCGTCTCAAGTGACTGTTTCTTAAGGCGATAGGCAATGAGCGAGGAAATGCCCACTGCCACGCCCATGAGGGCGAGGGCAAAAGCAACCAAACGAAAGTGAAAGCTCGTGCCCCGTCGATTGCGCTTCCCCGAAGGTCCCGACGGGACCACCGGCAACGGCTCCGCCCGATGGGACAGGTCGATCGACGGTTCGAGGGTGGGCACGGACATCTTCCGAGTATCGACCACTCGCGCGCTTCGCTTAAGTCCGCACGATGAACGTCCAAGGGGCTCCGTTGCCTCGAAATTGCTTGTCCCCGGAGTGCGCCTAAAGCCACGTCAAACCACAGTCCGGTCCCGACATAGCCGGTCGTTACAAAGCGACTGGAAAAACGGGGCCGCTGCGCACAATTCCGGGCCTCCTGTCTCCGTCGTTTTTGATAAACCCAAACCTACGCAAGCTGTTATTATACAATCAGATGGTGGACCTTACTGGACTCGAACCAGTGACCTCTTCCATGTCAAGGAAACGCTCTAACCAACTGAGCTAAAGGTCCAAAAAATAACAGCCCGTGAGTAAGCAGGATCTCCGGCCGGGTGCGCAAGTAAAAATCTCAGTCTTCCGTGAGCCCAAAATGCCGCAGAGCCCGGGCGCGGTCCTGAGCGATTTGGGCCTTGAGGGTGTCCAGACTGGAGAAGCGTTGTTCCGGGCGGACAAACTCCAGCCACTCCACTTCCACCCGATCCCCTTCCGCCTCCGCGCAGGGACCAAGAACATGCACCTCGAGGCGAGGTTCCGTCACCGTTTCCGTCGTGGGACGCAGGCCATAGTTGGCCACCGCCGGTTGCCAGTGCGTCGTCCCAAGCCTTCGAATACGGACCAGATAAACCCCGTAGCGAGGTCGGAGCTCCGGGTTCCAGGGCACGTTCAGGGTCGGAAATCCCAGGGTGCGACCAAGCCGCTTGCCGGGTGTCACCATACCTTCCGAAGCGTAGCTGTATCCCAACATGCTATTGGCCCGGCTCATCTCGCCCGCCTCCAGGTCCTTTCGAATCCTCGTACTGCTGATTGGCACACCATCAAAGTTGACCCGGGGCGCGCTGAAGACGGACAAGCCCACCTTTCGACCCTCTTCGAGGAGCAGGTTGACATCTCCACGGCGTCCCCTCCCGAAGCGCCAATTTTCACCGACGTAGATGGTCTGAAGTCCCACCAACGCGCGCCGCAAGGTCGGAACCAACTCCTCCGCCTCCAGAGCGGCAAAGTCAGAAGTAAAGGGCTCGGTGATCACCACGTCGACACCGAGACTAAACAAGTGGCGGGCCCGCATCTCCGGCCCTTGGATCTGTCGCACCGGATCGTCGGACCGAAAAAGCCGGCTCGGATGGGGCCAGAAGGTCAGCACGGCCGAAAGGCCGGTTCCTCGCTGGGCGGACTGCACGGCCGCACTGATGACCGCACGATGCCCGAGGTGGACGCCGTCAAACATGCCAATCGCCAAAAAGACGGGTCCGGCCGGCAATGATCCGGCCTGTGCGAGGCCTCCGAGCGAAATCTTCGGCTTCACAACGCAAAACCCGGGGGAACGGCCTCCCGCACCGGAATCAAGCGCGCGGCGATGTCGTTGCGCGCCATGGCCTCAAACTGATCGATCGTCAGGGCTTGAGCGACGGTGAAAGAATGGGTAGCGGTGCGGCGGAGCGCGGAAAGGTGGCCTCCGCAGCCCAGTTTCGCCCCCAGGTCATGCGCCAGGGTTCGCACATAGGTTCCTTTGCTGCAGCGCAGGCGAAAATCCAGCTCGGGAGGTGCACAGCGCAGGAGATCCCAGCTCATGACTCGGATGAAGCGAGGTTCCCGCTCAATATCCTCCCCTTTGCGAGCCGACTTATAGAGGGGGACGCCGTCGATCTTGATCGCCGAAAACATCGGCGGGATCTGATATTGGTCACCAAGGAAGGTTTGGATCGCCGCCTTGACCTCGGCCTCCGTCAGGGGTGGAACGGGTCTCGTTTCCAAGATTTCACCTTCCGCATCCTGAGAGTTGGTCACGACTCCGAGCTTCACCGTGCCCTCGTATTCCTTGTCCAGACTGATCAGGAACTGCGATGCACTCGTCGCTTTCCCAACCAGTATGATGAGCAGGCCGGTGGCCATGGGATCGAGGGTACCGGCGTGGCCGATCCGCTTCATGGAGAGCTTGCGGCGAACCCGGGCGACCACGTCGTGCGAAGTGTGGTCGGTGGGTTTGTCGATCAACAGTATCCCTTCGAGGTCTTTGGCCGGTCCGAGCATGGTCAGATAGAGGTTGTGCCGCCCTCCGCGGCCGAAATCTGGGTACGAAGCGCGGAGAGCAGGCGGGCCCGGAATCCTTCGATCTCCGTCCCCTTCAAGCTCAAGCCCGCAGCACACGCATGGCCGCCGCCGCCAAACTGCGCGGCCACTCGATCAAGTCGAAACGCGGGATCCTTCGAACGCAGACTCGCCTTGAGTCCATCGGGTCGGAATTCGATCAGGACTCCAACCTGCACGCCATCCATGCTCCGGGCATAGTCCACGAGACCTTCGGTGTCTTCACCCGAGGTCCCGGTCTCGGCAAAGACTCCGTTCGCCAAGGTTCCGATGCAGACCCGTCCCTCAAACTCCATCTCAAAGGATGCGAGGAACCGCTGCAGCAGCCGCAACTTGCCGGGCGTCTCGCGCTCATACAGCTCCTCTCCCACCGCCGCGGGACGCGCACCGCGCGCGACAAGACCCGCGGCGAGTTCGAATGTCTGCTGGGTGGTTGAGCTAAATCGGAACTGGCCGGTATCCGTGATGATGCCGGCATAGAGGGCCGCCGCCGTCGCCGCATCGATGGGATAGTCGTTGTCGAAAAACATGCCGGCCAGAATTTCGCAGGTCGCCGCCGCTGCGGTATCGACGAAGTTGCGGTCCGCGTAACCGGTATTGGAAAGGTGGTGATCGACGTTTGCCACCGGCTTGGGAAAGCGTCGGCGCATCTTTTCTCCCGCCCGGCTGTGATCAGCGCAATCGACAAAGATCGCCTGGATCTCGCCGGTCAGGGCGTCCGCCGGCAAGAACTCCAGTCCGGCCGCCAGGAACTTGAGTCGCCGTGGCACCGGGTCTGGATTGGCGCACACCACGGTGCGGCCGAGAGAGCGCAGCACTCGGGCAAGTGCAACCTGCGCGCCAATACAATCACCATCGGGCCGGGCATGACCCACCACCGCGATGGTTCCGGGGGCCAGCGCCGCCATCATGTCACGGAAGCGGGCTGAAAACTCCGGGAAGTAGGGACCCATGGAAGCGCCTCGATATGACCCCACGGTCCGTGTCACACGGTCGAACCGGCCGAGCCTTCGTCCGGTTTTCTCCGCGGAGCTTCCCGCGCCTCGATTTCATTCAGCACGCGCTGGATGCGGGCACCCCGTTCGCCGGAATCATCGAGCACATACACCCACTTGGGATTCCACTTTAGGACGACCCGCCGGCCGAGCTCGCGGCGAATCTCCTCGGAGTGCTTCTTCAACCAACGCATGCGGTCCTCGGCAAACTCCGGAGTGCCGATAACACCCACAAAAATCCGGCCGGTCCGCAGGTCGTCGTCGATTTCAACCGAAGTGATGGTCACGGCCACCGTCTCGGACTGATGGTGGGTGTGCAGGTAGTCGCTCATTTCGCGCTGCACCAGCTCATTGATACGGATCGTTCGGTTGGACACGGCGGAAAGGAAGTTGCGTACGTTGGAAACTGAGGTGGATGAACCGTCCGGCCGACGGCCGGAAACGGCCGCCGGGCAAACCCGGACTCACCCTCGGCCGCCGTGCACCCGCGTGGCGCCACCGGTGACGGCAAACCTGGGAAGCCGGATTAGAGGGAAGCTCTCACTTTCTGAACTTCGAAGACCTCGATCACATCGCCAATCTCGTATCCGTTGAAGTCATCGAGCTTGATACCGCATTCCAGACCGGCGCGAACCTCGTTGGCGTCGTCCTTGAACCGCTTGAGCGTATCGACCCGACCTTCGTGCACGGTGTCTTTCTTGCGCCGCAGGCGGGCGCGAGAATTGCGGACGATCTTGCCCTCGGTCACGAGACAGCCGGCAACAAAGCCCTTAGCCAGCGGGAACGTGGCCCGCACCTCGGCGGCGCCGGTACGCACTTCCTTGAGATCAGGGTCGAGCAAGTCGGCCATCATCTCTCGGACCTTGTCGCCCAGCTCGTAGATGATGCCGTACGTCTCGACGCGCACCTTGTGATGCTTCGCGACCGCGGTGACACCGTTTTCGAGCTTGGTATTGAAACCGATCACCACGGCGCCGGCAGCTCCGGCCATCAGCACGTCGTTCTTGGTCACCAAGCCCACATCGGTGGAGACAATCTCCAGGGAGACTTTGTTGCTCTTGATGTTCTCGAGCACATTGCGCACCGCTTCAGACGAGCCGAAGACATCCGTCTTGATGATGACTTTCAGCGTCTTTGCCTGAGTCGCGGCGATGTCGGCAAACAACTGCTCAACCGAAACATTCTTCGGCACCGCGGCGAGCGTCGAAGCCTCTTTGCGGGCTTCGTGCTGGATTTCCTCGGCCAGCTTTTCCGCCTCGCGAGGATTCTTCACCGAACGGAACTGATGGCCGCTGTCCGGCGCCCCAGACCATCCGATGATGCGCACCGGCGTCGAAGGAGGCGCCTCCTTCAGCGTATTGCCTTGATCATCAAACATGGCCCGGACCTTCGCCCAATGGGAACCGCACACGAGCGCGTCACCCACCTTGAGGGTGCCGCGCTGCACGATGACCGTGGCCAGAGGCCCCCGGCCCACGTCGATTTGGGACTCGATGATGACGCCGGAAACCTCGCCCTTGGGGTTGGCCCGCAATTCCAGCACGTCGGACTGCAGTAGCACGTAATCGAGCAACTCGGTGATTCCGGTTCCCTTGATGGCCGAGACGGGAACCGTGATGGTCTCCCCACCCCAGTCTTCAGGAGCGATTCCGCGTTCCTGCATCTGCGATTTGACCCGGTCAAGATTCGCTCCCTTCACATCCATCTTGTTGACCGCAACCATGAGCGCCACCTTGGCATTCTGCGCATGCTTGAGGGCCTCGTCGGTCTGGAGCATGAAACCGTCATCGGCCGCGACCACGAGCACGGCGATATCCGTGACGTTGGCACCGCGGGCACGCATCTTCGAGAATGCGGCGTGACCCGGAGTGTCGAGGAACGTGATCTTCTTCCCGTTGTGCTCGATTTGATACGCACCGATGTGCTGGGTGATGCCACCGGCCTCACCCGCCGCGACATTCGCCTTGCGGATAGCGTCGAGCAACGAGGTCTTGCCGTGGTCAACGTGTCCAAGAATACACACCACCGGAGGACGCGGAGAGAGATTGGCGCTGTCGTCAACGGTCGGCTTGAGCTGCTTGGCCTTCTCTTTCTCCTTGGCGGCCTGCTGTGAGGCGACGTCGCCGCGATGCTTGATTTCGAGGAGGAAACCGTGCTTTTCCGCCACCTTGATCGCGACCGCCTCGTCGAGGCTCTGCGTCATCGAGGCAAAGATCCCCATCTCCATCAGCTCTGAAATGAGCTTGAACGGCTTCACGGCCAGCGCCGTCGCGAAATCGCGCACGATCACCGGCGGCTTCATGTGGATGATCTTGACGTCGCCCTGTTGAGAAAACGTCGCCACGGGGATGGCCGGCGTCACCGCGGGTGCGACCGGATTTCCCGCAATGAAGGCCGGAGGCGGCTTGGGCCCGGTGCTGGGGAGCGGAGGGGGTGCACTCGGACGAACCGGAACCGGCGGCGGCGAGAAGGAACTCGGCGGCGCCACGGGAGCAGGCGCGGCCAGGGGCGGACGCACCACCACGGGAGGCGCAACGGGAGCTGGAGCTGACGGGGCAGACACCGGCGCCACCTTGGCTGGCAAAACAGGTGGAGGAGAAAAGCTGGACGGGGCCGACGCAGGACGCGTCATCACCGGAGACGTCGTGATCGGTGCAGGCCGGGCCACCGGCGGCACCGTCGGTGGACGCACGGGCAGCGCCGGCGGGGCCGACATCATCGGTCGGGCCACCGGAACCACTGGGGGAGGAGAACTGACGGGAGCGGGTGCGGGAATAACCGGAGCGGCCACCACGGCAGGAGGAGCGGGTGGGCGCGCAGCAGCCACGGCCGCGGCCTTCGCTTCTTCACGTTCACGCACCACATCGTCCTTCGACTTCACAAAGACTCCGGTCGGAATCTTTACGGCTGGAGGTTCGTGGGCAGCATCCACCGGGGCCGGAGCCACCGGGGCGGACACCACTGGCGCGGCGGCGACCGCTTTCGCCGCAAACTCCTTGTGCACCTCTTCCTCGTAAATCTTGCTGACAGTGCTGGAGACCGAACGGGTATCCGGTGACACGTAGCCGCGCTCCCTGAGCAAGGCCAGCATCTCCTTGCCTTCCATGTTATATCGCTTGGCTAATTCGTGAATGCGGATGCTCATCGTACAGTACTGGGCGGGGAAAGATAGGCTAAAGGAATTGAGAAGGGAAGCGGGAGATGGAATCGATGTCGAAGGCGGGAATCAAGCGGTCTGCTCGTTCACGCGCGCAAGAATGGCCTCGGCTTCATCCTGGGTAAAGTTTGCACCGACCAAATCCTCGACCGACATGCCCTCGAAAGCGGCTGGGGAGGTGACACCTATCGCAAACAACCTTCCAGCGAGTCCCGAGTCGAATCCAAAGGTTGAAACGAGCGTGGCAATGCCGACCGCACGCGGATCGGTCGCCTGAGTCTTGAACTCCTCCACTTCCAGTCGCCAGCCCAGCAAACGGGAGGTCAAACGGACATTCTTGCCTCCTTTGCCGATAGCGACTGCCAAATCGTCAGCCACCACGCGCACCAGGATTCGACGATTCTTTTCATCGAAGTGCAGTTCACGCGGCACGGCTGGACGCAACGCTTCGATCACCATCTGTTTCGGATCCGCGAAATAGTTGATGATATCGATTTTTTCGCCGTTGAGCTCCCTTACGATCGTCTTGACCCGGGCTCCCCGCGCACCCACGCAGGCTCCCACCGGATCCACCTTGGGATCCTTGGAGGTAACGGTCATCTTGGTCCGGTAACCCGGCTCGCGCGCGAAGGTTTCAATTTTCACGGTACCATCCGCGATCTCCGTCACCTCAACTTCAAACAGCCGCCGGACAAAGCGCGGCGTGGCTCGGCTCAGGACCAGTTCCGGACCGCGGGGACTGTTCTCGATGTCGAGCAAGAGACAGCGGATACGATCCCCTGGCTGGTACTCCTCGCCCGGGACCTGCTCCTTGCCGGGCAATACCGCTTCCGCTTTACCGAGGTCGATAAAGATGTCGCTGCGCTCTTTGCGGCGCACCGTACCGGTAACGATGTTACCGACCATGTCCTTGAAGTCGTCGTAGATGCGTTCCTTCTCGAACTGCCGGAGCCGCTGCATGACCGCCTGGCGCGCGGTTTGCGCCGCAATCCGTCCCAAGGTGGCGGGATCGATTTCTTTCTCCAGCAGTTCCCCCAAAACGGCGCCCGGCTTCACGGCCTGGGCTTTCTCCACATGAATTTCGGTTCGCGGATTGCTCACGGAATCCACGACCTTCAACACGGACCAAGCCTTAAGCTGACCGTTCTTGGGGTTGATCTCGATCTTGAGCTCCTGCCCTGAGTTCACGCCTTTCAAGGCTGCCGCCTTAATGGCGTTGACGATCGCCGCGATCATATCCGCGCGACCAATTCCCTTCTCTTTCTCCATGTACTCGAGGACAGATAGAATTTCGCTGCTCATAGGGATTGATGTTAAAAGGGAAAAAAAAAGCGGGCCAGAGGCCCACTTCAACTGAAAGTGAACGGAATTACAAACGGCTGAAGTAGCCTGCCGCGCAAACCCTTGTCAAGCCCCACCCCCCACCTCACCTCGTTGGCTTGTCCATCGGAGCACCTCGGGCCCGTTCCTGTTCAATCCACCATCCAAGCAGGCCTTGGGCAAGTCCATGACAGAGTGGCTGTCCCTGCGAGATGACGCCCATTTGCCGCAACGTCTGCTTCAGATAGGGCGGCAGATCTCCCGGAAACCAATGTCGCCACATCAGTTGCAAACTCGGATGTCTGCTCGCCAACAGGGGCATCCAGCCGTCGCACAGGAGCGTGTCCCAGCGGGGGCCAGTGACGTGTTGAGCCGCCACCTCATCAAGGAGCTGCAGGCGAATCCGGGCCCAGGCGCCTTGCTTGCGTAGGATCCTCGAACCTTCGCCGTTGTCCGCGATCTCCGGCGGGGTCCAGTTCCACAACCTCCGAGGCCAGTCGGGTCGTGCTTCGACCCAACGCGCATACTGCAGAAGTCGACGGAAAGGATGATTGGCGGGCCGTGTACCCTGGGTGCTCCAGCGCTCCGCTTCGCTGCGATAAAGTGACTCGATCACGACCTCGTTCCGTCTCCATCGGTCAAGGGTCCAGACATCAGCCAACCTCAACATGGGCAAACGGTTAAAACGGTAGCCTAATATCTCGAGAGCCGTCTGGTGACAGGCTTCCTCCCACCCCACGTGGGCCACCCGCTGGGCTGCGAATCTCACCTTCTCCCTCCACCGCCGCTCGGCTTCCAGCGCCAGCAGCTTCAGGCGTTGCGCAAGCGGGAACAGTGCAAACTCATCCACGGCTCTGACCGCTGCCCGGCTCGCCAGCCGTTCAATGGCGTCTTCGTCCGCGTAATCTTCCAATCCGCGTCGCAACAACGGCAGCAGGATGAGAATAGGGATGCGACGTCCCTCCACCCCCATCGTAGAGGGAACGTCCGTGGGAAAGAGGACCACATGCAGCACGACCTCCCGATAGGCCGGGTCAGACGCGTGCGCATGCGCCGCCCAACTGGTTTCATGGAGATGAATTTCCACATCACCGACGATCCGACGTCCGCCGACCACGAGGCGGGCTCGCTTGAAATCGGGTCCACCGAGTCGATTCCACGTACCGGGGTCTTCGATCGAAAGGGAACGTCCGTCCGTCAAACGAGCGTCCTCCACCGAGAAATCGCGGCGCAGCCATATCTTCTGGAGAATCCTCTCCGGAAACAGAAAAGGCCCATAGAGTCCCTGGAACTCTGCGACCTCAGACGCGGGTTCACGAGCCACCAAGCCATGCACATCGGCAGGGGGCGAAGGGAAAAACGACATAATAGCAATTAAAATGCATTAAATCCTCAAACGTGCAAGCCCTTCCCTGCGCAACCGCAGGCACTCACCGCTCACGGAATGTCTTATTTCCTCAGAGCACGTGAGTTTTGATCTCCGCAACGCGCGGTCACTTTGGAAAAATCGGCCCAGGTTCCCCAGCGTCCATGCTTGCGACGGCTACTTGGGGATCGTTCTCTCGCACCCATGAACCCTGGAAAACTGATCGGTTTTGGAATTATCATCGTGGTGATTGTTCTCGCCCTGGCTCAATCCACCTACGTGGTGGATCCGGGGTTTCGTGGCGTGCTGGTGACCCTTGGCAAGGTCAGTGACGAAGCGAAACCGGAGGGCTTCGGCACAAAATCGCCGTTCATTTCCCACCTGGTGCGCGTACCCGTCCGACAGCTGACGCAGTCGGTCGACGCGGAATGTTATTCGTCGGATCTGCAGCAGCTCACGGTGGTCCTACGGGTGCTCTACCGCATTCCCGAATCGGCCGTCGTCAAAATCTACAAGGACTATGCCGGCGATCCCTTTGACAGCTTGATCGCACCCCGCGTCCAGGAAGCGCTTAAGGAAATGACCGCGTTGCAAAGCGCGGAACAGATCGTGCGCCGGCGCGAAGAGGTGAAAACCAAGACGCTGATCGCGGCGCGCGAAAAAGTCGGTAATGTGCTCGTGATCGAAGATCTGGTCGTGGAAAACATCGCCCTTTCCAAAGAGTTGGAAGCCGCGATCGAAGCCAAGATGGTACAGGAACAGGAGGCCGCCAAATCTCGCTTCGTCCAACAGAAGGCGCAGATCGAGGCAGACACCGCCATCATCAAGGCCAAGGGTGAGGCAGAAGCGATCCGGATTCGTGGCGAAGCCCTCCGCGACACGCCCGGCTTGATCCAGCTGCAGATCGTCGAGAAATGGGACGGCAAGTCGCCCCTCGTCGTTGGCGGGAGCGGGGGCGAACAGTCCGGCACCAACTTTATCCTCCCCCTGACCGGAACCACCGCGACCCCCGTCAAACGATAACTTCCTGCGCCTGTGCGACCGCTGCGAAACGTCACACCCTCGCGCCGAAAATGGGGGTTGATTGCCGCCATCGTAGGCTTGGTGGTGCTTGCGCTGACATTCCCCCGGGCGTTGGCCTTCGCGGAGCTCGCCGCCCGGGAGCTCCGCGTTTTTTGGTGGTTGATCCTCTTGCTCGCCTTGGGAATCTGGCTGGCCTTCTACAGCGGCAAAAAACGCGATTGAATCGCCCGCACGACCCGCCAAGGTCGCGTTCGTGGGCAAACGGAGAGGTGGCAGAGTGGTCTATCGCGACGGTCTTGAAAGCCATGTATCGTTCGACGCATTACGCGTCCCGCTACGAACGTTTCCGCATCAACCCGACTAGATGCGACTGGAGACGGCGAAAAACTGTCAATGGATTGTCAACGTCCAGAACCCGCAAATTCTTCTCTCAGGAATGAGGTTCGAGCCCGTCCGGATCACTCCCTTACTACCGGCCTCCCCCATCCGTACCGGGCCATTGCGCACATCTACATCAGTACAGTGGGAGCAGCGCCCCCAAGGTCACTTCAACTGAGCTTAGGGTGCTTCGTTTGCGGCTGAACAACCGCGGTCGGCTTGCCGACATGCACGTCGTTATTCGCCTTACAGATAGGCTCAACGATCTCAAAGAATCTCTTGGCAAGAGCAATCGCGAGATCCGGTTTCGGAGGGGTCATATGACCCACCTCTGGGTATCGAAAGCTGTGGATTTTGTAGTAGTGATCTAACAGGACAAGCACCCCAAAATCCGCCTCAGTCGCAAATCCAAAGACGGCATTCCGGCCACCAACGGTATTCGCTTTTCCAATGAGCTTCATCAGGTCGTGCCCTCCAGCCCTGATTTGGTCAATGGAATGGCCCATGGCTCGGAGATATGCTTTCGCGCTCAGCTCGATAGAATGCCCGCAAAGGCTGTAGATCGGAAGGAAACCGTGTTCGGGATCCACTTCTTTGATGCGCTGCCGAACAATCGCCGCCGCCTGATAGTATTGTCCGGCTGCGAAAGCCCAGAGCATGGGTGGCGAATGGTCGGATGGCATGGCGCTAAAGCGTGGGGAAAAACGAGTTCGACGGTTGCACAAATAGAACCTGTGTCGAGCTGCTCGTGTAAGGGTTTGATGATCGGGCAAAGCACAATCCCGAGCCCCACCTATTCCGCTCGTGCCCTGCGGTTCATTCATCCAGCACAGCGCCCCACTCCCCCTTGCTCCGACCCGGCCCAAAATCCACCGTGCCGCAACTTCCCTCCCCTTCGCGGATCCGGGTCACTGGGTCTCGGGCGCCCGTCGCTCTCGACCACGCAGCTACATGGTGGCATGGTGCCCTAAAACCACCATGCCACCATGTCCCCTTTGAATCCCAATGAGTTACCCCACCTCCAGCATGGTCGGCATGCTCTGCGGGGCGCCCCCTGAGAAACAACCACTTTCCCTATAATGGCCCCCAGACCATGTCGACCATGTCGACCATGCTAACTTTGAGGGAATAAGCGCCAGCGAATGTCTAAGGGGGTTAGGTTTTCACATAGAAAACGAGGCGCTTTGCGCCAGGTACCCCCGACACGATTGCGGCTCCCCGCAGTGCACCAAAACGGGGTGCGCGGGCATGGCGGTGCCACAGAAGTAGCGCACCAACCAGCCCTGTTGACATCGGCAGCAATGCTGCGGCGACGATTCCCCCCCCTCTCCTCACGGCCTTCAAGGGCGCTCCCAGTCTCGCCGCGCCTCTCATCCCGAAGCACAGCTGCACAAAGACTAAGCGCCGTGGCGCTCGACAGTCCGCACCATGTCAGCGCGAAGTAGCGCTCAATTGTCTGAACTCAGAGCAGCCGCTCCGTTCCGAGTTCCCCCCGGGCGACCATTCCGGCTACGCCACGCAAGCCGTACGTCTTCACCAGTCTGCAAATCCGATTTGGGATCATCAGCGAACGCTCACCATGAGGGATCGCGGGGAGTTCGCCCTTCATGATGGCACGGCGAACCATTGCGGGGCTGATACCAATCTCGTGGGCCAGAACATGGCTCTTGGTCAATCCGCCCGTGGAGACAGACAACGCCGGCGCGCGGATTTCTCCGGCGCCGGCCGAACTGGTGAATGGGGTTTTCATGAAGGAAAAATTCGGCCTTTCCGCTACTTCGAGTCCGGAGACGGTGCCTCTCCGAATTCCACTTGGGCGAATAGAAACTGCAGTGCGAGATCCTCTCGCATGGATCGGTCCTGATGCTCCATCCGCCTGGTGCCCAAGTACACCTCGGGGCCGGCCGTCAATCTATGGAGGATACGCGTTCCCCTTCCACACGGTGCGATTCCCTTACCCGAGTCCTCCACTGCGCATAGCGCCTCCTCCACCAGCACACTCAGCGCCGGCGCCCAGGCAGACTCCGGCACTCCCAGCCGTTCGAGCAATGCGACAGTTCCAGAGTTCAGACTGATGTTCACCCGCGCGGCCGTCCTCGCATAGGCACCGCGCGCTTTTACGGCATTGAACCCGCAGGCCTCGGCCCGGGCATCCTCCGCACACTTGGCGAAGTGCGCCGCGTCCGCCGGATTTCCAGAAGCCGAAGCGCGGGCGGCCTTCGCTTCGAGTTCGGCGATCGCCTGGAGTCGGGTTCGGAAGTATTCCCCAGGACTTTCGCCTGCGACGGCACGCGTTTGTGAAGCCCGCTCACGATACCAAGCCGCCTTGATCTGCCTCCCGCGGGACTCCGCACGCTGCGCTTTGCTCTCCAATGCATCCGCGGTCTCCCGCAGTGAATTCCAGGCTCTAACAACGCCGTCAACGTCTTCGCTTTGGGCGCAGCAATCGCGCGCGATTCCAGAACTGCTCATGACTGATTTTCCTTTCGGTGCGGTTTCGGCTTATCACGGCCTCTTCCGCTGAATGTTGAACCCTACGCCAGGCGATGGGTGATAATTGGGTGTCAGTCAAAACACCCTCCATCGCCCAGCGCAGGGCGATTGGTGACTCAATTTACTTTGGCTTATCACGGCCGTATCCACTCTGCACAGATCGGGGGTCCGCTGTCAATCCGTTCCAGCATCCACACCAGTCCAGCGCTCGGCTTCGTGGGAAGGTGTAGGATTGGCTGGGCGGCAGGGCATGGCATTCCCCTCGCCGTTCAGCGCCTGCCGGCAGCGCTGAAGCCGAGATCTCCACCCAAAACCGGCAGGCTCCGCAGCCAGGCCCAGGGCTCGAACTCATCTTTGGGTTCGAAGGCTGGTCCGCAAATCGCGGTCGATCCGCTGCTGAATCTCACTCTCCGACGTTGATTCCTGCTCCTGAAGCGCTCGGCGGATCGCTTCGAGGCGCGGCTGGTCCCTGTAGCTGCGAACCCCAGCCGGCCCCATGCGTTCAGAGGGAAACAGCTCACGCTCTTGTCCACGATTTCCACTCATTCTCGAGTAATAGGCATAAGCGCGCCGCAGCATTTCGGTGTCGATCGGGTCCAACTGGTCGATGAATTCACGCCGGAGGTGATTCTTTTTTGCCAAGGCGCTGAGTGGGTCCTGGGCGCGGATCGAGGCAGCGAAGCGTTCCGCGGTGTAGCCATAGTCGAGAAGCCGCAGATAGAACTTCGAGGCTGCCTCGATGTCGCCCTGGTAAATGGCTTTCCGGAAATTCCGAAGTACTTGCTGATCCTTCGCCTCGCGATCGTAGGCACCATCTCTGCTGCCAGTCTGGGCAAATTCGAAATCGGCTGCCTTGTCCTTTATCGCATAGTAGGCCCACTGCTCCGGGTCGCGCTGCCGCACCTGCAGGATGAGCTGCTGGGCCCAGTCGCCCAAATCCTTGGCGGGCATGTAGTCCTTGTTCACCACGCGCTCGATCAGGTCCGCGGTGAAATCGTCCGTCGCCTGGCCGATGATGTGGCGCCGGAGGTCGTAGGCCGGGATCGTGCGCGGGTCGAGCACGTCAGGGAACGTGGATTTGCGGAGGATGGCGGCCGTCGCGATCTTGGCGATCGGGCTGGCGCTACCAAGGGCGTTGTTGGCCAGGTCGGGCAATAGCTGCGACCTCCACGAATCCAAAGCAGTGAGAAAGTCTGTGCGGCCGTCCAGCCAACCAGCCATAGCCTGCGCAAATTTCTGACCGCTGAACCACTTCATGACATCGGCGAATGCGGTGTTCGTGTAGATCACCAGTGCTTTCCCCTCATCGTTCCGACCCACGATGATGTGGAAACGCCGACGATCCTCTTCCGATAGCTCGTCTTCAATCTCCTCGTTGCCAAAGGAGTTGTTCCAAATCGCGACAACAAGATACGGCATGGCCAAGCGCAGCACGACCCAACCGGCCACCTTCGCGCCGGTTCCAACCGCAAAGGCCCCGGCCGCGCGTGCCGCGACTCCAGAAGCTGCGCCTTTGGTCATGCGAGCGTCGGTCACCATGTCGCGCAGGTTGCGGAAAAGGTTCGCGTGGTATTTGAAGTTCACCTCGAGCCAGCTGTAAAACGGGATCAACTTGTCCCGCAGGTACTGGCCGGTGTCGCTGATGTCGGAATAGTCCCCAAAGGTACTCTTGGAGATCTGAGCCGCTTGGCGGATCGCACGATCACCAGCGCCAGGGGCGCTGTCTTGCATGGCCTCGATGTCCTTCCAGTAGGCGCCGGCGTAGTCCGGACGTGCCTTGTTGCGGATCGCTTCGAGGTTGGCCAGGAAATTGGCGTAACGGGTCACTCCCTCGCGGAATTGAGACAGCTCCACGGTGGAGAAATCCCCGAGACCCACCAAGTTGGTGACCGGCTGGTATAGGATCGATGAACCCCGCCGAATAAGGCCATTGCGGATCTTCTCGGCGGTGGTTTGGAACTTCTCAAACGCACGCAGCCGGGAAAGCTGGTTCATCTCCTGGGCGGTGATCGAATTGATCGCGCCTTCTTTTAGCGCGGCTCGCAGATCGGCCGTAATGGGGCCGCCAGTGAACATGGCCTGCACTTCCTTGGCTGCCTGGGGCAGGTAACGGATAGTCTTGGGCGAGGCCGAAAAGATCTTCTCAATATCCGCCACCACGTTGCCGTACTCGTAGCGCAGGTGGTTCTGCGGCATGAACAACTTCCACCGCTTCCACCAACTCTGAAAGCTTTTGAGTCCCTTCTCAATAGCTCGATCGGTTCGCTTTTCCCGGTCGGCGATGCCGCGGAGCGCCTCCGCCACGCGGGCCGGCACAATCCACACCTCGCGCTCCCCTTGGATGAGCGCCTCGCGGAGGTCTTCGGGCTGCAGCGTGATGCCGCGCAGACCCAGTTCGCGCAGCTGCTCCTGCAGGTCGGCGGAGGTGAGCACTGTTCCCAAGCGACGGGCCAGCTTGTCCCGGTCCACCATCACGGTGGGGAACGCGTCGCGGGAGTTGGTACCGTACTTAACGTATCCTTGCGGTGCGTAGATCTCGTTGAACGCCTGCTCCCAGGAGACCGGAACGCCGCGCTGCTTTGCGAGTCGTTTGGCGGCAGATTCGACCTCTGCTCGCACGTCATAGGTTCTGGCGTAGTTTTTGACGGCGTCGGCCTTCAGGTTGTGCGCTCCGACCTGCACCAGGTGGAAATACATGGCGCGCACGTAGTCGGTTTCGATCGGCTTCCGGGATCCTACTGGCTCGACGAGGTAGCCGCGGAAATCCGCCTCAGTTCCAACGCGCACACGCTCTGGCTGCAGCTCGCGCTGGACGGTTTTGTCCGTCCGGGTGATCTCCAGCGTGAGGTGCGGGAAGTAGTACGGATTGGCCAGTTGGTCGGCGGCCAGGAGTTCGCGCCCTTTCAGATCCTCGGCAACACTTTCCACCAGGCTCATGTGCTGATCGAGGGCGCGCGCAATCGCGTCTTTGTGCGGAGAGGCCTGAATCTTGCGGCCCAGTCGGGCTAGCTCGTTCGCGATCTCCGTTGCATTTAGGTCTTCAGGCAGAGTGATGGGATTTCCGACTGAGTCCTTCAGGTTTTTGGCGCGCCAATCAAAATCGAGAAACAGTACGGTGCGGTTAAACAGCACGTACGGGTGATCTTCGAGGCGAGCCTGCAGGGCGCTGATTTCCGCCTGGACACCGGCCGGGATCGGCTCGCCTTCGGCCTTTAGCTTGCGCACCTGGGTCCGGCGCTCCTGGAGTTGCTTGTAGTCTTTGGCTGAGAACCGGCCGCCGGCGCGCAGGAGTCCGCTCGTGATCACGTCGACCTGGTCCTGCGCGGTGCGCTGCACGTAGTCGTTGCCGGACTGGAGCACGCGGTAGAACTCCTTCAGGCGGTTGTAAAACTGTTCGCCTTTCTCACGGATAAACCGGTCGGATTTCTTGGCAAAGGCAGGAAAGGTCGGCAGCTCTGGGATCGGTCCCCGAATACCGACGATCGCCTTGCGCACATAACTGCCGATCGTTTCCGCAACCGTGGGCGTGTAAGACGTGTGTCCATACACATCGGCCGCTCGGCCGCGGTCAGGGGCCGGGGCGTCCTCCGGAGCCGAGGCGGCCTCGTCCGCCTCCGAAGGAGGCACGGGCGGGACGTTGCGGCCGTCATCCTGGGCCAGAATCGATTGGCGCTGCTCAAGGGCGCTCGCGCCCGCGGCGTTCTTCTGCGGGTAGGCTTCTGCCTCCCACCCTGGAAACTCTTCGTCGAGGCGGGCCTTCATCTGATTCACGCGGATCTGGCCCTCGCTGAAAGCGGTCTCGTTGCCGGTCCGGTTGCCCTCGTCGCGCAGCTTCTTCGCGTCGCGCCATTCCTGCAGGAGTGCCTCCTTGCGATCGACCTTGGGGAGCGGCGTCACGCGGGCCGCCTGCCGGATAACTTCATCGGGATCCAGCTTGGCCCTGGGTGCCTTTTGCGCAAATTGCACGCCCGTGAGGCTTGCGGCCTCCGTCTGCATTTGCGGGGGCACTCGCACCACGGCGCCGCCGGCTGTGCTCTTAGCCAGCGGAGCAATCTTGGCGCGGAGTTCACGCGCCAGTGTCGCGATCTGGCCAGTGGTCAAACCGGTTTGCTGCTCAATGTCGTTCAGCACTGCGTCCCGGGTTTCGCTATTGGTGCCCCCTGCATAGTACAGCGCTTTGTCCAGGCTGCTCTGAAACTGCAGGGTCTTGTCCTGCCAGCGCGGCGTGAGGTTGCGGATCGAAGCGGGCAGCTCGAGGCCCAGCGGCGCGCCGCCCAGGTCAAAGGTGCTCTGCGTGGTGGCGTAGCTGGCTGCATCTTCGCTGGTCCAGTTCCCCAAGGGGCGGGCCATCTTATGCTCGCCATCCACCCAGAAACCACCGTCGAGCATGCTGAGGGATCCGTTTTGCGCCCAGTCTCGCAAATCGCGCAGAATCGCAATGGCGCTCTGCGGGGTCAGGCCCGGCGGCAGATCCACCATGAAGCTGCTCGCGCCCTGCCGCGCACCGTTTTCGAAAATCCGCCGTTTGAGCTCCTTGCGCCGGTCCAGCGAGAAATCCGCCACCCGTTCGATGGCGGTGACGCGTCCTTTGATTGTCAGGTACAGGACGTGGACAGCGTTCGGATCGCCCTGGCGTGCGGCCAGGAGGATGGTCTGGGCGATTTCCGGCTGATCGACCATGAACAGCTCATTCCGTTTCACGCGCTCCCAGGGGGCTTTCTTGCCCAGCTCCTGTGGTTGCGCATCGGCGCCCTGGGCCCGCGGACTCACTCGCGTGATTCCGCTCATGCCGCCCGGAGATGACACTCCGGCCTCGCGGAAACTGTAGTAGGTGTCGCCGTTCGTGACGATGTGGTCCAGGAACTCGTGGCCGGTGGCTTCCACCGTTTCACGCATCGCTTTCGTGATGCGTATATCTGCACCTGAAGGCGAAGGGTCGCCGCTCGGGTGATTGTGGGAGATCAGGACGCGGTAAACTCCTTTCACCTTTGGCGCGTTTGCGATCACGCGGGAGAGGTGGCGGGGTTCAAAGTTGGTGCTGGCCAGGGATCCAATCGAAATAATCTCAGCGTGGATCACCTCATTTTGCTGGTTCAGGAGAACCACCTTGCCGGTCTCGACGTACGGCGTGCGCAGCACCTGGGCCAACGCGGCAAAGTCCCTCGCGGATTCGATCTTTGCGCCGCGGATGTCCCAGCCCAAATTTGGGTCCTTCACCAACTCAGGGATGATCGAGGAGATTACTTCACGATCACCAAAGGCCGCCTCGAGCGCTTCCGGGACGTGCGGATTTATGATCGCGTCTGCTGCTCGGGTGGTGACTTCACCTGGTAGCTTTGCGGATCCGCGACCATTTGCCACTTTTGGCTGATCCTGCCTCCCGTAGTCCAGGCTGAGCTGCTGATCCTCGGCAGCACGGAGGATTTCTGAGACTTGCGCGATGGCGTCCTTTTGCTTTTCGGGTCGGGTGCCATTTTGCGTAACGTAAGCCTCCACGGTCCTGCGGTCAACCGCGGGCGCCGGGGCTTTGCGGCTGGCGTATTGCGCGCGCTGGCGCTGCGCGTAGGCCGTGGCCCGGGTCGCGAGATTCGCCTTGGTGCCGGAGGCCAGCCATTCCCGGAACGTGTCCTGGAAAAGGTCCTCATCGGGCGCCATGCCTCGCACCTGCGACCAGATCCGCTGCAGCTGCTCCAGGAATTGACGCCACACGCGCCGGAGGAGCGGATCCTCAGCGGCGGCCGCACGGCCCTCGAGCCAGGTTTCGTTCAGCCGGCGGATCCGTTCGGCGAACCATTCTTTCACCGGCAGATCGGGATCAGCCTGGATACGGCCAGGGGTGAACTCGTCCGCAGTGATCGCAATATCCGTCACCTTGCGGCCGTCCTCGAACAGAGGGCCGGTGCGGCTGCTGGTCTCGGCCTGGTGCATTTCACGCAGGAGCTCCAGCGTCTCGTCCGGCAATGAATCAAAGAACGGGTGCGCGAGTTCGTGGGTCAGGAGGCCGGCGGCCTTGCCCTTCTGCGCCTCTTCGGTCGCCACCACGATGAACTGCCGTTGGGCCCGCAGGCGACGGATCTGCGGTTGCCGCTGCGCCGTGGCTGCCTGGATGGCGCCCAGCTTGCCGGCGCGCAGGAGGGCGGCCTCCTTGGCGTAGCCTTCATCCTGGAGCACGTCGGCCACCACGCCCAGCCGGAGGTCAAATTCCTTGGCGATCGGGCCGAGGGCGGAGGAGAGTCGCGACCATTGGCGATCGACCTGCTCCCCCGATAGGCGCGGGCGCGCCGGTGCGGCTTCGGGCGCGGTCGCGAATTGTGCGGAGTAGGTGCCGTCCGCCTCCTGCTTGACGTTGGGCAACAGATCGGCGATCTTGACCGTGCGTTGGTTGTTGCTGCTAACCGGATCACCTTTGCCCGGCGTAGTGATAGCCAACGTTTTTTTGTGGCCAAGTGCTTGGACGTGATAAAGTCGCAAGCTGCCGTCGGATTGCTCCGCCACGGTGAGGCGAACAGGGACAACCTCGGTGCCGGTGTCCACTGCAGCAATGAAACGCTGGTAGGCCGCAAGGCCGGGCACGCCGTCGACGGGCTGGCGCGTGATTCGTGCCGCCTTGCTCATCAATTCCGGCGCACGCTCAATAATGGCATGGCCAAGCGGTCCGCTCGTTGCGCCGAACGAATGGCGGAAGGTCTTGGCGTCGATCTGCACGCTGTCGCCTGTGTGCTCATTGCGCACGGCAGCCGGTGTCACCGCCGCCAGAATCTTGTCCCGGTTCTCGCGGTTGGAGCGCTGAAATTGCGTCTTATCAGCTGACACGACCGCAACGGTACGGGCCAGCACTTCCGCGGGAATTCGCTCAGAGCGCGGCTCTTTACGCATGGCGGCCGCGTAGCTGACATCGCCCATCTGCTCCTCGGTCGCGGTGTCCGCGCGCACGTTCTCGCCGCGGAGCGCGCGCTGCGTGTACGTCAACACGTCGTCGGGCGTGCGGATGCTACCAAACCCGCGGCCGCGCAGGGCCTCGGCCACCTGGTCGAGGCTCTGGGCGCCTTTGCGCAGCAGCTGCAGGCGCTGCCGGGGCGTCATGTCCTCTTTAATCAGCTCCAGCTCGGCGCCCAGGCCCTTGTCCTCGGTCGGCAGCTTGATCTCGCGCAACGCATCCAGGAGGGACTCACGCGGGTCCTGGTCGAGCTCGGCGCGGCGCATGAGCTCTTTGCCGGCGCGCTCGTCGCCGTCGACGGCACGGCGCTCCAGGTCCTGTTCATCCAGTCGGGCGTAGTCGAGTTTCCCGTCGGCGCCGATTCCGGCCGCGGCCGCCTGCTTCACCGCGGCCTGGTCGGCGGCGATTTGGGCCTGCTTCGCCTTGGCGTCGGCCTCGGCCTGGGCTTTTGCCTGGGCGGCGCGTTGCGCGGCCTCCTGGTCAAACTGCGCCTTTGCGGCGGCCGCTCGGGGCGTCAGCTTGGCGATCTGGGCCAGGGCCTCGTTGCGTTGGTCCTGTCGCAGGCCCAGGGAATTATCCTCCGCGTAGCTGGTCAGCGAATTGAGCGCACCAGACAGAGCTGCGTAGTCGGCATCCGGCGCGGCCGCCAGCGATCGCGCGGCGGTCAACGTGGATTCAAACTGCGCCTGCTTGGCCTTCAGTTCGGCCTGGCGCTCCAGGCGCGCCTTTTCGTCGGCTTCCGCGGCCGCCCTGGCCTCGGCCTGCTTCTTGTCGTTTCGGGCCTGAATTCGCGCCAGGATGGTGTCCTCCGGCGATTCCACGGCAATCTCGTTGCCCGGAGTGGCGTCCGCCTGCAGGGCTTTGCGCACCTGGTCCGCAGTGGCCTTGGTGGCGAGGGCGCCTTTTACCTCGGTTCCGTCCGGGCCGCGCTCGGTCACTGACACCAAGGGGTCCCCCTGGGCCGCGCGGGCCATGGCCTCGGGCTTCGAGACCGGGCCCAGGCCCAGGATCTCGTTTTCCTTGCCGGCCGCGCTGGCGGCCTGGATCTGTTCAGCCGTGATCTGGTCCGGGTCAAAGTGGAAAATCCCCCGCGGCGTCTCCAGGCGCTCGAATCCTTCCGGCAGCTGCAGGGCCTCCTGCGTCTTGGCTGGGAACATCATGGCCGGCCGCCGGCCTTCGATCAGCTGCTGCTGTTGGGCTTTGAGGGTCTCGATCGATTCCGGCACATTCAGGCCGGTGTCGAGGCCGGGGGCCGGGGCCGCGGCGGGCTGCCTCGGGGCGAGGGCCGCGCTGGCGCCTTCGGCCAGGCCGCGGACCGTGCCGCCGGTCAGGCCTCCAATCAGGGCCGCCTGGCCGGCGCCCTCGGTCAGCTCGCGGTCCTGGTCATAGAGGGCCTGGGCCACGGCGTTGGACTGCACCTGCTGCACGGCCTCCGTGCCGGCCTCGGTGGCCGCGGCGCCGGCGATGCCGGTTGCGGCTTTGCCCAGGCGGCCGCCCATGCCCATTTTTTCCGCCAGGCTCGTGAGGAGTGACGTGGGCGGTGCCTTGCCGGCCTTCACCAGGTCGAGCACGGGGCCCAGCTGCAGCTTGTCGGCCGCGAATTCGAGCGCGGCGCCTGGCATGTTGCCGATGCCGGCCATGGCGGCCGTGCCTTCGTCGGCGCCGTGCTGCTTCGCGTCCTGGTAGCCCTGGTCATACATCTGCGCGGCAGAGGCCGGCAGGCCCAGGCCGGTCAGGTACAGGGGGATCTGGGCGGCGATCTGGCCTAGGCCGGTGATCACTCCGCCCATCGTGCTCTCCTGAAAGTCTGCGTCGACGGGCAGGGCCTCGTTCACCTTCTGCCGGCGGGCCTGCAGCTTGTCGGCGTCGGCCCTGGCGGCGTCCATCACGCCCAGGGCCGCGCGGCCGAAAGAGCCGCTCTGGGCGATCTCCGGGCGGATCTGCTGGGTATTGCGCTGGATCGTTTCGAGCTGCCGCTGCTTTTCAGCCTCGGGCAGGTCAGCGTCGATGCCGGACTGGCGCAGGCGCGTGTACTGCTCAATGGCGGATCCCATCAGCTCGGGCACGTTGGCCACCATGCGATCGACGCCCTCCAGGGCGCCGGTCCATCCTTCGTGCGCTCCGCGCAGGAGCGTATTGGCGGCGTCACGCAGGCCGCTCTGCTTGTCGAACCGGCCCGGATCGGTCTCCCTCAACAACTGATCCAAATCGTCTGCCTGGTCGCGCGGCCGGCGATCTACTTTGTCCGTTCCACCCAGCGCCAGAAGTTCATCAAGTGCGTCCATATCACATTCCTTTCAACCGAGCGGCTTCGTTGTTCGCCTGTTCGCGAGTGAGGAACCCTTTTTTGACTTTGTCTTCGAGCTCGAGCGCTTTCAGGTGCAGCCAGCGGTTCTTTTGCGCGCTGGCGATCCCCTTGCGCGAAAAACCAAAGGCCGTTCGATTGTCACCCTCCGACATCTGAATCTGCTGATCAGCAAGTTCACGCTCGGCCTCCGCGATCGCTTTGGCATAGGGCGAGGCATAACTTTCCCTCGGCGGTTGGTTGATATCGGAAAGCGGGACGTGGTAGGACGCCGTTGATCCATCATCGAGAATCTTCCTCACCTCTGCTGTCTTCGAGGGGTCCGGCTTGGAGGCGAATTGGTTGTTTCGAAAAACCTGCTCGGCCTCAGCGATCCGAAGCTGATTCATGATTTGCTGCTGGCGCTGCCCCCGATCCTGCGCTGCTTCGCTTGACTGCCAGGATCGATTGGTGGACGCCTCTCCGGCCTGGAAGCTCCGGTTCTTTTCAGCTTCGGCGGCGGCGTGGCCGCGATTCAGCTCGTTCTGTCCTGCCGAAAATGCGTGTGAGTCGGCCTGCAGGCCACGCTGCCCGTTCAACGTCTCGCGAAGCCTTTCCAAGTCGATCTGACCGCCCTTCTCCATCTTGGCAAATTCGTCCTTCAATTGCTGGACTTTCATTTGCTGTTCATAGGCCTTCTGCCGCTCATCACGTTCGAGCGCCAATTTGATATCTTCAGCGCGATTCAGTTTCCGTTCCCGCCGATCCCGGATCGAGTTTCCGAGTGCGGTTCCCGCCATGAGTCCTTGTGCGAATGACATGTGCTTCCTTTCTGTTTGGTTTGTGCTCTATCTGTGGATTCAGTTTTTCCAGCACGCGCGAAAGCCGCTTCGCTCCTCGAATACTCGGGGCAGGATTTTTCTCATCGTGTCTGGGTGAGTGAAGATGTTGGGCACGGGCGTACCCAACGATTCGAGGAACTCTCGGATCGATGCGAAGCGTCGGAGCGCGTTCTCCAGGCGATCGAGGAATGCGATATCTTCCGCCGCATCGGCCGCCATCCATCGCGCTGTCAGGTCGTTGACTTCGAGCTGCACGCGAATGGCCCGATCAACCAGCTCCACGGCAAGACGATTTCCGGTGCGAGCGTTCAATTGTTACTCCGGGGTTCACCAGGTGGCGTTGCTTGATTGGTCTCCGGAAAGTCCACGCGGAATCGCCGCCTGTGGCCTCTCCCTTCGACTAAAAACATGAGGCGCTTTTCGCCAAAGACCCTGCGATTATAGCTCGCCAGCAGCTTCCCGAATCGGGCCTTGTCTGCTCGCTCCATTGTTTTCGCCGAACACCCGTCTGTAATACGTTCAAAAAGGCCACCCTCTGCGGCCAATTCGGCAAGTCCATCAAAGTCGATTTCGCGCGCAGCGTGGGTCTGATGCATCACCTGGACAAGTTGCTCCATGTCGTCGGCCTCCTGGTTGCCTGCGTTGTGCAAGGCTGCCACTGATACGGGCGACGCAAACCCCGCATGCTCCACCATGCCTCCGATCACTGCTGCCCATTCAGGAAAGCTGGAGTGGGTTTTGGCGCCCCGTGGCCGGCCGGCGGCATCCCATGAGCCTACGATCTGCCAGAGCGCCGCAAGTATCTCCGCGCGGCGCTCGACGAGCGTGCCCACGCTCAATGCATGCCGAAACTTCCTGTCCTGCGCCCGCGCCTCGGGCTGGAATAACTCCACGAACAGCGCTCGCCGCGCCAGGTCTTCCGAGACAGTCACGCCGTTGCCAGTAAAAAACATTACGAGGTGATTCTCTCCCTCGAACGTCTTCGACAGATTTAGAATCCGGCCCTTAAAGACGTGCGAGGTCAGCAAGTTCTCGATCGAAGCGCTATCAACACGCCCCTTGAGGTTGTCGAACAGCAGGCATTCGCACCCGCCGAGGACCTCCGCGAGCAGCAGCTTTTCAAGTTCTTCCTCGCGCCGAGGAAAGGCCGCGCGCGGCGATCGCCCAAACACGGGTGCAATTGCGCAATCCGCCAAGAGTGTTTTGCCGCCGCCGGCTGCATTCGCCGTGTAAATGAAGGCCGGCCGGTGAGCCAAAGGAGGCAACAACCGGCGCGCGAACAGCGTAAGCATCGCGGCCACCGCAACCGACAGCGAGCGATCCGGCTCTGTAAACTGGAATTCCCCGAGAAGCTCTCGCAGAAACTTCGCCCCATCTGAGCAAGGTTTCGCCGCATAGTCGCAGGCGCGCAGCGTGAGAGTGCGTGCGGCCGCGTCGTACCCTTCCGCGAGAATTTCAATGCGCCCGTCGGACCGTAGCACTGGAAGGGGGACGTCGTGGAGGTGCTCGACCTCGCGAATCTCATCGAGTAGCTGAGGCGAATTCATCGTCATGCGCGCCTGGTCTACTCCGAGGGTCATTCGGATTTTTAGAAGTTGCTCCCCCGTTTTCTTCGGTACCCTTGCCCGGAAAAGGCACACGTAACGCTCCACGAGCGTGCGCATCTCGTGGTCGCCGATCTGTTCCAACCGATCCCGCTTTTCGGTGAGTCCCATCAGGATCTTTCCCCGCCGATAGATCGCCGCCCCAGCCAGGTGCTTTCCCAGTTCGGCCGCAAAGTCACCACCCGTGCGGTCATCGTCAGGCAACTCTACCATCGGAAGACCGTTGTAGGTGTTCGCAGCCGCCGCGCCTGGCGCGGTGACGCGCAGGGGTGCTTCAAAGCGCACGATTTCGCCGCCTTCGCTCATACAGGGAAGCCTTTCACGTCCATCAACCCAAGCGAGCGCAGCAGCCCGTAGACACTCTCCGGTGTAAACGGCTTCTGCCTATGGAGGTCGTTAAAGTCTTTCGGCCCTCCCGCTTTGGGCGTAAGAACCGTCACGCTCAGCGCCAGGGGTGTGAGAGCGCCGGCAAACTCCGTGTGCCATTTCAATCCGGCTTCGTCATTGTCCGGCACAAGCAGAAAACGCGGGCGGCGCGGCCACCGCGGGCGCCAATGCTCAAGGAACGTCCGCCATCCAGATGCGCCACGGACACCCAGGACCGCAACGCCATCCGGCCAGGCTGTATCATGTGCGAGCCATCCCGCAGCCGCGGCGAAAGTCACACAATCCCATTCACCCTCGCAAACGATCACCAGCCGGGCGCCGTAAAAGTTGCCCAGCACGAACGGCACACACGGCATTCCCACTCCGGCCGGTTGGTAGGTCCACACCACGCGATCTCCAGCTCTGCGCGGCTTGTGCCGCATGTGGTAACCGGTTTCGATCCATGCTGAGCGCCCGGGGTACTGCACCACAAACGCCAAGCCGCGCGCGCCCTTCGATTCCGGGGCAGCCAATAAACCCTCTTCGGCCAGAAAGTGCGTTGTGCCAGAGGGCCATCCGCGCCACCGGTCAATTTCCACCTGCATGCCGGCGTCGATTTTTAACCAGCGCAAACCTGCCTCCCACGCGGCGCGAACCTCGCCCGACATCGGCTCTGCCCGGTATGTCGGCTCCGTATCCGCACGCGGAGTCATCCGCGGTGCCTCGCGCCGACGGCTCAGCGCCGGCCCGTGCGCGCCAGGCCGCCAACCTATGCGCTCGCGCGCAACGGCCAAAGCCTCCGCCAGGGTGCAACCACGCGCCTTCGCAATGAAGTCCACCACATCGCCGCCGCAATCGTCGGCATGGTCCTTGAACTTGCGCCCGTCCTCGTAAACCGAGAATGACGCATGTCTGTCCTGGCGGAATGGAGACTTGCAGGAACGGCCAGGCTCTCCCGGGCAGCCTTCATCCCGCCATGCATCGAAAATGGTGTAGCGCGCCTTCACCTCTTCGATGGATGGCGGGCGTTGACCGCTGTTACTCGTCGCAATGCTCACGGCGCGCACCTCTTTTGAGAACGATGTCCGGCGCGGATCCGGCGAAGGCGTGTCGCCTCGCAGGAGCAGTCGGTGTGCGTGCCGAAAACGACGGCATACCACCCTTCCGGATCCGCCTCCCCCGCGGCGAGGCGTACCCGCCCCCGTGCCACCACATCGAGCAATGGCCCGACTCGAACCTCGTCACGAACCGGGGAGTACTCGACAGCCCACAGCCCGCCTTTTTCTTCCATCACCGATCGCGCTCGCGCGATCGCTGCATCTACCTCGGCTTCGGATCCAAATCCCACCACCACCTCACCAGCTGGATGAGGGCGCCCCGCCTCGGCCAGTGCCCAATTGATGCAGAGTGCCGCAGCAACCCGGCACTTGCCTACATCGAGCCGCGCCGGCGATCCGAGCGCCAGAAATTCCACTCCGCAAATGTGTGCCAGGCGCGAAGTCATCAGGTTGCTCGCCGCATTTTGCACCGCACCTCTAGTCGCATTTCTTCGCGATCTTCGCGCGGCTCCAAGCCAACGCCGTCGCGGAACGCCTGCCACGCAGCGCCTTCACTATCGTATGCTCCAAGATAGCGGTAGATTGTACTCGCAGCCTCACGCACTGCGATGCACCACCCGCGGCCATCGGGTCGCAGAGCCACCTTCCGCAGCGGTGGCGCGGCCTTCATCGCTTGCCCCCAAAGGTCCCGATCAGCCGGCGCCTCTGGTTCGCATGGCCGATGCCGAGTCATGCAACAATTGCCGCTTGCTCACAGCGGGCCAGGGCACTAAGCACGCGCTCACGGCTGTACCGCACACACCGCGCTGAAAGCCGGACAACAGGGATCTTGCGCTCGCGCTGGAGTCGCTCGACGTGGCGGGGTGAGCACTGGAGCTCACCTGCGAGTTGCGCTTTTGTCAGGAGCGCGGGTTTTACGACAGGAGAGGCCAAGGCCTCACAATCGGTGGTCTGCACGTGGCGGGTATGCGTCCCGACCAACCGCTTTGAAAGCGTTCGGTCTACCCCATATAAGGCACAAACGGGGTATACCTATCGCTTACGCTCTCAAATTGCGCCGAAGGGCTCGTTCTACGTTCTGCCGCAACCGGTTCCAGACCGTATATTCCTTCGACCGTTTGTTAGCACCGGCCGTCGCCCATCTTTCGATCTCGGGCTCCGACATAATCGAGCTCCGCGACCTATCGAGCTCCGCCTGGATCAAGGGCCACGCTTCACCAAATCCGATCTCCCTCTGGCCGAGAGTCACACGGTAGAGAAGACGGGTCGCAAGTGATTGCCACATTCCACCCAGACGGACCCTTTTTCCCTTTCCACGCTTGGCTTTCTTTGACGCCAATCCAGTCGCCGACCCCAGGGGCTGATACTTCATCTCTTCGGCTGAAACGCAGCGGCTAAAAACACTGCCATCGGGTGCGAGCAGAACTGGCCATTCTAACTCGTGCGGAAGCCACTGAAACGCGGCCGAATGCTCTCGTGCCACGCGATGCATCGCGTCAACCGCTGCCACCGTCGCCTTGTGGATACCGCAGTCGGGAATACTCACGTAACCGCTACATAAGGGGAAAGCCCTCGAAAGTGCGTCTGCCGCCTGCTTGATGGCGCATGCCAGGCGATAGCCAGCGGATGCCCTATCTTCGGGGGATGCTAGTTTATCGCACGCGGCACAATAGAGAGCCTTGATTCCTAGCTCAGTGAAGAGCCCAAGAAAATCATCCGGACGGCCGTCATACCTTTCTAAGCACTCAAGCCAGTCCTTCCCGGCCACCGCCTTCGCCGCCTCGACGCCACTGGGGATGGTCTTCTTTGTGGACTTCATAGAGTTCCCGTTTCATTCGGCACTCCGGCACCAGGAACCGCAGGCTTGATCTGCCAATACCGCCCCGCGTCCTCCGGCCTGACCAACTCGCGGTAGTGGGCGAAAATCTCTTTGGTCGTGGTGTGCCCCATCTCCAGCGCCAGCGCGTTGGCGTTGCTGAATTTTGCGAGGTGGTAGCTACCGTAGCTATGCCGCAGGCCATTCGTCGGCCACACGGTCAATCCTGCCGCCTCGCGAACCGGAGCCATCTTCGTCCGCCACATTGCTTCGCCCAGCGTCCAGACTGGACCTTTGCGGCCCGCAAACGGCTGCAGCCACGCCTTCAAATTCTCGTGAATCGTGACGAGTCGGCGCTGTGAAGTCTTCGACTTGGCCGCCGTCACCTCAATGAATCCGCGGGCCAAATCAACCTCGCTCCAATCGAGCCGGAAGATTTCCGCCATTCGAAGTCCGGCGAATGCCCCGATAACAATGGCCGGCCGCACGTCGTCGCCCGCCTTGTCGATCAGCCCGGCCAGTTCTTCGGGTGTGAAGATGGCGGCCGGCTTGTCGGCGATCTTCACCTTGTCGATCTTCGCCACTGGATTTGCCTTCGCGTAGT
Organism: Opitutaceae bacterium; assembly: GCA_016794625.1. Lineage (GTDB taxonomy): Bacteria > Verrucomicrobiota > Verrucomicrobiia > Opitutales > Opitutaceae > UBA6669. The sequence continues at coordinate 116,259 of JAEUGY010000023.1, forward strand.
CACGCTTCACGGCGTAAGCGAAGAACGCACCCGCGACCGCCCGAAAGTTGTTCTGTGACTGCGCCGACAAGCCCAACCCGGTCAACCAGTCATCGATCTCCGCCGCCGTGATGCTCTCCACGATCTTGCTCCCAAACGTTCCTTCAAAGGTCCGCAGTCGGTTCGTTATGTCGTTCAACGAGCGCTCTCGGTTCCCCTTCTGCTTCTTGGCCGCGATGTACTCAGGAATCAGGGCCGCCACGGAGATACTGCGCCTGGTCGCCTTGATGTGCTCGATGAAGTGGTCGACTGCGTGGTCGAGTGTGAATCCGTAGGGCTTCAACTTCTCGGAGCACCTCGCGGCCATCGTTCGGATTTCGTCTGGGATCGCCAAGCCTCGCAACCCCTCGTTCCCGATTTTTGTGCGTTGCGACTCTGCGAACGTCTCGGCGTCGCCTTTATTCCGGAAGAACCGCCGATGCCTTTGCCAGGTGCCTGCCACAAAGCGCGCCCGGTCCTCAGCCGTCGCTCCAGGGTGCCGCCTATCCCAGTTCGCAACCTCCACCTTGTCCGGCCGGCTGCCCGTGCTCCAGGTAACGACGAACTTTGACGTTGCCGAGTGGTGGTAGGGACGCATCTTCACGGTTGTCGGCTTCATGCGCAAACGGTCGTAAAACTCGACTCGATTGTCAATGGATTGACAACAGGCAAGTCAGCAGTTTACGTAAGTCCCTGCAGGAGAGGTGGCAGAGTGGTCTATCGCGACGGTCTTGAAAACCGTTGGGCCGCAAGGTCCCGGGGGTTCGAATCCCTCCCTCTCCGCCAATCACGAGCAACTCGGAGGCGTGTGACCCGGCACGCATGAGGGGCCGCATCCACGGCCATTCCAAGGAGTCACCGAGCTGCCCCTCACTTCCGACCGCCGGCATACGAGCGGAATGAATACACCTGTGGCCGGAGGGAGATAAGAAGGCTAACGGGACACTCCCGCCTTTAGGCGAGCGTCCGCGCGCGTGCGCACGGAAACCGAGGCCCTCCGCGCGTGCCTGCGTCTCCCTGGAGTGGCGTGGGCAGGCGCGGCACGACCAACCGAGATCGCGACGGAAGGGTGCTCGACTCTCGTGGCGCGTTGCAGTTTAATAGATTCAAAGCCTAACCCGATATCAGTGTTTCAGCGCGGCGGCAGAAGGTTCGTTCCATGAAGAAGCCGATCACTCCTCAACCGCCCAAACGACGCGCGACGCGCCGCGCGCCCGACCCTCTGACGGCCAACCGCAACCCGAGTGTGGAACGTCCTTTCCCTATCGTCGGCATTGGCACGTCAGCGGGAGGACTCGAAGCTCTCGGACGATTTTTCGCGCGCGTACCGGCAAAGTGCGGCATGGCTTTCGTCGTCATCCAGCATCTGGATCCGACGCAAAAGGGCATGCTGACCGAATTGCTGCAACGAACCACCTCCATGAAGGTGGTTCAGGTCAAGGATCGCACGGAGGTCCGGCCAAACTGCGTGTATGTCATCCCGCCCAACAAGGATATGTCCCTGCTCCAAGGGACCCTTCATTTACTTTCGCCTGCCGCACCTCGAGGCCTGCGATTGCCGATCGACTTCTTTTTCCGTTCGCTGGCCGACGATCAGCAGGAGCGGAGCGTGGGCATCATCCTGTCGGGAATGGGCAGCGATGGTACGTTAGGCCTCAGGGCCATCAAGGAAAGGGCCGGCGTCACCTTGGTGCAGGATCCAGACACGGCGAAATTCGATTCCATGCCGCGCAGCGCCATCCGTGCAGGGCTGGGAGATTTTGTTGCACCGGTGGAGGAACTCCCCGCCCGACTCAAGGCGTTCTACGAATGCCTGCCGCCGGTCCGCAGCCCGGACCTGCCCTTGGCGGAACACGACCAAAGTTCCTTGGAAAAAATCGTGATCCTGCTGCGGGCCCACACCCGTCAGGACTTCAACCTGTATCGGCGCAGCACACTGTACCGGCGCGTGGAACGTCGCATGGGCATTCATCGCCTGAACAAGATCTCAAGCTACGTCCGCTATCTGCAGGAAAATCCTCAGGAGCTCGACATCCTCTTCAAGGAACTGCTGATCGGCGTGACGCGCTTTTTTCGGGATCCGCCCGCCTGGCGAATCCTCGCGAAAGACGTGCTCCCGAAGCTACTCTCCGGCCGCCCCGCTCGCAGCGTGGTGCGGGCATGGGTCGCCGGATGTTCCTCTGGCGAGGAAGCCTACACGCTGGCCATGATCTTTGCGGAAGCGCTGGGCGAGGCCAAATCCACCAACGGTATCTCGCTGCAAATCTATGCCACTGATCTCGACAAAGACGCCATCGACAAGGCTCGCCTGAGCCTCTTTCCGGAGAACATTGTCGCTGATGTATCCCCTGAGCGACTCGCACGATTTTTTGTCAAGGAGGAGAACGGATACCGAGTGAACAAACAGATCCGGTCGATGGTGGTCTTTGCGCCGCAGAATCTGATCATGGATCCTCCGTTCACGAAGCTCGACATTTTGTGCTGTCGAAATCTCCTGATCTACCTGACCCCGGAACTGCAGAAAAAGCTCTTCCCTCTTTTTCACTACAGCCTGAATCCCGGCGGAGTGCTGTTTCTTGGGAGTGCGGAATGCATCGGCGGCTTCACCCACTTGTTCGTGCCCATCGCTCAGAAAGAGAGGATTTTTAAGCGGAACGGATCCACGGTCGCGGGGCAGCCCCTCAACTTTCCAGCCGTGTTCGCCCCGAGTCCGATGACGAGGCGCGAAGCCTCGGTGCCCGGGCGCCGCCCTGGATCGAACTTCCAGACTCAGGCGGAACGGCTGGTCTACGACCGCTTCGCGCCGCCCGCGGTGCTCGTCGACGAACAAGGGGACATCGTCTTTTTCAGCGGCCGGACCGGGCAGTTTCTGGAACCACCCGCCGGCAAGGCCAACTTGAATGTCCTGGCGATGGCTCGCGAGGGCCTCCGCTACGAGCTGGCCACTGCCCTGCAGACGGTCAGTCGAAAGAAGGACACGGTAACGGTGAAGAACATCATGGTCGGGGTCGGCGCGAAGGCGCGGACCATCGACGTCGTAGTCCAGCCTCTGGATGAACCCAAAGAGCTGCGCGGGATGGTTCTGATTGTGTTTTCCGACTCCCCCCCCCCCGGACCGAGACTGGGGCTCGTGGCGGATCGGGCAAGACTCGCGCCAGTCCGGCCCCGTTGCGGGAACTGCAGCGTCAGCTCCTGCGCGCCCGGGCGGAGGTGCAGGCCGCCCGCGAAGAGATGCAGAGTTCACAGGAAGAGTTGAAGTCCCTGAACGAGGAACTCCAATCCACCAACGAGGAACTGCAGTCATCCAACGAGGAACTGACGACCTCGAAGGAGGAGATGCAATCGCTGAACGAGGAACTCCAGACGGTGAACTCCGAACTGCAGATCAAACTGGATGAGCTTTCCGGCGCGAACAGCGACATGAAGAATCTGCTCAACAGCACGGATATCGCGACCGTGTTTTTGGACAACGAACTTTGCCTGCGGCGGTTCACCCTCCAAGCGAAGTCCATCATCAAGTTTATCCCGACCGATGTCGGCCGACCCTTCACCGATCTCGCTTCAGACCTGATCTATCCCGGGTTGATTGCGGATGCGCACGAGGTGCTGCGGACCCTGGTCTTCTCCGAGCGGTCGATCGCCACCGGCGACGGGCGCTGGTTCACGGTGCGTATCATGCCGTACCGCACGATGGACATCAGAATCGACGGCGTGGTTCTCACCTTTGCGAACATCACCGCAGCGAAAAAAGTGGAAGCCGGTTTGCGTGAAAAGAATACCGATCTCAGTGCGCACTCAGCTAAACAAGGGCGGGCGCTGACTCGAGCCGAGGATCGTCTCGCGGCTCTGGAGGTGCAATCGCCACTCAAGACGACACAGCAGAGACCACATTCCAAAGCGACCCGCACTCCCGGAAAACACCCATCATAAAAACACACGCCAAGTCCTTGGAAGGTACCGGCGAACTTCGCCGACGTGCTGCACGCCGGCTGCGCAAGCAGCCAACCGGGACGGCGCGTATCGAAACCAAAGCGGATGTACAACGGGTGCTCCACGAACTGCAGGTCCATCAGATCGAGCTGGAACTGCAAAATGAGGAGCTCAAACAAACCCAGGCTGAAGTTAACTCAGGTTTGGAGAAATACACGGCCCTCTATGACTTCGCACCCGTTGGCTATTATACACTCGCCTCCAACAGCGCCATTCACCTGGTGAATCTCACCGGAGCAAGTTTGGTGGGGATGGATCGCTCCCAGCTGATCGGCCGGCGTTTCGGATTGCTGGTGTCGCCCAAACATCGGCCGAGCTTCAACACCTTTCTACATCAGGTTTTTTCCGGCCAGGAAAAGCAATCCGGCGACTTCGAACTCGTGAGCCAGGGCCAGCCGGCTCGGACCGTGAACATCGAAGCCCAACGCCTCGCCAGCGGGCTCGAGTGTCGGGCAGTGATGGTGGACGTTTCCCAGCGGCTGCACGATGCAGAGATCGTGCAGGCCAGTGAAGAACGGTATCGCACCTTGTTCGATCTGAGTCCCGTGGCCGTGTACACCGTCGACACCACAGGACTGATTCAGAAATTCAATCGCCATGCCCGGGAATTGTGGGGTCGTGCTCCGGAGATCGGAAGCGCCCAGGAACGATTCTGTGGCTCGTTCAAATCACTTCGCCCCGATGGCACCATCATTCCTCAACATCTGTGCCCGATGGCCGAGGTGGTGAGCGGGAGGATTGAGGAGTCACGCGACATCGAGGTCCTCATCGAGAGGCCCGACGGATCACGGATCACGGTTCTCGAGAACATTCGGCCGATAAAAAATGACCTCGGTGAAGTCACAGGAGCGATCAACTGCTTCTACGACATTTCCGAGCGCAAACGAGCGGCTCACCTGCTGCATCAAGCGGAGGTGCTGGCCGCTTCAAACGAAAAGCTGCGCAAGAGTGAGCACTACGCCCATCAGTTGCTGGAACAATCGCATCGCCTGCAGGAAAAACTGCGTCATGTCTCCCATCAGATCCTGCTGGCGCAGGAGAACCTGCGAAAGGAGATCAGCCATGAATTGCACGACAAGGTTGTCCAGCTGCTGATTGGAATCAGCCTGAATCTGGAGGCTTTTTCCAAGAAGGCCAAGAGCAACCCCCGCAGCATCCCGAGGAAAATCATTCCGTTGCAGCATCTGGTAGAAGAGACCGTGCAGGTGGTCCACCAGTTCGCCCGCGATCTCCGACCCGCCATGCTGGATGATCTGGGGCTGGTTCCGGCGCTTCAATCCTACCTCCAGATCTACTCCAAACGGACGGGGCTTAAGATCAATTTCAAGGCTGTCGCCCGCCTCGATGCCCTTGATATCGACCGGCTGACGATGCTGTATCGCGTGGCGCAGGAAGCACTCACCAACGTGCAGAAGCACGCGAAGGCCACCGAGGTAAGTGTCGTCCTTCGCAAGATACGGGGAGGTGCCTGCCTGGAAATCGTGGACAATGGCCAGGCCTTCGACGTAGGTCGCCTTTCGGACACCAGCCACACCCATCGACTCGGATTGACCAGCATGCGCGAGCGCGTGGAAATGTTTGGAGGTCAATTTAGCGTCACGTCCACCCCCGGCACGGGAACGACGGTTCGGGCAGAGGTTTTCTCCGCCAGAAAACATCGGTCCCGATAGCACATCGCACCCGACTGCTCCACCTGCCGTCCCGTGAACGTCACTGCCCTCCACCCGTTACGACCGCCGCCGGAGCAGGCCTGAGCCGAGCCATCCGGATGAGCTCCCGGGCGATTCCCTCGGGCGAAAGCACAAAGTCCACGCAACCGCTGGCGATCGCGCTCTCCGGCATGTCCGGTTGACCGGCGGTTTCCAGTTTTTGGGCCATGGTGGTACCGCCCACTTGCTTGATTTCGCAAAGCGCATCGGCCCCGTCGCCGTCATATCCCGAGACAATGACGGCGATCAGCTTGCCATTCCAGTTCCGGGTCAGCGACTTCAGGAAAACAGTGATCACATCGGGCCAGCCTCGCGGCTTGGAAATGGGCTGAAGACGGAACCGGCCGTCCAACACGTGCAAATCTCTTTGTTCTGGAATGATAAATACACGATTGGGCCGGATGCGCAGGCCCTGCGTGATCAGCTCCACCGGCATCGAAGTGTAGCGCGGCAGAATTTCATGCAGCCTGGTGGCCACGTTCCTGACGTGATTGACGAACACGATGGCGACGCCCAGATCCGCCGGAAGATCCCGCAACAGCCGGATGTAGGCATCCAGACCACCGGCCGAACCACCGACGCAAACAACAGGGAAATCGTTGGCCATAATCTCCCGTGCGCGGCGTTTCTCGGGGAAAATCATCGAAAGGGAGAAGAGAGCTCCTCCCGCGTGAAGCACGCGGAGATTCGCTTGCAGAGCGTACACCGGAGGTCGGAGCGGGGCCATTGGGTCTAACCCTCGGATTCCGCATCCGATCGTCTCTTGCAGTCGAACCCATGAGAAGGGGGAATCCAGACAGCGTGCCCACCTCCGAGCGTCCTCAGCACAGCGGTGATCCCGGCACCCAATGGCCAGCCAAGACTTTTCCACGCCCTTCTCCCCTCCTTGCTGACCGTCCGGTGTGTGCCCCCGGACCTGCGGCCCAAAGACGTAATCACACCATAAACACCAGCAAAAGAACAACTTAAAGTGGCGCAGCCGTAGGGAGTCGAACCCCAAACCTTCTGATCCGTAGTCAGATGCTCTATCCAATTGAGCTACGGCTGCGTAGCGGGAGGGGAAAGAAGGAAGCTCCCAACAGGAAGTGCAAGCGCTTTTTTTGA
>JAEUGY010000024.1 GCA_016794625.1 Opitutaceae bacterium
ATGAGGTTCGCTCACCCAAGGCCAAATTTACCGTACCAAAGACTGCCGCCTCCGACGAGCCAATTGGCCCATTCTCGGCGGCAGCCTTTGGTACTTGTTCCTTGTGCACGGAAATGGACATACAAGGCCGCGACGGGACCCTCGGTCCCGCCTCGGGGGTCTGGATTCTTCACGCGACGCCGATCTCCGCGGGGTCGGCGACCCCACCTCCAACGGAAGGTCTCGTCCCCTGTTGGAGGCGGCCTCGCTGAGGCCGCGGTGGAGAACGGGACGGGTGCTGAAATGGAGGGCGCCGCTCCGTCGGCGCCGGTTGCGCGTGGCGACCCCTCCCGGCGCAAGGTGTCCCAACGCATCGAGGGACAAATGTACCGGCGAAGGAGTGCGGTGCGCGTCCCCGCGGCGTCGACGGAGCGACGCCCTCCATCCGTGGTCCCTGCGGGTGCCTGTTGGAGGCGGCCTCGTTGAGGCCGCGGTGTTGCGCCGGCCCACGCGGCCCGGGGTGTTTACTCCTTGCGGCGGGGGAGGGGGGGTGTCGTCGTTGGGGGGGCATGGAGCAGACTGCAGCGCACTCGTTTTCACCCGGAGCCCGGACCTTTGCGGTGGGGTATGAATCGGAGGATCGCACGTGGGAAAATCCCTGGTTCCGCGGCCAGGGGACGCTGCAAATCGATCTACTCGGCGGCGAAATCACCCTCACCGGCCGGCGACGCTCCTGGTGGGTCCGCCAGCGTCCGCTGGTGCTGCGCTCGATGGACCTCCTCAATGTGCGCGTCCGCGGTCGTGTGGTGCAATTCTGGGCGTTGACCGGCGGTGCGGGCACCAAGAGCCGCCTGTGTTATTTCAGCCTTGAGACCGAGGAGGAGGCGCAGGTGGTGGCGCAGCTGCTGCCGGCGACCGTGGATGACGACTATGACCAGGAAGAGCGTTTCAGTGCGGTGTTTCACCGCCTGCCGGTGGCCAGCCAGCCCTGGCGGTCGCCGACCGTGGTGCTGACCGCGGTCAACGTGCTCGTCTTTGTCGTCCTCGCGACGTTTTTTGGCACCGGTTGGATCAAGGCGGACGTGACACCCTACATGCGCCTCGGGGCGAGCAATGCGGCCGCGACCACGGACGGAGAGTGGTGGCGACTCCTGACGGCCCTGTTTCTCCACTTCGGGATCCTCCACCTCGGGCTCAATCTCTGGGCCCTGCTCAATATCGGACACGTGCTCGAGCGTCTCCTCGGCCGGCTCCCGTTTATGCTCGTGTATCTGGGCGCCGGCCTCGGGGGCGGATGGACCAGCCTCGCCTGGAATGGAGACCGCGTGTGGAGCGCCGGTGCGTCCGGGGCGATCTTTGGCCTGTATGGTGCGCTCATGGGAGCGATGCTCCGTGCCCGCGGTGCGGTCCCGCGGCGGGTGTTTTCACCGGTCGTCTCCAGCACCCTTTGGTTTGTCGGCTACAACGTGGCCTTCGGCCTGGCGAACCGGGGCATCGACAATGCGGCTCACGTTGGCGGACTGCTGTCGGGGTTCGTGCTGGGCTGGCTCGTCATGCGCCCGCTCGACCTCGAAGTCCGACGCCGCCAGGCCGCGCGGGCGGTGACGTTCGGTGTCGCGGCGATCCTTGCGATGGCGGTCGCGGGTGTTGCGGCGGCGCCCCGATATGCTTATCGCGTCCAGGAAGAAATCGCCTGGCGCAAGGTCCTCGATCCGTTCATCGCGGCCGAGCAGGCCCAGCTGCAAGAGCAGAACCGCCGCCGCGAGCAGGTGGCCAAACAAGGGTCATCGCCGATCGACTATGCGATGTGGCTGCAAGGCGCCCACGCCCCCTTTTACGCCGACTGGAGCGCGGCCATCGGCGGGCTCGCCTACACGCCGGGTTACCGCACCGAACGACGCCAGGCCGCCCTCCTTGTTTACCTCAGCGAGCGCCGTGCGGCGGTGCAGGAGATGGCGGCGGCCATCCAGGCTAATTCGCTTGAACGACTCCGGGCCGCGGAGCTGGCCGAGCGCCAGGCCGTGCAGAAGCTGGCGTCATTCACCCCTTGAGACGGGCAGGCCGGGGTGATCCGATGGGCAACGGACAAACCAGACGCATCGCGGCCCGAGAGGCGGGGCTTCGTTTGACGGTGTGGGTTCCGCAAAGCGAGGCGCGCCCGCGAGGGGCGGCCCTACAGAAGGAGATCGTGCTGCTGTGGTCTCAGTGTGAATACGGCGAGTCCGGCAGGGCGGGCAAGGGGTTGCCGGGAACGAGCAGGGGCATGGGGAGGAAGACCTGGGGGGAGGCGGGGTCGACGAGGACCAAGACGCCGTGCAGGTCGCCGTCGCCGAAGGTCTCGACCCGGGTGACGTTGGGCACGGGGGCGGCGCTGCGATCGAACCGGTGGCCAGCGTCGAGGCGGAAGCGATGTTCGTCGGCGTGCACCAGCAGCACGGGCTTTTGGAAGAACAGGCACTGTTCCTCGAGGGCGTCGAGGAAGTCCTTGAAGCCTTCGTGACGGCCGCTCTTGGCGTAATCCTGGTAAAACGCGTCGGCCTGAAAGAAGAAGGCGATGCCGGGAGCCTGGTCTTTGCGGGCGGCGGCGAACGCGGCCTTCATCCAGGCGATATTGGCGGCCTGGCGTTCGGTAAATTCCTCAACGGCCCCTGGAACCTCGGGCTGGCGGTTGTTGCTGCTGCCCACCATGTGGATCGTGGCAAACACCACGCCGCCGACGGACCACCGGACGTTTTCGACGAACTTGGCGTACCGCGGCAGGGTGCGCTGCGAAGTCAGGGGAATCGGTGCCCGGCCCAGGCTGCGCTCCTCGGCAAAGTAGAGGGCGCGCACCTTCGCCAGCCAGACCAGCGGGTCCTGCCGGCCGTTGTTTTCGCGATGCACATCCGTCCATTCGTTGTCGCCGGGTGTGTAGATCAGGGGTCCGTCGAATGAATTAAACGCATCGAGGATCCGGTGCATGAAATCGTCCGACGGCGGCAGACTGCCGGACTTGGTGTCACCGCAGTGCACGGTGAACGCCGGTTGCCGGCGGTTGATTTCCTCAATCACCCGGCGGAAGCCCGGCCAGTTGGCCTCGCCGTAGGGCATGCAGCCGACGGCGGCGAAGGTGAAGCGAGGGTTTTCCGCCGCCGGAAGGGCCGTGGCGAAGAGGACGAGCAGAAACAGCGCGCGCATGCCACCGAGCCTAGGACCGGCGGGCGCGAGGTGTGAAGGCTGAAGCGCCGCGGGGGCGCGGGCGTTACAGGAACGCCACGTTCTGCCGCGCAAACCGTCCGATGTTAGGCAGAACGACCGGCAGGTCCGTGGCGCTGACGCCAAACCACGTGGCGAGCGTGGCACTGTATTCGTCCACACTCGTCGTCGGAATCCACTGGCCGCGGCTGCCGGTGTCCTGGACACCGCGCAGGCTCAGATCGGGCATGCGACCGTAGATGTTGCCGCCCTGCACGGCGCCGCCGACAATGAGGTGGTGACTGCCCCAGCCGTGGTCGGAGCCGTCGCCATTGGTATTGTAGGTCCGGCCGAAGTCGGAGGCGGTGAAGGTGGTGACGGAGTCGGCGATGCCCATTTCGACGGTGGCGTCGTAGAAGGCCTTCATCGAATTGGCCACGTCGGCCAGCAGGTTCGCATGCGCTCCGATCGCGGTGTTGGTGTTGTCGACCTGATTGTCATGCAAGTCCCAGCCGCCGATGCGGGCGAAGAAGACCTGGCGTTTCAGACCAAGCGTCGTGCGGGCCGAGATCAGACGCGCGATCGTGCGCATCTGCTGCGCGAGATTGGTATTGGAGAAGGCTCCGTAGGTATTGGGGAACGCGGAGTTGGCTCCGGTCGTGCCCGAACCCAGCACCGTCGAGAGCAGCGCGCTGTCGGCGATGGCGTTGGTCGTCATGCCGCCGAAGGCCGTCTCGAACAGATTGCCCTGCGGCGAGGCCAGCAAGTCATTCATCGCCTTGGTGCGGACGGACGCGGCGGAGGTGCCTGTGGGGGCGGCGGACCCGGAGAGACCGATGGCACCACTCGTCGAGACCGAATACTGCGCGATGTTGCGCCCGACCTGGAACGAGTTTTGCCCGTTCAAGCTGATCGACATGGAGATCGACGCATTCGTGTTGAAGGCGTTGGTGAGGTCGGCGAGGCGGCCGCCCCAACCCGTCTGGAAAGGACGGTCGGCCAGACTGCTCTGCCACTCCACCTGCTGGTCGTTGTGCGAGAACAGCTGCGGCGGCAGCGGGACCGAGCGGGCGGTGTACTGCGCCTTGGTCGTCGGGTAAAGCAACGTGCCGACATTGGCGAGGATGGCACCCTTGCCCGCGCCGAACAGCTGGTGAAAGGCGGTCATCGACGGATGCAGGCCCCAGGCGCGGCCATCGCTCGTCGGCGTCACCAGCGGAAGCGCGGCCCCGCTGGGTAGCGCGAGCGCGGTGCGGGCGGCGGCGTAGGCGGCGTAGCCCGCGGCGTCGTAAGGAACGATCAGGTTGTTGGCGTCGTTGCCCCCGGCGAGAAACAGACAGACCAGGGCCTTGTAGTCCTCGGCCGCGGCGGTGCCGGGAACCTGCGGCCCGTTGCCCGGCTGGGCGAGGGCGCCCAGCACCCGGAGCTGGGCGAGGGCGGAAAGCATGCCGGTGGCGCCGACGGCGGCGCAACAGGAGCCGAGAAACTTGCGGCGGGACGGATCGGGCGAGGTCGCGGTGTCGGTGCGGTTCATGGTCCAGCGGATGCGGCGGTCGGTTATTGTTGGATGGCGGCCTCGGGACTCGTCATCACGAGGTAGGCTGCACCCCTGACCTTGTCCGTCGCGCTGGTGGCGGCCGGCATCGACGTAATGGCCGAGACGATACGTGTCTTGGCCGCGGTCGAAAGGGTGCCTCCAGCAAGTGACAGATTCATTTGGTCGACCAGGGCGACCGGATTGGCCGCCAAGGGAAGTGCGTCGGTAAAATCCAGAAAGACCGTGTCACTATCAAGACTAGTCGGCTTCGCAGTCGTAAGGTAGGTGTTAAAATAGTTCGGCACCGTGATCGCCGTTGTATCCGTAAAGATCTGGAACTCGGGGGCGAACAGGCCGGCGGCGGCGAGCGGACCGGGCTGCACGTAGGCGGGCTCGAAGAAGTTGAAGACCGTTGGCGCGCTGCCGGCCATCTGGGAGATCTGCCCGTTGGAGTTGTTGATGGGCAGCCGCTTGGTGTTGGACGTCGCCTTGAACGCGCGGAAGAGAGCGGAGGTGCGCAGGAGAGGTTCCTTCAGTTTGCCGTAGGTAAGATTCCCCGCCGCCTGCAGGGTGCGGGCCTCATAGTCGAGCAGGATGGCGCGCACCACCGCGCCGAGATCGCCGCGCGCGCCGGAGCCGTTGTTGGCAAAGATCTGCGCCACGCGGTAGACGTAGCCCGGGCTGGGGTTGGAGGTGACGAGACGCTGGATGAGCTGCCGGCTGATGAAGGGTCCCGTGTTCGGGTGGTGGAAAAGCGCGTCGAGCGTGTCGGCGAGATCCTTGACCCCGCCCTGGTTCGCCGGGAGCACGCGGCCGCCGACGATGGTCTTGGCGCCGGGTTCGTGGTTGGCCTCGAAGAGACGCATCGGCTCCAGATAATCTGGATACGTATTGCCCGGACGCTGGGCCGCGCCGTTGGTGAAGCGCGGCGCGGTGGAGTAGCTCTGCGAGTAGCCCCAGCCGGTGAAGACCTTGGCGGTCTCCGAGATCGTCGTCTGGTTGTAGGTCGGGATCGGCAGGCCCTGGGAATCGAGCCGCAGCGTGCCGTCCGGGTTGAGCTCGTTCAGGCCGATCGAGAACAGCTGCATGACCTCGCGCGCGTAGTTTTCATCCGGCAGGGCCGAGCCCGTCGCGCGGTTGTTGCGCAGATGCGAGAGGTAGATGCCCATCATCGGATTGAGCGACACGTCCTCGAGGAGCTTGCGGAAGCTGCCAAATGCGCCCTTCACGAGCAGATCGTGGAAGTTGGCCGCGCCCTCCTGCCAGGCGTTGACCGTTCCGTTCTGGTCCGAGATGACGAGGATCTGGGAAAGGGCGAAAGCGACGCGCTGGCGCAGCTGATCCTCGCCGTAGAGCGCATGCGTCCACCAGGCGTTCAGACGATGCTGCTGGCCGGGACGCGTGTTGACCCCGTTCACCGTGTTCTGTCCACCGCGGTTGAAGGCGGCGAAATCGGTCATGACAAGCGGAGCGTGCAGCGACGCCGGTTTGGCCATCTGCTCCGTGATCCAGCCGTCGTAGCCCTTGGCGATGACGGCGGAAATGTCGGCGTCCGTCGGGCCAAAGGTGGCCTGGGTGAGGAAACGCGCGGCCTCGAGGGAGGTCGGGGTGCCCAGCGTGTAGGCGGGCGGCGCGAGAGGTGCGACAAAGGTCATCGAACCCGTGCTCTTCACCATCGAACCCTGGAGTTCTCCGGCGGGATAGGCGGTGGTTTCGATGCTGACGAAGACCCGGCCTTCCTTGATCGCGGAGACGATCTGGCTGGCGGTGTAGGCGCCGGAGTCGCGGATGTCCCACTGCAGACCCGAGGCCTGCCCGTTGGGGATCTGGAAGAGGTAGGCGGCGCCGCTGTCCCCGAGGTTGCCAAGCCGCAGGTAGGCCAGGGTCTGCGGGGCGCTCAGGTTGGAGAAGGAAAGGCCGACGAGGGCGAATTTCTCATCCGAGCTCAGCTGCAGACTTGAGGTGCCGTAGGCGGCGGAGCTGGAGGCTGTGACCGGCACGCGCAGGTTGCTGATGTAAAGCGTGCCCGGGTTGTAGGCGATGGTCACCGCCGCCGTATTTGTCGGACTGACACCGTAGGCGAGCGAGGACGTCAGGGTGAGGAAGACCGATTTCGAGGAGGAGAACGTCTGGACGTTGCCGTAGGGGTTGACCGTGACGGTGGCGCTGCTTGCGCCCGCCGGGATGGTGACCGAGCCGGGCAGGGCGACGTAGTCGACGCCGTTCCGGGCGGTGCCCTGGATGTCGTAGGTGACCGTCAGCGCCTGCGTGGTCGGCCCTTCGCGCGTGACCGTGAACACACCCGGGCTGCCGCCGGAGGAGTCGGTGGCGGGCTGGGTGGCGGCGACGCTGACCAGGTGGAGGGAGCCCGGGGTCAGGTCATAGACTTCGACGAGGGCGACACCGCTGCTGTTGCCGGCGCCGCTGACCTGCAGCGTGTAGCTGCCCGGGGCGAGGTCGACCAGCAGACCGGCGTCCTTGCTCGAGAAATTGCTGAAGCTGAACGCTCCGGCTGCGGTGGCGGCGGCGGAGACGGCGGGCGCGCGGCCGCCGTCGCCCCAGTTGTCATTGGAGGCGATGACGGCGTTGTTCGAGTTGAGCAGGGAGACCACGGGATCCGTGAGCACACCCTGCACGCCGAACTCGCCCAGGGCGGGACCGGCGGCGCGGACCAGGACCTTGCGCACGGCGGTGCCCGGGGCGATGACCAGGCCGGAGATCACGATTTGAGATCCGGTTTGAACCTGGGCGCGCGTGGAAAGGTTCATCAGCTGGGCGGCACCCGAGACGTCGTACACCTCGACCAGGGCGACGCCCGTGGCGGCGCCATCGCCCGAGACCTTCACCGTGTATCCACCCGGGGCCAACGTGGCCATGATGGCGGAGTCCCCGCTCGTGGGACTGGAGAAGCCGAAGGCGCCGGCGGCGGCAAAGTCGGCGGCGCTGGCGACCGGACCGCCGGAGAACACGCTCCAGTCGTCGTTTTCGGCCACCTTCAGACCGCGACTGTCGAACACCTCCAGCTTCGGATTCGCCAGCACGCCGGTCAGGCCGAACTGGGCCAGACTCGGGCCGGCGGCGCGGATCAGGACCTTTTTCTCGGACCCCGAGCCGATGACAAAACCGGCGATCAGGGCGTTGTCGCCCGTGCCGGCGCGGGCCCGCGACGACAGATTGATCAGCCGGTCATTGTATTGCGCGGCGTGCGACAATGACGCTGAACCAACAAGGGCGAGCAGGCTGAAGAGCGGGGCAAGGCGGGCGAAAAGAAGGCGCGACATGGGGGACGGCGGGATGGACCAGTTCCCCCTTCCATGCCCGCCGCCCGGCCCGAGGGCAACGCGATTTGTAGTGCTTGGGATTATACCCCACCCCCCGCCGGCGAAAACGCCAAACGGCGGCATTTGTCACAATTCCAAGCCCGTCCCCGGCTACTTCTTGCCCTTGCCGTCGCCACCCCCGCCGGCATGCAGCAGGGTGCCGCCAAAGACACCCACCGCGAACACGGCGAAGAAGATCCAGGCGGCGGAGGCGCGCACCGGCTTGTCCAGCAGGAGGGGGAACCGGAAGTCCACCCGCTGCGTGTTCTCGGTGCCGACGTAGATCACCAGAAAAAGGATCAGCAGAAAGACGAAGGTGCGGATCAGGGCTTTGGCGTTCATGCGAGGAGAGCGGGCCGGCAGTGAGCAGCGAGAAAGCGGCGGGGGCAAAAGCAAAACGAGCGGACGCCGGCGGGTGGGTGGAATCGCGGGGCTTCAGCCTTTCCGAGCTGCCCGGATTCGGATTGGCTGGTGGACGATGATCCTCGACTTCACGGCGCTGGAGCCGAAACACGCGTACAACTGGATGATCTCGACCATCGTGCCCCGGCCCATCGCCTGGGTGTCGACGATCTCGCCGGAGGGCCGAACCAATCTGGCCCCCTATTCCTTCTTCCAAGGGGTGACGGCCAACCCACCGACCCTCATGTTTGTCCCGGTCAACACCCGGGACGGCAAAAAGAAGGACACCGTGCGCAACATCGAGGCCGTGCCGGAGTTCGTCGTCAATCTGACCTCCTTTGCCCTGGCCGAGAAGATGAACGCCACGGCGGCGCTGCTGCCTTACGGCGAGAGCGAGTTTGAGGCGTTTGGCATTGCGACGGCGCCCAGCGTCTTGGTGAAGCCCCCGCGCGTGGCGGACGCGGGCGTGTCGTTTGAGTGCACCCTGCACACGATCCTGCCGATCGGCGAAGGACCCCTGGCGGCGAATGTGGTGTTTGGACGCATTGTGCGGGCGCACATCCGCGACGACCTGCTGACGCCCGAGGGACGGATTGATCCGGTCAAGCTCGACGCCATTGGCCGCATGGGTGGGGAGGCGTACACGCGCACCCGCGACACCTTCGAGTTGAAACGACCCGACCGCTGAGGACACCGCGGATCCGACCGGCCCGGGACAAACCCCGCGCCCCGGGTCGCGCTGGACGCCACCCTGTTTGTTTTCGCTCATGCAGAATCCACTTAGCCTGAAGGATTTCAAACTCTCCTCCTTGCGCGGTGCCGCCGGTTTTTTCCGCGTGGCGCCATCGACGGCGGGGCGCTGGTGGCTGATCGATCCCGAGGATCACCCCTGTTTTCCGGCGGCGGTGGCCGGTGCGGCGTCCGCGCCCCTGCCGGGTTCGCGCTTGCGTGGTTGGGGGTTCGGAGCCGTGACCACGCTCGGCGCGGGCGCCGGTGGACCGGCGGGTTTGCATTGGCTGCCCGTGGCCGGAGTCAGCCGGCCGGGTCCGTTCCTCCGGTTCGGAGGGGCGCGGATTCCCGATGTGTTTGATCCATCGTGGGCGGAAATTGCGGCGGATCAGGCCAAGCGGGTCTGCGCCGTGGCGGCGGAGGATCGCAGCGTGCTCGGTTGGAAACTGGATGAAGGACTCGATTGGGCGTGGGACGAACCCGAGGGCCGGCCGACGCTGCTCCAGCTGTGCCTCAGCCTGGAGCCCCGCCATGCCGCCTACCATGCAGCGTGGGAGTTTGTGCTCGCGCTACACGAGGGCAGCTTCGACCGACTGGCGGAGGACTGGCAGGTCCCTTTGACCAACAAGGAGTTGCTTCGAGCGTGGACACGCGAGGAGCGCGGGGTGCGCACCCCTGGGTATCAAGCGGACCACCGCCTTTGGAGTGAAGAGTGCGCGCGCCGCTATGCGGTCGGCGCGGCGGCGGCTGTGCGGGCGGCGGATCCTCAGCACCTTGTCTTTGCCCCCGGACTGGCGCGGGCGGGCGCGCCGCCTTGGTGGGCTGAGGTGGTGGGGCCGGCGGTGGATGTGATGGTGCGACGCTGGCCGGCGCCGGAGTGGGCGGAGGGTGCCGGCGCGGGCACCGGCGGGGGCGAACGACCCACGTGGGTCGAAGGGTTTTGCTGGGCGGACCCTCAGCTTTATGAACCGCCGCCTGCGGCCGGGGAACCCCCCGAGTGGACCCGACTCGAGCGCATGCTCGGTCGCGGACGCGCGGCGCTCCGCCGCCTGGCGACCGAACCCGCGGTGGTGGGCTGGTCATGGCCGCGCTGGGGAGATGCCTGGCACGGCGAAGGCGTGTTTGGCCCCGGATTGGTCCGATCCGACGGCAGCGATGCGATTGAACACACCGAAGCTCTGACTTGGATCAATGCGCAGACTACGGGGTGGCGCACCGCCGGGTCGCGACGGAGCGAGACGCCGGGGGGGTAGAATACGGGCGGGCCGAAGGCCCGTCACGGCCTCGGCGAGGCCATCTCCAACGGAGGGGTTCCAACGGAGGAGGGGGAGACCTGCCGGTTGGAGGTGGGGTCGACGACCCCGCGGGGATGGAGCGGCGCAGCCACAAAACGGAGCTGAGCGGCCGGGAATCGGTTCCCAGGTTGGGGAGTGGGTTGGGAATTGGTTCCCACTTTAGGGTGCTTCAAGTCGGTAGCGTGAGGCCTTAGTTGTTGTTCATAAAGGGATAGTATCGAAATGGGTGGTTGGCACGACGTGTGCAAAAGGAGGTGTCACCCACACGCCATCCCCGACCCCTGAATGACCATGAACGCGCTTCCCAAGATTCTCTCCCTGACCGCCGGTTTGCTGGCGGCTTCCTCTCCTCTTTTTGCCCAGGCGACGGGTACGACACCGACGGTGGGTACGGTCCCGACGCGGCCGACGATGCCCAATGGGTCGGTCAACCCGGTGCGTCCCACACTCCCCGCCTTGCCGACGGAAGTGCAAACCTTGATCCGTCAGTTCGATGCGCAACGTGATGCGCTTCTCGCCCAACGTCGGGCCGAGCTGGCCCGCTTGCAGAATGCGACCGCGGAAGAGCGGGCGCGCATCTTGGCGGAAATGCAGGCGAACCAAGCCCAGCGGCAGGACGAGCAGCGTGAACTCGCCCGCAAGATCCGCGAAGAGCTGAAGGCGCTGCGCGAGGCGCGTCGCAACGGCGGCGGCTGAGTTTTCCCTTTTGCGGTTGCGGCAGAAGCTGGCCGCGCCCGCTTGCCTGCAGGGCGGAGGTCTGTTGACCTCCGCCCTGTTTGTTTTCCCGAGACTGCGTATGGTGCGGAGGATGTTCACACGAGCCTGGTGGGGATTGCTGCTGCTCCTGAGCGGGGGGGCGCCATGGGCTGGGACGGCGGCGGCTCCCGCGACCTTCGCAACCCCTCCGTCGACCCTCGCTTCCGCGGGTCCGTCGTCGACCGGCACCGTATCCGCGTCGGCCTTGGCCCAAACGCTGGCCTCCCTGACCGCCGAAGAATGGGCGGCTCTGCCCCCGGAATTGAGGGCGGAATTGGAGGCGCTGAAACCGCCGACCTGGCAGGTGGGTGCCACCGCGAATCTGGCGGCTGGCTGGCGCGACAACCCGCTGCTCAGTGCCGTTCAGGCCGAGGGCCGGGCGTTTCTGCGCAGCCAGCTCGAAACGTTTCTTTGGCGGCTGCCTCAAGGAGCATGGGAGGGCGTAGCGTTTGTGAACGGCGATGTGACGCGTTATCTGAGCCCCATGCCGGAACTGGCCGGTGAACAAGCCTGGTATGGTCATGGCGAGCTGCGCTGGCAGCCCCGACCGGCGGTGCGGGCGACCCTGAGCCTCCAAGGCTATTTTCAGGATCAAGTGTTCGACCTGTCCGCGACCGAAACCGAGCGCGTCGTGGCCCGCCTTCGCGTCCATGGCTCGGTGATCGGGGGAGAAGTGCGGGTGGCGCCGGCGTCACCCGTGGCGTTCGCTGCCCTGGTGCAAGCCCACGAGAGTCGCTACCGCGGCTACAGCGAAGACTTCAGTGAAGCCAAGGTCGGTGGCCGCGTGATCTGGACCCCGGCGCCCCCGGTCTCCCTGACCGTTTCGCTCCTCTCGCGGGAGCGCGACTACGACGCCCGACCGGCTTATACGCTCGGAGGACGTCCCTTGGCAGGCACACAACTCTCCCTGCATCAGGATGAAATGGAAGTGAAACTCCAGTTCAGTCGCGGTCGCTGGACCAGTGCCACGACGGTCTTGGGACTGGAAAACCGGGACGGCGGTTCGGGGTATTTTGATTATGACGAACGACGCGGCCGGTGGAGCCTGGAATGGAAAAAGGAACCCTGGCGTGTGGCGCTCGAGGCGTCCGGGGTGCGTTACCGCTACCGCGTGCAAACGGTCGGGGTTGGTTTTGACCCGCCGAAACGGCGACGCGACGATGTGGACGTGACCCTCCGCACCGAACGCGGGCTCGGTCCCCGCTGGACCCTGTTTGCGGAGGCGCAGGCGGAGCGCAGCCGCTCGAACGAAGAAAACGCCAGCTACACCCAGACCACGATCATGGCTGGACTTGCCTTCACCCCGTCACCCTGACGAGGTGCGGACCTGACGCTGTCATCTGATCCCCCTCCCGTATGGCCAGACCCCTTTCCCCGACTTCCATCCGCCGCGTGCCGGTGGTGGTGACGCTGGTGACCCTGGGGATCTTTGCGGCGTTTGTGGCGATCGTCACCCTGCGCCTGCGGACCAACCTCCATGCGCAAGTCCTGTCGCGCGAGGCCGAGTCGCTGCTCGCCGTGGTGCGGTTGCAGCAACGGCTGGCGGAGGAGGAATGGATGGGACTCGGCCTGACCCAGCCGGCGGATGACCGCTTTTCCACCTTGTTGTTGACCACCCGGTTGCGAGGAGTGCTGGCCCTGCGCCTCTATGAACCCACCGGACAGTTGCGGGAGGCGTTGCCGGCGGTCAGCGACGCGATGCTGCCGCTCCAAGACTGGACACGATTGGAACGAGGGGAAGCCTTTGCCCGACTGGGCCGGCCGCGGCCCGTGCTCGACCTGATTGAAGGCCGAGAGGAGACAGAACCGAACGGAGGCGCGGCGGCAGGCTCGCGCGTGCTGGAGGTGATCGTTCCGCTGGAAGAGCCCGTGTTGCATGAGCTGGGCGGAGCGGCGCAGTACTTGATGGATGGACAGCCGGTGTACGATGAGCTGGCCCGGGTCGATCGCGGGTTGATTCAGCAAGCCCTGCTGGCCGTGTTGGGAGGCGGAGTCGTGATTGTTTCCCTCCTGGTCTGGGCCTTTTCGCGCCTCGCGGCGGTGCACCGTGAACTGGAATCCCGCTCCGAAGACCTCGCGCGTGCGAATCAGGAACTGCTCTTTGCCGCGAAAACCTCGGCGGTGGGGGCCATCAGTGCCCACCTGATCCATGGCCTCAAGAATCCGCTGGCGGGCCTCGAGGGATTCGTCAAAGCGGGCCCGTCCCTCACCCTCGAAGGCAACGATGGAGGCGACGCCTGGCAGGGAGCGGCGGAGACCACCCGGCGCCTGCGTGCCTTGGTCAACGAGGTGGTGATGGTCCTGCGGGACGAAACCGCGGGCCTCCACCTCGTGCTCACCACGGACGAAGTCCTCGAAAGCGTGCAGGCGGGGCTGCGGGCCGACGCGGAGAAGGCCCGGGTGTCGCTGATCCTGGAGGTGAAAGGCGAGGCCCGCGTCAGCGGTCGCACCGCAAATCTCTCCGGCCTGGTGCTGCGCAACCTGACAGCAAACGCCCTTGAAGCCTCGCGGCCCGGACAAACCGTTCGTCTGCAGGCGATTGCACGGGAGACGACCGTCGAGTTTACCGTCAGCGATGAGGGCCCGGGCCTGCCGCCGGCGGTGCGGCAGGGCTTGTTTCAACCCTTGGTCAGCAGCAAGTCCGGTGGGGGCGGTATCGGCCTGGCGCTCAGTCACCAGCTGGCCCGGCATGCCGGTGGACAGTTGGAACTGGTCGGCAGCACCTCGACCGGCACGACCTTTCGTCTCACGCTGCCCCGCGAGCCCTGAGCTCGAATCGCCGGGCGGGCCGATCCCGGTCGGACGCCGGCGGGGCGGCAAATCAGGGATGAGACGGCATTCTTCCGTGACAACCGCGGGCGCGATCCAATCAATGCGTTCATCCCATGTGGTTTTCCTCGTTTGCGCGAACCGGACTCCTGCTCGCCCTGGCCCTGGCGCCGATCGGCGTCGCCCGCCTCATCGCCCAGGCGGATGGATCCATCCGCTGGTCCTTCACCACCGGTGACTTCGTGCTCTCGTCGCCGGCCATGGCTCCGGACGGCACGCTCTATTTTGGTTCCCGGGACAAACGGATCTATGCGATCAAACCCGGGCCGACCCAGGCCACCACCTCGTTGAAATGGTCGTTTTTGACCGGAGACTGGGTGGATTCGTCGCCGGCGGTCGGTCCGGACGGCACGATTTACGTCGGCTCGTGGGACGGAAAACTCTACGCGCTGCGCGACGATGGCACCCGGGCGACCAAACTCTGGGAGTACGCGACCGGGTCCTTCATTGTTTCCTCCCCGGCGGTGGGAGCGGATGGCACGATCTACGTCGGCGCGGGCGACTCGAACCTGCACGCGATCCAACCGGGCGGCACGGTCAAGTGGACTTTCCCGGCCGGCGACTGGGTGGATTCCTCGCCCGTGGTCGGGCCCGACGAGACGATCTATTTCGGTTCGTGGGATGGATCCGTTTATGCCGTGGATGCCAACGGCGTCCAAAAATGGAAGGTCACGACCGAGGGCGGCATCGTGGGCGCGCCCGCGCTCGCGGCGGACGGCACGGTCTACGTGGCGTCGCGCGATCGCAAAGTCTACGCGATCACCTCCTCCGGAGTCGTCCTTTGGACCTTTCAGGCGGGTGACACGATCGAGGCCTCGCCCGTGCTGGCGGCGGATGGGACGATCTATGCCGGCACCTCCGGCACGACCGAGGGACGCATGTATGCGATTTTCCCCGACGGGACCGAGCGCTGGCGCTTCCCCCGGGCCGGACAGGCCGCCCTGCAGCCCATCCTCTCGACCGCGGCGGTGCGTGCGGACGGACTCATCGTCTTCGGATCGAGCAACAACGCGGTGATCGCGCTCCGGCCCGATGGCACCGAGGCCTGGCGCACCGCGGTCGGAGACTGGGTCGATTCGTCCCCTCTGGTCGCGCCCGACGGCTCCCTCTACGTCGGTTCTTACGATCGAAAACTCTACGCCCTGGCCAGCGCCTCTGAGCCGCTGCTCACCGACTGGCCGCAGTTCAAGCGGGACGTCACCCGCACCGGACGCCAGCTCCTCGGCCCCCGCCCCGGAGCCCCCGGCCGGCTCGCCAATCTTTCCGTCCGCTCCGTGGCGGGCCAGGGCGGCGAGACCCTGATCGTCGGCCTCCTCACCGCCGGCGCCGGCCAGCGACAGCTGCTGGTGCGCGGAGTGGGACCCACGCTCGGACAGCCTCCCTTCAACGTGCCGGGCGTGGTGGCGGACCCGCTGCTGCGCATGTTCGGCGGCAACGGGGCGCTTCTGGCGGAGAATGACGACTGGAGTGCCAGTGCGGATACCGCGTTGATCGCCGCTGCCACCACCCAGGTCGGCGCCTTTCCCCTGCCCAATCCCTCGAAGGATGCGGCGCTGCTCCGCACCGTCGACGTGCCGGGCGGGTACACCCACCACCTGGCCGGCGCGCCGTCCGGGACTGGAGTGGCGCTGGTCGAGGCCTACGACACTGGCGGCGCGACCGGCGGGCGACTGACCAATGTCTCGGCCCGCTCCCGCGTGGGGGTGGGAGGGGACGTGCTCATCACCGGTTTTGTGATCACCGGCGGACCGCTCACGGTGCTGATTCGCGGCGTGGGACCCACGCTCGAAAGCAGTTTCGGCGTGACCGGGGTGCTGGCCGACCCGCAGCTGAGGCTCTTCCGCGGCACCCTGGCGCTGGCGGACAACAACGACTGGACCGTATCCACCCACGCCCCCGCCCTGGCCGCCACGGCGCAGGCCGTGGGGGCGTTTCCGCTGCAGGCAGGGGGGAAGGATCCGGCCCTGCTCGTGACCCTCCCGCCGGGCGCGTACACGGCGCAGGTGAGCGGCGTGGGATCGACCACCGGCGTGGCCCTGGTCGAGGTGTATGCGGTGCCGTGACGAGGCGTGACCGACATGCGCTACGATGTACTGATCCTCGGACTGGGCGGCATGGGCAGTGCGACCGCCTATCAGGTGGCGAGCCGGGGGCGGCGCGTGCTCGGTCTGGAACAATTCACGGCCGCCCATGACCGCGGATCCAGCCACGGGCGGACCCGGGTGATCCGGCAGTCCTACTACGAAGACCCGGCTTATGTGCCCCTGCTCCTCCGCGCCTACGACCTGTGGCGGCAGATCGAGCGGGAGACCGGAGCGGATTTGCTCCACGAAGTGGGCGGGCTCATGCTCGGGGCGGAGTCGGGCGACGTCGTCCGCGGCAGCCTGCGCAGTGCGCGCACGCACGGCCTTGAGCACGAGCTGCTCGACGCCCGCGAAATCCGGCGCCGGTTTCCGGTGCTGAATCCCTCGCCCGACACCGTGGCCTTGTACGAAAAGAAGGCCGGCTACCTCCGTCCCGAGGAGTCTGTGCGGGCCCACCTGACGCGGGCGGCCGCCCTCGGCGCGGATCTGCGCTTTGAGGAAACCGTGCTCGGGTGGGAGCCGAAGGGCAGCGGAGTCCGGGTCGTCACCACGAAAGGCGCCTACGAGGCGGACCGCCTCGTGCTGTCTCCCGGCCCCTGGGCCCCGACCGTGCTGGCCGATCTCCGGCTTCCCCTGGTCGTCGAGCGCCAGGTGTTGTATTGGTTCGAGCCCGACGGCGGGATCGGACCGTTCCAACCGGATCGCTTTCCCATTTACCTCTGGGAGGCGGAAGGCGGGCTGGTGCCGTATGGTTTTCCCGCGACCGACGGCCCCGACGGCGGGGTGAAGGCCGCCTACTACCGGGCGCCGGTGGAGGAGCCCTGCACGCCGGGCACGATTGACCGCACCGTGCGGGCGGCCGAGACCGAGCACCTGCGCGCCACCCTGCGCGAACGCATCCCGGCGCTGGCCGGCCGTTGCCTCCACGCCACGACCTGTCTTTACACCAACACACCGGACAAGGCCTTTGTGCTCACCGTCCATCCGACCTCTCCGCAGGTGAGCCTGGCGTGCGGTTTTTCCGGCCACGGCTTCAAGTTCTGCAGCGTGGTCGGGGAGATCATGGCCGACCTGGCGCTTGACGGAGGCACCCGGCACGACATCGGCCTCTTCCGTCTCGACCGCCTGAAGCCCGGCCCCGGTTCCGTGCGGTAGCCCCACGGACGGAGCCGTGTGCACAGCGCCCGGCGGAAGAGAATGAAGTTTCTTCCGGACCGTTTTCCCGCCATGGTCGTTCCCACTTCATGAACGCCTCCTCCCTGTCGGTTGTCACCGGAACTTTCGCCACGCCGGCAGGCGGCGAGGAGCGAGGCTGGCTGCAGATCACGGACGGCCGCATCGCCGCGCGCGGCGCGGGCGCGCCACCGGCCGGGCTGACGGGCCGACGGATCGACCTCGGGGAGCACCTCGTGCTGCCAGGATTCATCGACGTACATGTCCATGGAGCGATGGGAGTGGGGGCGATGGATGCGCGGGAGTCGTCGCTCCAGACCATGGCGGAGCATTTCGCCCGCCACGGCGTGACCTCCTTTCTGCCCACCACCATGACCGACGGCCCGGAACCCCTGCGGCGGGCGCTCGAGGTGATTGCGGCGTGCAACGGGCGGCGCCCGGGCGGGGCTACGATCCTCGGTGCGCACGTCGAGGGCCCCTACCTCAATGCCAAACGCTGTGGCGCACAGAAGCTGGAGTGGATACGCCGGGCGGACCCGGCTGAGGCCCGGGTGTGGTTCGACCTCGGAGTCGTGCGGCTGCTCGCGCTGGCGCCGGAGTATGCGGAGAGCCGCGCGCTGATCACCGAGTGTGTTCGCCGAGGCGTCACGGTGAGTGCCGCCCACACCGATGCCACGTTTGCCGACCTGCAGACGGCGGTGGCCCTCGGCCTGCGCCAGACCACGCACACCTTCAATGCCATGTCGGCGCTCCACCACCGCGAGCCGGGAGTGGTCGGGGCCGCGTTGACCCTGCCCGAGCTGCGCTGCGAACTGATCGCGGACAATCTGCATGTACATCCGGCGGTCATGGCGGTGCTCCATCAGGCCAAAGGACGCGACGGCGTCATTCTGATCAGCGACGCCGTGCCGGCCGCCGGGCTGCCCGATGGCCACTATCCCATGGACGAAGGACGCGAGGTGTGGGTGAAAGATGGAGCGGTCCGCCTGCCGGATGGAACCCTGGCCGGCAGCACCCTGATGATGAACCAGGCGCTGGTGAACTACGCGCGTGCGACCGGGCGCTCTTTTTCGTATCTGTGGCCCGCCACCAGTTTGAACGCGGCCCGCGCTTTGGGGATGGAGACACGCAAAGGGAGCCTCGACCTCGGGCGGGATGCCGATCTGGTCGCCCTGACCCCCAACGGCGACGTGGTGCTCACCGTGGTACAGGGCGAGGTGGTGTATCAGGCCGCCGGCTAGCGGCGGACGCACCCGGTGGGTCCGGGATTGAGGCCACGGGAGGCATGAGGGTTTTTACTGCGGGGCAGCAGAGGACGTACACACTGGTGACCCTCCGGGGTTGCGCCTTCTCTTGACCGATCGTACGGCGTATCCTGTCACCAGACCGGGTGGCACACAGCCTTGGGTCGAACGCATTCATTGACGGTTTCTCCGCCGTGCGCTCCCCCCAGCGGCGGCCGCCCGCACTTTACCATGCACGCGTACCTACGACGGTGGTGTCGGGTGTTGCTGATGGGGGCGGCGAGTGCGGCGATGGCGCAAACGCACAGCTATGATCTCGCCGGGCGGCTCACGAAGGCAACTTACCCCAACGGGAGTTTTGTCAGCTACAGTTATGATGCGGCGGGCAATCTGCTCGCGGTGACCACCTCGGAGACGCCGGCCATCACGACCGCGCCGGCGGCCGCCACGGTCGCCTTGGGGGCGAGTGCCGCCCTGCAGGTGGCGGCCACGGGCACCGATCTGACGTATCAATGGAAACGCAACGGCCAAACCATCGCGGGGGCCACTTCGCCTACCTACACCGTGGCCGCCCTGCAGCCGGGAGATGCCGGGCTCTACACCGTAGTGGTCGCTTCGACCTCAGGCACCACCGAGACCGTGCCGGTCCTGCTCGCGCCCGTGTCGACCGAGAAACTGGTCGGAGCCGGCGACTCCCTGCCGGACTGGCAGAACATCCGGCACCCCAGCGGCAATCTCTACGACCAAGTCCTCATGACCGGACCGGCCGTGACCGTGCGGGCGGATCCGGGTCAGGTGACGCGCATTTCGTTCATTGATGTGACCGACGACATTGTGCAGGTGGAGTTTTCGGGGGCCGGCAGCCTTTCCGTTGTCCTCGAGGATGCAACGGGACCGGCGCCGCCGGCGCTGTACAACCAGGCGGTGGGTTACATGAAGGGACGACCCAGCGTGGTGATCGCCGGGGCGGACGAGACCACCTATGTGAGTGTGTTTTCCGTGGGCCGGGCCAATGCGGTCATTCCGTATCCACGGCTGATTGAGCTCGGGTACCCGGCCGCCCAACTCAGCGCGGCGGGCATCACGGTCGGTGTCGTTCCAACCGACAAGGTGCCCTCGGCGATGGGCGGCAATGGCGTCGAAACGTTTCTCAGCCGGGCGCAGGCGTCCGCGCTCTTTAAGTCCACCGCGACCTACGACGGCATTGCCGATGTGCGGGCCCTGAGCGTGCGCAGCACGGCGGCGAAGCTCGGAGGCGTGTTTGGCGGCAATATGCGATATGGAGCGGACCGCGGACCGATCGGCATCCATGCCCCCGGCGTCGCGGTGGCGGTGCGCGTCGTGCTGCACGACCTCCGCGCTGAGGCGGGAGCCCAGCCCATGCTGCAGCTGGCCTCCAGCCCGGCCACGCTGGTGGCGGGCGGTTCGCTGCGCCAGATCAATGCCGAGGCCGTGCGGCTCGATGCGCTGCTCACCCTGCAGATGGTCGGGGGAAGCACCTCTCATGGTGTAAGCCTGGCCGGTCAGGTGTGCCGGGCGCGCTTTGAACGGGGTGGTGCGGATGTCACCGCCCAATTGACGGTTCAGGGACCCTAGACGCAGTGAACCGCAACGTTTCACCCCTTGCGAGGACCTCCATCATGCAAACGAACACCTCGTCCGTCTCACGACTCTGGCGAAGGCTGGAATGGGTTTTAGTGCTGGTTGCCACGGCGGCTCTGGCCACGCTGGCCCGGGCGGTGGAACCTGGTGAAACCGTGGCGCTTGGAAGCGCGTCGGGCGGACCGGCGGAGAATCATCGCACCTTCTCTTTCCCGGCCGCCGCGGGCACCCTCGTCATCTCGTACAACATGTATTCGGTGCCGGACTCGATGACCGTGACGGCGAACGGCGTCCAGATCAACAGCACCTTCGGCCGGGTCCAGGGCAGCAGTACGATCCGCATACCCATTCGCGGGGCCACCAGCGCCACGATCGCCATGAATCTGGGTGACGGTTTGGCGGGGACGGCGTGGGACTACACCGTCTCGTTTATCGTTGCCCCCTCGATCCCCGACATCTCCGGAATCGGCGGCGAAGCGGCAGGACAGACCCTTGACCTGAACGGCAAGCCCACCGGCATGTGGGGAGACCCGGTGCACACCGCCACGGGCGCACAGGTGATCGAGTGGCCGGTGCTGAGTGTGAACGGCGCGCGCGAGCTCAATCTTTCTGTCGGCTACAATTCGCTCTACACCGCGTTCGGCCAGCTGGGGCGCGGCTGGCATCACAACTACGAAGCACGACTCCTGCTCCTTGCCGGAGGAGGAATCCACTACCTGCCGCATCCCGCCGAGCTCC
This sequence comes from Opitutaceae bacterium, assembly GCA_016794625.1. Lineage (GTDB taxonomy): Bacteria > Verrucomicrobiota > Verrucomicrobiia > Opitutales > Opitutaceae > UBA6669. The sequence continues at coordinate 20,863 of JAEUGY010000024.1, forward strand.
ATGCCTATCAGGCGCAGGCGGGAGGCGTATTTGTTTCATACGATCTGGCCACGCGGCAGACGACACTCGTACGGGAAGCGGACGGCCGCCACACGCTGACGTTCGCGGACCAGAGAAAACGGGTGTTCGACTCGACCGGCGTGCTCACGCGCCTCATCGACCCGCAGGGACGCGAATTGGTGGTGACGAGGGTCGGCGGCCGCATTGATCGCGTGACCGAGCCGATTTCGGGCCTTTATCTGGCGTTCGAGTACAACAGCCAGGGATTCATCTCGAGGGTGGCGGACCCCACCGGACGGGGTGTACGATTTGGCTATGATGCCGGCCTCGAAGGCAAACTGGTCAGTCTGAGCCTGCCCCACACCGGCTCGTCGGCCTCCACGCCGTCATGGCAATTCACCTACACGAGCGCGGCCCAGCTGCAGCGCGCGACCGATCCCGACGGACGGGTGCTCTTCATCAATAACTACGACGAAAAAGGCCGGATCTCCTCCCAGGATGACGGCCGCACGGAGACCGAGGTGACGCAGTTCCTCTATGACGAGGCCAGTTTCCCCGGCATGCTCACCACAACGGTGATCGACCGCAACCGCTCCACCCTCCGCTTCACCTATGACCAGGAATACCGCGTCATGGCCGCCATGGACCAGAATGGAATCCAGACGAACTTTACCTACGATCAGCTTACGCAGGAGCTATCCCTGATCGAAGCGCCCCAGTCGCACATTTTCCGCTACCAGTACGATTCCCGCGGCAATGTGAGCAAGGTCACGCTCCCCGATGGAGCGGCCACGCTTTTCACGTTCGATGCGCGCAACAACCTCAGTTCGATGACCAATGCCGTCGGGCAAAAGGTCCAGATGTCTTACGACACCTTCAATCTGCCGGCGCAGGTCACCCTGCCTGACGCCTCGACCTTCAGCCTCCAGGCCGGGTCCAACGGCCAGATCGGCACGATCACCCACCCGACGGGCGCCGCCCTGCGCCTGACCTACCTGCAAGGCCGGGTGACCCAGACGACCGATCCGTCGGGGGTGGTGACTCAGTACACCTATGACACCCTCGGGCGCCTGGCGGGCATCACCAACGGCCTCGGCAGCGCGACGACCTTCGGGTACGACGCGAACGACAATCTCGTCTCCGTGAGTACGCCCTTGCGCCGCGCGACGACCTTCACCTTCAGCGGCCGGCGGGCCCTGCTGTCCCAGACCGATCCGGCCGGCGCGGTCCGGCAGTATGTCTACGATGGCAACAACAACGTGATCGAATCCATCGACCCGCTCGGCGCGAAAGTGAAATTCGAATACGATCCGGAGGACCGCCTGATCGCCGTCACCGATGCGCTCGGTTCGCGTTCCTTCCGCACCGTCGACCGAACCGGGCAGGCCACCAGCGTGACCAATGCGCTCGGGCAGACGACCCGGTTCACGTACGACACGCTCGGCCGCATCAGCCGCATCACCGACGCGCTCGGCCAGACTGTGGCCCAGTACACCTATGACCTGCGGGACCGGCCCCTGACGGAGACGGACGCCCTCGGGCGGAGCCGCTCGTATGCCTGGGATGCCCTGTCCCGGCTGACGCGCCTGACCGACGAGCTCGGCCGGGCCACCCAGTACAGCTACGACAGTCGCTCACGCCTGACCTCCGTCACCACGGCGGCGGGCGAGACGCTGCGCCAGCTCTTCGATGCCGACAACCAGGTCGTGGCCGTGGCCGATGCCCGGGGTAACCTGATCGACTTTGAATTCGATGGCGCCGGTCGCACCAAGAAGGTCACCACGCAGGAGGATCGCAGCACCGTGCTGGGCTATGATGCCGCCGGGCAGGCGGTATCCGTCACCCGGCCCTCCGGGGCGGCGACCCAGTTGACGTACGATGCGGACGGCCGGATCACACGGGTGGCCGACGCCCTCGGCAATATCGACCTGGGCTACGATGCCGCGGGCCGGGTGACCACCTTCCGCGAGGGCGTGAACACCCCGATCAGCCACACCTACGATGCGGCGGGTCGACGGATCACCTATCGGGACGGTTTCAATTCGACCGTGAACTCGGTCTGGGATGCGGCGGGACGGCTGGCGCAGCTGGTTTATCCCAGCGGCCACAGCGTGGCCTACACCTATGATGCGGCGGGCCGCCTCGCGACGGTCACGGACTGGGCCAGCCGCGTCACGCGCTACACCTGGGATGCCAATGGCCGGCTCTTGAAAGTGGAGCGACCCAACGGCACCAGCCAGACCCGGACCTACACGGCGAAGGGTTTGATGAACACGCTGCGGGAGCTGGGCGTGGCCGGGGCGGTGATCGTGGAGTGGACCTTCTCCTACGATGCCGCCGGACAGCTGATTGATGAAGTGCGCACGCCGGCCGCGACGGTGCCGCTTCCGACCACCGTGCGCATGACCTACGATGGCGACAACCGCGTGGCGAGTTACAACGGGCAGCCCGTCGTGATGGACGCCGATGGCAATCTGCGCCGCGGACCCCTCGCCGGTGGCGTCTTCGGGGATCTGTCGGTCAATGCGCGGAACCAGCTGACGGCCGCGGGCTCGATCAGCTACACCTATGATCTGCAGGGATTGCGGGTGGCGGTGACGTCCGGCGGGACGACCACGCGCCTCACCCATGATCTGTCGGGGCCGGTGCCGCGCGTGCTGACGGCGCGCACGGATACGACCACGACCGAATATGTCTATGGCGTGGGTCTGCTCCATGAGGAGACCGGTTCCCAGGTCCGGTATTATCATTTTGATTACCGCGGGAGCACCGTGGCGATGAGTGACGCGGCCGGTGCGGTCAAGGGCACCGTCCTCTATGGACCCTGGGGGGAGGAAGCCGCCACGACCGGAGAGATCCCGGCGCGATTCCGTTTCCATGGGCAATGGGGCGTCCAGTCGGATCCGAACGGGCTCGTGCTTATGGGGGCCCGCTACTACCACCCCGGACTGCGCCGCTTTGCCAGTTCCGATCCGATCGGAATGGCCGGGGGGATCAACACGTATGCCTTTGTTGAGAACAACCCGGTTACGTTCGTCGACCCCAGCGGCCTGTGGGTGGGTGTGGACGATGCCATATTCACCGCCGGTGGTGCGCTGGTGGGCGTTCTGGGCCAGGCGGCGGGAGACGCCATCACCTCCATCGCCAACGGAAAGTTGCAGATCAGCGGTTGGGAAGACTATGCCGGCTCAGCGGTGGGCGGGGCGGCCGGGGGCGGGGCCATCCTCTACACCGGGCCGCTCGGAGCGGCCGTGATTGGAGGGGCCGCAGGCAATGCAGCGAAACAAGGATTCAAAAACTATTCAGGCAAACAGTCGGGCGTGGATGTGAAGAGTTTTGTCTTCGAGACGGTGGTTGGCGGCCTGACCGGCTTGATTCCTGGATCGAAGAAGCTGCTCGATGTGATCGAGCAGTTAATTTTGACCCACCTGCGAGCAGATAAAATTGACCCACCCCCTGTGGCGTCGGTTCGCCCGGGTTTGGGTCTCCCCAGTTAAGAAACGGTGGGAGGCGTGGAGGGACGATGAGTCCCTCCACCTC
>JAEUGY010000025.1 GCA_016794625.1 Opitutaceae bacterium
ATGAGGTTCGCTCACCCAAGGCCAAATTTACCGTACCAAAGACTGCCGCCTCCGACGAGCCAATTGGCCCATTCTCGGCGGCAGCCTTTGGTACTTGTTCCTTGTGCACGGAAATGGACATACAAGGCCGCGACGGGACCCCCGGTCCCGCCTCGTTTGTCCGTTTTGAGGGTGGCGACACCAATCTCTGCGGCCTCAGCGAGGCCGCCTACAGGGGGGTGGGCGCTGGGTGGTCGGTGGGCGGATCGTCGTAGAGGAGGAACAGGCCGGAATGGTCCACGGCGCCGAGGCCTTTTTCGTGGACGAGCGTTTCCCATTGCGAGCGACAGGTGTCCAGGGTCGGGGAGTGGAAACCCACCGACGCCGCGAGGTCGCAGATCAGCCGCACGTCCTTGAGCTGGAGTTCGGCGCGTCCCCCGGGACGAAAATCGCGGTGGGCCATGCGGTCGCCGTGGAGCGCGAGGATGCGGCTCTCGGCGAAGCCGCCGAGCAGTGCCTCGCGCACCTTTGCCGCATCGAGGCCGGCCAGCTCCGCGAGGCGGAGCGCCTGGGCGACGGCGTCGATCGTCTGGGCCACGATGAGCTGATTGGCGAGTTTGGTCACCTGGCCCGAGCCGCTCGGTCCGAGGTGGGTGACGCGCCGGCCGACGGTTTGGAGCACAGGCAACGCACGCTGGAAGGCCTGCTCGGTGCCGCCCGCCATGATCGTCAGATCGCCGGCTTCAGCTCCCACTTGTCCCCCGGAAACCGGAGCGTCGACCCAGGCGACCCGGGCGGCGAACTGTCTGGTTTCCGGGACCCCGGTGGTGCCGAAGTCGATGACAAGGGCGCCGGGGTCGAGGCCGCCGATGAGCCCTTCGGGTCCAAACACGACCTCCTCGACCACCTGGGTCGTGGTCAGATTGAGACAGATTACGCCGGGTCCCACCGCCCGCGCCAGGTCGGGCAGGGAGGTTGCCCGGCGCATGCCGAGGGCCACGGCTGCTTCGGCGGGAGCGGCGCTGCGGTTCCAGACCACCACCTCCGCGCCGGCGGTGTGGAGGTGACGCGCCATGGCGCGACCCATGTTGCCCAGTCCGACGAAGCCCAGCCGTTGACCCGAGAGTGGTGCGTACATCTGAGGAGGAGGCCAGTCCAGTGAGGAGCGGGACGCTTGGCCACTGGAAACGATCCGTTTCGCCAGCGCGCGGAGGCGCGAAACCGCGAAACGAGGTCTGGGGGCTGCGACTTCGTGTTGGCTGTTGGAGGTGGCCTCGCTGAGGCCGCGACGGGACCGACCGGTCCCGCCTTTGCCGCGTATCTAAGCTGGGGGGCCGCTACCCTACGCTCGTTTCGTGGCCTTCGTGGCTTCGCGTGAAAAATCGATCGGACCGAGGCGGGACCGGGGCGCGCATCGATTTTGCCTTCAGGATGGACGGTGACCCGTTGCGCTCCCAGCGTGGGGTCACCCATGAAAGTCATCATCACCGGTGGAGGTGGATTTCTCGGCTCGCAACTCTGTGATCGGCTCCTCGAGCGCGGCGTGCTCGTCGGCCCCTCGGGCGACCGGGAAGCCATTCGCGAGATGGTCTTGCTTGATGCCTATTTTCACCGGCCCGCGACCGATGCGCGCGTCCGGCAGATCACGGGCGACATCAGCCACCGCGACACGGTGATGGCCGCGATCGGCACCGCGGCTGACATGGCGATTTTTCATCTCGCCTCCATGGTGAGTGGCGAGTGCGAAGAGCGCTTTGACGACGCCCTGCGCGTCAACCTTGACGGTGGGCGCAATGTCTTTGAGGCCGCCCGCGCCGCCGCCGGCTGTCCGCGGGTGATCTTCGCCAGCAGCATCGCCTGCTTTGGCGGCGAGGCGCTGCAGGACCCCAACACCGACCGCACCAAACTCACCCCGCAGACCACCTATGGCATGACCAAGGCCATCTGCGAGCTGCTGGTGAATGACTATTCGCGCAAGGGCTTTTTTGATGGCCGCACGGCCCGCCTGCCCACTGTCATCGTCCGGCCCGGCAAACCCAACGCCGCCGCCTCCAGCTGGGCCAGCGGCATGTTCCGCGAGCCGCTCAAGGGTGAGCCCTGCCGCCTTCCCGTGAGCCGCACCCAGTCGCATCCCATGACGGGATACCGCACCGTCATCGACTCCCTCATCGCCCTGCACGACGTGCCCACCGCGGAGCTGCGCGACGACCGCGCCATCGGCCTGCCCGCCCATCGGGTGACTCCGCAGCTCGCCCAGAGCGTGCTGACCGAGCTGGCGACGGAGCGGGGTCTGACGCTGGGGCCGGTGGTCGATGCACCCGATGCCCGTATCCAAAAGATTGTGGAGAACTGGCCGCAGATGGTCGACGGATCACGCGCGCTGGCGCTCGGCCTTCCGCCGCCTCCGCCCCTCAAGCGGATCGTCGAGCAGTACCTCGAAGATTTCGGGACCCCGCCGCGCTAGGAGGGCGGGATCCGCGAGCTTGGCGCCAACCAGACTGTACCCGGCCGCTAGCCCTCGACCAGCACGGACACCACCCGACCGTTGACCAGATCGAGAGAGACCGTGGCCAGTCCCGGGTGAACCGTGGGCATTCCCGGGTGGACCCCGTCGACGATGCCTGGTTCTTCGGAGCGGGCCGCCGCGGCTGTTTTGCCGGCGCCCGGCGCGGTGTTGGCGCTGACCGCCGCTCGTTCGCGCGCCCGGGCGGTGGCGATCTCCAGCATACGGCGATCCGCCGCGAGCACGTTCTTGTACACCCAGGTCTCCGTCGGCCCGGCGGCGGTTTGGGCTTGGGTGATGCGGTCAGGTTTGCCCAACGACATCGTGACCTGTTCGCGGGTGAAGCCCAAATCGAAGAGGCCCTGCCGGATCAGCTCCTGGGATTTGGCATCGAACGTGGCGAAGGCGGCGGCCTGCGCCTGAATGCGCGCTTCGCGCGGGGTCTGACAGCCGGTCAATCCCGCACCCAGCAAGGGAACCAGCACGAGGGCAAGAACTCGGGGTTGCATGCGGAGAGCTTGAGTCAAAGCGTTTGCGACGTCAATCTGCATGTGGATTGCGCGAGATTGCTCTGCCCGACTGAGGTAACCCACAGGCGGGCAAGCGGTCGCGTCACTACTTGTGGCGGAAAAGATCGCTCTGCACGATCGCGTGGATGAGGGAACGCACCCCATGCCGGCTCGGTGCGGTGTGCTCGAGGATGCGGTCCAGCTCCCTCCGGTCGCTGAACGCCACGGGGGCACCGGTGGCGTAGGTGATCAACTGCTTCGCGAGATTGCGGGCAAAGAGAGGTTCATTCTCCAGCAACAGGCGCTTGAATTCGCGCACGTCCTTGAAGGATCGGCCGTCGGGCAGCTCACCGGCCGCGTCGACCGGGAGTCCGAGGTGAAAGGTGAACGCGTGGCCATTCTTGCCCCGCCCGCGCTCCGGGGTTTTGGTCTCATCGATGCCCCGGTAGCGATCCCGCCACCCACCCATGACGTCAAAGTTCTCCAGGGCGAATCCGGGCGGATCCACTTTATCGTGACACGAGGCGCAGCTGGCGTCGGCGCGGTGTTTTTCCAGTTGCTGCCGGAGGGTGACAGCGCCGCGGATGTCGGGCTCCACGGCGGCGACGGGCGGCGGGGGAGGGATGTCGAGGCCGAGAATCCGTTCGAAGATCCACTTTCCGCGCAGGACGGGCGAGGTGGTCGTCCCGTTCGCCGTGATCTTGAGCACACTGGCCTGCGTCATGAACCCACCCCGTGGGCTGTCCTTCGGAAGCTCGACCCGGCGGAAGGCGACGCCCCGGACGCCCGCGATGCCGTAGTGCTGGGCGAGTCGTTCATTCAGGTAGGTGAAGTCCGTGTCCACGATGCTGCGGGCGGGCAGGTCAGCGCGAACCATGTCCTCAAACATCAGACGGGTTTCGGCCACCGCGGCTTCGACCAGCGCGTCGTCGAGGTAATAGTCGTTGTAGAGCGTCGTCGACGGCGTGGAGTCCTCGATTTTCCTCAGGTCGATCCAGTAGTCGAGGAAGGCATCGCGAAAGCGTTCCGACCTGGGGTCCGAGAGCAGGCGCTCGGTCTCGGCGCGGAGTGTATTCGGATGTTGGAGCTCCCCGCGTTCGGCTCTGAGGCGCAGGGCGTCGTCGGGGGGCGAATTCCAGAGAAACAGCGCGAGACGGGTCGCCAGCGCAGGGTCGTCGAGCCGCCCCGGCTTTTCGTCGAGAAAGACGAACCCGGGCGAGGCCAGGATTGCGGTGTAGGTGGCGACCATCGCTTCGGCGAAGCCCAGGCCGGCGCCGTGGCGCTCGGCAAACAGGGAAAGGAAGCGCTGGACGTCCGTTTCGGCCACGGGCCGGCGATAGGCCCGGGCGAGGAAGGTGCGGAGCAGACGCTCCGCGTCGCTCCGGGGGGCCTGGGAGATGACGTCGACCGCCGCTTCCACCATTGACTCAACGCGTTGACCGGCATTGCGCCCGCCCTCGCGGCGGTCGCCGCGGGCGATGACCGGCACGTTCAGGCTGGAACTGCCCGAAGAAGTCCGGACCAGGGGAAGGTCGCCGAAGAGCAGCCGGTAACCGGCGGTGGTGGATTCATCGTAGAGCGGCCCTTCGACTTCCATCCAGCGAAACGCCACGCTGGGGGCCCCTTCCGGTGTCATCAGGGGATTGCGGAAATTGCTCGGTCGCGAGCGATAGAAGCGCGAGGCATCGGGCACCAGGGTCTCGTTGGCGAGCAACCAGACCTCGCCGATGTCGTGGACCGCCGGCTCGGGGGTGAGGTCAAACGAACCCACGCGCCGGTTGAGCAGACCGTTGCGCGTGTAGACGGTGATGGGTTCCTCGGTGCGGCCCGGAGAAATCCGATCGTAGTCCGGCGTGGCGGGATTGGGCGGTCGGAGCGTTCCCACCTTGTCTTCACCGTGGGAAAAGCTGCGGGTGACCCCGCCGGGTGCCGCCCACAGGGTGTATCCATTAAACCGGATGCGATAGCGGCCGGCCACCGGCGCGCGGAAGCCATCCCACCGGTAGGTGAACCCCGTCACGTAGTTGCTCGAGACCCATCCGACCGCCTCCTGTTCGCGCGTGGCGGGATCGGAGGCACCGACGGTCAAGGGTGCCTCCAGCATGCGCACGTCGCGTTGGGGCGTGGTGCCGAGCACCGGGTAGGTCATGCGATCCGGGGAACTGTTGAAGGGATTTGGAGTGAACTTGCTGGTCAGGGTGCGCTGGTCGCGGGCGTAGTGACGCGTGGTGGTGGTGGGCGGACGCTCCAGCTGGACGGAGAGCGTCTGCCGGATCGCATAGTCCGCCGCCGCGAGGTAGCGCGCCAGGTGCACGTGGGAAACATCGAGGGCATCGCCGATCTTGTTGAAGCGATGGGACTCGCCATCGTCCGGGAACTGGCCGCGGATCTGCAGCCAGGGGGCGCTGAGCAGGTCGCGCAGGGCGTTCTCGTATTCGTAGCCGTTTAGCCGGCGCTGGGTCGCACGGCCGTCGCGGCGGACACGCTCACCTTCGTGGGCGAGGAGCGTGGCGCGCAAGGCCTGGAGAAAGACCGCGGTTTCACCGGCGTCCGGGCGTGGTTTTTCCTTGGGTGGCATTTCACCCGCGGCGAGGCGGTCGTGAATCTTCACCCAGGTTTCCAGGTCTGGTTTGGAGGCGAGGTCGGGCGCGAGGGACGCCAGGTCGAGGCGGCCCTTCTTGTCCTCGTCATTGTGACAGCTCGAACAATACCGGTCCGTGTAGTCCAGCACGACGCCCGGCAGCGCCGCCCGAACGAGGCCAGCGAGCTGCGACAGCAAGGCCAGCGCGAGGGTGAGGCGGAAGCAGGCAGCGCGGTTCATGCCAGCTCGAGACCCCGCATCGTACCGGTGGAGGACGCAAAGGTGTCGCTCTCGATTCCCAAACGCTGGAGCATGGAGACGTACAGGTTGGGCAGCGGGTAGTTGCTGGTCGTGCTGAACGCGTGGTGCTGGCCATGACGGAAGCCACCGCCCGCGAGCAGCGTGGGCATGTTGAAACAGGTGTGCGCGTTGGCGTCGCCAAAGTTCGAGCCATAGAGGACCATGGTGCGATCCAGGAGCGTATCCTCCTCCTCGCGGACGGCCTTGAGGTCCGAGAGGAGTCCGGCCAGGAGTCGCATGTGCCATTCGTCGATCGTGGTGAGCTCCGAGCGCTTCTTCTCCGACTTTCCGTGATGGGAGAGATTGTGGTAGCCGTCGGAAATCGTGGTGTCCGGCAGGTCGAGCGCCGGGGTGCTCACGCCATCGAGCATCAAAGTGATGGTCCGCGTTGAATCCGTCTCGAACGCGAGCCGCGCCAGGTCGTACATGATCTTTACCTTTTCCATGTAGGCCGCGGGGTTTGTGGGATCGATCGGTGCGGCCGCGGTGACGACCGGCTTGGGTTTGGTTTCCCATCCCCGGGAGGCCTGAAGCCGGTTCTCCAAGTCGCGCACGCTCGTGAAGTATTGGTCGAGTCGGTCGCGGTCTCGCGCGGTGACGCCCCGCTGGAGCTCGCGCGCCTGGCCGGCAATGGTGTCGAGGATGCTCTTTCCATTGTCGAGCTGGCGCAGCTGGGCCTCGATCTGCCGGGGCGAGCCCTGGATGAACATCTGCTTGAAGACCTCGGCCGCCCGGTCCTCGGGTGGGATGGCCACGCCGGTGCCCGTCCAGGACAGACTGCGCGTGCGGGTGTTGACGCCGAGCGTGATCGACGGGAAGCGCGTGCGGGTGCCGATGTGCTCAGCGATGTACTGGTCGAGGGAGATGGTGTTGCGGAACGAACTGCTTCCCGGATGAGGCGCCGCGGTCAGGAAACAGATGTCCGCCGGGTGCCCGCCGTCGACGTTGGGATGGGACACGCCGCTAAAAATGCTGAAGTCCGCGCGATGCTTCTGGAGCAGACTCAAATAGGGCGAAGCGACGTAGTCGCGCCCACTGCCCTGGGGAAAAAACTGGTCGCCCAGAAGTCCCAAGTTGTTGCACACCGCGAGCATCCGGCGCGGCTTGGCCCCCGGAGCGAGGGGACCCTCCGCCTTCGCCGCCCGGGCCACTCCGGACAGCATGGACTCCAGAAATGGAAGCGAGAGCGCGATGCCTGCCCCTTGGAGAAAGCGCCGCCGGGACAGCGGACGCCGGGTGGTGACGTACGGTGCTCGGGAAAACGGACGGGTGGGGTCGGGCGTCATCGTGGCGCGCAGCGTAGGCAACGTGGCGTCCCGGTCAACGAAGCGATCAACCGAGTCTCGACGGCGAAACCTCTGTTCGACGCTCGGTTGGACTGCAGTTGTGTCGGCTGCCTCCGTCGCCGGTTCTGCGCTGTGTGACGCTGTGGAGCTTGTTCGCGTTGTCGCGGCCTCAACGGGGCCGCCTACAACAGACTGAGGGCTTGGTGGAGGCGGCCTCGCTGAGGCCGCAGGGCTGGGCGTCGTGGTTCCTCCGGCCTCATCGAGGCCAGCTCCAACGGGGCTCCAACGGTGCGGCCTTAGCGTGCGTTTCCGCCGAGCAGGCCGAGTTTGTGGGCCTCCTCGGGAAAGACTTCCTGCAGGACCCGGCGGATCGTCGCGCTGTAGTCGTGTTCCGTCGACAGCGGTTTCCAGCCGAAACCATCGAGCAGATGGAGAAACATCTGCTGGGTCGCGGCACCAAAGGCCTCCGGCGGCTCGCCGACAAAGATGAGCCGCGCGCGGTAGAGCTCGGCCGCTCCCATAAAGAGCGACCATCCGGCCGTGGACACCAGGGCGGGCGAAACCGTGGACGGCAGGTCCCCGGCCGCGATGCCATCGCGCACCACGCCGGTGAAAATGGAAAAGGTGGTCCGGTGCGCCTCCTGAAACCGCTCTCGCGTCTCCGCCGAGGCTTTGGCGAACACCTGATCGTCGGCAATAAACGTAGGCGGCATCTCATCGCAGCCCAGTTCCTGATCCGCGAGCTGCGCGGCCAGCGCCAGCGCGAGAAAGCGTTCCCGGGCCCGGCCTCGGAACAGGGCCGCGCGCTCAAACCAGCCTTGGTGCACCTTGAACTCGGCGGTGAGGAACGCGAGGAGCAGGTCCTCCACGGAACGGAAATGATTGTAGAGCGTGCCCTTCGAAAAATCCACCTTCGCCGCCACCTTGTCCATCGTCAGCCCTTGGGGCCCGAGGCGGGGGAGCAGCTCGCGCAAGACCGCAAAGACCTGCTGTTCGCGGGCCTGGAGCGCGTCGTCGGTGAGGCTGGGCATGGGGTCACGTTATCGGGCCCGGTGAAACGGTCAATCTCTTGCTTGACAGTTCGTCAAATTGACGAATCGTCAGAATGAAATTCAGCCCAAATTCACATGAACCTTTCTGCTCCTGAATCGGTCGCACTCCATGCCATCACGCCGACGATTGTTGACGACGTGTCAGGCATGCCGCCGCGAGGGTTGACGCCGTCTTTGGTCTCACGGTTGGCCGGACAGGTGCAGGGCCGGTTTCGTCGACTCTTTTGCGAAGTGCCCGGTCGGACCGAGGTGTGGTCGAATGAGCCGGAAGGTGTTGAGCGCAGTTCCGATCGTTTTGGCGGCTGGTTGGACAAAGCGCGTCGCCTGCGATCCGTCCTGCCGGAGCCGGTGTTGGGGCAGACCGTTTTCGGCCTTCTCCGCTCTGGCGGCACCTGCCTCGTGGTGGTGCCGAGGCCGACGGGTTTTGTGGCTGCAGAAATCGACTTCGACCGCGACCCGGCCGCGGCAGCGGAACTGCTCTGCGACTCCTTCGACGCGGCGCCGGCCTGAGGCGAGAGGTCCGAACCGCCCGTTTCTCTGTTGTAGGTGGCCTCGCGGAGGCCACGACCGGACCCCCGGTCCCACCTCCGTAGTCGAGTCTATCGTTGCGACGCCAATCCCCTGCGGCCTCGGCGAGGCCGCCGACAACGGACCTTGCTGGGCGCGCCGCTCAGACCAGGATGTTCTTCACCACTTCGCCGTGCACATCGGTCAGACGGAAATCGCGGCCTTGGAAGCGATAGGACAGCCGGGTGTGATCGAAGCCGAGGAGATGGAGGATCGTCGCCTGGAGGTCGTGGACGTGGACCTTGTTTTCCACCACCCCGAATCCGAGCTCATCGGTCTGCCCGTAGCTGAAGCCGCGGCGTACGCCACCGCCCGCGAGGAAGAGGGAGAACGCGTCGGGGAAATGATCGCGCCCGAGGATGTCGCTGGTCGCTGTGCGACCTTCGCGGAACGGCGTGCGGCCGAATTCGCCGCCCCAGACGACGAGCGTATCGTCGAGCAGACCACGCTGGCGGAGGTCGCGGATGAGCGCGGCCACCGGCCGGTCGGTGCGGGCCATCTTCTGCGTCAGGCCGTCACGGATATCCTCGCGCGGTCCGGTGCCATGGAAGTCCCAGCCCCAGTCGAAGAGCTGCACGAAGCGCACCCCTTGCTCGAGCAGGCGGCGGCCGAGCAGGCAGTTGTTGGCAAAGCTGGCCTGACCGGGTTGGGCCCCGTAGGCCTCGAGCACCGACGCAGGCTCCCGCGAAATGTCCATCACCTCGGGCACGCTGGCCTGCATGCGGAACGCCAGCTCGTACTGCGAGATGCGGGTCGTCGTCTCCGGGTGGCCGAGCTCGCCGGCTTGAAGTTCGTTCAGATCGCGCAGCGCATCCAGGGTGTGGCGACGCATGGTGCGGTCGATGCCGGGAGGATCGCTGACGTAGAGCACGGGGTCGCCCTTGGACCGGCACTGCACTCCTTGGAAAACCGAGGGAATGAATCCCGTGCCCCAGACCGCCTGGCCCGCGCTGGGCTGGGTGCCGCTGCTGACCAGCACGACGAACCCGGGCAGATTCTCATTGGCGGTCCCGAGGCCGTAGGTGACCCATGAGCCCATCGAGGGCCGTCCCTGGCGCGGGGAACCGGTGAAGAGCAGCAACTCCGCCGGCGTGTGATTGAACTGGTCGGTTGTCATCGACCGGATGACACACAATTCGTCGGCAATGGACTGGAAATGAGGGATCGCGTCCGACATCCACAGACCGCCGGAGCCGTACTGCGCAAAGGTGCGGGGTGTGCCCATCAGCCGGGGCGTGCCGCTTGTGAAGGCGAATTTCTTGCCCTTGACGAAGGCATCCGGCGCGAACTGGCCGTCGCGCTTCACCAACTCCGGTTTGTAGTCGAAAAGATCGAGGTGGGGCGGTCCGCCCGACATGTGCAGGTAGATGACCCGCTTGGCTTTTGGCGCGTAGTGCGGTGGCCGTGACAACAGGGGCTGGGTCGCGTCGATGGCGTCGCCCGCGAACGTCTTGGGCGACAGCGCGCGCAGGGCGATGGCGCCGAGGCTGAACTGGCCAACCTGGCTGAGGAAGTGCCGGCGGGTCTGCTGTTGCAGGGGATAGAGGGGTGACGTCATGGGAGGGGCGGGGTCACCGCTTCATCAGGGTTTCGTCGAGATTGAGCAGAACATTGGCCACCGTCGTCCAGGCGGCGAGGGTCGGCGCCGGGATGTCCGCCGGCGGCGGATTTTCGGGCTGCGCAATGAGCGCGGCCGCCTGGGCCGGGTCGCGGGTGTAGGCGGCGAGGGCGGTCCGGAAGAGGGTGGCCAGCGGCCGGATCTCGGCGTCGGAGGGCGCGCGGGCCAGCACCTGGCGGAAACCGAGGCGGATGCCCTCCTCGACCGCGGTCGTACGCTGCACCAGCAGGCGGGCGAGGCCCTGCGCCGCCTCGATGTAGACCGGATCGTTGAGGGTCACCAAGGCCTGCAGCGGTGTATTGCTGCGGTCACGACGCAAGGTGCAGACCTCGCGATTCGGCGCGTCGAAGGCGGCCATCGAGGGGTAGGGGCTGCTCCGCCGCCACTCGGTGTAGAGTCCCCGACGCAGCCGGTCGGGCCCCGTGCTTGTCTTCCAATCCAGCGTGCCACCGAAGGCGGCAGTGAGACCCGAGTTGGGCTGGAAGGGTCGGGAGGACGGGCCGTGGCTGCGGGGATTGAGCAGGCCGCTTACCGCCAGAGCCTGGTCGCGCACCATCTCCGCGGTCAGCCGGAAGCGCGGACCGCGCGAGACGAGTCGGTTTTCCGGGTCGGCCGCGAGGGCGGCGGGCGTGACGCGCGAGCTTTGGCGGTAGGCGGCGGACGTGACCAGCTGCCGCAGGAAGCGTTTCTGATCCCAGCCGCCGCGGACGAAATCGAGCGCAAGCCAGTCGAGCAGCTCCGGGTGCGTGGGCAATTCGCCCTGCGAACCAAATTCCTCGGTGGTGCGGACCAGGCCGATGCCGAAGATCGACTCCCACAGCCGGTTGACCTGCACGCGTGCCGTCAACGGATTCTCCGGGCTGACCAGCCAGCGCGCGAGAGCCATGCGGTCGATGGTGGTCCCGGCCGGCAGGGCGGGGAAGACGGCGGGCACCCCGGGCTCAACCTCTTCGCCGAGGTCACGGAAGTTTCCGCGCAACTGGACGTGGGTGCGGCGCCGCTGGTTGGCGGGCAGTTCCCGCATGATCAGCGACCACTGAATTGGCATCTCGGCGAGCAACCCCCGCAGCTCGGCGCGCCGCTGGCGCTCGGCGACCGCCTCCGGTGCGACTTCCACGGTGTAGTGGGCCAGCAGACGTTCCCTTTCCTCCTCGGTGCGATCCGTCTCTGCTTTGCGCAGGGCGGCGAGCACCGGCTCCGGGGTGCGCAGGATTTCGTCCATGCGCGGCTCGGAGGCGACACCGAGGCGGAAATGGTTGAGCGTGGCGAGGAACTGGAGGGATTGTTGCTCCAGGGTGATGATCAGCCGCTCGCCCGGTTGCAGCACGAGGGGCTTTTCGGGTTCCACCGTCAACGATTGCGTGGTGCCGATCGCGCCGGCGTTGCCCCAACCGGTGCGGATCGCGCTGCGTTTGCGCAGATTGGGGTTCTTGGGTTGCGAGTCGGTGATGACCAGAAGCTCGTCGTGGTCGGCGGCGGCGTGGCTGGTGTGCACCCGTGCGAGTTTGGTCTCGATCGGCTCGTCGAGTCGGAACTCGCGACTCGGACGCGGGGCGTCTCGATGCAAAAGCTCCCAGACAGGCTGGCGATTCGCGTCGAGCACGGTGACCTTGAGATGGCCCGGGGTGGATTCGGCGCCGGTGCGGCCGTACACCACGACCCGTTCCACCGGTACGGTGGCCTGCAGGTCGACCTCCCACCAGGCGGTTTCCGCGGTTTCGGTCAGACTGACCGAGCCGCGGGCGAGGTCGCCCTCCGTGTTTCCATCGATAGCCCGTGCGGCGGCGGCGCCACCGGAGGTGGAAGGCTGGGAGGCGACGCCGCCGGGAGCGACATTGCGTCCCTCACTCCAGACCTGGACCTCGGCCAGGGCGAGCACGCGGTCCTTGCCCGGAAGCTCGACCCGGATGTAACGTCCGTGCCGATACGGAACAGCCGGTTTGATCGCGGCGCGGAGACGAGTGAGCACGAAGGCCCCCTTGGCGCCGCCCGGGCCGCCGTCGGGCAGCGAGGCATGCGGCAGGGCTTCGAGACGAAGCGCCGTGACGGGCCGGCCGGGCGCGACCGGAACGTCGAGGGTGAGCGTGTCGGTGTCCTTGCCCGGGGCGACCAGCACGGTGCCATCGGCCGCCGCGGCGAGTGAGGCGCCCGCCTTGGAGCGCAGGTCGAGGGGCTGCGGGGTGGTCCATTCCACCTCGCGGGGAAAGGCGGCGGCCCAGGCGCGGGCGGCGTCGGCGCGACTGGTGCGGGTCGCGAGCACGGCGACATGCAGGCGATCGAGCTCGGCCTGTGCGGCGGCCCGCTGCGCTTTCTGCTCCTCGGTGTAGAAATCGATCACCGGCGCCTCGCTGTCCCGGTCCGCATCCTCCGACTGGTTGAAGATCGCGTAGAGCTGGAAGTACTCCTTGTGGGTGAACGGGTCGTACTTGTGCGTGTGACACTGTGCGCAGGCCATGGAGGAACCCATCCAGACGGAAAAGGTGGTGTTGACCCGGTCGATGACCGCCACCGTGCGGAACTCCTCGTCGTCGGTGCCGCCCTCCGTGTTGTTCATCGTGTTCCGGTGAAAGCCCGTGGCGAAGAGCTGATCCAGCGTGGGTTGTGGGAGCAGGTCGCCGGCCAGCTGTTCAATCGTGAACTGATCAAACGGCGTGTTGCGGTTGAACGCATCGATAACGTAGTCACGGTACCGCCACATCGAGCGCAGCTGATCGTCCGCGTAGCCTTTGGAATCGGCGTAGCGGGCGAGATCGAGCCAGCCCCGCGCCCAGTGTTCGCCGTAGGTGGGACGCGCCAGCAGGCGGTCGACGAGGTGTTCGTAGGCGTCGGGGCGGGGATCGGCGACGAAGGCGTCGACCTCCTCGATGGTTGGCGGCAGGCCGGTCAGGTCGAGGCTGGCGCGGCGGATGAGCGTGGCCCGGTCGGCTTCGGGCTGGGGCGTGAGTCCGGCGTTTTCCAGGCGCGCGAGGAGAAAGCGATCGATCGGTCCGCGAGGCCAGGAGGTCAGTTTGACCGCCGGGGGTTCCGTGGGCCGCGGAGGCTCGTAGGACCAGTGTTTGGAATACGGGGCGCCCTCCGCGATCCAGCGCCGGAGCAATTCCAGCTCCGAAGCGGTGACGGCTTTGCCGGTCTTCTTCGGTGGCATGACGTCGTCCTCATCCTTCGTCAGGATCCGGACCAGCAATTCACTCTTGGCCGGATCGCCCGGCACCACGGCGTGGTAGCCGCCGAGGTCCTCGCGGGCGCCGGCCAGGGTGTCGAGCCGCAGGCCCTTGTCGCCGCCCTTTCGTTCCGCTTCGTCGGGACCGTGGCAGCGGAAGCACTTGTCAGAGAGGATCGGACGGATGTCGCGGTTGAAATCGATGGCTGCCTCGGCCGCCCAGCTGGTGGATACCGTGGCCAGCAGGGTCGCAATCAGGAAAGAGGAGAATTTCGGCGACATGAGGAGAGGACGGGGACGGCGATTGGCCCGCCAACCAGGGTGTGGGGACTCAAACCGTGGGACAATCCCCCTTCAAGGCAAGCCGTGGGATCACGTAGAAAAACACCCAGTGTCATCCGGCAGATGACACTGGGTCCGCCTCCAACGGGGAAAAGGACCTTCGGTCGGAGGTGGGGTCCCAGCCCCACAGGCCTTAATTTGAACTCTTTCGAATGTAGGGCTGGCCCTTGCGGCCATGCCTGCACCGCGGAGCGGTGAAATGGGAGGCTCGAAGAGTGAAGCGTGAAAAAACCAGGCGTGGCCGCGAGGGCCAGCCCTACAATAGGAGCGGCAAGGTTGAAATCGGAACGCTCAACTCTTCGCGTTGAAGTGGTTCTGGGTGTGAGCTTTCGCACTTCACTCTTCGCCCTTCACGCTTCACCGCACCGCGGTGCCAGCGTGGCCGCGAGGGCCAACCCACGGGATGCGAAGCGCCGGTTGCGCGTCGCCCTCACCAAAAACGGTGGGGCGCGGGGGTGCGTGGACCGTCGCCCGGCGTCGACGGAGCGACGCCGTCCCGGTGAAATTTCAGCTTGGGGAAGGTGGGGTTGTGCCCGTTAGAAGCGCACGGGCACCGTGCCCTTTTCCAGGCTGAGGCGGCGGGCCTCGCGATCGGCCCAGCGGGTCCAGCCGAGCTCGCGGAGCAGGGCGATGCGTTTTTCGCGTTGGGCGCGGTCGAGGGGGTTTTCCTTCAGGACGTGGTCCTGGAAGATCTGGAGGGCAAGGCCCAGGTGACCCTCGGCCTTGAGCACGGCGAACTCCACTTCGCGGGTGCGTTTGCCCGGCGTGGCGGGCGTGGTTTCCCAGCGCAGCGCCTCCGTGAATGCGGTGCGGGCCTCTTTGGGTTGATTCAGGCTGAGCGCGAGCTCAGTCGAGAGCAGGGCGTAATCGCGGAGCAATTCGCGTTGGGACGTCATCTCCTTGCGTTTGGCTGCAAGGGTGCGTTTGGCCTCACGGTCGTCGGGAGCCGGGGTCTCGGGGGCACCGAAGAAGGCGGCGATGGCCGTGGCGTCGAACTCCGCCAGCGCGTTTTTGATCTCGGACCGGAGCTCGGCCACGATGGTTTCGCGCGCGGCAGGCGATGGCGTGGCGGGCGCGGGGGCCGCGCTTTGAGCCGTTGCGGCGGCGGGCTTCGATGCGGGAGGGGAGGCGGCGGTGGAAACGGCGGGAGCGCCACCGGGCGCGGCGGCTTTGTCGCCTTCTTCACCTTTGGCCGGAGTTCCTTCACCGCTGTCCGCGGCGGGTGTTTCCGGTTCCGGTGCAGCGGATTTACCCAGCAACACGCCCGCCCGGGTGGCTTTGGCGAGGATGGCCTCGTAGGCGAGGGCGGGATCCTTGCGGCCCGATGCGCGAAGTTCATCGAGCAGTGCGGCGTGCGCGGCGATGGAGTCGGCATCCTTCTTTTCCCGGAGCGAACGCACCAAGGTGAGTTGCCTTTGGTAGAGCTCTTCGCGGGCGTCCTCGAGCGGCGTCCGCTTCGGTTTCGCGGGTTCGCCCGCGGGGCGCTTGGCTTCGGCGGATACGACGCCGCGGTGATAGACCAACGGCTGCTTCAGCAGGGTTTGCTTTTCGACGGTCACTTCCAGTTCGCCCACAAACCAGGCGGGAGCGGGGGTGAGGTCCTTGAAGACGGCGGCGGCGGGTTCTTCAAAATAGAGGTCGTGGTCGCGTCCCGGCAGCAGCGTGACCTTTGCTTCCCGCTTGCCCTTGGCGGCAGCACGGGCGTCCGGATAGACGCCGAGCGTGGCGGAGGGGGGCAGGGAGCGACGCAGGACAAGAGGCTGCGACGCCTGCCGTTGTGCGTCGGCCGTATCGATGGCACGGAGATCGCGGTAAGCGGTGATCGTGCCTTTGGGGAATTCAATTTCGGCCATGCCGCGACGGCCGCCGTTCCAGAGCACGCGACCGGAGTCGTGTACAATCCGGGTGACTCCGCCGAGGAGCTCGTCAAAGACGAGCGACAGCCGCGGTTCGCCGAGCTTGGCCTTGAAGGCGGTTTCGACCTTGAACTCGAATTTCTGGCGCACCACCGGCTGCCGGACCGGACCGGTGTCGCGCGGCGAGGGCGGCAACACGTCGCGTTCGTCGCCCGGCAGTGTGCGTGACTCGATCGGGGCGAACAGCAGCACGGCCTCGGTTAACTTGCCGGTCACTTCAACGGGAAGCGCCTCATAGACGCTGCGCAGCACCCAGTCGCCGTACTTCTGGTTGTCGGTGATGACCACGGTATCGGTGGAGCTGGTCACGCCGATCCATGAAAATTCACCTTCCAAGCGCGAGGCTCCGGCGCTGTTCCACTGCTGGTGCCAGATCAGCTCGACCGTCCGGCCCGGCAGCACCGGCACGAGGAACTCCTGCTGTTCGCCGGGATCGAGGCGCAAGGCTTGCGAGAACTGACCCCGGGTGAAGGGCTCATGGCTGGCGAGGCTTTGGGCGCGGAAGGCGTAGGTGCGGGCCACCTGATCGTCGCGGTCGCGGCGCACCCGCAACCGCAGGTGCGAAGCGTCGGCAGGCGCCTGGTGAAACGCGCGCACAATGCCGCCGGCGTTGAGGCTGACCTTGAAGGCTTCCACGGGCCGGACAGCGGGCTGCCCGACCAGCGGGCTGATCACCGTGATCGGGATCCGGAAGACCGGCCCCGCGCCCGGCTGGCGGGCGGAGACGGCGCGGACCTCGGCGAAGTGGGCGGAGCCGGCCGGACCCGACGCGGGTACGGTGACCCAGATGCTGAACGGTCGCGAGCCGTTGGCGACATTCAGAAAACGCGGGACTTCGACCCAGGGGGCGGAGGACTCAAGGATGAGACTGTCCTCAAACGCCTGGCGGGCTTCCAACGGGACGGACTCGAGGAACTGCGGGGCGACCGTGAAACGCGCCTCCTGCCGCCCCGGGGAGCGGCCTTCGCGCCAGTAGAGACCGTCGCCCTTGGCGAGGGTGTTGTCGTTGGTCTCGACTTTAAAATGGACATCGAACGCCCCGATTCCCTGATGGGCGCGCAGGTGCTCAAAGGCCGGCCCGACCTGGGCCAGCCCCGGCCCTTGGGCCCACGGCTCAACGCCTTCGACCGGACGGGCGGTGTTCTTGAGCGCCGCCTTGATCCGGGCGGGCGACGTCTTCAGGCCGGCCTGTTTGGCCCCGCTGACGAGCAGTGCGCCGACGCCGGCGAGCGACGGCGACGACATGGACGTGCCATTCATTAACTGCGTGCGTGACAGGCTGTCGAAGGCGACCGGGGCGATGGCGCCGCCCGGTCCGAGGATGTCGACCCCCAGACCACCGGCCTTGGTCGGCCCGCGCGAGGTGAACCCGTAGGTGGTTTCGGCGCTGCCGGCCGGGGCGGCGTAGAGGGCGGAGGCCATTTCCTTGGAAACGTAGGCGCCGACCCCGATCACCTCCGGCGTATTGCCCGGGGAGCCGATGGTGGAGAGGGCCGGACCGCTGTTGCCGACGGAGATAAAGGCGGTGACCCCGTAGTCCTGGACCAGCCGGCGGACGAAACGGTTGCCTGTGTCGTTGCCATCCTGATACTCACTCGGACCGCCGAAGCTCATGTTCATGAGGTCGACCTTGTACTGCACGCAGGCGGCGAGGGCGCGCAGGTAGGCGGTGCCGTCGGCCGAACCGCCCATGCGGGTGTCGCCGATCTTCACGGAAACAATCTGGGCTCCCGGGGCGACGCCGTTGCGCGCGGGTTCGCCGGGGAAGTGGGCCGAGGCGATGCCGGCGACATGGGTGCCGTGCGAACCAATGACGGTCACGATGGAGAGCAGGCGTCCTTCGTCGTACACCTGCACGGCGAAGCGGCTGCCGGTCTGGCCCGCGAAGAGCCCGGTCTCGCGCGCGACGCCGTATGGGCGGAGCACGGTTTCGTCGCCGAGGTCGCCGTCCTCATCGGTGTCGATCAGGACGCGCCAGCCCTGGCCGTCGTTCCAGACCACGCAGTCAAAATGAGGCTCCGGGTCGAGGGGATCGAAGCCCTCGATCAGGGCGTCGAGCTGGGTCTCGCGGGCGAGGGCATCGCGTTCAGCGAGGGTCAGATCCGCCTCGGGTTTGGTGGCCGAGGGGCGGCGTTTGGCCTTCTCGTCGGCCTCACGGGTGCGCAACCGTTCGGCGACGAGGTCGCGTT
Source organism: Opitutaceae bacterium (assembly GCA_016794625.1). GTDB lineage: Bacteria > Verrucomicrobiota > Verrucomicrobiia > Opitutales > Opitutaceae > UBA6669. The sequence continues at coordinate 18,003 of JAEUGY010000025.1, forward strand.
TCTCCTGGTCCCAGGCGCGCCGACGGGCGTCACGGACCCGATCCATGACTTCTCCCCCGAACAGGTCGCGGGCCGCCTTGAGCCCCAAGCGGTACTCTCCGCTCGGGTTGGTCAGCCCGGAAGGCAAGGTGAGGGAGCGACCGGAACGGCCCGCCAGTTTGCCGTCGCTGCCCGGCTTCAGGGGGGCGGCGAGGTCGACATCCCCGGCGCCGGTCGCGTCAATGACCTCGATCACCTTGGGTTCGCCCGTCGAAGTGGTCTGCAAACCGGCCGCAGTCGGATCGACCCCGGTGTCGAAGATGGCGATGACCACCCCCCGGCCGTCGTAGGTCGGATGGGCCTTGAGGAACTCCGGCGTGCCCGTCTCCCGCTTCGGGATGAGGGCGCTGATGACATCGGCGGCGCCGGGCGCGGGCGGGCCGGGCGGCGGGGTCGGTGCGGCGCTGACCCAAGGACTGAGGGAGGCCCCGAGGAGCGCCATCAGGAGCCGTCGGCGACAAGGAGAGGAAATTCGCATGGGGAGAAAAAGAAGAGAACTCCCTCAATCGGCAAGGGCTGAGGGGGAGGCCGTTTGGCCTATTTTGGGAAGCCCGGCCCCCGGGCTCAGGCGGTCGGTTTCGCCACCGTGCGCACCTCCTGCCACGAACCGTCCGCCGCTGCCCCCGCAAACCGGGCCGGCTCTCGCGTTCACGGGTCAGCAGCGCCCGTTTCCTGGTTCTATATTCGGTCCAAGGCGGTTGCCTGGGCTGCGTTAGCTCGTAACTGGGCGAATGCCCGGGTAATCCTTCGCTATTGTGAGCGAGGTGATTAAGGTCGATGACTCGGTTCTCAAGCCCATGCATCCCCTTCTTCTTTCTC
>JAEUGY010000090.1 GCA_016794625.1 Opitutaceae bacterium
GGCCTTCGACCTCGCCGCGTTCATGAAGGCCGGCCACATGTCCAAGGCCACGACTTTGAGCCGAGCGCGCTGTTCAGCAGGCAAACTATCCAAGGCTTTTTCCGCCGAGGCTTGCTCGCGATGCTCCACCACCTCCAGCACCCGCCTGTGATCCAGATCGGTGAGCACAGTCCCATAATGGTGGCCACGGCCAAAACTCTTTTCATCGAGTCCCACCCGGCTGATTTGCTCCGTGTCACGTCGTTGCAGCCCGCGGCCTACCGCCGCGGCTTGAATCCCATGTACCTGATGCCAGTTCAGCCCGAGATGCCCGGCGGCGGCACTCTGGCTCTGCGCGATCAACAGCAGACGCACCGACGCCGCTTCGAACTCCATGGTGAATCTTGAGCCCGCTGCGGCCCACGGCACGGTCACCGTCTTCACCCCATGTTCCGGGCATTCGCTCCGCGGCACTCGGCAGCACAGCCTCGTCGTGTGTCCCATCGTGTCCAAATGCCTCCACCACCTCATCCCCTGGTGGTCATAGATTCCGCACGCTCGCTGGCATTCCGGACACGCCACTCTCGCCGCCTCCGGCCACTCCACCTCAATCTCCACTAGCTTTTCCTCCTCCTTGATTTCGACCGCCAGCATCCTCCACGGCTCCGGCAAACCCAGCAGCGTTCGAAAAACTCCAAGTACCTTCCGGTCTGTTTCTCTCTTCATTTCGCCCATTCAGACACTTCCCTCGTTCACCCACAATAATCTACGAAGAGCCTTAATTTTTAACGCTGAAGTGTTCGGATGGATCGGGTGCGTCCGTTGGAGGTGGGGTCGACGACCCCGCGGGGATTGGCGTCGCGTGAAGAATATGGAGGACGGAGGCGGGACCAGGGGTCCCGTCGCGGCCTCGGCGAGGCCGCCTACAACGGGGGACCCGAGGGGGGCATTTTTCGGATGAAGAAACGCGTTCCGCGTTCCTTTACGTTCGAATCCTGGCTGAGCGCTGATCGCGGACCTCTGGGCACGCAGCGGGCGCGGGCCATCGGATGAAGAAACGCGTTCCGCGTTCCTCTACGGGGGGCATTGATTTCGAACTTTGCTCTTTGAACTTCGCACTTCCAGCCCCGGCAGGGGCTGGGAGGCGCGGCCGCGAGGGCCGGCCCTACAATGGACAGAGAAGACGGGTGGCCCGTCATGTCTGATTTTGAACTTCACGCTTCGAACTTCGCACTTCCAGCCCCGGAAAGGGCTGGCCGTCAGGCATGCCTTTCGACGAGCTCAAGGCACGCCTGCCTTCGGCAGGCATGCTGCCGCCATCGGGGTGCTTGGGGGCGCCTCGGAAGGGGTGGGTGGTGGTGAGGGAGCAGGGGGGCGGGGTCGGTGTTTTGCTGGGGCGGGACGCTGCGTCGCGCGCTGGAACCGACCATCGCAAACCCTGCTCAGATGCAAACTTGGTGGTCATCTGGGGCGTGACAAGGGCATAGGGGCCGACGTTTGTAAGCCCCAGGCCAGGCGTGGGTTCCTTGCTGCGCTCGAACCTGGTGTTTTGGTTCCGGTTCACATTCGCCCCCCGTCGGGATCGTCTCCCACCTTTTTTGTTTCGCCTCCCCCGCAACCTCCACCCCAGCGTGGGACATGCGCATCGCGGTGATCGCCGACACCCATGACCGCTACCCGCCCGACTTGCCGGCGCGGTTGAGCGGAGCGGATGAAATCTGGCATCTGGGCGACGTCTGCGACCCAACGACCCTGATCGAATTTCAAAACCTGGGTCCGCCGTTGTGCATTGTGCGTGGAAACAATGATTTCCATCAACAATGGCCGCTTCATCTGACGCTGACGCGGGAAGGTATCATCTTTCATCTGATCCACATTCCTCCGCGCGTCGCCCCTCCGGGGATCCATGTGCTGCTGCATGGGCACACGCATGTGCCGCGCGACGACATCGACACGGCTCGGGTGCGCTGGCTGAATCCGGGGTGCATCGCCTTCCCTCGCGCCTCCATCCGCAGTTTTGCCTGGATCACCGTGCAGGGCGGCGCCTTGCGCCGTTGGGAATTGGTGCAATTGTAATCGGCCGTGATGCAACGCGAGGAACAGCAGGACCTGCTCGACTTTTTCTCTCCTTCGCGCCCCGACGTCGCCTCCGTCAGCGCACCCGGTCGTCCCCACTCCACCCCAGGCAACCATCCGATGTCGGTGGTCCCTTCCGGCCCGCGGCCGCCGGAGGTGGTGTTCGAACGGAGTCTGCGCGCCACAAACTACCGGTTGACGCTGCGTCGCGACGGCGTCGCCTTGGTCACCATCCCCGTGCGGGGGAGCGAGCGGGAGGCGCGGCGATTTCTGGAGGCCCAGCAGGACTGGCTGGAACGGGCCCGGCAGCGGCAGCAGCGTCGCCCCAAACCCGCCGAGGTCTGGGTGCCGGGCACGCATGTGCTCTGGCGCGGGGTGATGACGGAAATCCGCATCGCGGCGGGCGGGGAACGTCCGGCGGTGTGTCTGGCCGCCGATGTGTTCCGGGTGTCCCGGTTCGATGGCGATCTGCGCCCGACGTTGGAGTCGCACTTTCTGCGTCGGGCCAAGGTGGAGCTGCCGGCCCGCGCCTGGGAGCTGTCCGCGGTGACGGGGGTTGAGGTGAAGCAGGTCATGGTGCGCAACCAGCGTTCGCGCTGGGGCTCCTGTTCGAGCGGCGGGGTCATTTCGCTCAACTGGCGGCTGGTGCAGACTCCGGAGTTTGTCCGCGACTACATCATCTATCATGAGCTCATGCACCTGCGGGAGATGAACCACTCGGACCGTTTCTGGGCCCGGGTCGGGGAGGTCTGCCCGGAGTGGCGCTCGGCGGAGGCCTGGATCAAGCGCAATGGCTCGCTGGTCGGTCTCTAGCCCGGGTCCCGTCCTTCGTGCCGTTCCCGCGCTGAACGTTTTCACCCGGTTGGCCGTCGAACGGTCGGTCCGTCTCGACATCACCTCCTGGTATCACCTTTTCCACTCCACCTTCTCCCCCACCCTCCTTCATCCCACGGTCTGTCTCTCCCCATGAACCATCGAACCCGTTCCTCTTTTCTGCTGCTCGCGGCGGCCGCGGCCCTTGCCGTGCTGTCCGCACTGTCCGGCTGCAAACCATCCGCCCCGTCCGGTTCGCTGCAGGTGCTCCACGTGGGCAATTCGACGGAGCCCGCCGACCTTGATCCGCAGACGGTCACCGGCCGGCCGGAGTCGGACGTCATCCGCACGCTGATCGAGGGGCTGATCATTCCGGATCCGAAGACGCTGGACCCGCGCCCGGGGGTGGCGGAGCGCTGGGAAGTCTCGGCGGACGGGCTGACGTACACGTTTCACCTGCGCGCCGACGCGGTATGGTCGGACGGCCGCGCGATCACGTCGCGGGACTTTGTCGACTCCTGGAAGCGCATGCTCACCCCGGCCCTCGCCGCCGAGTATGCGTACAATCTCTACGTGGTGGCGGGCGCGGAGGCCTACCACAAGGGCCGGCTGACCGACTTCGGCGCCACGGGTTTCCAGGCGCCCGATGCGCGCACGGTGCGGATCACGCTGGACCATCCGACGAGCTACTTTCTCAACCTGCTGCTGCACACGAGCTGGTATCCCGTGCCGTTGCACGTGGTGGAAAAATTCGGCGGGCTGGCGCGCAAGGGCACGGCCTGGACCCGGCCGGAAAATCATGTCGGCAACGGGCCGTTCGTGCTGAAGGAGTGGCGGCAGAACCAGAAGGTGATCGTCGCCCGCAGTCCCACGTACTGGAATCGCGCCGCGGTCAAGCTGGACGAGGTCCATCTCTACGCGACCGACAACGCCGACACGGAGGAGCGCATGTTCCGCACCGGCCAGCTGCACATCGCCCGGCAGGTGCCGCTGAGCAAGATCGACACCTACCGTACGGAAAACCCGGCGGCGCTCAGGGTCGAGCCGTTCCTCGCCACCGCGTATGTGCGAGTGAATACGAAACGTCCCCACCTCGCCGACCCGCGGGTGCGGCGCGCGCTCGCCCTCGCGATCGACCGGGAATCGCTCTGCCGGAACGTGCTGCGCGGCACCAAGTTTCCCGCGCGGTCCCTCACGCCGCCGGGCACCGCGGGTTTCACGCCGCCGGTCGGTTTCGCCGACGATCTGGCGGAGGCGAAGAAGCTGCTGGCCGAGGCGGGGTTTCCGGAGGGACGCGGCCTGCCGCCGATCGAGGCGCTCTACCCGACCTCGGACAACGGGCGCATCATCATGGAGGCGATCCAGCAGATGTGGCGCAAGGGGCTCGGCATCGACGCCCGGCTGCTCAACCAGGAGTGGAAAGTCTACATCGACTCGCTCAACACCCTTAGTTTCGACGTCTCCTGGAGCGCCTGGGTGGGCGACTATGCGGACCCGATGACGTTCCTCGACCTCATGACGACCGACAGCGGCAACAACCGCACGGGCTGGTCCAACAAGGCGTTTGACGCGCTGGTGGTGGAGGCCCGGCAGAGCCTGGCCGTCCCGGCGCGGCACGCCCTCTACGGACGGCTGGAGGAGATGCTCGCCCGGGAGTCGCCGGTGCTGCCGCTGTACGTGTATTCCAGCGTCAGCCTGGTCCATCCGCGCGTGCAAGGGGTGTATCCGACGTCCCTCGACGTACATCCCTTCAACGAGGTGTGGCTCGCGCCGGAGTCCCCGTAGCGCCCGCGGCGGGGCTCACCAGGTGTCGCTGCGGAAGGGCGCGGCCGGCAGCCCGGCGCCGTTGGTGAGGTTGGCCTCGGGGGCGCTCCGCCAGGCGTAACGCACCGCCACCGGCGCCCGCACCTCGGGGGCGCGGACGAGCAGGGTGTCGCCTTCGATCGCGGCGGTGGCGGGATAGAAGACGCGGTCGTCGCCGGCCACTTCGAAGGACTGGAGGGGTTTGTCGCGCGCGATCAGGCCGGTCCAGGCGTGCTCGAAGCGCACGCGCAGGGCGGAACGCTCGCGCGTGGCGCCGGCGAAGACGGGACCGGAGTCGTCACCGGTGAACCCATACGTCCGGACCATGGCGAGGAGGGCGAGGCGGCGTCCGACCTCCTGTTTGTTGCGCGGATGGATGTCGTCGGGGTCGCCGATGTCGATCGCCACCGCCTGGCCGGTCGCGGGCAGCGCGAGGGCGCGGCCCTGGGCCTCGCGCAGGAGCGGCCAGGAAAGGTCGTTGGGCGGGCCGGCCTTGTAGTTGGCGAGCTGGACCCAGTAAAAGGGGAAGTCCCCCTGGCCGAAGTGGGCGCGCCAATGGGTGATCAGCGCGGGAAACAGGGCCTGGTACTCGGCGGCGCGACCGGCGTTGCTTTCGCCCTGGTACCACAGCGCGCCGCGGAGGGCGACGGGCAGCAGGGGGTGGATCATGCCGTGGTAGAGTCCCGCCGGCGTGGACGGATGCGCCGGGCCGGGCGGCGGCGCGGGTTTGCGCCGGAGATGGGGTTTGCCGGCGGCCTTGGCGGCCTCGGCCTCGGCGGTCCAGGCCGCCAGGTCCTTTTCGTAGGCGGCCTGCCGCGACGGATACTCGGCGAGCGCGGCCTGCCAGCGCTCCCGGACCACCGCAAACGCCGGGTCGCTGGCGAGCGCGGCGGGGCTCATCCATGCCTCGATGGGCGTGCCTCCCCACGAGCTATGGATCAGCCCGATGGGCACGCCGAGTTTGCGGTGCAAGTGACGGGCGAAGAAGTAGCCGACGGCCGTGAAACCGCCGACCTGGTCCGGCGTGGCCGTCGTCCACGCCCCCTCCAGGGCCTCGGTCGGCGCGTCCGCCACCGCCCGCGCGACGCGGAATTGCCGGATGAGGGGAAACTTCGCCGCGGCGATTTCCGCGTCGGCCCGGTCCGAGAGGCTGACCGGCCATTCCATGTTGGACTGCCCGGAGCAGAGCCAGACTTCGCCAACGACCACATCGTTGACCGTCACCGTGGTTTTACCGGTGACCACCAGCGGAGCCGGGGTGCTGCTGGCCTCCATTGCGTCGAGGCGCACCAGCCAGCGACCGTCGGCGGTGGCCGTGGTGGACACCTCCTGGCGACCGAAACGCACGGTGACCCCCTCCCCGGGCGCGGCCCGACCCCAGATTGGCACCGGCCGGCCGCGTTGGAGGACCAGATGGTCTTGGAAAAGGGCCGACAGGGCGACATCGGCCTCCAACCGGCCCGACAGCAGGAGCAGGCTCAGGAGCAGGATGCGGCGCATGATGGATTGGACGTGGCACGGTCCCGGTTTCGGCTCAATCCCATTCCCAAGGAACTGCTTGGATGCGGCTTTGCGCTCGCCCAACGGGGCGCATCCTGACTCATTTCGCACCCATGAGCGCGCTTTCCGGAAAGGTTATTATGATCACCGGTGCGTCGTCGGGTATCGGCGAGGCCACAGCCCGCCGTCTCGCGCAGGCAGGGGCCACGCTCGTTTTGACCGCCCGCCGGGCTGACCGGTTGGAGGCGCTGGCGCGCGAACTGGATCCATCGCGGGAGCGGGTGATGCAGGTGCCGGCCGACGTCACGGTGGCGGCCGAGCGCGAAGCGTTGGTGGCGATCACGCTGAAGCGGTTCGGCCGGATCGATGCGTTGATCAACAACGCCGGGTACGGTCAACGCGGACCGCTCGAGCTGGTGCCGATGGACGCGTTGCGGCGCAATTATGAGGTCAATGTGTTCGCGGTCGTGGCGCTCTCGCAAAAGGTGGCGCCCCACCTGCGTGCGCAGGGACACGGACGGATCATCAACATTGGTTCGGTTGCGGGACGGATCGCCCGGCCGCTGACCGCCGTGTATGATTCCACGAAACACGCGCTCGAAGGCATCACGGACGGCCTGCGGGCCGAGCTCGCACCGTTTGGCGTGCAGGTGGTCATGATCCGGCCCGGGTTTATTTCCACGGAGTTTGCCGACGCAGCCCAGGCCAATGCCGCCGAGACGGTCGCTGATTTCGGTCCGTATGCGCCGTACGTGGAAAACGCGCAGAACGATCAGACGAAGCTGCGCAGCTGGGCGGGCACACCGGACAACGTCGCGCGCGTGGTCGAAAAGGCGCTGCTCGCGCGCCGGCCCGGTGCACATTATGCGGTGCCCATGCACGCGCGCCTGTTTTTGTTTGCGCGCTGGCTGCTGCCGCGCCGTGTGCTGGATTTTGTTTTGCGGCTTAAGGTGAGGAAAGGGTAAGGCGGAGGAGGCGGACGGAGAGGGCGGGACCGAGGGTCCCGTCGCGGCCTCGGCGAGGCCGCCTCCAACGGAGGGGGGGGAACGCTGAACGCCGAACGCTGAATTTTTAACGCTGAAGTGTTCGGCGGGATGGTGTGTCCTCGTCCGTTGGAGGTGGGGTCGCCGACCCCGCGGGATTGCGTCGCGTGAACCATTCGGATGACGGAGAGAGCGGGACCGAGGGTCCCGTCGCGGCCTCAGCGAGGCCGCCTCCCACGGAGGGGGGAACGCTGAACGCCGAACGCTGAATTTTTAACGCTGAAGTATTCGGCGGGATGGTGTGTCCTCGTCCGTTGGAGGTGGGGTCGCCGACCCCGCGGGAATTTGCGTCGCGTGAACCATTCGGATGACGGAGGGCGGGACCGGAGGTCCCGTCGCGGCCTCGGCGAGGCCGCCTCCAACGGAGGGGGGGAACGCTGAACGCCGAACGCTGAATTTTTAACGCTGAAGTGTTCGGCGGGATGGTGTGTCCTCGTCCGTTGGAGGTGGGGTCGCCGACCCCGC
>JAEUGY010000092.1 GCA_016794625.1 Opitutaceae bacterium
GACGGGTTGAAGCGGAACCGCATGCCCCGGTAAACCGTGTTGTAGGCGTTGAAACTCAACGAACGCACCACGATCCACGGCAGCATGAGCACGAAGACGAGCATGACCCCGTAGCGGATGGGCGGATAGACGACGCCGAACAGCGTGTAGCCGAGGAAAAAGACCAGGACGATGAGATTGCCGACCAGGATGCGCGACGGCTGGGCCCGGTAGTCGAAGCGGTGCCCCATGATCTCGGTGCAGCCCCGCAGGTAGCGTCGCTTGCGCACCTTGGCCCAGGCCAGGAACAGCCCGGCCGTCAGCAGCGTGAGCAGCGTGTTGACGATCCAGATACGAAAGTACTCCTGGGCGTCCCCGTGAAACTGGACCGGATGCCGCACCGGAGCGGCCGGCAGCACGGGCGGCTCGGGGGGAGGCGGTGCCGCGACGGCGGGAGGAGCTTCGGGGCCTGGGGTGGGCATGCCCGGGACCTCGGGGGCCGACGCGGAGGAGGGGTCCGCCGGGCTGCCGTCCGACGCCGTCGGGGCCGGTTCCGACGGACTAGAAGGCGGAGACTCCGGGGGCAGAGGGCGCGCGTTGTGTTCGGGTTCCATGCGTCGGACGCGCTGGACTCAAGGCAAACCGAACTCAAGTGCAAGGCTGATGCGGCCGGTAGTGCAGTGAAGGCAAAGATCTTCCGATGGAGGTGGCCTCAACGAGGCCACCTCCATCGGGCACCTGCAGGGGTAGCTCTTGGAGGGCACCGCTCCGTCGGTGCCGGGGAACGAACCCCGCAACCCTGCGGCCGTGCGCTCTGGGTGAACGCTACGCGCAACCGGCGTCGACGGAGCGACGCCCTCCATCGATCCTACGCTCACCGCGGTGGTCTCAGCCACGTTGTTTCTCTACGTCGCCGCCCGCGGTGCCGGCGCGGCCTCGGCGAGGCCACCTCCATCGGGCACCTGCAGGGGTAGCTCTTGGAGGGCACCGCTCCGTCGGTGCCGGGGGACGAACCCCGCAACCCTGCGGCCGTGCGCTCTGGGTGAACGCCACGCGCAACCGGCGTCGACGGAGCGACGCCCTCCATCGATCCTACGCTCACCGCGGCGGTCTCAGCCACGTTGTTTCTCTACGTCGCCGCCCGCGGTGCCGGCGCGGCCTCGGCGAGGCCACCTCCAACGGGCTACCGCGGGGTCGAACCGGCGGAAGGCGGGTCGGGCAGGAGCTTTCGGGTCAACCACGCGCCGACCAGGGTGACCAGTGTGCCGATGAGGGTGAACCAAGGCCAGAAGACCTCACCGCCGAAGAACCGCAGCCACGGCTCCCGGAGAAAGGCGATGTTGGGCGGCCAGAAGATCAGGTTCATGACGATGACCGAGGAGGTCATGCCGACCATGGCGGCCCGCGCCCCCACCCCGCGGCCGAAGAGGGCGAGGATCATGCCCCCGAGCAGGGCGCCGCTGGTCAGGCCGCGCAGGGAGAAGGCGGCGTTGAGCACAAACTGCACTTCGCGGGTCAACCACGCCACCCCGACCAGCGCGGCCGCCCAGAAGATCGTCGAGCCCTTGCTGAAGCGGAGGAAGAACTCGTCGTCGCGCGTCTTCATCCACGGCTTGATGAAATCCATGGTGGAAACCGAGGAGAGCGACGTGATGGCCGAGCTGATGGAGGACATGGCGGCCGCGAGGATGGCCACAATGAGGAACCCCTTCAGCAGGTGCGGAACCTCCGTGACCATAAAGATGGGGAAAATGAAGTCGACCGACTTGATGCCCGGCCGACTCTCGGGCAGCGCGATTTGAAAGGGATGCGACTGGTAGAACACCCAGAGCAGCACCCCGACCAGCAGGAAAATGAGGAACAGCGGAAAGATCAGCACCGCACTCAGGGCCAGTGCCTTCCGCCCCTCGCGCACGCTGCTGCAGGCGAGGACCCGCTGCACGATGAGTTGCTCGGCCCCGTGGGTGGAGAGCACCATGACCGTGCCGCCGATGATGCCCATCCAGAGGTTGAACGGAGCCGATAGCGTGAACTCGGTGTTCAACCAGGCCAGCTTGCCGGCCTCCGCGGCCCGCTCCATGGCCACCGCCCAGCCCCCGTCGATCAAAGTCGGGATGTAGAGCAGCGCGAAAATCCCGCCGGCGAGGAAGAGACCGAACTGGACCGCATCCGTCCAGATCACCGCCTTGACCCCGCCAATATAGGTGTAGAGCAGCGAGAGGCCGACAAAGAGCAGGATCGCCCCGAGGATCGGATCGACCAGGCCGCCCAGGCTGCAGATTTGTTCGCCCAGCATGAGCCGGATCGGAATGCAGGCGACAAACACCCGCACCCCCGCCGCCATCGTTTCGAGAAAGAGGAAGAAGGCGCCGGCCAAGTGACGCGGACCCTTGCCCAGGTGCTGTTCCAGCAGCTGGTAGGGCGAGTAGATTTCACCCTTGAGGTAGTGGGGCACCATCACCACCGCCAGAATGATCCGGGCGATGACGTACCCGATGATCATCTGAATGAAGAGCATGTTGCTCCCATAGGCGATGGCCGGCACCCCGATGATCGTCAGGGCGCTGGTTTCCGCCGCGATGATGGAGAAACCGATGCCCCACCAAGGAATGTTACGACTGCCGAGGAAGTAGTCGCGGGTCGTGCGCTGGTCCTTTCCGAACCAGACGCCCAGGGCGATGATGCCGCCCAGGTAGGAAAGAATGATCAGCCAGTCGCCGGTGTTGAAATAACCGTTCACAGGGGAGCCTTTGCGCCAGCGAGGCGAAAGGCGCGACCGGACGCGAGAGAAACCGACGCGGGCAGGGTGTGTGGAGGGAGCGAACGCTAGGGAGTCACCACCACGAGTCCCCGGGCCTCAGCGAGGCCAGCTCCAACGGGGCTGGATCGATGGAGGTGGGCTCGTCGAGCCCGCGGGGAATCAGCGGGGCGTGAAGATAGAGGCAGAGCGGAAGTCCCCGGCCTCAGCGAGGCCAGCTCCAACGACGACGGCTACTTTGCCTTGGGGGCGAAGGCGGTGAACGCGGAGAGATCGATCTTGCGGATGCGCAGCCGATTCAGGCGGTGAGTGTCGGCCTTGCCGCCCGCGCAGTAGGCGAGCAGGACGGATTTGCCCGTGAAGTGGATGGCGGTGTAGCAGTAGCCCTCATGGTCGACATCGTTGCGATCGACGAGGAACGTCGGCCCCCAGGTGGCATCCGTGATCCCGACTCCAATCGCGCCCACCAGCGGCGTGCGGTCGCCGGACGGCTTTTCCAGCGGACGGGTTTGGTAGTTGGGAATCGGATTCCAAACGGCGAGCAGCTGGTTCGATCCGGGGAGCCGCTTCATGGAGAGCGGGGACACCGGTGAACTGAAGCGGGAGGGCTGCGGGGTGGTCCAGGTTTCGCCGCCGTCGCTGGAGAAAAACTCCCACTGGCGGCCGAGGTCGGTGCGGGCGTAGCCCCAGAGGACGCCGTTGGCCATTTCGGTGACCCCGGGCTCCTGCAGTCCCGCGCGCGTGTGCGGGCTGGGCAGGGTGCAGGCCATGGAGGACTCCCGCCAGGTGCGGCCGTCGTCGTCCGACAGGAAGAACGTGGCGATGGCGCGCCAGTCGAGGGACTCCGGCACGTTGGCGTCCGTGATCTTGCGGTGCCACGCGGCCGGGATGAGCAGCCGGCCCGAGGACAGCCGGATCACGCGGTCATTGTTCACGACGTAGTATTCCGAGGCGTGCATGCACATCACGGGATCCGACCACGTGCGCCCTTCGTCCGACGACCGGCGCAGTTGCATGCGGAGGTCGTGCCAGCTGTTGCGCAGGCAGTAGAACAGGCCGATGTCTCCGTTGCCTAGCCGCAGGAGGGACACGCTCATGACGTTCATGGCCTTGTCCTCGCCGGGGGTGGCGATGACGGTGTCGCCACTCCAGGTGTCGCCGTTGTCCGTCGAGATGCGCGCCGCCAGCACCGCCTTGGCATGGTCATCGTACGCGTCACCCACAAAGTGGCTGTAAACGAACAGAATGCGTCCATCCTTGAGAGTCACGAACGAGCCTTCGCTATTGCGGGCGTTGCCCTTGGAAGGAGGCAGTTCGAGCACACTACGGCTGGTCGGCAGCGCCGGGGCGGTGGTGCCCGCCAGCCCCGTGACGCCAGCGGCGTGACCGGGTGTCAGAGCGGTGAGCACCCCCGCGGCGAGGGTGAACGTGAGAACAAGGGAACGAGGAAAGAAGGATGGGTGCATGCGTGGAGCGGTTCGATGTGGGTGCGGGCAGGATGCCAGCGAACCCGCCGCCGGAAAAGCGTGGCTCACCTGTCATATCGATGGACACGTTGCCCGCCGCCGACCCATCAGCGTCAACGTGAGGAAACGGCTCCGGGTCATTGTAGGGCCGGCCCTCGCGGCCGTGCTTGCACCGCGGAGCGGTGAAGTGCGAAGGGCGAAGAGTGAAGTGCGAAACCGAACCACTTCCGCGTTCGGAGTTAAGCGTTCAGCGTTCGACGTTCCCCCGTCCGATTGTAGGGCTGGCCCTCGCGGCCACGCCGGCACCGCGATGCGGTGAAGTTCGAAGGGCGAAGAGTGAAGAGTGAAAGATCTGAAATTCTGAACCACTTCCGCGTTGGGAGTTGAGCGTTCAGCGTTCGACGTTCCCCCGTCCGATTGTAGGGCCGGCCCTCGCGGCCACGCCTGCACCGCGATGCGGTGAAGTTCGAAGGGCGAAGCGTGAAGAGTGAAAGATCTGAAATTCTGAACCACTTCCGCGTTCGGAGTTAAGCGTTCAGTGTACGACGTTCCCCCGTCCGATTGTAGGGCCGGCCCTCGCGGCCGTGCTTGCACCGCGGAGCGGTGAAGTGCGAAGGGCGAAGCGTGAAGAGTGAAAGATCTGAAATTCCGAACCACTTCCGCGTTGGGAGTTAAGCGTTCAGCGTTCGACGTTCCCCCGTCCGATTGTAGGGCTGGCCCTCGCGGCCACGCCGGCACCGCGGAGCGGTGAAGTTCGAAGGGCGAAGCGTGAAGTGCGAAAGATCTGAAAATCTGAACCACTTCAGCGTTGGGAGTTAAGCGTTCAGCGTTCGACGTTCCCCCGTCCGATTGTAGGGCCGGCCCTTGCGGCCGTGCCTGCACCGCGGAGCGGTGAAGTGCGAAGTGCGAAGAGTGAAAGATCTGAAAGGCCTGTTGGAGGTGGCCTCGCTGAGGCCGCTGGGATGAGCGTCGCAATCAAAAGACAGTCCACCGAGGCGGGGACCCGCCCCGCGGGCGGGAAGTTCGAAGAGTGAAGAGCGAAAGATCTGAAAGATCTGTTGTAGGCGGCGCACTCCAGGGGCGCCCCGTCCTGATGCGATTCAATCCTGGCGGAAGGGGAGGGCGGTGGCTGGTTCGGCGAGGGAGCGGAGGGAGGGCAGGAGCACGGTGTCGCTGCCGCGCACCGAGAGGACCGGGATGAGTCCGTGCCGGAGGATCGCGTCGGCGTCGCGTTCCGACAGCCAGGCCTCGGCCGGCGGGACGACCCCGGCCTCACCGTCCTGCGTGATCCGATACAATGGCAATCCGTCGACCTGGCCGCCGGAAATGCCGTCGAGGGGTTCCTCCTGCTGGGCCGCGAGCAGGAGCAGGTGGGCGCAGAGCACGGCTGAATTTCCCCAGAGCAAGGCGGGTTCCGGCGCGGCGGGATCGATTTCCTCGAACGCGAGGTGGGAGACCGGATCGCTGCCCGCACCATAGGGTTGCCGTAGGAGGAAGCGGGGCAGGGCCAGACCGATGTGACCGGCTTCGGAGGTCCGGCGAAAGGCGGCGAACGCCTCGGCGTCCGCCCCCGACGGTGCGGTCCAGTCCCAGACATGCGGTTGTCGCGCGAACGACGCGCAACCGACCAGGTGAGGCGAGCCTCCTGCGACCAGGGCGGTGCGCAAGGCGGCGGCGAGCCGGGCGTAGGCCGAGAGGCTCGGCAGCGACGAGGCGTCGAAGGTGTGCAGGACCACGATCAGGCTGGGGGCGAGCGGCTCCAGGCGACGCCCCAGCGCGGAGGCGAGAGGTGGAGGCGAGCGGTCGAGATCGGCCGCGAGCTCGAGCGGGGAAGCGTTGATCACGTGTAGACGGACCGAATCGTCCGCCTCGCGGACCAGTCGGTCCAGACTCCGCCAGGCGGCCTCGAGCGCTTGAACGCGCGGATCCTGCAGGATACCGCGCAGGCGGCGGGTGAGGTCGGCTTCCAGTTGGACCAAGGCCTCGCGGGCTTCGGGTGACGACGCCGCTGAAACCGAGCCGGCCGTGACCTCGCGCATCAAGCGCTCCACGCGGGCTTCCGGATCGGAGCGCGGCGGCGAGCGGGGAGCGGCGGCGGGTTTGGCGACTGCGCCGCCGAGCAGCCGCGAGAGCGTGTCACCCGGCGACTCGGCCGCGGCGGTGGCGCCCGGATCCGAAGGGAGACGGGCCGCGCCCTCCGCCTCAAAACGCAGTTCCGCGAGGGCGGCCGCAGCGGTGGCCGGGGCTTGCAGACGGGCCCGCAGCGCCATGCGCGCGGCCAGGACCGGGTGCCGCTCGAGCAGGGAGTCTGGATGAAAATCCTCCAAGGTCCGCAGCGCCAGCGGGGGTGCGTCCGAAGTGATCAAGGAGGCCTGCCAGGAGGAGAACACGGCATCGAGCGTATCGATATCGACCCGACGCGCGACCGGTTCGCCCCCTGACGCACCGGAGAAGTCCCCGATCACCACCAAGCGCAGCGCCGGCGCGTCCTCCACCGGCTCCGCCGGGGCGCGCTGGGGAAACGTGACATCGAAGCGAAGACGGCCGGCAGAGGAAGAATCGGGCATGGAAGTAAAAGCAGTCGAACGAACGGACGGTTGCAGCGCGTCGAACCCACGCGAGCCTCCCCCCGCCGACACCAGGACTCAACCCGCAAATCCCAGCTCCCCACCCCCAACAGAGAGGCCTCCCGTTGTAGGCGGCCTCGCTGAGGCCGCTGGGATGGCGTCGCTGGCAGAAAGCGAACGACACAGGCGGGACCGAGGGTCCCGTCGCGGCCTCAACGAGGCCGCCTACAACAGCGGGGGTGTGGTGGAGATCCAAGCCAAAGACGTCAGGTCTTGACTCTTGACCGAGTGACGCGGGCGAGGACCACGGCGACCGAGATCGCGAAAAGCGAATGAGCTTGTCGTAGTCCGGATGCCGCTTGGTATCGCTGGGTGTTTCGATCGTCCGAGCTGAAGGAAAAGGAGCTGGTCGCTTCGGTCGAATTCCTGCAGCGACGTCTACGATTCACGGGTTCACTTCGATATATAAAGTGTCAAAAATCCCTCGCCCTATTTCACTCAAGACCGATTTCTCTGCCAGGTGTAGACTCACTTTGCCATCTCGCGTTCGATCCGCCTTAAAGCTAACACGTTCGCCCTGTATAGCGCAAACAATGGATTTGCCCGAGCGGGTCCAGGTGCCTAAATGATACTCAATTTCTGAACCGTCATTCAATAGGAACGTCACGCCGCCCGTCTTGTCGAAGTTCAGTGCCACCTTGCCATTTGCCGCGAGAAAACGCTGTGGCAGGGGACCGCCTGACGTTTGACATGAACAGCACGCAACGGCCAGTACGACACACAACATCCATGGTGCAGGCTGAGCCGACATCGACGCTAGCCATGCCCGGCCTAACTCATAGATACGCCTCATGTGACGAGACAAAGCTACGCGACCGGCAAGATGCAAATCGATACCCGTCAGATGGCTGAGAAAGGTTCGACTATAGATTCACAGCCGCCGCGTGCATAAAGCAAGTTGCGGGGTGCAGTCTAGAGCCGAAAATCTCGACCTTGTTGATGGCTAGATGTCCCCGCCCGATTTCCGAAAAGTTTCAATCCAAGGAAATCGGGTCCCTGATGTTAGACAGAGTGACGCGGTGGAGGCCTCGCAGCAATTGGGATCGCGAACAGGGAGGTTCTTCCGGTTTTCTAGTGGCAGGGATGCAAAAAGCTTAGTTTAGACGGGTGTGACAGAACACGAAGCAGAACAGGCAGTGGCGGCGCATTATGGGATGCTGTTGGGTATTCTGAGTCCGTGGAGGGTGAAGCGGGCGA